>CAIXLY010000075.1 GCA_903920455.1 uncultured bacterium | reverse complement strand
TTATGTCAATCAAAAACATTTAGCGCGGCAGTTGGATGATATATTGCCTTTATATAAGAAATGGGGGATCAAAGGAATCAAATTTGGTTTTGTCCAAGTGGGTTCTCAATACTGGACAACTTGGTTGCATGAAGCGATTAGAAAATGTGCTAAATATGAAATGTTGGTTGATGTACATGATGAGTATAGACCAACAGGGTATAGCAGAACATATCCTAACTTAATATCAGCAGAAGGCATTTTGAGTGAAATGACTCCAGACGCAACCCATGATACTCATTTAGCCTTTACTCGTTTTATTGCAGGTCCAGCTGATTTCACGTTAGCGTATTTCGGTACAACCGGTACAACTTTTGCCCATCGCTTATCCTTGCCTATTGTATTCTTTAATCCGCTACCTCCTCTTTATTGCTATGATGGTCCTGATAAATACAATGGAGAACCTGAAATAGAATTATGGGACAATCTGCCAACAACCTGGGACGACACAAAAGTATTGCAAGGAGAGATTGGCAAACACATTACAGTGGCAAGACGAAGTGGAAATGAGTGGTATATTGGCGCCATAACAAATAGTGAGGCCAGGTCAATAAAAATACCCTTATCATTTTTGGATAACAATGCCTCCTATACAGCCTATATCTATTCAGATGGTGGTTCGGAAATAAAAACCGCTACCCATGTTAAGGTTGAACAGCGGACTGTAAAGTCAAATCAAACACTTTCTTTTGATTTGAAGGCCAGTGGTGGCCTTTCATTAAGATTAGTAAAAAAATAAAAGATCAACAGAATAAGAGGCAGTAAAAAGTTAAATCATGAAAGAACTTAGACAAACATGGAGGTGGTTTGGACCAAATGATCCGGTAACATTACAAGATGTTAAGCAAACAGGTGCTGTTGGAATAGTTACGGCCTTGCATCACATCCCACATGGAGAAGTGTGGCCTTATGAAGAAATTATCGAGCGAAAAAATCTGATTGAATCTTATGGACTTACTTGGGATGTTGTGGAGAGTGTAACCATTCACGAAGAAATCAAGACCAAGTCAGGCGACTATGAAAAATGGATTAATCAGTATAAAGAGAGCTTGAGTAACCTTGCTAAAGCCGGGCTGCGGGTGATTACGTATAATTTCATGCCGGTGAATGATTGGACGAGAACCAACCTCGACTACGTGATGCCTGATGGATCAAAAGCGCTTTATTTCAACTGGGTTGACCTTGCAGTATTTGACTTATACATCCTGCAGCGGAATAATGCAGAAAAAGACTACGCTTCCGCTATACTGAGTGAAGCTAAAAAAAGATATGCCGAATACAGTGAGAAAGCATTAAGTGATCTTGCCGGCGTTGTCATGTTTGGCATCCCTGGAGAAGAAAAAATCACGGTGGAGGCAATGAGAAAAAAACTGGCGCGGTATGATCACATTACTTCAGCAGACCTGAGAAATAACCTGGTATACTTCTTACAACAAATTACTCCGCTTTGTGATGAGCTTGGATTGGAGCTTGCCATTCATCCGGATGATCCTCCTTGTGATATTTTGGGACTTCCTCGAATCGTAAAAAATCAGGAAGACCTGGAATACATTCTCAATGCAGTTCCAAACAAGAGCAATGGCATCTGCTTCTGCACCGGGTCATTAGGGGCAAATCCAGACAATGATCTACCCGCCATGGCAAAAACACTTGGCAATAGAATTCACTTTGTTCACCTTAGGAATGTAAAAAAAGATAAGCAGGGCAACTTCTATGAAGACGATCACCTAGGAGGCGATAACGACATGTATGCCGTACTCAAAGAATTGCTCATCATTCAACAAAAGGCATCGTATCAGATTTCATTTAGACCAGATCATGGGCACCAAATGATGGATGACCTAAAAAAAGTAACCAACCCAGGCTACTCCTGCATAGGAAGAATGCGTGGTCTCTCAGAACTCAGGGGATTGCAGATGGGAATACTAAGAGGCATGGAACAATAAAAGAGATAGATGAATTTCTCAATTACTAATATATTTTAAAAGAAACTCAAGGGAGTTCCAAAGAAAATAAAGTTTCGAGGATTACCAATTAGATAAATTAGAATGATGAACAAATCAATAGTCCTGATCTTCTCCATAGTCATTGCCATTGGAGCAAATGCTCAACAAAAGAATAACGAATGGCATTCGCTATTTAACGGCAAAGACCTTACTGGGTTCAAGCAACTGGAGGGCAACGCCAAATACCAAGTAAAAGGTGAAGAAATCATTGGCACAACAGTCTTTGGAGAAAAGAATTCATTTCTTGCCACAGATAATCCTTATGGAGATTTCATCTTGGAGCTGGACCTAAAGCTTTCAGGAAACATGAATTCTGGCATTCAATTCAGAAGTGAAGTTACACACGAGACAAATATTCTTGGCAACCCCACAGAGGGTGAAGTCGTATATGGATACCAAATGGAGATAGACCCTTCAGCCAGGGCTTGGAGCGGTGGCATCTATGATGAATCAAGAAGAGGGTGGCTATACTCACTTGAGTACAATACAGCTGCGAAAAAAGCATTTAAGCCAACTGATTGGAACCACTACAGAATAGAATGTATTGGCAATACCATGAGAACATGGGTAAATGGGATTCCATGCGCCTATCTGATAGACGATAAAACAGCAAGTGGCTTCATTGCATTGCAGGTACATTCAATAGAAAAAAAAGAAGATGCAGGAAAAGAGATCCATTGGAAAAACATTCGCATCCAAACAAAAAATCTTAAAGCAAGCCCGTCTGATAAAATATTCGTTGTTAATCTGCTAAACAATAATCTTTCTGAAGAGGAAAATTCTCAAGGATACAAACTGCTTTGGGATGGAAAAACTTCAACTGGATGGAGAGGCGCACACAAGAATTATTTTCCTGATAAGATCTGGACTATCGCTTATGGAGAACTCACTGTTGGAAAAGGTTCTGGTGCAGAATCATCCAACGGAGGAGATATTGTAACGCAGGAAGAATTTGCAGCATTTGACCTTCAATTTGAATTCAAGATGTCGGATACGGCCAACTCTGGAGTGAAGTACTATGTTACTGAAAACGAAAAAAATAGTGGTTCAGCGATAGGATTAGAGTACCAAATTTTAGATGATGACAAACATCCAGATGCAAAAGAAGGATCCGTTGGAAACAGAACATTATCCTCATTGTATGATCTCATCCCAGCTGCACCCGGACTCAATCCACTAGCACCGAGAAGGGATAAATTACCAATTGGACAATGGAACAGGGGAAGAATCGTGGCCTACCCTGACGGCAAAGTAGAACATTGGTTAAATGGTTGGAAGATGGTAGAATACCAAAGAGGCACACCAATATACAATGCCTTGGTAGCAAGAAGCAAATATAAACAATGGGAAAATTTTGGAATGGCATCCAAAGGCAGAATACTTCTTCAGGAGCATGGCACAAAGGTTTCATTCAGAAGCATTAAAATAAAAGAACTTTAATTCTCTTGATCCCACTGAACTAAAACAAATCATATGACTCACCGCAGAACCTTCATCAAAAAAACCGCACAGGCTACTGCAGCCACGGCAATAGCATCCTTGGGATTTTCAGCAAAATCTTATGCTAATATCCTTGGTGCCAATGACAGGGTTCGTGTTGGTGTCATTGGATTTTCAGATAGAAACAGGGGATCGCATATTCCTGCATTCATGCAACACAATAAAGAACTCAACTTTGATATTGTTGCAGTTTCTGATATCTGGAAAGTTCGTCGGGATGAAGGGGTTGCTTATTTAAAAGAGAAATTCCAACATGATATCATCGGATGTAGAAACAATGAAGAACTCTATGCGCTAAAAGATATCGATGCCGTATTTATATCTACAGCAGATTTTCAACATGCATTGCATACTATTGAAGCATTGAAAGCAAACAAAGACATCTATGTTGAAAAACCTTTTGCAGAAACAATGGAAGACAACAGGGCAGCATTGAAAGCCGCTAAGGAGTCAGATAGAATAATTACCATTGGATCACAAAGAAGATCTGGTGCAAACTATGAGGCTGCTGCAAAATATATACAATCAGGAGAATTCGGCGACATCACCATGGTTGAATTGACTTGGAATCTAAACCAACCGGGTAGGTGGAGAAGACCAAATCTTGTTGCGAAATGTAAAGAAGAAGATCTGGACTGGAACCGCTACTTGATGAACAGGCCATATGAAAAATTTGATCCAAGAAAATATCTTGAGTACCGTCTTTTCTGGCCATATTCATCTGGCATGCCTGGTCAGTGGATGAGTCACCAGATTGATACAGTTCATTGGTTCACTGGACTTAGCCATCCTAGAAGTGTTGTTGCCAACGGAGGAGTTTATAAATGGAAGGATGGTAGAAAAAATTGGGATACAACAACAGCTGTATTTGAATACGGCCCGAGCAATGATCTATCCAAAGGATTTCAGGTAGTATTCATGTCTCGCATGCACAATGGAGATGAAACCCCAAGTGAAATTTATTATAGCAATGGAGGTGAGTTGAATTTAATAACGAACAAAGTTTCTCCAAGAGGTGGACTAACAGATCAATATGCAAAACCGATGAACATGAAATCGTTTTTGCTGCCTGAGTCATCACTGATTGACAAGATAGCTAAGGTTGAGGCAGGAGCAAACACAGGAGACGACCCGCTTACTTCTGCGCATATAAGAAACTGGATGGAATGCATTCGATCTAGAAAACAAACCAATGCACCAGTGGAAGCGGGGTACACGCATTCCATCGCAACCATCATGACGAATGCCGCTGCAAGAACAGGTGAAAAAGTGACCTTCGATGAAAAGACACAAGAAGTGATGGCTGGTGGGAAAGTATTCAAGTACTAGTGCTCAAATATGGAGCCGAACGGGAACATTGCCTTATTGAATGATGTTGTTTAACTTCAACCATGAAGTCAATGCATCAGTCCATTTTAAGTCTGATGTTTTGTTGGTTAAGCCGAACCCATGGCCTCCTTTTTCGTAGCGAAATAGTTCAGAAACGACACCATTCGATCGCAAAGCTTCGTGGTATTGGACTGCATTTTCAATGGGCACTGCATCATCATCCATTGCGTGAACCAAAAATGCTATGGGTGTTTTGGCATTCACGTGCAACTCATTTGAAAAGAATTGAATCAGATTTTCGGCAGGAGCTTCTCCCAATAAATTAAACCTTGAACCCTGATGGGTATATTTTCTAAAACTGATCACCGGGTATATCAGTATTTGAAAATCTGGACGCAGAGAAATATTTTTTTTGAAACTCAACATTGGTTCGTCATAATGAACAGCCAATGATGAAGCCAAATGTCCTCCTGCAGAAAATCCCATGACGCCAACGCTGGACGGATCTATTCGCCATTGCACAGCATTTTTCCTGAGCATATACATGGCCTGTTGTACATCCTGCAATGGTGCATATTTTTTATCAACTTGGTGCGCAGTGGATGGAATCCGATATTTAAGTACAAGTGCATGTACTCCAATTGAATTGAAAAATTTTGCAACGTCCGTTCCCTCATGTTCTGAGGCCAGTCCTCCATATCCACCGCCAGGACATACAATAACACATGGTTTTACCACACCTGACTCCCCTGCGCTAAAGAACAAATAACCAGGTATTGAAACTTTAGAAATAAAATATATATCGCCATTTCTGGAATCACTTTCCTCATTGGTTGCGTCAATGAAATTAGGAATCTTATTCTTGTAAAGGGGGGTGTATTGCGCAAATGAGTGTTGCACCATTATGCTTATTAGGAAAGTAAGTAAAAAAATACACCTTGACATGATTAGCTACGGATGGACTTAATCAATGACAATACATCTGCAGCAGATTGCTCAATGGCAGCATAATCTCGAGCTTCCATAAGTTTCTTG
>CAIXLY010000074.1 GCA_903920455.1 uncultured bacterium | reverse complement strand
CGCTCCTCTTATTAACTTATTAGCCAATTGGGATATATCTCAAAATATGGGTATTGATTTTTTAGGAGAAGGTATAGCTGTAAGTAAAGGCAGAGCAATTGACCTTTCATTATCTGGAAGATATAGTTTCACTAAAAACATACAAGGAAACATTGGTTATAGACTGCTTGAAGGTGGAGCAAACGGAACTATTCGCTACAATTTTATTCAACTTCATTACATCTCTGCTAGTTTAAACTACTCATTTGATAAAAAAAATAAAGAGCAATAAAACCTGAATTTTAGTGCTTTAATTTTTTATTAGGATTAATTTATTTGAACGTTTTACAACAACCCCTTTACGCAATACTCTTTTGGAAAATGAGTATAGCCAACCCGTTAACACACGACTCAACCGTTGAGGTTAAAAACTTGGACTGACTCTATCACTTGACATTGATATGTCAAGTGATGCATAAGCAAATACTCATCAACGAGCAGGAGACAATCCGACTATAATTCGTGAAAAAATGAACCATTCAGATCTAAGTTCCACTGCCCTCCATTATTTGGACAACTTTGAGTTAGATACAGAATTTGATGTGAATGATGTTTTATTATAAGGATATTTTTGGACCAGGTTCTCTGCCAGGTTTTCACCAAAAACAGATTAAAAGAAGTGAAATAGGAGAAATACACATCTATTTCAATCTTGTATCCTATTGATTATCAATAAAAGAAAGGCATGTAAAACCACCATAAACCCTCATCATCAGAGACCCGAGGGCTTTCGGGGCTGGTTTAAGCCAGCTTGGCCCACGTAAAAAGAAAGCAAAGCAACTATGTTTCGCTTTTTTTAGCTTTTACATCAGATTCAACTAATTTCATAAAAATTTAAACAATGCTCAAAAAATTTACACCGACTGATCTGCTTATGCTTTCTGCAGCATTTTTATCGTTGATTTTTTCAGAAATTTTATGGTTTAAAGGGGAAAAAGAAGCTGGTATTTTTATTGGACTATGGGTTCCTTCTATTCTTGGTTTCGCAATACTCTTGAAATTAATAAAAAATCAAAAATGATTGAGGTCATACCCTATTTTGCCGCTTTTATCACTTTGTTATTCGCCATCGGGTTTGTTATGGCATTGAAGAATTTCAAAGGAGATCAGTAAACTGCAGGACTGCTATTAACCGTCCCTCATTATTGCTGAAAGTCAGTAATTCTCTCTTTTGACTAAAAAATTCTTTCAGTTGGGGTATGATTTTCGATACTCCCTTGAAAATCGCAGTCCAGTTTCTCGATTCGCCCTAGATAACGCTTTGGACCAAGACCAAACAAGCAAGCGTTTGAACGAGCTTGATGGTGAATATTATTAAACTCTTTATTGTACCTGTTAGGTGTATTTCTAAGGTCGTAAGATTTAGATCTAACATTGCATTGCCTTTATCAAATTTTAAACGCTTTGGCATCAATCATTAATCTCAACCACTCATATTAATTCTGCAAGTAATTAACACGGAATATCATCTGGATTGATAATAAATTCCTTAATATCACAGCGATGAACATTTTATTAAAGAATTCCTGCTTAATCATCCTGACAATGATATTTCATTTTTCGGCAACACATGGCCAGTCGTTTAATTATGGTGAAGTGTTGCAGAAATCTCTTTATTTCTATGAATGCCAGCGCTCAGGGGTACTTCCCAATAATAACCGGGTAGCCTGGAGGGGTAACTCTGGGCTTACTGATGGCATCGACAATGGAGTTGATTTAACAGGTGGCTGGTACGATGGAGGTGATCATGTTAAGTTTGGATTTCCAATGGCAAACACCGCCACAAAATTAGCATGGTCTGCAATTGAAAGCGAAAATGCATACAAATCAACCGGACAATGGAAAATACTACTGGAAAATTTAAAATGGGTGAACGATTATTTCTTGAAATGCCATATCAAAAACAGTGATGGCAGCACAGCGAAGTTTTTTGGACAAGTTGGTTCAGGAAAAGTTGATCACTTGTGGTGGGGGCCAGCTGAATTGATGACCATGAAAAGACCTTCTTATTTTGTTGATTCTGCGCATCCTGGTTCCGACTTAACCGCAGAAACTTCAGCAGCTTTATCTGCTGCAAGTATTGTATTTAAAAAAGTAGATCCTGTATATAGTGCTAGACTCTTAAATGAGGCAATCGCACTTTACGCCTTTGCCGAAACCTATAAGGCAAAGTACACTGCTTCGATTCCGGATGCCAAGTACTTTTATGAATCAATCAGTGGGTATCAAGATGAACTAGTATGGGGAGCAATTTGGTTGTACAAAGCAACTGGAGATGATCTGTATTTGCAGAAGGCAATTAATGCATACCAACAATTGCCCAATCAAGCTGGAAAGGCAGTCAAAGCCTATGCAGGAGCAGATAGCTGGGACAATAAAGCTTATGCTTGCTATGTATTAATGGCAACAATTACAAATGATCCGGTTTATAGAAATGATGCGGAAGGGCACCTAGATTACTGGACACAGGGGCACCTTGATGATCGGGTTACCTATTCGCCAGGCGGTCAGGCATTCATAGCCAATTGGGGATCACTTAGGTATGTTGCCAATACTTCTTTTCTGGCCTTGGTCTATGGTCGATACCTGGAAGATAAAGATTCAAGCCGAAGCAAAATTTATACAACGTTTGCTTTGAATCAGATCAATTATACGTTGGGGAACAATCCTCAGCAAAGAAGTTTTGTAGTTGGCTTTGGCAAGAATCCACCCATTAATCCACACCACAGAAATGCACATGGTTCATCGCCTGGGAATCTTAACCTCCCTCAAAATAATAAAAATATCATCTATGGGGCCTTGGTTGGCGGGCCAGGCAAACCGAATGACGAGTACGTTGATTCTCGTTTTAACTACATGGAAAATGAAGTTACATGCGATTATAATGCTGGCTTTACAGGAGCCATCGCGGAATTGGTAAATATGTTTGGGGGCAGTAGCTTGGATTACTTTCCACTAAGAAAAAAGCATACCAAATAAAAAATCAGTTAACTATTGCTAGTTTGCTACTCTTATCAAAGGTCAGATCGGTTTCCACGTGAACAGTCTTGTTCCATTTGAGTGGAGCCGTGAAATATTCCCAGAATGAGGTAAACCCTGCTAATATTTGCAAAAACAAATAACGGAAAACATCAGATAGGGTAATAAATATCGACTGCCGTATATTCAATTTTCTATAATTAATTGCATTAATCACTAGGGAGATGGATAGATTTATTCCAAATAAAATCCACAAGCCTATGCTCAGTAAATGTGAAAACCAAAATTGGTTGTAGTGAAATAAAATATATGCTGTTATATAAATGTTATAGAATGGAAGCAGGGTCCCGCAACACATGCGCAGCCAAAAGCTAAACCAGCCCTTGAGTCCAAATTCTTTATTTAAAAAAGTCTTTCTCAGATGAACCAGTTGCGTTATGAACAAACCCTTGTTCCAGCGTGTGCGTTGGTTTAACCAGTTCACTAATGTTTCTGGACAGTTCTCATCGGTATAGCTATCAAAAATTCGAAATTTAACCCCAATGCGAGTTAGCCTAACGCTTAAGTCAACATCTTCAGTTACATTAAACGGATCCCAGGCGCCAGCCTTCAGCAAATTCTCCTTGCTGATAAAGAAAGAGTTTCCTCCTAGTCCAAAGGGCAATGATTTATCTGACAATTTGTACAAATGCTGTTCATACCATTCAAAATATTCTGTTGCAAAATTTCGGGTGATCCAATTTTGTGACTTGTTGGATATCCGAATTTTTGCCTGACAACAGATCTCCTCATCATTTTTCAGCAGGCATAGCGCTGCTTTTTTTAGCTGCATTGGTTCAGGGCGACTTTCTGCATCATAGACTGTTAGGTATTTACCATTGACTGCCTCAAGTGCGTATAGTAGTGCACGTCCCTTGGTGTATGGGGGTAATGCGGGGATCAGTAGCACCTTGAAATAGTCGGGTAAATTAACTTGCGATAAACTATGTTGGGTCAACAAGTCAGACTCTTCGATCACAATAAGTACTTCTAGTAATGAAATTGGATAGTCTAGTGCCTGTATTGATTTGATTGTTTCATGGATCACAGCGTCCTCACCTTTTAGTGGGAAAATAATACTAAAAGTAGGCCACTCAATATCTAGATCATTAGCACCTGTTGAAATCCTGAGGTGTGATTGAATGTTGTTTTTTATCCTGAAGCCAAGCAAAATAACGTAATTCAATATGCCCAATAGAAAAATACCCAATCCTAGCGAAGAACTAAAAAAAATACCTGTACACGTTAGCCCAATCCATACACATAAATGAAGAAGTCGGCCGGGCAACTTGATCTTGTGTGCTGCTGATAAAGATTTTAATATTGATAGTTGTTGCTGGGCATATTTATCAATTTGGACTTTCTGCAATTTATCTTTCTTGGTCATTGTGGTCGGACTTATAACGCTATGTGATTAAAAAAGAAATATAGATTTTATGCTCCCAGCTGCAAATATTACTCTTTTATTTCATACCTATTTGATATATAATGAGCGATCTGTAGCTTGGAAGTATCTAGCTTAATTCGACTGCAAGATATCAGAGCAAGAATGCTTACTTGGTATTTAAAGGTATCAATATCACCTCTCAAGTAGTTTATTGTATTTGTTTTATTAATTATGCCAATTTGCCTTACTAACTAGAACTGAGGTCTGTTTTTAGCCTGAAAATGGTCAGTTGCAATCTGGTGACTCAACCCGAAATTTATGGTGATCCTTCTCCCTCGCTGAAGGATTGATGTTGAACTCAAAGAACCTTCAGGTGCTCATTACCTCCTGTTTGAGATGGGTAGTTTTGGAGAATTCATGGGCATAAGTTGAAATAGAGAGTAACCCTGTGTATACTATATCAAAATAATAGGATATTTTCACCAAGCTCGATAAGTAAAGGGTAAATGCAAATCCACTATCTGCTTTCAATCCCCCAAATATCTACCCATATGAAGACAACAAGGATTGAAGTAATGCAGTTTTTAGGCAAAAACATTGATGGCGAAATCAGTGAGTATCTTAATGACATTGATACCAATTGGCAACCTGCTGATTTTCTTCCGGAAAGCAGAAATCCTGATTTTACAATTGAAATCAAAGAAATCCAAGAACAAAGCCAGGAGTTGCCCTACGACTATTTGGTTGTATTAGTTGGAGACATCATCACAGAAGAGGCTTTGCCAACCTATGAAAGTTGGCTAACAGATATTGAAGGGATAAGCAAAGCCGAGCCACAGGGCTGGAGCAAATGGATACGAAGATGGACGGCAGAAGAAAACAGGCATGGCGACCTGCTTAATAAATACATATACCTCTCCGGGAGGGTGAATATGAAGCACATGGAAATCACCACTCAGCATCTGATCGCTGATGGTATGGAGATAGGGACTGCCAGAGACCCCTACCGCAATTTTGTGTATACCTCATTTCAGGAATTGGCTACCAATATATCTCACAGAAGAACTGCAACCATTGCAAAAATGAATGACAATAATCAATTGTCTAAAATATGCGGAGTAATCGCGGCTGATGAGTTAAGGCATGCTAAAGCGTATAAAAGTTTTGTATCCAAAATATTTGAATTGGACCCAAGTGAAATGATGTTGGCATTTGAGGATATGATGAGAAAAAAAATCGTCATGCCGGCACATTTTATGCGTCAACAAGGTGAAAAAATAAGTGAGAGCTGGTCGCACTTCAGCGACGCCGCCCAACGATTGGGTGTATATACAAGTGCTGACTATACCAATATTCTTGACTCACTCATCAAAGAATGGAATATTGGCAATATCTGTAACCTTAGCGGGGCTGCAGAAAAGGGAAGAGATTATTTGATGGCACTACCCGATAGATTCAGAAGGGTAGCTGAACGCACACCGGTAAAACCCCCTAGTGATTATAAATTCAGCTGGATTTACTAATCATCCAGCAATGTCTCTTTCGATATAAATTGAAATGATCTTCGAGATTGGCTTAAATTTGTAGTCATGCATGTATTCACCTATCGAAGAAAAATTATCATCACCTGCCACAAATGGTTGGCTCCCTCGCTGGAAAAACAAGTTATTGAACTTGGGTTTGAGCCAAAGCGTGTATTTCAAACAGGTGTTGAGCTGATAGGCACTGTTCAGGATTGTATCAAACTGAACCTTAATCTCCGCTGTGCCAGCCAGGTTATGTACTCATTAAAGTCGTTTCAATGCGAAGATCCTGATCAGCTGCACGATAATTTATTGTCTGTTGAGTGGGAGCGATTTATTCCTCCAAATGGATATTTCTCTGTAACCAGCAATGTTTTTCATCCAACCATCTCAACAAACCTTTTTGCAAATTTGCGCGTGAAAGATGCTATAGTGGATCGCATGCGTGATACGGTAAGAAGACGCCCCAATACTGGCTCTGAATTATTGGGTGCGGTAATTTATCTCTTTTGGAAAAATGAGGAAGCTGAAATATTTATTGATACTTCTGGGGAAACGCTGGCAAAGCATGGCTACCGCAAGTTGCCCGGTCAGGCACCGATGCTGGAAGCGCTGGCAGCAGCAACTATACTGTCTTCACAATGGGATCGCACCAGTCCACTCATCAATCCAATGTGTGGCTCCGGCACAGTAGCTATTGAAGCCGCGTTAATTGCAACCAATCGGGCTCCAGGCCTCTTGCGAAACAATTATGCTTTCATGCATATTCTCGGGTATGAGGCTGACATGTACAACAGAGAAAGGGCAATGCTTGATGAACAAATTATTAGGGTACCCGAACTCAAAATTATTGCGTCTGACATGAGTGAGCGGGCAATTGATATTGCAAGGATCAACGCAGCAGCAGCGGGGGTAGAAGATCTGATTGATTTTGAAGTTTGCGATTTTGAAGAGACTACTGTTCCAGAAGGGGAAGGCGTTGTGATGTTCAATCCAGAATATGGAGAGCGCTTGGGCGATGAAATCGAGCTGAATGCAACCTATGCAAGAATCGGAGATTTTCTTAAGCAACAGTGCAAGGGCAAGGTTGGATATGTGTTTACGGGCAACCTTGATTTGGCAAAAGCAATACGATTGAAAACCAAAAGGCGAATAGAGTTTTTCAATGCAACCATCGATTGCAGATTATTAGAATATGAATTATATGATGGAAGCAGAAGAACGGACAAGTAGAGGTTAAGGGAGGTTGAGAGAAGTTTAGACAGGTTGATTTGTTGAGTTGTTTATTCGTTGACCTTGCCAGCCGAAGGCTCGGGTGTTTAGTTTTCTGCGAGATTTAATAACCTGATGTTTTTGAAATCAATTTCCTGACCCTCGCTTTGCAAGGCAATAAAACCCTTTTTGAGCAGTTGCCCATTAACCTTTATTTTGGGATCATACCCAGTTGCAACACCTCCGCCAATCTGAGGTTGTGAATATTTCAACACGGTATCACCATTGATGATATGGGTAACCAGCGAATCTCCCATTACAATCAATTCAGCATGAACCCACTGATCTCCATAATAGGTTTTGGACGAAGAGTTAATGCAATGTCTCGGATCTATTTTACCCTCAAACACCACGTCTGTACCTGGCGAACACATATTACCAGTGGGTCTAGACAGACTATCTGCTAGTCCGGCGAGTAGCTGAAATTCAACTGAAATAGGCCAATCCTGTTCTTTTAAAATAGTTTTAGGGTCCTGCGAATGATACATCACCCCTGAATTCAACTCAGTATAAACCGGAGCATCTTTTCTCCAGATGCCTGTGAATCTGTAGTCGAATTTTAGCTTGTAATGTGAGTAGGGGGTATTGTAAAATAAATGCCCAAACCGATCTTTAAAATCATCATACTGATCATAGCGAATTTTGATGAGGCCATCTTCCACCCGAAAAGTATTCCCATAGTTTTCACCTACCTCATGGTGGTAAATTTTTACGGTCCAGTTGTTGATGTCTTTGCCATTAAAAAGTGTAATCCAGCTTTCTTTTTTATGGGTTGTGCATGATAGCATGAATAATGCAAGGAATAGGGTACTGATTATTTTTTTCATGCTAACTTTTTTATTCATTGTTGAAGTTATAATAATTATTGGGTTGGTATTCAATTATTGGCATTGTGTACCCTGATTTTAATGGCCGTATGTTGAAAATCTAAGATGTTAAAAGTTGTTGTAGTTAAACCCTATAGATTACGGGCTCATTATTGCAATCTCGATTATGTATTCTTACGTGTTCAAGTAAGTGGTTTTGTGTAATTTACGGGGCTTAAATAATCAAATTTGTATTAACAATATTTATATATGTAACTTGCTAGAACGTTAAACTCATTTAAGATAGGG
Organism: uncultured bacterium; assembly: GCA_903920455.1. Classification (GTDB taxonomy): domain Bacteria; phylum Bacteroidota; class Bacteroidia; order Chitinophagales; family Chitinophagaceae; genus Pollutibacter. Next base: position 7,826 of record CAIXLY010000074.1, on the reverse strand, counting down.
TATGGTAGTAGCGACTAACCTAACAATTTTTACAACCAGCCTTTTCACCAAGGCTGCCCAATGTCGTGCTTTTTATATCAAGCGACTTCTGCTATGGGTATTTATGTTTTTTTCGACTAATTTTTTACTTGCACAAACCTCAGTAAATGTAGCTACCGGAACGTTGCAATTTCTTCAGGTCAATAGAGTTTCTATAATAGGAAATGGTACAGCAGTTGGGGATAAGATTCTGTACACCAATGTGATCACTTTGAATGGTCAACAGATTGATTGTATTGTTACAACTGTGTCATTAACAAACGCAGCTTTTGTCCTTCCTTCGGGGCTTTCTAGTCCTCAAACCGCACACGACGTCGCCGCAACAAGTTCCGGATCATATTCCTCAAATTTAGACGCATATTTTTCTCCAACATTTAGTTTTGGTTCTGGCGGTGGCTCTGCTCGTTTTCGTTTTCAGTTTATCCTTGGGGGATCCTACAATGCCTCGACTAATCCCACAGGCACGCCGGCATTGTTGGAGAATTTAAGTTTAAACACCTATGATCTTGATGGCAATGGTACAAGTGGCACAAATCAATATGCTGAATTTGGCGGATTTTCTTCCTACACGCTTGGGAATCCAACAAACCTCACCCAGTCATACAATTCCACCTCCGGGCTCACAAAGTTCCGATCTAACATAAGTGCGAACATAACTAACGTTACTGACAGCCGACAACGTGCAACAGTAGATTTTGCCAGTGTTAGTGAATTTGACATGTTGATCGGCGCAGATGGTGGAGGTGTTTCTTATTTTTTTCTTGACTTCAGTGCTGGTGTTACATGGTCGCCTACCACTACAACTACCACAACGTATACACCACGACTTGATTTGAACACCAATACTTCTGGAATTAATAACAGTGTATCGGATTGTTATGCTGTTCAATCCATGACCTACGGGAGCACCAATCTGACCAATGTTTCGAGTGGATTTGTAAATGAGATCATCATTGATTTCATTAGCACAGACATACTTGATGGGGCTTCAGAAGTTATGTCTATAGCCGGTGCTACGGGAACAAATCAACTGTCACTTAACTTCTCAACATCTGGGACGCAAACCTTTTCGCTGGGTGGTGTTACATATTCTTTAGTAAGATCTGTTGCCTCAGGAGTGAGTAACATGAAGATCACTAGAACTACTGCTGGTGGATGGACAACCGCACAGGCCGAGGCCCTACTTGATTCAATTCAGTATGCCAATACAGGAAATCCAAAAACAAGCGGCACAAGAATATTTGGAGTGTCTGTACGAGAAGGATCTTTGTTGACGCCAAAGGCTAATTTTATCGTTCAAATCCCATGTACGACCCTCACACTAACATGGCTTCAATTTGGCGTAAAAAAGATTCAGCGTAACAAGGTTAATCTGTCATGGAAAGTCGAAGAAAGTGCAGATTCTGAGGGTTTTCAGGTTGAGGTTAGTCTAGATGGCGTGAGCTGGTTTAAAAAAGATTACCTACCTAGCTCCGGAAGGTTTAATATAGAAAATAGCTACACCATCACAATTGTTCAAAACACAGCAGTAAAAACTTTTTACAGAGTGATAAACCTCAGTAATAAAGGAGATTTTAGCCGATCTTCTAACAAAATATTGACAGCAGATGCTAGTAACAATTTTCGAACTTGGCCTAATCCCTTCACAGAAAATCTATTCATTGATAAGCCTCAAGCTGAACGGATGCAGATGATGATCATAGACGTTCATGGGAGATCAATGATTAAAGATCAGCTAGCGAATAAAACTTCCAAGATTTCTGCTAGAGGATGGCCTTCTGGCAGGTACACGCTTCTATTAAAATCTAGCAGTGGTGAAACAACGGCAATACCGTTGATAAAAAAATAATCATCTTCTGGAGCCACAGATACAACGAGGATTACTGCTATCATTGTAAATTACGTTCAATGGATATCTTTTTCTCCGAAAAACAGCGTTTCACCCAATGGTGGCTTTGGATGATCTTGATCGGAACAAACGGGTTAGTTGCCTATGGCGCGATTTCTCAGCTCCTATTCGCGAAGCCTTTTGGTGATAAGCCGGCTTCTGATGCTGGACTTGTGTTGTTGCTTGTGTTCATTTTGCTGATCATCATATTATTCAGAAGTATTTCTTTGACCACGCAGATAACTGATCATGGAATACAATGTAAACTGTTTCCTTTTCATTTGTCTTATCGTGTGTTCAAGTGGACGGATATTTCATTCTTTTATATAAGAAAATACAGACCTATAATGGAATACGGCGGATGGGGTATCAAGTATGGCATTAAAGGTCTTGCTTACAATATTTCTGGCAACATGGGAATACAACTAGAATTAAAGAACGGGCGAAAGGTGCTGATCGGGACACAACATCCTGATGAGGTGGAGAAAGTGCTCAGCGCCCTGAAGAAATTATCAATTGAAAGCAGTCAACATGAAACCTCAAATCAGGCATAATTTATTTTTTTGTGTAATCTGTCTGTGGCACAAAGGATCCCGAAATCACTCTTCGTAATCGCTGATGGTATTCCTGCTGATGTGTTAGAAAAGCATCCCGCAGCAACGTTGAAGTCAATCGCTTCATCCGGCTCTTATCAGCGAGCCTATGTTGGTGGTGAAAAAGGTGGTAAGTCGGAATCTCCTACAATTTCAGCTGTGGGTTATAATAGCCTGCTGACAGGCACTTGGGCGAATAAACACAATGTGTGGGACAATGATATTGCAAAGCCAAATTATAGATATCCAACAATTTTTCGTTTGTTCAAAGATCAATACCCTCACAAAAAGATCGGGATATTTTCTACCTGGCTTGATAACCGCACAAAACTTGCAGGAGAAGGCTTGCCCAAAACTAAGGGGTTGAAGTTTGATTATGTTTCGGATGGATATGAGCTTGACACAATTAGCTATCCGCATGATGCAGAGAATAAATATATTCATTTGATCGATGAGCGTGTTGTTGCAGACGCGGCGGAAGTTTTAAAAAACAGTGGGCCAGACCTGAGTTGGGTTTACTTGGAGTACACTGATGATATGGGTCATAAATGGGGTGATGGGCCTCAGCTTCATGATGCCATCTCAATGCTTGATCTTCAAATAAAAAAACTTTGGCAAGCAATTGAATATCGTCAGAAGAATTTCAATGAAGACTGGTTATTTATTATTACGACAGACCACGGACGTGATAGCATAATTGGAAAAAATCATGGCGGACAAACCGACAGGGAGAGAACTACCTGGATTGTTAGCAATAAACAGTTGGCTAATAAAACATCTCCTAGCATTCCCGCGGCGGTAGTTGATTTACTTCCAACGATGGCAAAGCATCTTGAAATTTATATTCCTAAGAAAGTCAGCAAGAATTTGGATGGCGTTATATTAAATTAAGATCTCTTATTTTATTATATTCAATGATGAAGAAGATTAAACTTGTTACTATCTTTCTATTTTTGTGTGCATCTTTTTTAACCAACGCACAAGAATTCAAACCTGAAGATTTTATTTCAGCTAGATCTATAAGAAGAGCTCAGATCAATGACCTAATTCGCCCAACCTGGCATCTTACCATTGCAGAAGGGTTTGGTATGCCTTTCGATCCTAATGGAGCCATTTATAAAGATGGTGTGTATCATCTTTGGTATCTCTATCAAGCAGAAAGCGGACATCACTGGCAGCATCTTTCGAGCATAGATTTGTTTCATTGGCGTTGGCATGCAAATGATTTGAAGCACAATGAAGGGGATCCTGATGAAGGCATTTTTAGTGGCAATGCTTTTCTTGCTAACGATGGAAATGTGGTGATGGCCTATCATGGACTTGGTACAGGGGGTAACTGTGTTGCTTACAGCAGCGATAAAAATCTTGACCTATGGCAGAAGCCAAAAGCAAATCCTATAGCCAAGCCTGGATGGGATCCACACATGTGGGTTGAAGGCAATACGTATTTTCAAATCTCCGGTGGGGTACCTGTTTCTGGCAAGCCCAATCCACCTGTGCTATATACTGGAAAAGATTACAAGCAACCCCTGACGCTTATTGGTAATTTTATCACGAATGATATGCCCGATGTGGATTGGTTTGAAGATGTTTCTTGTCCAGATTTTTTTAAACTCGATGATAAGTGGGTATTGCTCTGCATCAGTCATTCCAGAGGTGCCAGGTATTATATCGGTACCTGGGATGGAAAACAATTTAAGCCTGAATCACATCACAGAATGAACTGGCCAGGAGGAACCATGTTCGCTCCTGAAACATTGCTTGATGATAAAGGAAGAAGGATTATGTGGGCTTGGGTATTGGATAGAAAATCCGGTGTTTCAAGTGGCACCATGTCGATGCCCCGTGTACTCACCTTATCAAAAGATAAACTTTCGTTGAATATTGATCCGCCTAAAGAAATTGAACACATCCGGTACAATCCAACCGAAGAATCAGCCTTCAAGGTCAATGCTGGAGAGTCTGTTACATTGAACAATATTTCAGGCAAAGTGATGGAGATGGAAGTTGTAATCAATCCAGGCCAGTCTAAACGATTTGGCATCAAGGTCTTCGCTTCAAAAGATGGCGTGGAACAAACACCAGTCGTGATTGACTTAAACAAGAACCTGCTTCAAATTGATATGCGCAAGTCAAGCTTGAGCAAGCCAGAGTATAATGAGTTTGCCATGGCTTTTGCATCTCCAGACCCAAATAAAAATCCTGCTTATCAAACCCAAGATGCGCCCTTTGAATTAAAGAAGGGTGAAAAAGTACATCTCAGGATATTTCTCGATAAATCCATGCTGGAAGTTTTTGCAAACGGCAGACAATGCATCACGCAGGTTATCTATCCAACAATGGAAGATGCTGTGCATGTGCAATTTTTCGCTGATGATGCCCCGATCAAAGTAGAGTCTGCGAAAGCCTGGAAGCTTTTTCCCGCAATGCAGTGGTAATCATGTAAGCCGTTAACCCAATCAACAAGAAAATTATATGATGTTATGACCTTCTTGTTGATTGGTTAAAATTCTATTCAATTTTTTAGTGGTTGTGCAAGAAAACACAATGAATTCCTATTGTAATCAAGTGCTATTTTAAAATATATAACAGGATTATATACGTAACCTCTCATATAAACAATTGCTTAATCATTAATAAAATATTTATAGGTTAAGAAAAACGAAGAATAGCTATCTTAAAGATGGCATACATTTTAAGTACATATGTTATTCAATTGAAAATAGAGCACAAATGCTCTTGATTGAGGACCTAACCCCCTCTATCTTAGTCGCGATTAGCAATGAATAATAAACAAGAATTTTCCGAAGTATTTGGCAGCAATGTTCGAAGGGTAAGAAGCCTGCAAGGATTGACGCTCGAGCAATTGGCTCTTGAGTCTGGGCTAACCTACTCCCAAATCAGCAGAATTGAGCTCGGCAAAATCAACACCAGTGCTTACACTGTTTATCTATTGTCCAACACCCTTAATGTATCTCCCTCAGATTTGTTTACGAAAAATTCATTGGAAGAAATTTAGCCGTTATAACCTATGACCAACATCTTCAACTTTGATTGTTCAGGATTCTGAAATCAAAACACCCTAATCTAGTATCAAGCGGAGGTGTTTTGTGCCTCCGTTAGAGCTTTTTTGAGAAACTCACAAACCTCAAGCCATTGATTTCTCTTTCTTACCTTCGAGTTTCATATGAAGGGAATATCAAAGGAAGAGGGCATACAAATCAACAAATATATCAGCAATTCAGGATTTTGCTCAAGGCGGGAAGCTGAAAAGTTGATTGAACAGGCTCGTGTAACCATCAATGGTGAATTGGTAATGGTGAATGCACGTGTCTTTGCAGGTGATGAAGTGGCCATTGATGGAGAGAAAATTAAAAATAATCAAAGGCCAATATACATAGCGCTTAACAAGCCCGTTGGAGTTACTTCTACAACTGAGATGAGCGACAAGACCAACATCATTAGTTTTATCAATCACCCCAAGCGCATATTTCCTGTAGGGCGACTCGACAAAGATTCAGAAGGGTTGATTTTGCTAACCAATGATGGGGATATTGTAAATAAAATTTTACGCGCTGGCAATAACAACGAGAAAGAATATGTTGTAACAGTTGATAAAGAACTGACTTCAGAAATGATCAGACAAATGGGTACAGGTGTAATGATTCTTGGTGAACGAACAAAACCCTGCTACGTTAGACAAGAGGCAGCCAGGCGTTTTAGAATTATCCTCAAGCAAGGGTTAAACCGACAGATTCGACGGATGTGTGCTGAATTTGGCTATAAGGTTAAAACGCTCAAGCGCATTCGAATCATGCACATTACCCTGGGCAATCTTGCAGTTGGCAAGTGGCGTTATCTCACGCAGCCTGAAATTCAGCAACTGGAGGCTGTATTGGCTGATGCCAAGAAATAAGCTGTTTTATCTATCTTCAATTTTAAACTGGTTTTATGAAATATATCGCAAGCCCTTCAATCAAAAATTTTCTACTGGCACAATGCATGATATTTATTTTCTTTTCACTGCTCACGCCGATAACCTCACATAGCGCAACAACTATTGTAGTTGAACAAGATGCCATCATCGGACGTTGGGATCTTTCCGTAGACCGCGGCGATAAACTTACTCCCTCATGGCTTGAAGTAAAACTTTCAGGAGTAAAAACACTGGTGGGATTTTTTGTTGCTGATGGCGGCAGTGCTCGTCCAATTTCAAAAGTTAATTACAAAGACGGTAAAGTAAGCTTCAGCATTCCTCCACAATGGGAAAACAGTGAAAAGGATATGGTGTTTGAAGGATCCTTAGAGAATGATAAATTGACAGGCATCATCACGGCCAGCGATGGCAAGCGCTATGCATACACTGGTGTGAGAGCTCCATTGCTAAAAAGAACAAAGCCTGTTGTGTGGGGAACTCCGGTTCAGTTGTTTAATGGCAAAGATTTGAAAGGCTGGCATGCAGAAACAGAAGACAACCAGTGGGAAGTGATTAATGGAATTCTAACCAGTGCAAGGGCGGGTTCGAATATTGTGACGGATAGAAAATTCAACGACTTTAAATTGCATATTGAATTCAAATATCCTGCACACAGCAACAGTGGTGTGTATCTAAGAGGTCGCTATGAAATACAAGTGGAAGACAACAAAGGCTTGGAGCCAGCATCAGTTTTGTTTGGAGGTATTTATGGATTTATTACACCTAATGAAATGGCTGCTAAATCACCAGGCGAATGGCAATCGTATGACGTTACACTCATTGGTAGACGCGTATCAGTTGTTGCCAACGGAAAGAAAATTATTTGTGATCAAATCATTCCGGGTATTACCGGCGGTGCGCTAGATAGCAATGAAGGTGAGCCTGGTCCAATCATGCTTCAGGGTGATCATGGGTTGATTGAATATAGAAACATCATCATCACTCCTGCAAAATAAATTCTACTATTTTATTTTAATGCTTGCGATGAATTGACGGCCTATGCCCAAGGGGATTATGGCACAGAGGGGGGGATCGATTTTTATTATCCTACATTCATTACATGAGATTTATTCCTGTCTCTTATCTGTTTGTTTTTTTTCTGCTCTTCAGCATCGGCTCCGTTGCGCAACAACGCAGACCGAACATTCTTGTGATTTTTTCTGATGATCACACCAATCAGGCAATCAGTGCATACGGAAGCAAGCTCATGCAAACTCCCAATATCGATCGCATTGCGAAAGAAGGGGCATTGCTAAAAAATGTATTTGTTACCAACTCCATCTGTGCTCCAAGTCGCGCTGTTCTTCTCACCGGCAAGTACAGCCACATG
>CAIXLY010000073.1 GCA_903920455.1 uncultured bacterium | reverse complement strand
CCCATTAAAAATTCTCCCCCAGCTATCCATACCATTCCGTCATGAGATGCTGATGCATCAGAGCGTTTTCTTATCGTATCTACAAAAGATGTTTCCCCGAATCGGGAAGGAATTTGATCAGCACAATGAAGCAGACTATCACGATTAGTTGAAATAGTAACGGCATTATTGCTTTGGCTACAGGATGAGCATATTGCCAATAATAAAATAACCGAAGTAATGAAAAGCTTCATCAAAGCGAATATCAGAAATTATATGATTGCGCCCCCTAAAAAATTTATCTGGTTAAAAAGAATCTATTCAACCCCCCAGTAATATTTATTTTCTTGAAAATGAACCAGCAAATCTCTGGTAGTACTAACATTTTTTCTTTTTACAGTAACCAATTCGCCAGCAACCGTTTCAAAAGTGAAAAAAAGACGGCATAAACTATCCCAATACAAGCTATTGTGATGCATATATGCGGCCCACTCTTTTTTATCGATCGGTTGTCCTGAAACAAATACACAGCCTATCAGACCAATTACGGTAAGCAGTTTTTTCATCCCAGTAATGTTAACGATACTTCACAATATAAATCGAGCTATTCATTCACGGTTGTATTTTTGACGGGTACAGCCTTTTCCCATTCACTTCTAATAAGCTTAGTTGATGATGGCGCAATCTGATCTCCATTGTTACCATTGTATAAGCGGCCATTCTTCATGACATATTTAATGGCATTGGAGTTCCGGATATTATCTAGCGGATTTTTATCCAATATAATAAGATCTGCAAGTTTTCCTGCTTCGATGGAACCTAAGTCATTATCAAGTCCAAGTCCCTCTGCCCCCTGAATAGTGGCCACTTTTAATGCATCAATATTTCTCATTCTTCCAATTTGCATAGCCCACAATTCCCAATGAAAACCAAGTCCCTGCAACTGTCCATGTGAACCAATGCCTGCAAGTCCGCCCTGCTCAACAATCGACTTCATGCTCTTGGCATGTTTCTGAAACACATGCTCTTCAGGGAGAAACCAAGTTTCCCTTCTCCTTGACTTACCAGCAAGTTCCTCATACGGTGTAAAAAACTGAAGTTTTTTGTCGCCGTATGGATTTTCATTTTCATAAAAATAATTTTCAGCCCATGGACCTCCATAAGATACCAGCAAGGTAGGTGTCACAATCATTTTTGCATCTGCAATCGTCTTGGTCAAATCTTTGTACAGAGGAAAAATTGGAATAGCGTGTTCATGACCAGGATATCCATCCAAGAGATTGGTAACATTCAACTTATAATCCAATCCGCCTTCGGTGGTTGGCATAAGGTTCTGATTCTTTGCGGCATTGATAATCCATTGTCTGGCCTGTCTATTCCCCGTCAAATACATTTTGATGTATTGCGTATTATAATACTTGCTGTACTGCTTTAGAATATTCTCTGCTTGTGTTGAATCTTTTAAATTATAAGACCAATACCCTACACCAGGACCAGTTGAATAAACGCGAGGGCCAACCATCTGTCCAGCTTCAACCATATCAGCATAGGTTAACACATCAGTAGTAGCGGTTTGAGGATCGCGGGTTGTAGTTACTCCATAGGCAAGGTTTGCAGCATAGATCCAAACCTGATTTTTATGAACTCCCCAGCTTGGCCACATGTGTGCATGCACATCAACAAATCCAGGAATAATAGTTTTGCCACTCACATCAATGATGTTGGCATTTGCTGGGGCTTTCAGATTTTTCCCTACTGACTTGATTCTATTATTTACAATAAGCACATCCCCATTCCCAATCACCTCGTCACCTTTCATAGTGATGATGCGCGCACCCCTCAATAATATGGAAGATTGAGGAATATCTTTTTTGTAATACACTTTTACCCATGTTTCTGTTGGTAGATATGTTGGATCTTCCTTCTTCGAAGAAACTTTTTTAGTTGTATCTGTTAATGCTTTTTGTTCAGCTTCTTTACTTACAATCTTCATGCTGTCTTCAAATGCCTGTGCGCCAATGAGGTCATATACAAAATGCGCAGCACCAAGACTATAATGAATCTTTTTACCATCGGCAGACCAATAAGGAAATTCCCCACCGATCTCAGTCAATTTTTTACTTGGGAACTCTGCACTCCCTGCATCAGCCACTGAAATGGAGATGGTCTTTCCAGTAGCAGGTATAGTAACTGAATATATATTGTTATTGACCTTTGCAATAGCCTTTTCTCCTGTTGGAGAAAGCCAGATCTCACTTGCACTTGAAGGAGGATTATTTTCTTTAGCATCTTCCTCCCCAAATGTTTCTGGAACAATGCAGGCATCTTCAACAGCTGGCTTTCCTTTATGCATAGGAATAGATCCATAGGTAGTGATGCCGGTGATCTTAGCATGTGTACGTTGATCACCTCCATCCCAGTTGATCGATATTAATGAACCGCGGGCATTCATATAAATACGGTCATCATTAACTGAAAAATGTGGATTATAACGACCATTGGCTTTATCAATTACTTTTTTATCTCCACTTGAGAGATCTATCCAGCTGATATCGTCCTCTGCATCATCATAACCAGGATCAAATGCATCTTTAAATTTTTGTAATGGCGACTCAATAAAAATAATTTTATCTCCTTTCAACGTGAATCGTGGCGTCTGGTAAAGTCCAACTGCTTTCGTAATTGTTTTTAAACCGGTTCCTTCCGGAGAAATAAGATGCAGATGCCCGCCATTTGAATCCCATGTAGAGAATACAATCAACTTTCCATCAGGGCTCCAAGCAGGCTGAGCTTCTGTAAACTGATTGGAAGTAAGTCTCTTTGGCTCACCTGTTGGATAGTCCATCACATATAACCTATTCAGGGATGTGAAGACCAGTTGTTTTCCATCTGGGGATGGAACAGCATCACGGATTTGACTAGACAATACATCCGTAGTGTCTTTTATTGGATATTTGAAGAATACCTCAGGCCCCAACTCCAATTTGCCATCAACTTCATAAGGAATCACTGAGGAGTTGCCGTTGGAAATATCAATCTTGTTGATCTTTCCTCCGTAAGAAGCCAACAAATATTTACTATCGGGAGTAAACGTCATTGCAGGCAACACGCCTGATACAGCAATAGACTCCTGATCATCACGCTGAACTGGATATGCCAACCATTTCTCGTTGCCACTGCTCAATTCGCGAATGATTAGCCCCGTCTTATCTTCAAACCTTGTTCCATATACCATCCACTTACCATCTTTTGAAAGCACTGGAGTAAATGCAGACCCATACCTGGATGTCAGTTTTGTAGTTCGCCCAGTTTGACGATCATAGCTTCCAATCTCATATTGGGGAAGCTGTGCATTATAATTCCAAGATCCGGTTCTAAAAGAATAGTAGATATATCGACCATCATGACTTACTGCTGGGTCAATCGTTTTCAGTTGTGCTGGTTCATCAATGAGTTGTGTGCCCGATCCACCATCCTTGTGGATCATATGCAACTTATTAATCCTACGTCCTTTTGAGTACACGATGTAATTCCCATCAGGAGTCCAATCAGCCGAAGTAAAGTTTTGATTGACTTCTTTGGTCAGCTGTACGGTATCTTTTTTCTCTCTGTCGATATACCAGATGTTTTCTGCTCCATTTTTATCTGAAACAAAAAGAATTTTTTTCCCGTCCGGACTGAACCTAGGGTGTTGATCAAAGGCAAGGCCTTGGGTAAGCTGACTCGCTTTACCCCCTTCATAAGGCATACTGTACAAATCCCCCATCATATCAAAGATGATGGTCTTGCCATCCGGACTAATGTCAAGGGATGTCCATGTTCCCTCATTGGTTTTAAGATTAAACATCCTGTTGGCTTTCAACGGAAGGTCTTTATAGCGAGTAAAAGAGCTATCGGATTGGGCTGTGGAACTGCTTGTGGCAAAACAACATGCGAGCAAAAAAATACTGAATGAAGATGCGTTCATATAAACTGCTTTTGATGTATTAACGAATTTGATGTTATTTTAGTGGATATAATGTAGGCCTGACTCAATAAAAGCTCCTAAGCGTGTTATAAAGATAACAGATACAAAAAACCTTGACTCGCTTTAAATGCCGCAAACTCACAAACCAAAAGCCACAATCTCCAATTTTTTGTCAGGCTAATCTTAAAAGGTCAAGATATTCATCATCTAAACCTCAAAAATAACAAGATGTTCATTGGAAATTGACTAATCTATGGCAATTTTGCATAATCTACTGGGCATAGATGCCCCCTTATCTCTAATTCATTATTTCATGAAAAAAATTATCTGGATAGTTTCTATCGTAACTTCTTTGACTGCATGCGGCAATAATAATCAAGAAACAAATCAAGCAGCACCGCAGGAGAACACAAGCGACATGGGAACTGCAAATGAACATCAGTACACGCCAGCAATGGTAACAAACAAAACAGACCTTATTTGCGGGATGCCTACAACAGCGGGAATTAGTGATACAGCTCATTATAAAGGAGATGCCTACGGATTCTGCTCCGCTGAGTGTAAAGCAGAATTTCAAATCGATCCATCAAAATACATTACTAAAAAGTAAACTTAAAAATATCCCTATGTCATCAGTAAAAGCTTATGCAGCAATCAATAGCAGTTCACCCCTGGTCCCATTGCAAATTCAACGCAGGTCACTGAAAGAACATGATGTTCAAGTAGAAATTCTGTATTGTGGTGTATGCCATAGCGATATTCATACTGCCAGAGATGAGTGGGGTGGTGCAGTCTATCCGCTTGTACCAGGACACGAAATTGTAGGAATCGTAAAAGCAATTGGGTCTTCGGTAAGCCATTTTAAAGTTGGGCAAACTGTTGGGGTGGGCGTTATGGTTGATAGCTGTAGGGTGTGCAAAAATTGCAACAATGATTATGAGCAGTATTGTGAAGAGGGCATGACAGGAACATACAATGCACTGGAAAGGGACGGCTCAGGCAACAGAACCATGGGAGGATATTCCGCAGAGATAGTAACAGATGAAAAATATGTACTTAGGGTGGATGCTAAAGAAAATCTTGCTGGAGTAGCTCCGTTGCTTTGTGCAGGTATCACTACATATTCACCATTGAAATTTGCGGACGTAAAGCCAGGAACGAAAGTGGCAGTTGTTGGACTTGGCGGACTTGGTCATATGGCAGTGAAGTTTGCTGTTGCTTTTGGAGCAGAAGTAACTGTAATCAGTACTTCACCATCCAAAGTGGCTGAAGCTGGTAAGCTGGGCGCGCATCACTTCATTCTTGCAAAAGACCCATCTGCATTACAGTCGCATGCATCATCTTTTGATGTGGTGCTAGATGCCATCTCTGCAGATCACGATTACACACAATACCTCAATCTATTGGCATTAAATGGAAAACTTTTGGTAGTGGGACTTCCAGAGCATCAGCCAAAAGTGTCGCCTTTTGCACTGGTTAAAAACAGGAGGAGCATTATTGGTTCAATGATTGGGGGAATAAAAGAAACCCAGGAAATGCTTGACTTCTGCAATGAAAAGAAGATCTATGCAGAAATAGAAACCATACCAGTTTCTTACATCAACGATGCGTATGCGAGGATGATTAAAGGTGACATTAAATATAGATTTGTAATTGATATGTCTACGCTATAATATCACCCTAATCCATAAGCAACAGATTCTTTCCTAGTCAACTTTACTCAATTTATCTAACTCTCCTTTGAGCAGATGAACCGGCACAACACCGGACTGCCTCCACTTTATATTCCCATGCTGAAATATCATGAGTGTAGGAACTCCTTGCACCTGATAATGCTGAGCAATAGAGGGATTCTTATCTACATCTATCTTTAATATAATCGCCTTGCTTCCAACTGCATCCTTTAGCTCCTTAAGCATAGGCGCCATAGTCTTGCAGGGTCCGCACCACTCAGCAAAAAAATCTACCAATACCGGCTTTTGTCCGCCTATAATTTCTCCGAACGTGGAATTAGCTGCCATATTTCTTTTGTTTTTTAAACATCCCGAAAAATAATGAGCCCATCATTGCAAAATATAGGGTACTATTCATTGGGCTTGATGTGATTTTGCAAGTACCGGTTAAGCAACCCACATATTTCCAATAGATGAACCCTGAAAGTCCACCAACAAAAGCTCCTATGATATATAGTATGTTTTTTCTCATGCTTCTTTTTTTGAACATGTATTGGCACCAAACACCGTATACAAAGGGCAAAAGCTAATCCAACTTGTGGCAATGAACACGGAAGCTAGAACAAGCAATACAACTCCAACTACCCCAGTCACTATGTTCCCCATAAACAATCCAATACATAGTGCTGCTAGAATCAACCGGATAATCTTGTCGGTTTTCCCCATATTTTTTTTCATGATCATGATTTTGATAGGTCAAATATAAAATGTTGATTCCGTTGCAAGTATGACTTTTGTCACATTCGTACAGGAAAATTGGGCTTTAAATAAAATAATAATTTGACAGCATTGTCTTTCTATCGTAATTTTGCGATAGAGAAATAATTATTTCACCATCATTAATACCTCAATCATCATGAAAGATGAAAATGCACTGAAAGATTTAGTCAAACAGAAATATAGCGAGATCGCATTGCAAGACAAAGCAACCAATCAATCATCCTGTTGTGGGGCAGGTGGCTGCAGCACTGAGGTGTATAACATCATGAGTGATGACTACTCAACACTCGAAGGATATAACCCCGATGCTGATTTAGGCTTGGGGTGTGGTCTTCCTACCGAATTTGCACAAATCAAGGAGGGAGATGTTGTGATAGATCTTGGGTCTGGTGCAGGGAACGATTGTTTTGTAGCCAGAAAACAAACAGGCGAAAAGGGAAAAGTAATTGGGATAGACTTCACGCCTGCCATGATTGATAAGGCAAGAGCCAATGCTGAAAAACTCAAATTCAATAACGTTGAATTTAGGCAAGGTGACATTGAGCAGATGCCTGTGTCTGCAAATACAGCGGATGTTGTCATAAGCAACTGTGTATTAAACTTGGTGCCAAATAAAAATGCGGTGATTAAAGATATTTTCAGGGTCCTAAAACCAGGCGGTCACTTTTGCATCTCTGATGTTGTACTCTCAGGAAGCTTGCCCGATAAAATCAGAAATGCTGCTGAGATGTATGCTGGATGTGTATCAGGAGCAATTCAAAAAGAAGTTTACCTTGAACTGATTGAGATTAATGGTTTTGTAAACATCATCATCCAAAAAGATAAACCCATTGTGTTGCCAGATGACATTCTTTCCAACTACCTAAGTCCACAAGAAATTGCATCATTCAGGGCCAGTGGTGCAGGCATCAATTCGGTTACGGTATATGCAGAAAAGCCATCTGCCGAATGCAAGCCTGGTGGGGGCTGTTGCTAAATAGAATAGCCTATGCACATCTGTTTAGAATGAGATGAAACAAAAGCTCACTCTTGCTTTTCATCTATAAGTAATTTATTATCTACATTTGAGGCCAATTTTACCCTCAGACCATGAAAAGATCAGTGATTACAGGTACCGGTAGTTTTATTCCACCAAAGGTTAAAGCCAATCGCGATTTTATAACAAATGATTTCTACGGAGAGCAGCACGATAAAATAGAAACTCCATCTCAGGAAATAGTTGACAAGTTCAAGGCCATCACAGGTATTGAGGAAAGAAGATATGCAGATACCGAAATGCGTGCTTCTGATATGGCATTTTTTGCTGCGCGTGAAGCCATTGACATGAGTGGCATTGACCCTGAAACCATAGATCAAATTATTGTTGCCCACAACTTTGGCGACGTACTCAACAACACCATCCAAAGTGATGCGATCCCTTCTTTAGCAAGCAGGGTTAAACATGAGTTGGGCATTAAAAGTCCGGCTTGTATCGCCTACGATCTTCTATTTGGCTGTCCGGGTTGGGTTCAGGGACTAATCCATGCAGATGCATTTTTCAAAGCTGGGATAGCAAAAAAGGCATTGATTATAGGAACTGAA
Organism: uncultured bacterium; assembly: GCA_903920455.1. Taxonomy (GTDB): domain Bacteria; phylum Bacteroidota; class Bacteroidia; order Chitinophagales; family Chitinophagaceae; genus Pollutibacter. The sequence continues at coordinate 4,533 of CAIXLY010000073.1, read as the reverse complement.
ACCCTATCTCGGGTAATCGACCCATTTGACCGTGACAGCATGATTTTTTCTGACGGAGCAGGCGCCTGTATCCTTGAGTATAAGGAAACAGGAGAAGAAGGTAGTGGCATAATGGGAGCAAGTGTTCAATCTCATTGCACCGATGAGGCATATTATATTAATATGGAAAGCTCCTATTTGCCTGATAGCGACCCTAGCATTCGATACATCAAAATGAAAGGAAGAAAGGTCTACGAATACGCGGTTAGGCATGTTCCTCCCGCAATGAAAGACTGTTTGGATAAAAGCGGTATCGATATCGATTCACTTAAAAAAGTATTCATCCATCAAGCCAATGAAAAAATGGATGAAGCAATGATCAATAAGTTGTACAAGCTGTATGATAAAACACCACCCAAGGATGTGATGCCGATGTCAATCCATTTACTTGGAAACAGCTCAGTAGCAACCATCCCTACCTTATTGGATTTGGTATTAAGAGGAAAAAAGGAAGGGCATGAACTGCACCCTGGAGATATTGTACTATTTGCTTCTGTAGGAGCCGGAATGAATATCAATGCTGTCTCATATAGAATTTAATGCTTTAGCTTAAAATTCACTCGTTTAAAAACAATCGCTGCGTAATTGTCTCGCTCATACAAGACTCCTATGCTGCGTTTATTAATCATTACCAGATCACTATAGGCGGTCCAGTCTTGTTTCTTTTTCTCATCATTCCTATCGATCAGTATTGTGGTTTCCCAACTTGCTCCTTCATCATTACTAATACGAAGTGATAGGTTATTTCTATACTGCACATCAGCTGCATTACTCAAGGCAACAATTGCTTTCCCATGCTTATACCCCATTGTAAGAATAGAACCTTGACAAACAGGATCAGGAAGTGATGAATCAAAATAAGCAGTATCCCAACTTGCTCCCCCGTCTTTTGAGTAAGCGAGAATTCTGCTTCTGATATCTCCGCGTTGATTTCTAATACTCATCATCATCCGATCGCCAGACAGTTCAGCGGCAATTGCTTCATTAGAGCCGGGGATATCAACTGATGCAGACAGCTTAAATGTTTTACCATGATCGTCGGTATAAAAGCCATGAGCATTATAATCTCTAAATTGCTCTTTAGGTTGACCGGATGAATGATTGGCAGCAACAAAGATGCGGCCCTTATACTTCCCGTTCTGGAACTGCATCGCATGCCCCGGTGTTAATGCATAGCTCCTCCAATCTTCTTTGAATGCATAAGCTGATTGAACACCCGGCTGATTTGGACGATGAACTTGCTCTGTAATATTTACTGGCCCAGACCAAGTTTCGCCAAAATCTACTGACCTGACGTACCACACTTCTCGGATTCCTTTTCCCTCACGCATTTCCCATTCATGATTATTGCCAGTATTATAAAAAAGATAAACCACACCCATTGGATAGCTGGGATCTAGCAGATCAACGATTGGCGCAGGATTACCAGCCTGAAGAGCATCGTAGTTCACAATGGTTTGCATATCAGACCAACTCGCACCATGGTCTATACTGCGCTTCATCACAATATTGATATCCCCAAAATCACCACTGCCATTGACCCTGCCCTCGGCAAAAGCAAAAAGCTCACCCGTTGGCAAAGAGACAATTGCTGGTATTCGATAATTTTTATGTCCATCTTCTCCACCAACAAAAACAGAAACAGGTTGGCCTTGCGCTAGAAAAAAAGACAAGAAAGAAAAAATTGAAAGTAGTAGTCTGTACTTCATTGTTCATGCTGATTAAATCGAATGTAAGCAAATGATAAATGTAATGAAGACACAAATTCCCTACTTCATAAAAATAATCAGTCATTTTTTTTTACATTGCAATATGCCAACTTTTATAATCAGTTTACTCTTCCTGTTAGTTTCAATGGGGTGTTTTTCACAAGCGAAAATCTCAACCCCGAAAGCATACGATATTTATAAAACCACCAAGGCGCCAAAAATTGATGGAAAAATCGGAAAGGGAGAATGGAGAAATGCAAGATGGTCAGATGACTTTGTTGACATATCAGATTCAATCAATCCAATACCAAAATTCAACACCAAATGCAAGATGTTATGGGATGACAAATACTTATACATCGCAGCATATCTTGAGGAGCCCGACCTTTGGGGCAATCATAAAAATCATGATGATATTATCTATACCGATAACGATTTTGAGGTATTTATTGATCCCGGCAATGATGCTTCAAATTATTTTGAAATTGAAATAAATGCCTTAGGCACAGTCATGGATCTATTCATGCACAGAACCTACAAGAGAGGTGGTCCATTGGATATGAAATGGAAAACAATAGGAATGAAATCTGCCATCTACCTGAAAGGCACACTAAATAACAATACGGATAAGGATAAATATTGGACAATTGAAATGGCTATCCCCTACAGTTGCCTTGAGAGACCAAACAGAATCAGCCATCCTTCAGTAGGGGCAACATGGAGAATAAATTTTTCAAGAGTGCAGTGGCAAACCATGCCATTAGGCACCACCTACATTAAGAAAAAGACACCAGAAGGAAAAAGAATTCCTGAATACAATTGGGTTTGGACGCCACAAGGAAGAATAGATATGCATTTCCCCGAAAAATGGGGGTACCTCAACTTTAAAGAGCACAAAAAATAATATATGTCACAGAGAAGAGGATTTATAAAAAAAGGATTGTTGGCTGCTGCATCCCCATTAATTTCAGCTAGCCTAATCGCAGAACCTGAACAGCAAGCCATAAAAGCAAAAAAACAACATTGGATTTGGATTAATCCTAACCAAAAAGAAGATCTAGCAGAAATAAAAAAACAATTCAGCGCATTTAAGGAAGCAGGAATTGGAGGAATACTTTTTGAAGCAGATAGTGAGAAACATTTTCGCGAAGCAAAAAAACTTGGACTTGAAGCCCATCGCTGGAACTGGACCATGAACAGAGGAGATAAAAAATTACTCCAAGATCATCCAGAGTGGTATGCCATTTCAAGAGATGGAAAATCTTGTGCTACACATCCGCCCTATGTAGGCTATTATCGCTGGCTATGCCCCTCAAAACCCGAGGTACTTGAATTTCTCATGGCAGAGGCAGATCAGATCTTATCAAAAGATTATGTTGATGGACTACATCTCGATTACATTAGGTTCTGCGACGTAGTGCTTCCGCTAAACCTATGGAAGCAATACAATGTTGACCAACGCACAGAATTGCCAGAGTATGATTTCTGCTACTGTGAAACATGCAGGTCAACATTCAAAGCCCAAACTGGAAAAGATCCACTTGACTTTAAATTTCCCGATGAAGCACTTTCTTGGAGGCTTTTCAGGTATGAGGCAATCAACAGGGTTGTTAATCAACTGGCAACAGTTGCAAAAAAACATAACAAATGGATTACTGCTGCGGTTTTCCCTACCCCTGAAGTAGCCAGAAGAAATGTTCGTCAAGATTGGACCAACTGGGACTTGAATGCAGTCTTTCCAATGATTTATCATGGATTCTATCAAGAAGGTGTTCAGTGGATAGGTGATGCGGTAAAAGAAGGAGTGCATTTCCTGCATGGCAAATTCCCAATTTACGCAGGGCTATTTATCCCTGATTTCAATAACAATATGGAAGACCTTGAAAAAGGTATTCGGAATGCGATGAACAATGGTGCCGCTGGCATATCAATTTTCGGAAGCGCTACTCCTGAAGTACTTAATGTACTTAAAAGTACACTTTAACCCCCCTTCCCCCCTAAAAAAATAGATTGATGCAGGTCATTGGTTTTGTCAACAATAAAATTTAGGTTTGTCTAAATTTATTGTTTGCCATGCTGAGGTACACTGTGAGCGAAGAGAATTATATCAAAGCAATTTTTCATCTTCAACAGGAGGCCGCCCAGGTATCTACGATGGAATTGGCTGGTGCCCTCAAAACAAAGCCTGCATCGATTACTGATATGATGAAAAAGTTGAAGCTTAAAAAATTGCTCAACTACAAGCCCTACTATGGCTTTAGGCTTAGTGCTGAAGGGAATAGGGTGGCACTTGGCATTATACGAAGACACCGACTGTGGGAATTTTTTCTTGCTGAAAAACTTAAATTTAAATGGGACGAGGTGCATGAAATAGCAGAACAACTTGAACATGTTGGCAGTAAAAAACTAACAGATAAACTCGATGCATATTTAGGACATCCTAAATTTGATCCACATGGAGATCCTATCCCAGATAAATTTGGAAACATGAGCCATGAAAAGAACAACTGAAGGCTACTCTTCACTAAGTGAGGTACACCAAAGCGTAGATACTACCAAGCAGAGAAAAGGTTGGAGGAGAATCCTCTCCTTTTTTGGACCAGCTTATCTTATTAGTGTAGGATATATGGATCCAGGAAATTGGGCAACCGATATCGCGGGGGGTAGTAAGTTTGGATACGAACTCATTTGGGTATTGTTGATGAGCAACATGATGGCCTTGCTATTGCAAAGCCTTTCTGCAAGACTTGGCATAGTTAGGGGCCGCGACCTGGCACAGGCGAAT
>CAIXLY010000072.1 GCA_903920455.1 uncultured bacterium | reverse complement strand
GTAATGGACATACTCGTGCATGAATTAGTGCATGCGGTGGATAACTGCAAACACAAGCACGGCGCCGAATTTAAAAAGATTGCTTTAGCGGTAGGATTAGAAGGCAAAATGCGCAGCGCGTCAGCTGGCACCAAACTAAAAAACGAGCTCACTGACATAGCCAAAAGCTTGAGCCCCTACCCGCATGTGAAGATCAACATACCCTTCACCATCCGCGTCTACAAACCCCGCCCAAAAGCACGCTGTAAAGAATGCGGATACGAGATAGGCATCTTCAAAAAGTGGCAACACTTAGGTGCACCTATTTGCCCGGTGCATAAAACTGAAATGGAACCCATTGGGCATTGGGATGAAGATTAAAAGGATAATATTTTAAATGTAGTTTCTTGAGTCACCACTGCAATGGCAAAGTGGGTGATTTGCAACGCGACCACAATAGCTGCAGGGCGTGTAGTATAGCTTTTCCTGTTGCTGAATTTCAGGCACCCTATTTCTTTGATCAAAATAGTAGGGATTTTTTTGATATAAAAGCTCTCCAGGCACAAGTCCATTACTTTGACTTTCAGTTACATTTGCACGAATATTTATGCTGCCAACAACGCGACCCTCATTTTGCTGTTCAAAACTTATTGATTCATGGGAATCATTTTTTTTATTTAAGCTAGGTAAGCTTAAGCCAAACTCAAGGTTATGTATTTCAACATTATCCTCATCGCCTTTTATTAAGGATTTTGCACTAACATTTAATATTAAATTTTCATCTATGTTTATTTGCAATTCAATTCGCTCAAAAAGTGGATCGGCTTTTGAATCCACTTCAACAGAAAAATTGCTTAAAATATCTCGCTCGTCTGTTTTCTGTATATTTCTTCCAGGTTTTTTTGGTGCCATAATTTGAAATTTAGCAATCCCATCTCTAGGATCAGTACAATACATACTAAGTAGTTCTGATTTTTGCACATCGCCTTCCCGTGGCATTTGCACCCCAGCTTTGATTGCGGGGAAATATGAATCCCTTGCAACAAGCAACTCAACATTTTTGGCTAGTGAAAGATTTGCCTTGTCGTGAGCTATCCAAGCAGCACCTTCTGAAATAATTGTATTGCCTCGTTCAGATACATTCAATCGTTGAGGCCCAAAAATTTCTCTCAATCTTGACTGAATTAATGGCATGCCCACCATACCGCCTGTTGCAAGGCAAAGAGCAATCGAAGCAGGATTGATGCCTGCTTTTTCAAGGATCGCGTGAATTCGCTGGATACCCAATTCAATTTTCTCGTTAACCATATTTTCTAACTCTTGGCGCCCAAGAAAATATTCAATGTCAGGGTCAAATTTTTCAGTCTGAAAATAATTCGGTAAAAATATACTAGCTTTATCTTTTTCTGAAAGCTCAATTTTCATTCGCTCTGCTCTGTCTAAAAGCCTTTGTCTTGCCTCAGGCTGAATCGGCAGCATCTCTTCAATATTGCGTTGCTTCAATAATCGCTGAACAATCTCATTGCTAATAATGTCATCTATAACATCTCCACCAACATTACTACAGCCGTCGTTCATAATTTGCACTAGCATGCCATCAACAATCTGACAAAGAGTTAGGTCTAGCGTACCTCCGCCCCAGTCAAAAACCAAAACCAATTCTCTATCAAGACGCTGCAACTCCTCCTCAAAATTTTCATTAGCCCTGAGGTGTCCATATAAGGCAGCCAAAGGCTCATGGATAAATTGAACAATATTGATGCCAGCAATATGAAATGCCTCCCTTAATTCTCTTCTTCTTGGCCCATTCATATCCACAGGTATTGTAACTACAGCAGCGTCATAATCACCTGGCTCCTGATCTTGAGCATCTTGTTTTACAAAGCCTACAATTGCAGCCACCATTTCCTTGGGGCTCCTAGCCACCCCTTCAACATATACCTTATTTTGCCCAAGCAATGATTTTGGCGATTTAACTATATTACCCATAACACCAGTGCCAGCTGTTGATAACCTCTCTTTTGCTTTACGACCTATAATAGTTTGACTACCTTGGTAAGAAATAACAGAAGGATGGGGCAAGACACTATCTTTGTCCAAAAATGAATAACAAGTATCCCCTTCAATAACTGAAATTAAGCTATTGGTTGTTCCAAAATCAAAGCCAATTACTCTCGCCATTATTCAGCCCCTTTTATTTCCACAAGCTCTTTACTTAATTTCTGAAGCACTAAATCTATATATTCTTTTGCAATTTCTACTTTAGGTGGATCTCTATCAAGTGCCGTTAGACAATCGGCCAATAAAGGTATTTCCCCTTCAAGAATGCGCAATGTTCGACCGCGTTGCTTTTGTTTCTCATCGCGTGTTTGTATGCCAAGCACTCTCTCTTTCTCGCTAGCTTCATCGAGCTTTTTACGAAGCTCTTTGATTTGTTCATTAAGATCTTGAATCTCAGAATTAGCTGAAACTAACAACCCATTTTTCTTAACTAACTGGCCAGACAATTCTTCTGCTTTAAGCCAGGCTATTTCAGCTGCCTTTCGATCGCCTTCCCCTTGATCGAAATGCCAATGCAACAGGCTAGCAATGTTGGTTACTTCTTTACCCTGGCCGGCAATAAGAAAATCAAATGCAGTTGACTCAAGGCCCTGGGTATCTCGCAATTTATATACGGTTGCCCTTAGCACTTTAATAAATTCTGCAAACACAAGATATCTGTTTAAATAACGCCATACCAACGCAATATAAAACGCATTTAACCTTGCTTTTTGGAGTTCTGAAACTGCTTTTATATCTCCATTATTGAGATCTTCTTTTTTAAGTTTAACTTCTTGTGGCGATTGCTTTAGCGCACCTATGGTAGCGAATAAATCGCATAAATTGGCTTCATCCTGACCACCTGAAAGGGGAAACCAGAGCTGAGCTGAGTTTGAAACCATAATTGGATGACGCATTACTGCATCTCGAATAAACTCATTTAAAGTTCGCTGAAAAAATGGGTAGCTATTAAGCTCCTTACTAAAAATAAGCAAGTTTTTGCTTTTTTCTAAAGTCAAATCATTCTTAGCCGCCAAGATTACCAAATTCTCGCGAAGATCAATTTCAAAAGATTGTTTTTTAAATTTTCTAACACGATCAATAGAAAGCGATTTGGTCTTTCCCGCGTAAAAACCTTCAATAAATTGCTCTATAGTTTCTTGGATTTTGTACTTATCAGGTTTTATTTGAGCGTCACTTTTCGTATTGGGGCTTGCAGGTAATTCCGCCCTTATTTCAGATGCTATAGCATTAATTTTTGTGTTGTGAATCTTATTGTTCACGGTAGATTTTTTCTTTTTTTCCAAACCATTACTGAAAGTAGTTTTCCCAGTTTTTTTATCTGTTACTTTCACCTGATTATCACTTATGTTTGGCTTCTTTGTCATAAATTAAATCTTCTTTTCTAATATTCTTTGAGCCCATGGGCCAAAAACGGAATCGTTAGAAAAACTCCCCGCCAGACGAATTGCGGCTGGAAGATCTTCTATATCCAAAAATAATTCAGCTAAAAGCATTTTTACCTTGAATTTATCATTGGGCATCCAATCCTGAGATTTAAGTGCTTGCTCCAATTCCTTACGATTTTTTTTAAGCTCTTCAATACCCATTGAGGACCATTCATATAATTTTTCAGTTGAATAATCTAATGGTATTTTTCTTATATTGTCATTCTTGTTGATTATTAGCTTTTTATTGAGACTAATGTCCCCTGTGACATAGTTAAAAAATTTCAGCATAGCTGAACATGCTTTGGGTGCAGGGGTTAATTTATCAATTGAGTCAAATACATTTTGATTAAAATTAACTACCCCAATAATTGCCAAAGCAAGTGATCTATCAAAGTGCTTTAACACGTCTATTGATTGATTAAATTTTGCATTGTACTCAGATTGCTTTAAGAAGGTTCCACCCCGTTGGTCTTTTGCTAGAATGCCATATAAATAATGACTAAGTCCGTCAACATACCTTGTTGTTGTCTTCAATTTTTCCGTCATATCTATAAATAAGTCGATGTGCGTCAGGTCCAAGATGCCACTTCCAAATACCTCAAAAAATACTTGCTCAACCCTCTCCATATCAGCACTGTCTGGCACATCAAAATCAAGCTGATATGTGCTTTTAACCCCGTCATTCTCTAAAATAACGTTACACAAACCATATTTTCTACCGGCCAATGTATCAACTAACTCGCCTCTCTGGACTGGAGCGCCATCAACAAAAAACCTATTAACATTAGCAAATTCAATTTCTGTTGGATTCAGCTGCCTCGCAACGAGTTGACGTGGTGATGTTATTTCTTTTCCACCAAGCAATAAGCTTGGCCTTTTAAAAGGATGATTTTGAAATCTATGTTCAAAAAGGTCATCTCTGCTATCAAACAAACCTCCACAGATTGAGCATGAATAGGTAATAACAGAAACACCGATTCCTAGAAAAGGCGATTCACGTGTTGGAACACTTCCCCCAGAGTTACCTGGGTCAATATAGTCTAAGAATGCCACAAATGCTTTCCCTAATATCAAAATAATCTTGCATTAAATACATAAGAATTTGATTTAAGCCAAAATTACATTAGTTAATTTTTAAGTATTATATTTAAATACGTTTACAAAAAAATTAGCTACTCATTAAGTATAGTAAATAAACTAAAGTAGCAAAGCCAGCTCCTCTGGATCTACTGCATATGAACCAAGCTGTATGGCTTGTTTAGCTAAATCCCGATCTTTAGTAACAATACAACACAACTTGCTATCTTTTAAATTTTTATAATAGGCAATGTCTTTCAAAATAGCATTATCAGCTCGGTGCTCACCATGTCCTCCAGAGTATTTCACTCTTAAGCAATCTGATAAAGTAACTTCATTTTGTGTTGGCGAATCAAAATAAAGGATTGCGTCAGCAGCGCTTTTTGACAGAGATCTTTTTAATCTTTCCTCTAATTCAGACCGAGCTCTAAGTGCTGGATGACCATTTTCATAAAATTCACCAAATATTTCATGTAATTCAAAAAGCGTATTATGGCCATCGATCATTAAAATGAATTCCTTTCCACGCTCCAAAGCAAAGAAAAGACTAAAGAAACCTCTATCAGCTGGCTGGATTGTCGCATCATCTATTAAAAGGGACTGATCGTATAACAATCCAGCTTTAATATTCGTTTCTCTATACAGCATAGATAAATCCAAGCTGTTAATCATCCCAAAAAATGACGATTGTTGAATAAAATCGCGCACAGCAGAGAGTTCCTGAATGTTATTAGCAGAGTTAATCTTACCTAATAAGCTGCCAACTGCCTCTGAAACAATTCTAGTCCGCTCAATTTTAACTTCTAAAGCATTAATTTCCTTTTCCAAATCTGCTGCTACGACCATCAACGCAGGTAAAGGCCGTAAAGCATTTCGCTGAGCAGTATTTATCTCTTTCAACATACTACGCCGCGCCTCAATCATCTCTTCAATCAAAACGATATTGCCATACTTTCGATCTACAGCTTGTTGTTCTAATAAAACAGTCTTGGCGCTCGCTAAAATGTCTTTTGTGCCTGGTTGCTTTAAAGCCACATCTAGTTCAATCAGTGGTGGCAACCATTCCCTCAAAGTAGACTTAATGGCCAAGTCCACTCCAGCTTGAATTTTCAGAGTTTCCTCACCCTCAAGTCCAACAATCTTCTCTTTAGCTTCAGAAAGCTGAGTTTTTAATTCGTCCATATTGGTTTTTGTTGTTATTTGCTCCGCTTTCAAACGATCTATTTCCCTCGTTTGTAAAATAGTTTCGGCTTGATGATTTTTAGTCTCACGATTGAAGCGCTTTTCAAGCTGAGAATAGTCGTGCTCTAAGGTTTTTAATTTCCGATTTGATTTATCCAGCTTTAACTTAATTTCCTTATCAGCCGTATGCTGCGGTTTTATTTTTTCAACGCTATCATCAACAAAAGGTGCAATTAGAGATATAAAAGGATTAAGCCTAGCTTGCAGCTGAATAAAACTTAACTTTTTTAAATCATCTCCAGAATCCACACCATCCCATTTTGAAATAAAAGCCTTAGCCAAATCTGACACAGCCGATCTTTTATCCAAGAGCATTGCGGCAAGAAAATCAGATTCTCCAAAATAAACCGCCATATCTTCAAAACATTGCTCTATAACTTTTTCGGAGAGCACAACAACAATATCGCGGGATAAGCCATGCGCACATAAAAAGAAGTTTAGGGCCGGACTTAAATAACCATCTTTCTTTAGAGACAGTTTTAATTGATTTCTGACAACACCTACGTTGGCAATAATATTTCTATGGCCCCGCATGAATTTTGGTTCGTTTTTAGATAGCCCTAAAACAGCTTGGTCTGACAAATTTTCTAAAATACGAATAAACGCATCATTAATTGCATTAGGAATATTATTTTCATTAGTCATAATCGCCTGAGCTCTCGTAAGTTAGCTTAAATTTGATTTTTTGTAATTTTCAAACGCCGCCTGCAGCGTTTCCGCCACAGCTTTTTTCAGCGATTCGGGTTCAACCACTTTGACATCAGCGCCGTATTTAAGGATGTCCATAATTAACTCACGGGAATCCGAATACGGCACTTTTAATTCGTATGTGCCATCTTTTAAGAATT
>CAIXLY010000071.1 GCA_903920455.1 uncultured bacterium | reverse complement strand
TCCCATACTCACCAGTGGCAGTGTTACTCCTGTCACAGGAAAGAGATTTACGTTTACCGCCATATTAGCCATTGCCTGTATGACCAGTGTAAAGCTCAATGCCAGTGCAAGAAATGCTCCAAAGGCATAAGGGCACTTCTTCACAATCCGGATACATCGGTATAAGAATAATAAATAAATAATCATGATTAAGGCACCGCCGACGAGTCCGTATTCCTCTATGATGATGGAATAAATAAAATCTGAATATGGATGAGGCAAAAAGTTCCTTGCTTCGCTATTACCCGGACCTAGGCCAAGCCAGCTTCCCTTGGCGATTGCAATCTTTGCTTGCTGTACTTGATAGGATGATTCCTGCTTATCAGCATACATAAAACTTTGTACACGCTTAACCCAGGTTTCCACCCTGCCCTTGGTAAGCGCAGAAGGTAGAGGATCTGATTTTTTTTCTGCCTCATTATAATAAAACTTGGCAAATCCAATCAGCATGGCGATAGGCACTGCTGCAATCAGGATAACCAGTCCAAGATGTTTCAGACTAGCCCTTCCGATAAACAGCAGAACAAGGCTGGTTGCTCCAGTGAGCAATGCAGTGGATAGATTTGCAGGTGCAATCAATCCACAGATTGCAATAACAGGAAGTATCAGATGCAGAAATCCTGCTTTGAATTCTTTGATGGTTTCTTGTCGCTTGCTGAGCTGCCTACTGAGATACATAAACAATGCAAGCTTGGCAAGATCAGAAGTTTGAAAAGTGAGATTAATGATTGGAAGCCTAATCCACCTGTTGGCATCATTTAGGTTGGTTCCAAACATTAATGTATAAAGCAATAGTGGGATTGAAATGATGAATAATATTTGAGCCACTTTGGAATACATGGTGTAATTGACCAAGTGAGCGAAATAAATGATGGCAACACCCACAGCGATGAATACAATCTGTTTGAATAGATAAGACTCTGTGCTCTTAGACAATTTATAGGCAAGGGTACCCGTACTGCTGTATACGGCAAGTAAGCTCATCATGGTGAGCAATACAACAATTGCCCAGATGACCTTGTCTCCACGCGTACGACGCGACAAGTTACCAAGCGAATATTGTTTCATATCTAGTCCTTCTCCTTGCATATACTATACCTGATTATAATTCTTTTACTGCTTTTTTAAATTGATCTCCTCTGTCTTCATAGTTTTTAAACAAATCAAAACTTGCGCAGGCCGGACTCAACAACACCACATCTCCCTTAGCAGAAACCTGATACGCTTTCTTCACCGCTTCCTCGGCACTTGATGCATCAATAATATTCGGAACCACCCCGCTGAATGCAGCATGGATCTTTGAATTATCAACTCCCATGCAAATGATTGTCTTCACCTTTTCGCTTACCATTTCTTTGATCAGATCATAATCGTTTCCTTTATCAACACCCCCAAGAATCAGTGTCACCGGCCTCTCCATGCTCTCCAGTGCATACCAAGTGCTGTTCACATTGGTAGCCTTTGAGTCATTGATAAAATCAATGCCCCTGACGGTAGCTACTTTTTCCATCCTGTGCTCAAGGCTTTCAAAAGAAGAAACAGCATCTCTGATGCGGTCCTTCCTTATCCCAATCAGGGAAGTAGCCAATGCAGCAGCCATGGTATTGTATTGATTGTGTTTGCCTTTGAGCGCAAAATCGTAGATGCTCATAGTCAACGATTCACCTTGCTTCAGCTGCATCGTGCCATCTTTAATGAAGGCGCCTTTTGGTTGTTCTCTTTGCATACTAATCGGTAGTGGTTTAGAATGAAATGGATATTTTTTCAGATAGTTGACGGTTACAGGATCATCTGCATTGTAGATGAAGAAATCTTGTTCAGTCTGGTTCTTAACGATATTGAATTTCGCAGCGATATATTTTTCAAAGTCATGATCATACCTGTCGAGATGATCCTCCGTAATATTTGTAAGCACAGCAACATCGGGCCTGAATGCAATGATGTCATCCAATTGAAAGCTGCTGATTTCCACGACATATAGACGACGTGGATCAACAGCGATTTGTCGGGATATCGATATGCCAATATTTCCAACCATTGCACAGTCGATTCCACTTTCTTTACAGATATGATAAATCATTGAAGTGGTGGTGGTTTTACCATTGCTTCCAGTAATTCCAATAATTCTGCTTTCGCCCTTGTGGCGATAGGCCAGTTCCATTTCGCTGATGATGGGAATCTTATTTTCCACAATCGCCATAACCATGCTGTTGTTGTTGGGGATACCAGGACTCTTCATCACCTCATCTGCAGCAAGAACTGTTGCTACAGTATGACCACCCTGTTCAAATGCAATGCCATTCTCTTCCAGCTCTTGTTGATAATTACTTTTCAACTGCCCAGCATCAGACAAGAATACATCATAGCCCTGCTGCTTGCAGAGCAAGGCTGCACCAACCCCGCTTTCGCCTCCACCCAATATGATTATTTTCTTGTTCAACTGTTTAATTAAGTATTTATGGGTTAACGGATTTTGAGTGACATGATGGCGAATACAATGAATAGTATAGTTACAATCCAAAAGCGCACCGCGATCTTGCTCTCATGATATCCTTTCTTTTGATAATGATGATGAAGCGGACTCATTAAAAACACCCTTCGGCCCTCACCATATTTCTTTTTGGTGTATTTGAAATATCCCACTTGAATCATCACACTCACATTTTCAATTAGGAAGACTGCACAAAAAATCGGAATCAATAATTCTTTTCTCACCATGATGGCCAATGCTGCAATGATACCACCAAGCGCAAGGCTTCCGGTATCGCCCATAAAAACTTGCGCAGGATAGGTATTGTACCAGAGAAAGCCAATGCACGCGCCAATCATGGCTGCAATAAATATCGACACCTCACCAAGGTTGGGGATATACATAATGTTTAGATAATCGGCGAAGATCAGGTTGCCACTCGCATAAGCGAAGAGCGCAAGGCAAGCTCCGATGATGGCAGAAACTCCAGTAGCCAATCCATCAAGACCATCTGTAATATTGGCTCCATTAGATACTGCGGTAACGATGAAGATGATGATGATCATGTATGGAATCCAAGCATATCCCCTTAGTGGCGCAGGAAGAAGTTTAGCATAGTTGAACTCATGGTCTTTGATGAAAGGAATAGTGGTGATGGGCTCATTGGCTTTAACGAAGTAGCGAACCGTACCTTGATACTTCACTTCCGTTGCACCAGCAGGCTTTACCTTGCCTTTATATTCTCTCATCACCTGTACATTATCATTGAACAACAATGTTGCGCTGATAATAATACCCAACCCCACTTGTCCGAGTACCTTGAACCATCCCGCAAGTCCATCTTTATCACCCTTCTTATAGACAATACCTTGAAGCTGTGACAATTTCTTTGCACGCAGTTTTAGATAATCATCCACAAAACCAACAAGTCCGAGCCATACTGTACTCAAGAGCAGCAATTTGATATATACTTTATCAAGGTTTGCAAACAACAATGTGGGGATGATGATGCCCAACAAAATGATAAAACCGCCCATGGTTGGCGTTCCTTTTTTTTGCTCCTCACCCACCAATCCCAATTCCCTAACACTTTCGCCTACTTGAAGCTTTTGTAAAAAGCGGATGATTGTTTTCCCATATACCAAGGTGATAAACAGAGAGAGCAATACAGCCAGCATCGCCCTAAAGGTGATGAACTGAAACAACCCCATCCCAGGAAACCGGAGGTGCTCACTTTGCAACCATTGATAAAATTGATACAACATGCTCTTTATTTATTAAGTTCCCTGAATGCCTGAGTTAATACTTGCTTATCATCAAACGAAATTCTTTGTCCTTTTATCTCCTGATACTTTTCGTGGCCCTTGCCTGCAACCAGAATAATATCCTCATGCTTTGCCATCATCACTGCCGCACGAATGGCTTCCCTTCTGTCTTCAATGGTCAACACCTTTTGTTGCAACACAGGCGTTAACCCTTCTGCCATATCACGCAATATTTTTGCAGGGTCTTCACTTCTTGGATTATCTGAAGTGAAAATGGCCCTGTTGCTAAACTCTGCAGCAGCCTGACCCATTAGTTTTCTTTTAGTACTATCTCTATCGCCGCCACACCCAACTACAGTGATTACTTGCTCACCACCTTTCTGAAGTTTCTTGATGGTTGACAATACATTCAACAATGCATCGGGAGTATGCGCGTAGTCAACTATCCCGATAATGCTGTTGTGTTCAGAAACGATATAATCAAAACGTCCTTCAGCACCAGTAATTGCACTCAGGGCTTGAAGCACATCAAGCCTTTCTTTACCCAAGCAGATTGCAGCAGCATATACCGCAAGAAGATTGTAGGCATTGAATTCACCGATCAGCCTGAAATGAACATCTTGTTCGTTCACCAACATTTGCAATCCTGAAAGGCTGTTATCGATAATACGTCCTTTGAAGTCCGCCACAGAACGAAGACTATAATAAAATTTATCTGCTGATGTGTTTTGCAACATCACTGACCCATTTCGGTCGTCCATGTTTGAGATAGCAAATGCAGTTGCACCCATACCATCAAAGAATGATTTTTTAACCCTGATGTACTCATCAAATGTTTTGTGATAATCCAGATGATCATGGGTGATATTCGTGAAGATGCCTCCGGAAAATTGCAAGCCTGAAATACGCTGTTGATGAATCGCATGACTACTCACTTCCATGAAAGCATATTCACACCCTGCATCCACCATTTTTTTCAGCAGCGCATTCAAGGTGATTACATCAGGGGTAGTATGCGTTGAGGGAATCATTTCCTCACCAACCATATTATTTACTGTAGAGATTAATCCACTAGAGACATTCATCGCCATAAACAACTTGTACAACAAGGTTGCTACTGTAGTTTTTCCGTTTGTCCCGGTAACCCCAATTAGCTTTAAGTGCTGCGTAGGCTCTCCATAAAATGCATGAGCCATAATACCTGCAGCGATGGAAGCATTTTCAGTTTGCACATAGGTTACGCCATCAAATGTTTCAGCAGGCATTTGCTCACACAGCACTACCGTGGCGCCTTTAGCAATTGCGCTAGAAATAAATTCATGTCCGTCTTGACTTGCGCCTTTGATAGCAATAAAACAACCATTGTCTTGAATCAGTCTAGAATCGATGTGGATATTTGCAATACCTACATCGGTGCGACCGACCAAGGACTTGATTCTGACTTTATATAGTATGTCTTGCAGCAAGATCATATTATAGGTTGTTTATATTTCCAAGATTTAAATACACGGTTTGTCCTTTTGCAACTGGCGTACCTGCTGCAATGGACTGTGCTGTTACCTTCCCTTTACCTGTTGCAATCACCTGCAGCTGCTGCTGCTCAAGTAGCTCAAGTGCATCTCTTAATCCAAAGCCCCTCAAGTCTGGCATTGTAGCATCTTCTAATGTCCAATTTGCAGAAGCAAATACTTTGTCTCCCGCATTCACCTTGCTCCATTCGCCTTTCCCCCCAGAATCAATCAACTTAGAGTCAACAGATTTTGCAATGGTGATGAAATCATTGTTGGACCCACTCCATTCAGCCCCACTGCTGTCGGCATATACAGGATGCTTATAGCTTTTGTAGAGATCAGGATCTACGGTAAATAGTTTGTTTGCTATTTCACGGAAAACCGGACCAGCAACTTGACCACCATAATATTTTTTTGCAAAGGGTTTGTTTTTAATCACCACGATGCAGGAGTATTTTGGATTATCTGCAGGAAAATATCCTGCAAAAGAAGATTGATAAATATGATCTGTATAACCCCTGTTGCCATTGGCAACCTGTGCGGTTCCTGTTTTTCCAGCCAGGGAATAAAAGGGATTGAGCAAACTCTTTGCAGTTCCTGAAAGCACAACTCCTTCGAGGCAGGTACGAAGTTGTGAAATGGTTAAGGCACTGCAGATAGAATCCTCCAATACAGTCGGTTTGAATTCCTTAATTTGTTGTCCATCTTTCATCACTGCATTCACCAAATAGGGCTTCATCAACTTGCCATTGTTGGCTACTGCATTATATACCATCAGTGTTTGAAGTGGACTGATGGCAAGGTTATAACCAAAGCTCATCCAAGGCAGGGTAACATTGCTCCAGTTGCGGCCAGAAGGATTGGGAATGATTGGAGTAGACTCTCCTAGAAGATCAATACCAGACGGACGGCTCAGGTGTAGCTTTTCTAGGTGACTGATAAATTTCTTTGGGTTGCTATAATAATAGGTGGTAGACAGCTTAGCCATTCCAACATTTGAACTTAGTTCAAACGCACGTTGAAAAGTAACGTCTGTATGATTATGCCTTTCGCTATCCCACACTGTTCTTCCGCCGAATGCCCATTTGCCACCTTCAATGTTTACATGGCTGTTGAGGGTGATGTATTGATCTTCCAATGCCGCCAGCATGGTCATGAGTTTGAATGTAGAGCCTGGCTCAGATCTAGTGATGGCATAGTTGAAATCTTCTGTATAATTGCCATCAGGCTGTCTGCCTAAATTTGCAATTGCCTTGATCTTACCAGTTTTGACTTCCATTACGATGCAGGTACCGTTCAATGCCTCATTATCGATCAACATCTTCAGCAGTGCCTGTTC
>CAIXLY010000070.1 GCA_903920455.1 uncultured bacterium | reverse complement strand
CCATGCAGCAAAGCCATACCTCACCGCAGACACCATCCTCACAGCCTCACAAATTGTAGTTGCATTGCAACAGGTAGTTAGCCGAAATAGCAACCCCTTCTATCCTACCGTGCTTTCTATATGCGCAATTGAGGGAGGTCACACTACCAATGTGATACCTTCTGAAGTGAAGATGAAAGGTACCTTCAGAGCAATGGACGAGCAATGGAGGAAACAAGCACATATCAGAATAAAAGAAATTTGCGAACACATCGCAAAATCTACCGGCGCTGAAATTGAGTTGAATATCGACCTCGGATATCCTGCTGTGATCAACGACCCTGCCCTATGTGCGAACGCTAGGGCAATAGCAGAAGAGTACATGGGTATAGAAAATGTTGAGGAAGCGGAATTGAGTATGGGTGCTGAAGATTTTGGATTTTACTCACAACAGATTCCTGGTTGTTTTTTCAGGCTAGGAACAGCAAATGCATCAAGAGGAATCGTATCTGGCGTGCACACCCCCACCTTCGATATTGATGAAAAGGGAATTGAGATTGGGATGGGGATGATGGCTTGGTTTGGAATGAGAGGGTGAAATACAAGGGACTGGGGACTAGTAATTCAAGGGACTAGGGACAAGGGACGAGAGAATACAAGGTTTAGGGAAGTATAGAGAGGTTTAATTTTTTTCAAGCTCTCTAAATAACAAACACAGAAGCACAAACCCAATATGCAAAAAAAATTAAGAAAAGAGCAAGCCCTTGAATACCATGCCAAGGGAAGGCCTGGTAAAATTGAGGTGGTTCCTACAAAAGAGGCAAAAACCCAGCGAGATCTTTCTTTGGCCTATTCGCCTGGCGTTGCGGAGCCTTGCATGGAGATTTATGACGACATAGAAAATGTTTATAAATATACTGCGAAGGGCAACCTTGTGGCAGTGATCACCAATGGTACCGCCGTACTTGGACTTGGTGATATAGGCCCAGAAGCGAGCAAGCCTGTGATGGAAGGCAAGGGTGTACTATTCAAAATATTTGCAGATATCGATGTCTTTGATATCGAAATCGATGAAAAAGATCCTGAAAAATTTGTCCAGATTGTAAAGGCATTGCAGCCAACTTTTGGTGGCATCAATTTAGAGGATATTAAATCGCCTGAATGTTTTTATATTGAAAAACGTTTGAAGGAAGAGATGAATATTCCTGTGATGCACGACGATCAGCATGGTACAGCCATCATCAGTTCAGCCGCACTATTGAACGCACTTGAAATTCAAGAAAAGAAAATTGAAGACATCAGGATTCTTGTAAATGGAGCAGGTGCTGCAGCAATGGCTTGTATCGCACTCTATGAAGCCCTTGGTGCGCAGAGACAGAATGTATGGATGTTTGATTCAAAGGGACTGATTCATAACAAGAGAACAGATCTTGATGACAGAAAAAAAAGGTTTGCAGTAGACAGAAGTGAAATAAGTCTTGCAGAAGCCTTTAAGGGAGCAGATGTATTCATCGGTCTTAGCAAAGGCAATGTGGTGAGCAAAGAGATGTTAAAAGCAATGGCCGATCGTCCTATTGTTTTTGCAATGGCGAATCCGGATCCTGAAATCACCTGGGAAGATGCCACTTCTGTTCGCAATGATATTATCATGGCAACAGGAAGATCTGACTATCCCAATCAGGTAAACAATGTGCTGGGTTTCCCATATATATTTCGAGGTGCCTTAGATGTTAGGGCTACAACCATCAACGAAGCCATGAAGTTGGCTGCTGTTAAGGCATTGGCAGAATTGACAAAGACTGCAGTGCCCGATATTGTGAATATGGCATATAACGAATCAGCAATTTCATTCGGAGCAAACTATATCATTCCAAAACCATTGGACCCGAGACTGATTACTGCCATCTCCCCGGCTGTTGCAAAGGCCGCGATGGATAGTGGTGTTGCAAAAAAAATAATTACTGACTGGAACGCTTACGAGATTGAACTGAAGAAAAGATTGGGTATCGATAATCAACTGGTAAGAGCATTGGGAAGCAAAGCCCGTAAAGATCCTAAACGCGTTGTGTTTGCAGATGCTGAAAACACAAAGATTCTAAAGGCTGCACAAATTGCACTAGATGAAGGCATCGCAAAACCAATTTTACTCGGAAATCCTACCGTGATTATGGACCTCGCTGAAAAGAACAGCATCGTTCTTGATGGCATCGAAATCATCAACCCCAAGAGTGATGAAATGACCGATAAGCGGATTGCTTATGGAGAAATATTTTTCAAGAAAAGACAGCGAAGAGGCGTCAATAGACACGAGGTGGCAAAACTAATGAAAGACCGAAACCACTACGGTTGTATGATGGTAGAAACGGGAGATGCAGATGCCATGATTTCCGGCTTGAGCAGAAACTATCCTGACACCATCAGGCCTGCCATCCAAATAATCGGGACCGAAGAAGGCGTAAAGAAAATTGCAGGGATGTATATCATGCTCACCAATAGAGGTCCAATATTTCTTGCAGACACGACGGTGAACTTCAACCCAACTTCAGAGGAGCTTGCAGACATCACCATGCTTGTTGCTAAGGAAGTCCGAAGTCTTGGAATAACCCCACGTATAGCCATGCTGAGTTATTCAAACTTCGGAAGCAGCGATACCCCTGAAGCCATCACCGTTAGAAATGCCCGGGCTATTGTTAAACAACGCGACCCTTCCCTGATTGTTGATGGAGAGGTTCAGGGTATCGTTGCATTTAACAAAGAAATCATGAAGGACAGCTATCCTTTTTCGGAGTTGGTTGACCAAGGAGATGTGAATACATTGATTTTTCCAAACCTAAGCGCGGGAAATATAGCTTACAACTTACTTCAAGAAGTTGGGGGTGCTGATGCAATCGGCCCCATCCTGCTTGGCCTGAAAAAGCCAGTGCATGTACTGCAATTGGGGTCCTCCATAAGAAGCATACTTAATATGGTTATGATTTCTGTCATAGATGCGCAGTACAAACTACGTAGGCTCAACAAGACGTAAATAGCCTCTTCAAATTAGATTGTGTAACTTTACGCTACCTACCACTCATGAATATATTTTCGCGTTTTGGAGAATTTTTACTGATGCTCAAAGGCATGTTCACCAAGCCTGAGCAATTGAGAATGTATTGGAAGGAACTCATGCATCAATGTGTAGAACTGGGCATAGGATCACTTGGTATCGTTGCCATCATTTCAGTATTCATTGGTGCAGTATCAACTGTTCAAACTGCATATCAATTTGTTAGTCCGATTATTCCCCGATCCGTTATCGCACAAATTGTGAGAGACAGTGTAATTCTTGAATTTGCTCCTACCATAACATGTATTGTTCTTGCCGGTGTTGTTGGCAGCAAGATTTCAAGTGAACTCGGAAATATGCGGGTCAGTGAGCAAATTGATGCATTGGAAATTATGGGCATCAATACGAAGGCATACCTCGTGATGCCAAAAATTCTTGCAGCCCTCATCACAGTTCCTCTTCTCGTTATCATTGCCATGGTACTGGGTATCTGGGGTGGACGATTTGTAGGAGACCTCACAGGCATACTTCCTCATGAGATCTATGACAGGGGATTGCTTGAGTCATTTGTCCCCTACAACGTAACGTTTGCATTGGCCAAAGCCTATACTTTTGCATTCATCATCACCGCAATTCCTGCTTATTTCGGATATAATGTAAAGGGTGGTGCATTGGAAATTGGCCGAGCCAGTACTACGGCGGTAGTAACAAGTTGTGTTATCATATTGCTTGCAGACTATGTCCTTGCGGCAGTCTTACTATAAAAAAAGATCATGATTTCAATCACAAATATTGAAAAGGGGTTTTCAGGAAAGCCAGTTATAGAGGGTGTTTCGGCAGAATTCGAAACTGGAAAATGCAATCTTATAATTGGAGCCAGTGGTAGCGGAAAAACCGTTTTGATGAAATGTTTGGTTGGATTGATCACTCCCAATCAGGGACAAATCTACTATGACGGAGAGTCTTTTACTTCGATGAATGATGACCAGAAAAAAATCATGAGAAGAAAGATTGGCATGCTTTTTCAGGGATCAGCATTATTTGACAGCATGACTGTTGAGCAAAATATTATGTTCCCGCTGGACATGTTTAGCAACAAAACCAGGGGTGAAAAACTCAAAAGAGTGGCAGAGGTGCTTGACCGGGTTAATCTCAGCGAGGCACATAAAAAATTCCCAGCTGAAATTAGCGGTGGTATGAAAAAAAGGGTTGGCATTGCAAGAGCGATTGTACTCAACCCACAGTACTTATTTTGCGATGAGCCGAACTCTGGACTAGACCCACAAACATCATTGGTTATTGATAAGCTGATTAGAGAGATTACCACAGAATTTAATATTACAACAGTAATCAACACCCACGACATGAACAGTGTGATGGAAATTGGAGACAGGATCCTCTATATGTTCCAAGGCAAAAAAGAGTGGGAAGGAACCAACAAAGAAATCATCTTCAGCAAAAACGAAAAACTAAATAGTTTCATCTTCGCCTCCGAATTCCTTCAAGATGCCAAGGACATGAGGATGCTAGAAATGAAGGGAAAGATCGATAACAACAGGGATATGGATGACTTGTTGAGTCGTTGATTTTTTTGTTTATTTGTTGATTTGTTTAGGCGTTTAGTTGATTAGAAATTAAAGGCGGTAAATTAATCGACCAAATATCTAAACGCCTCAACAAATCAACAACTCAACCCTCCACCCCCCTGTCCCTCGTCCCTTGTCCCTAGTCCCTTGTATTTTCTTGTCCCCCATCCCTTGCATTTCCTTGCCCCTTTTTACTTAACTTCGCGCGACCAAAACAATAATATTACCATGTCAGTTTTACTCAATAAATCCTCCAAAGTAATCGTACAAGGCTTCACTGGTACAGAAGGTACTTTCCATGCTACACAGATGATTGAATACGGGACACAAGTTGTAGGCGGGGTTACCCCAGGAAAGGGAGGAAGTACACACCTTGATAGGCCAGTATTTAATACAGTGGAGGACGCTGTTAAACAAACAGGAGCTGATGTAAGCATCATATTTGTACCCCCTGCATTTGCCGGCGACGCAATCCTTGAAGCTGCAGAAGCTGGAATTGGATTGGTGGTATGCATAACTGAAGGGATACCCGTTCAGGACATGGTTAAAGTCAAACACTACTTACAGGGAAAAAAGACTCGGCTCATTGGTCCAAACTGCCCCGGTGTAATTACCGCCGGAGAATGTAAAGTAGGCATCATGCCTGGCTTTATCTTCAAAAAAGGCAATATTGGCATTGTTTCAAAATCCGGAACATTAACATACGAAGCTGCTGACCAAATCGTGAAAGCAGGAATGGGCATAACAACTGCAATTGGTATCGGCGGTGATCCAATCATTGGAACAACTACCCGTGAAGCAGTTGAACTGTTCATGAATGATCCCGAGACAAAAGGAATTGTGATGATTGGTGAGATTGGCGGAGGCATGGAAGCAGAAGCAGCCAATTGGATTAAGGAAAATGGCACCAAGCCTGTGGTTGGATTTATAGCTGGCCAGACTGCTCCTCCAGGAAGAAGAATGGGACATGCTGGTGCAATCATTGGTGGTGCAGACGATACTGCAGAAGCCAAAATGCGCATTATGGCAGCATGTGGAATCCATGTTGTTGCTAGCCCTGCGGACATTGGCAGTACAATGGCTGAGGCCATCGCAGCGAAGTAATTAGTCCTATTCTAGCAAGTAATTCCAATGGATAAGAAATCCACGATATACTATATTCCATATAAATTTCGCAGGGTGGAGAACCTGCACATCTTATTGTGGCTAATCAAGGATACCTTTTGGGCCCTAAATTTTAGATACCCTGCCATATTCATGATCATCCCTACCCTGGCTGTGGCTTTGCTCATTACCTACCAAACCAGGAAGATAAGCAGTGAATTCTTGCATAACTTATCAATGGACTTTTGGATTACCGCCAACTGCACATGGATGGTTGGAGAGTTTTTTGGATGGGACGCCAACCTCATTGGCCCCTATGGACTAAGAGAATTCTCCATCATACCCTTTGGGGGAGGTTTAATCACCCTTGCTTACTATTACCTCTTCGTTGCTAATAAAAAAGGCTTCAGGGAAAAAATGATTCAGCAAACCCAAGATCTCATCCTGGACACTGAGAAAGCGGAAGAAAGCAAGAGCAGCAAGTAATCTTGGCTTAAATGCCCCCTTGAAGTATCTTTGTGCCCTTTAAAGTCAGACTTCAACAACCATACTTATGTTCAGATCTCATACTTGCGGCGAACTCAGAATAGCACATGCAGGATCAGAAATCACGCTTGCCGGCTGGGTTCAAACCATCAGAAAATTTGGGTCAATCACTTTTGTTGACTTGCGTGATCGATATGGCATAACCCAACTTGTTTTTAGCGAGAGCCTAAATCCGCAATTGGATGCGCATCCATTAGGCCGAGAATATGTACTTCAGGTCAAAGGGAAAGTTGTAGAGCGTAGCAATAAAAATCTTGTTATTGAAACAGGCGAAATTGAAATTGAAGTATCCGACTTCTCAATCCTCAATAAATCTGCAGTACCTCCCTTTACCATACAGGACGATACGGATGGAGGCGATGACCTTCGAATGAAATATAGGTTTATGGACCTTCGCAGGAATCCTGTGAAGAGAAATTTAGAGCTTCGCTATGCAGTTAATCGGTCAGCAAGAAATTATCTTCACGAACATTCATTCATGGAGATCGAAACTCCCTTCTTGATTAAGTCGACTCCAGAAGGTGCGCGCGATTTTGTTGTCCCATCAAGAATGAACCCAGGTCAATTTTATGCACTTCCGCAATCGCCACAGACCTTCAAGCAATTGCTTATGGTGAGTGGATATGACAGGTATTATCAGATTGTGAAATGTTTTAGGGATGAAGACTTGAGAGCAGATAGGCAGCCAGAGTTCACGCAGATTGACTGCGAGATGTCTTTTGTTGAACAAGAGGATATCCTCAACATGTTTGAAGGTTTAATCAAGCGAATTTTCTTAGATGTAAAAGGAATTGAATATACTGCAGCTGTTGAGCGCATGTCATGGGAAGACGCCATGTGGCAGTTTGGTAATGACAAGCCAGATATTCGCTTTGGAATGAGCATTTGCAATTTGAAAAAGCCTGCCAGTATTTTTGAAAATAAAAATGACTTTGCATCACTGGTTAATGATGCTGGTTTTGTGGTATTCGACTCTGCCGAAACAGTATTGGCCATAGCAGTTCCCGGTGGTGCTGCGTATACAAGAAAGCAACTGGACGAACTCACTGAGTGGGTAAAGAGACCTCAAATAGGAATGAAAGGACTTGCCTATATCAGATGCAATGAAGATGGCAGCTACAAGAGCAGCATAGATAAATTTTATCCTGAAGAAAGACTAAAATCCATTGCTGAAGCTGCAGGAGCAAATAAGGGTGATGTTGTATTCATTTTAGCAGGTGCAGAAGAAAGAACGAGAAAAGCCACGAGTGAACTTAGACTAGAAATGGGTGAGCAATTGGGCATGCGCAAGAAAGATGAATTTAAATTGCTTTGGGTACTCGATTTCCCATTGTTTGAATACAGTGAAGACGACAACAGGTGGGTAGCAAGACACCATCCGTTTACTTCGCCCAAGCCAGATCAGATTCAAACCATGATTGAGAATGATCCTCTGATTAAAGATGCTGCCAACTACCTATCCCATCCATACGCACAGATCAAGGCAAATGCATATGATATGGTATTGAATGGCAATGAAATTGGTGGTGGATCAATACGGATCTATCAACGCGAATTGCAAGAGAAAATGTTTGCTGCCTTGGGCATGAGCAAAGAAGAAGCTATACATAAATTCGGATTCCTTCTCGGAGCATTTGAATATGGAGCGCCACCACATGGAGGTGTTGCATTTGGGTTTGACAGACTTTGCTCAATATTAGGCGGCAGTGAAAGTATTCGCGACTTCATCGCTTTCCCTAAAAATAATTCTGGAAGAGACGTTATGCTGGATG
>CAIXLY010000069.1 GCA_903920455.1 uncultured bacterium | reverse complement strand
TTTGTCACTTTTCGTCTTTTCCCATAACTTTGCTCCATGCTGAAACTTGTGAATACTGCGGTTGATGAATCCCGTCAAGGGGAGGCTTATTCAGTCAATGCTATAGTCTTTTCAGACAATACCAAACGGTTTTTCATTGAAAGCTATGGATGTGCCATGAATTTCAGCGATAGTGAAATTATCGCTTCAATTCTCCAAGGAGAGGGTTATGCCCCTACACCACATGAAGAGGAAGCCGATCTAATATTTCTTAATACCTGTTCGATTCGTGAAAAAGCAGAACTCACAGTAAGAAAGCGACTAACTGAATTTAGAAAACTCAAAAGAAGCCGCCCCTCTATGCTAATCGGTATTTTGGGATGTATGGCAGAGCGTCTCAAAAGTAAGTTGCTTGAAGAAGAGAAGTTAGTCGATATCGTAGTGGGCCCTGATGCATATAGAAGCCTTCCCTCTTTAATTACTGAGGCAGAAAGTGGCACTAAGGCTGTAAACGTTTTATTGAGCAGGGAGGAGACGTACGCTGACATCTCCCCTGTACGTCTAAACTCCAATGGCATCAGTGCTTTTGTTAGCATTATGCGCGGCTGTAACAACATGTGCACCTTCTGTGTTGTGCCTTTTACTAGAGGCAGAGAGCGGAGTCGTGATGTTTCATCAATTTTATCAGAGTGTCAGGCGCTTTTCCAACAAGGTTTCAAAGAAGTTACCCTACTTGGTCAAAATGTTGACAGCTATTATTGGGTAGACCCTACAACCAATCATCCAGTTGATTTTGCCATGCTGCTTGAACGAGTGGCCAGCATAGATCCTTTATTGCGTGTCAGATTCAGCACTTCGCATCCAAAAGATATTACTGATAAGGTATTGTACACGATGAACGCTTTTGATAATATTTGTAAATATATACATCTACCCCTTCAAAGTGGATCATCCCGCGTCTTACAATTAATGAACAGGACGTATACACGTGAGTGGTACCTAGCCAAGGTTAAGCGAATCAAAGAGATTATGCCTGATTGTGCTATCAGTGCAGATATCATTGCCGGCTTCTGTACTGAAACAGATCAAGATCATAGAGATACAATCGATGTAATGCAACGATCTGAGTATGAATTCAGCTATATGTTTATTTACTCTGAAAGGCCAGGAACACTTGCAGCAAAGAGATATACTGACGACATTCCAGATGATGTAAAGAAAAAAAGATTAGCGGAAATTGTATCAATTCAAAATAACCTGTCACTCGAGTCGAACAAAAAAGATATTGGAAAAATTGTAGAAGTGATCATTGAGGGTGATTCAAAACGAAGCAACCAACAGTGGATGGGAAGGAATAGTCAAAATAAAGTAACCGTTTTTGATAAGGTGGATGATGAAAATATACACATAGGCTCCTATGTACATGTATTGGTCAAGAGTTGCACACAGGGAACATTGTTGGGCACTATTGTTGATTTACCGCTTACTAAAAAATAATAATGGACATACAAAGTATAAAGAACAGATTTGGAATTATTGGCAACTCGCCTTCACTAAACTATGCCTTACAGGTTGCTGCCCAGGTAGCTAATACTGATCTGACTGTATTGATTGTAGGTGAAAGTGGTGTAGGTAAGGAGATATTTTCCCAAATTATTCATGCCCTATCACCCAGAAAACACAATCCGTTCATAGCAGTCAACTGTGGTGCAATTCCTGAAGGGACAATTGATTCTGAGTTGTTTGGTCATGAGAAAGGGTCATTTACTGGCGCCGTAGACTCTCGAAAGGGATATTTTGAAACTGTAAGTGGTGGAACTTTATTCATGGATGAGATTGGCGAGATGCCATTGGGAACTCAAGCAAGATTATTGCGTGTGCTTGAAAATTCAGAATTTATTAGAGTAGGATCTTCTAAAGTGCAAAAGACAGATGTTAGGGTTATCGCTGCCTCAAATAAAGATTTATTGATAGCAACTCAGAACAATAAATTTCGTGAAGACCTTTACTATCGTCTCAATACAGTACCCATAAGGGTTCCTTCATTAAGAGAACGAAAAGAAGATATCATTTTATTGTTCAGAAAGTTTGCAGTTGATTTTGCCGAACGATATAGAACCTCCCCTATTCAACTTGACGAGGATAGTAAAAACTTATTGTTAAACTACCCTTGGCCTGGGAATGTTAGAGAATTAAAAAATATTGCAGAGCAAATTTCTGTGTTGGCAGAAGATAAACAGATTACAGCCAAGCAACTGGAACGTTTTCTACCCAAACATTCAGGATCCAATCTTCCAATGGTTATGGGTGCCGGATCATCTCAATCAGGTCATTCTGAATTTATGAATGAACGTGATATTCTCTATAAATTATTCTTTGACCTCAAGAAAGATGTTACAGAGATGAAAAAAATGTTTTTGGAAATTATTCAAAATCCATCAAATATTACCACGGTCTCAAATGCTATGGAATCATCTTACATGCAGGATTTACCCCTTGCTAGGTCGCATCAAGAATCTCTTCCACATAGCGCAATTATCCCTATGGGTAACCAGCCCGTAATTCTTTCTGAAAACAGAGATATTCAAAATCCAATTGTGGTTGATGAGTCTCTGAATATAATGGACAAAGAGAAAGAATTAATAGAAAAAGCACTTAGAAAGCATAAAGGGAAACGAAAAGACGCAGCCTCAGATTTGGGTATTAGCGAACGCACACTTTACAGAAAACTCAAAGAATATGATATTGAAGATTAGTTTGGTTAAACGTTACATCTATTCCTTTATTCTCTTTATTTCTGCATTGGCTGGGTTGCAAGGAACTTGCAAATACTCCCTAAAAGATGTATCGATTCCACCAGAAATTAAGACTGTAAGGGTTTTATATATAGAAAATAAGGCCAGGTATATAAACCCTCAATTGAGTCCAAAACTCACCGATAAGCTCCGTCAAAAAGTGATCAATCAAACTAGGCTTTCTCAAATCAATGGAGATGCTGATTATGAAATTAGCGGTTATGTATCTGATTATTCCGTCAGTACTTCAGGAATCTCTCGCCAACAAGTGGCCAGTAATAACTTAAATGTATCCGTTCATATCAGTTTTAAGAATAAGTTAGACGATAAGAAGAATTTTGAAGCTGATATAACCAGAAACTTCCCTTTTTCAGCAACAAAGAGTCTCACTCAGGCAGAGTCTGAGCTCAATGATTTGATGGTAACCGGACTAACGGACGAAATTTTTAATCGGATTTTTTCAAATTGGTAAAGGGGCCTATATTAGCAATATGACCAGTAAATCGGGAATCGGAGTTAATTCAACTTTAAATTTCAGCAATTTAGAGAACACTGCTATTGAAGATCTAGCAAGATTATCAATTCAATATCCATATTCTTCCTTTTTGCAATTCTTGTATACATCAAGGCTACATGCAGCTCAAGATTCCGATTTTAAAGAAATCGCTACAAAAACATCACTTTTTTTCCCAAATTCAGCCTGGTATCAGTTCATATTAGATAAAAAGACATCTCTAGACAACTTATCATCGTTTAAGCATCAATCACTTGTAAATTTAAAGGTTGATCAATCTGGCCCTTTTACACCTGATGGTCTCACTATAGAGGTAGAGCCCTATCACACGATTGATTATTTTGCTTCTCAAGGAATTAAAATAGGTCTGGGTGATGACAAGGACGATCTTGGAAAAAAAGTCAAAAGTTTTACTGCGTGGTTAAAAACCATGAAACGCATGCAGCCGGAAACAGACACAATTGAAGCAAATCAACATGAATCTCAAGTAGATTTAGCTGGTTTAGACGAGTCAGAGACTGTTTTGACTGAAGCAATGGCGGATGTTTATCTGAAGCAGGGGCTTTCTTTAAAAGCCATCGAGATCTACAAGAAATTAAGTTTGCAAAATCCTGACAATAGCCATATTTTTGCTGACAAAATTTCTGCCATTAAAGAAAACAAGCTATGACAACATTATTTATTATTCTAATCATACTTACCTCTGCATTGCTAGGTATTATCGTGTTGATACAGAATCCAAAGGGTGGTGGACTTTCTGGTACCATTGCTGGTTTTAGTAATCAGTTCATGGGCGTAAAACAAACTACGGATGTACTGGAAAAAGGAACATGGATTCTTTCTGGTGTGCTAGTGGTTCTTTGTCTTGTATCAGCTTTAGTGATAAATACTGGTAAGGACAGTGGTACAGATGCAATAAAAAACATTCCTACTACTACAAGTCCGAATGCCCTTCCTCAACAGCAGGCGCCACCTCCACCTCCAGCTTTACCAGCTGTTCCATCAGAGGGAAATGGCAAATAAAATCTATAAAATCATTCACCGAAAACCCTCCTTATAACAAGCAGGGTTTTTTTATGTTATTCCATGGCCACAAAAAGAAATACAAAGAAAAAGAAAGTCAAAGGAATTCGATTTGGGATTCTATTGATTGTTCTGCTTGCCTTGATTTCTTCTAGCTTCTTTTACATCATATTTCTAACACCCGCAACCACCTTTACTCAAGAAGAAGTCACAATATTTATTCCAACAAATAAAGCCGAAAAGTCTTTAATAAAAGATAAAGTAAAACGTCATGTTAAAAGGGTTCAGTTCACTACATTTCTTGCACTTGCAGAATGGACTGGATACTGGAAGGAAATTAAACCAGGCAGATATCAAATTAGGAAAAACGCTAGCATATTTAGAATATTTCGAATGCTAAATGGCGGGTTACAGACACCGGTTATTCTAACCATTAATAAATTTAGGACAAAGAAGGACTTGGTTAAGTATGTGTCAAATAAATTTGAATTTACAGAGGGTGAAATTGCTTCATTCATTAATAATAATGACTCAATTACGGAATATGGTATCGACCAAACCACTTTTATGACTATCATCATACCCAATTCATATGAAATTTATTGGAATATCACTCCAAGAGAATTTGTAAATAGAATGTATCGTGAGTCAAGAAACTTTTGGAATCAGAAACGAATTGAGCAATTAAAAAAGAGTGGCCTAACTCAACAGGAAGTTTATACGTTGGCATCAATTATTGAAGAGGAAACCAATGACAACAAGGAAAAACCATTAATGGCCAGTGTCTACTTAAACAGACTGAGAATGGGAATGTCATTAGGTGCTGACCCAACGATCAAGTTCGCATTAGGCGATTTTTCTATCAAGAGGATCACAATGATTCATATTAAAAAAAGCACTAAGTCTCCTCATAATACATATACCAATAAAGGACTCCCCCCCAGCCCAATTTGTACGCCATCAATAGCCTCAATCGATGCGGTTTTAAATTACAAAAAGACTGACTATTTGTATTTTTGTGCAAAGGAAGATTTTTCAGGATCACATAATTTTGCAGCTACAGCCGAGGAACACTTCATTAACGCTAGAAAATATAGAAAAGCGCTGGATAGTCTGAAAATTCGATAATAATACATCATGATTAAAATTCAGCGAATAATTTTAGAAACAAAACCAATTAGGGCTATTATTGGTTGGTCAAAAAAGCTTGTTCTCCCCGGATTTGAGGGTATCCCTTTATATGATGTAGTTATATTTTTTTTTAAACAAACACAGAAAATTGGACTTAATGAAAGAGCTGCCTCGGTGGCATTTAACTTTTTAATGGCAGTCCCCCCACTCTTCATTTTTGTTTTTACATTACTCTCATATATTCCTGACTCTAAAATACTTTACACTGAAATACTTATTTTATTAAAAACAGTCATACCTGATCAACATACTTATTTAATGATCAGCGGCATTATGGACGATTTTTTTGCAACTGGAACAGGAACACTTTCGTTTGGTTTGCTTTTGGCGATTTATTTTTCATCAAATGCAACACTTACAATCATGAGAACGTTTAGAAAATCGATGTTGCACATAGAAGTTGAGGATAGGAATTTTATCGAAATAAGGTGGAGCGCAATTAGATTAACTGCTATACTTGTAATGCTAATCATGGCTACCATAATGATTATGCTTACTCAAACAATAGTATTAACTTGGATTGTTAATCAACTAAACATTAAAGATCATTTTGTAGACTTGCTTTTTAAGTTTGGCCAACTCATTATTATTTTCTGTCTTGTTTTTTTTGCCATCGGCTTAACTTATCGACATGCTCCCCATGTTCAAAAAAAATGGAAAATACGTTCTCCCGGATCAATTCTAGCAACTTTTTTAATCATATCATTCACTTATTTGTTTTCGTATTGGGTAAACAATATTGCAACTTATAACAAAGTATATGGATCTTTGGGTAGTATTTTGATACTCATGTTTCTCGTATTTGTGAATTCACTTGTATTGTTAATAGGTTTTGAGTTGAATGTGAGTATCAATTCACTGAAAAGCATTGGGGATAGAAAAAAGTTAATTAAATAAAAACTAAACAACTATGATGCGAGTAATGAAATTGTGTGTTTTAGTAATGATATCATTTTCTTCATTTTCACAAACAAATTTTACAATTACTTTAAACGTAAAGGACTCACAAGGTAACGCAGTTAAAGACTATCAAGTCAAAGTGCTTAATTCTGCATTAATCTCTAAGAATAATACAACAAGTTTGGTCTTTTTGTCTAAAGGCATTTATGATCTTATCATCTCTGGTGAAGGGTTTGCAGAAAAATTTATATCAATTCATGTTGCAGAAAATAAGAAATTAGACGTACAATTAGATGCCGTCTATTCGAAGCTTAGCGATATAGTAGTTACGGCAGACAAGAATGAATCTTCGTTATACAAAACCGCATCATCTATTTCTTCTATAAATGCAAGTCAGGTAAGAGAAATGCGGTTATGGAAAACAGCAGATCTATCAGGCTTATCACCTAATCTTTATTTATCAAATTCAGGTGATAATAGAAACATTACTGGAATCAGAGGTATTGTAACAACTTCGTATGATCAGGCAGTATCAACCTATATTGACGGTGTTGCACAATTTAGCCTTGATACATATATCCCACAATTTACTGATATTGAAAACATAGAAATTATACGCGGTGCACAAGGTACTTTATATGGCAGAAATGCAATGGGTGGAGTGATCAATATTACTACTAAAAAACCAAGTAATACAGTTTCTGCCAATGCTGATATTCAAATTGCAAATCATGGCCAACAACGCTATTCTGGAGGAATTAAAGCCCCTATCATCAAAGACAAACTATTTGGATCTGTCTCATTTATGCACGATAAGCGAAATGGCTTTTATACAAATGACTATAATTCCTCTGGTTATGACCGACAAAATCAAACTTTGTTTGATGTACAAATTCGTTATCTGATCAATAATCGTTGGAGTTTGTCAGCTGATCACAAAAGATACAATGGCAATAACAATGGCGCATTTCCTTTAGTGAATGATCTTGAAGAGATTCTACAAAACCCCTATCACCTTTCGCAGAATAGTTTAGGCAGAATGATAGACAAAACGGAAAATTCCTCGATAGTAATCAAAAGGAACGGCGATAAGGTTAATCTTAGCCTACAGACTTCTTTACAAAAAAACTATCGATACTATCAAGATCCATTGGACGGAGATTTTTCAACTATTGATATTGTTAGTGTGTATAACAATTACGGAAAAGATTTTAATAAAGTCAATGTTCTTACGAATGAACTTCGTGTAAGTTCTGTAAAATCGAATGATTCTAAGGTTGATTGGACCGCCGGCATATATCATTTTTCTCAAAAAAGCCCTACTAAACTGGCTACTGTTTTTGGTGACGACGCCGGACTATATGGTGTACCTCAGTCTAACTTTGCACTCATATCCACAAATATTGCCTCAAACAATGGTGTAGCTGCTTATGGAAATGTAAAGCATGAAATTACAAAACAACTATCCATAAATGCAGGTGCCCGGATTGATCGAGAATATAGAAAGCTGTCAGTAAAGGGCGAATACGGTGTAACACCTGAACCTATGTTTGAAACTTTTCCTGATACAACTGGTAAAACAAATTTTAGTGCTTTTTCACCTAAAATTGGTCTACAGTATAATCCAGACGAAATACATCTAATTTATTTTAATTGCAGTAGAGGTTTTAGAACAGGTGGACTTTCCGGAATTTCCTCCGATCCTTCACAAGCCCCATTGGTTGGTTATAAGCCAGAATATAGTAACATGTTCGAAATTGGCATAAAGGGTGAAAATGTATCGAAGACATTCAGATATGCCTCTGTTCTCTTCTACAATAGCGTAACTGATATACAAGCCCCCCAGTTGATATTGCCTGATGCTATTACCATAATTCGAAATGCCGGTAAGATGAATTCATCCGGAGCAGAGTTGGAATTAATCTACAAACCTGCAAAAGGATTAACCATTCAATATGCTGGTGGACTTACTAATGCAACATATAAGAATCTAAAAGGGGTAAGCAATGGCTCAGAAACTGATCTGAGCAACAAAAAACAAATATATACACCTAACACAACTCAGTACATTGCCATTCAATATCAAGTTAAAATTGGAAATTCAGGACTTATAACAAGAGCTGAGTACAATCATGTTGGAGACCAATTCTTTGATTTGGCAAATCAGATTAAGCAAAAAGCTTATGGCTTGTTTAACTTCAGAGCAAGTTATCGAGTAGCAAATTTAGATTTATCAGTTTGGGGGCGTAATATAACGGGTAAGAAATACATAGATTATGCTTATGACTTCGGTGCAGCTCATTTAGGGGATCCTAGAATGATTGGCGGAGGTATAGGATGGAGGCTATAATGCCTAATCCTTAACTGAAAAAAGATCTTCATTTACTTTAATTCCTAGTCCGGGTTCTTGACTAGGAATTAAAGTATAATCTTTATACTTAATTCCACTTGCCAAATCCTCAGTAAGTAGAAGCGGTCCATCAGCATCAATATAATCAACTTCTGGTGAAAGGTGAGCAATAGCAGCGGTTCCAATACTGCTCTCATTCATGCAGCCCAGCATGATTTTCAAATTTTCTTTACGTGCATTTTTTATCATCTCAAGTACAGGAGTTATCCCACTAGCTTTTGTAAGCTTGATGTTAATTCCATCGAAAGCGTTAGCGCAAATCAAAACATCCTTTTGACTTACACAAGATTCATCAGCAATAATTGGAATTTTAGTTTTTTCACTCAACGATTTATGTCCTTGTATGTTTTCCTTCTCTAATGGTTGTTCAATTAATTCAACTTCTAATTTCTCTAATGTTGGAATATATGACAATGCTTGCTCATAAGTCCATCCAGCATTTGCATCAATCCTTAGGATCGAATCAGTATGCTCACGAATTGAACATAAGATTTCCAGATCTTCATTAGTTCCAACTTTAATTTTATAGATTGGGGCAGGATGTTCACGAATTTTCAGAATCATGTGATCTAGTGAGCCTATTCCAATTGTATAATCAGTTTTAGGTGATTTAGTGAGATCAAATCCCCAAATCTGATAAAGTGGCTTGTTTCTAATTTTCCCGTATAAATCCCATCCAGCCATATCCAATGCAGAAACTAAAAATGGATTATCTGGAAAGAGGTGATGAAGAAAATGCCAGAATCTCTTTGGCTCAGTAAAACTGAAATTTTCTACAAACTTCCTTTTAGCTTCAATATCTTTTACCATTCTATCAGCCGTTACACCATAGTAGTCAATCATCGGAGCCTCTCCGTAGCCACAAATTCCTCTCCATGATAATTCAACTATAAAAGTTGGCTGATGGGTTTTTGTTCCTTTAGAAATTGTAAAAGGATATTCAAAGCGAAGTTCTTTTATACAATATTTTATAACAAACATAAGTTATGCCCTCCCATTAGATTGTATAAAGTAATTTAATTTGTCATTGAAGTTATCGTTTTTCATTAGATCTTCTATTGTAATATTCATCCTATATTTCCAATAGTGTTTTGGGTTTTCCGGTATATTAATTCTCTCATCTTTTGGTGATGCAGTTCTAAGTTCTTCATTCATTGCCAAGAGATCTTGAAGCTGAAAAACAGCCCACATTGCAGGAGAAGACAGGTGTTGTAATACTATCGCTTGTACAATATTGGGAGAAGCTGCATAAGGGGCCTCACCAAGTTGAGACAATTCTTCATTATAAAATTGTTGGGTCGTATGTCTATTTTCTTCCCACCATTCACGGATTGTACTCATATCATGAGTAGACGGAGTTACTACAGATAGATAATTTGCAGAGGCTGGATTGAAAAAAGATGTATTTGATAGTTTGGGCATGCGTTGAACGTCCAAACTCAGGATACCTAACGAAGACATTACCTCAGGAACTGTACGCGGTATAAATCCAAGATCTTCACCACAGATCAACATTTCAGTAGAGTTTTTTAGCATTGGCAGTTTTTCTATTGCCTCATCTTTCCAAAGATGATCCTGACGGTAATAAAAATAATCGTTGTATAAAAGAGATAGTTTTTGTTTGGTGGATTTATCTAAGTGTTTGAAAGATGTCGTATTTGACATATTGATTCTAAAATGAAATTCATCCAATTTCTTTTCATCTTGAAATAATATCACATTGGAAATAAGGTCATATAAAGCCGTTTTAATTTTATGATTTTCAACTGTTTTTTCTAACTCACTAAAATATAATTCTATTTTTTTCTGGTTGTCGTAATTGCTTTTAAACGAATAAGTACCATCTTCTAGCTCATCTAAAAAGAATGATAGATTCGTATGCTCATTACCAGCAATCTCTAGTAGTATTGTATCTGTTATGAATGGGTTACAAAAACGATTTGTTGTAAAATCAATATCAAGTTTTTTAAATTCACTCCTCAACAATGGTATAGCAGGAATAAATCTGCCCATTATTCCTTCTACTTGGTTGATTGGAATTGACCAAATCCTGAAAAATCCTAAAATATGGTCTATTCGAAAGGCGTCAAAATAATTAGACATTTGGTGAAATCTATTTTTCCACCATAGATAACCGTCCGATTTCATAATCTGCCAATTGTAGGTTGGGAATCCCCAATTTTGTCCTTTTATAGCGAAGTCATCAGGCGGTGCACCTGCTTGCATATTCATATTAAATAATGGTGATGAAGTCCAGGTTTCAACACT
This sequence comes from uncultured bacterium, assembly GCA_903920455.1. GTDB lineage: Bacteria > Bacteroidota > Bacteroidia > Chitinophagales > Chitinophagaceae > Pollutibacter. Next base: position 23,833 of record CAIXLY010000069.1, on the reverse strand, counting down.
ACTTCGATTAACGCCAATTGGAATATCACCTTTTAATACAATTCCCTTTTTGTTTGCATAGGTGTGCGCTTCTTTTAATTGTTTATGAAGGTAATATTGAATAAAATAGAAGAAACTTAATTCCTTGTGATAAATTGATTTAGGATTATTCATTTCCTCTTTAACCTTATCCCCATACTTTTTATATTCATTCCATTTATTCGTATCGCTTGTTTTAAAACGATCCCTCATATAAGAAAATACTGCATAAGGTAAAAGCCAATCCTGTTGCTCTTGTAAAAACTTATTATAGTCAACTCTATTTGACAGCTCTTCAGCCATTGAATGATGCAACACCTTTAGTGCTTTCCATTTGAGACTCATTACTGTTTCATATGCTAAATCATGAGATTCATTTAGTTTATTCCGTTGTAGCAAAAATGGTTTGATTAAATGTTTATATTGATTTCCAGCTACTTTTTCAATGGACAAATAGATAGGGTGTAAGGCAAATGCTGATATGGATGCATAAGGATAAGAGTCGAGATTCGAATGAGTTAGTGTCGTATCATTTACAGGAAGCAGTTGAATCATATTGATTGATACTGAAGCTGCCCAATCAATAAGTTTTTTAATATCAGCAAACTCCCCTACTCCAAGGCTTTTTCGGCTTCTCAAACTAAATACAGGAATGGCTATTCCTGTACCTCTCCATCTGTACTTTTCCAGTCGTGCATATCCATCTTCGATAATGACTTGTTTTATCATTGTAGATAATGGACTAAAGGTCCTATTTTCTCCTTCTTCGTAGGTGCTCTGCTCATGATCACTTGATAAAACACAATATTTATATTCAATAATTGAAGTAGTAGAAATGTAATCAATTTCCGCAAACCACTTCTTACCGTTAAAATGCATTGGAATATAACCGTCAGAAAGCCAGTTTCCCAAGACTTCATTGTTACCTGTAATAATCAATTGTTCTCCTTTTTTGAGCAATGGCGCTTCAACGGAGAAATGTAGACTATCCTTAGACTGAGACTTTGGTATTAAAACTCTATTGTTTAAAAAAACATTTTTAAAAGGGGCTGTATTATATACATTCTCGATTCTGCCCATTTCATTCCAGCTGTCTATAATAATAAAATCATCCTTTACATCTTTAATATCAAAACTTCGGTGATTACCACTATCGAATTTTACGATGCAATCATCTTTTTTTAGTATAAATGAATAGCTGAGTTTGTTGATTGTTTTCGAAAATCTTTGATCTAATGGGATTTCTATTTTCCAATAGTTATTGTTGACATGTGTCATGCATAGGGCATGTTCGACCCTTCCATTTCCAAGTTGAGTAATATTGCCATAAATCTGTAATTGCTGTCCTGGAGAGCTTGAAAATCGCAGATAAATGCTAAGGGTCATGACTTTGCTTTATTAGTAGCGTAAAACTATACTTATTTCGATGCAAAGGATCGAGTTAAGCTCTAAAATGATTATCTAAAACAATATTATTTTGAATATCAAAAATGTTCATTTCAGTGTATATTTGCCAAAATTCTACCCGATGACTAAAAGTCAAAAAAATATCTACTGGATCTTATTCTTCCTCTCTTTAGCGCTCTCAGTAGCAGTTTATTTTTTTTTACCAGCACTTGTATCGGTTACCATAGTGCCAATTGTGTGCACATTTGCAAAAGCGCTCGATCTAGTTTAAATACTTCTTGTTCACTTATTTTATGACCGGTTACTACCCCGGGGCAAATCTTTTTCCTATACTGACCTGTTTTGTATTATTTTTTTGAATTTTATCTAACATAGCCAGTTTTATGTTAGTTATTTTATACTTATTGTCATATTACTGGCACTATTTTAGAAATATTTAAATATCCTTAACTTAATAGTTTTGTTTCTACCCCTCAAAGTTATACCTTTGCTGTATCGTTATAAGGCCAGCATCACTCCTAACTCAATATAATCACAGGGGCCTAAAGGAATATACAGTTCCTTGCATAGCATAGTACATAAAATATGAAAACAGACAATACCATAGAAGCTAAAAAAACATTGATTGCGATACAGTACAATTCCATTATTCACAAGGCTGCTAAGACTTCTATAAAGGGGATACTCACTTTTATGTTAAATGCAGTCGTTGCATTTGTTTTACTTATCGGCAACAGTTCGTTTACCCTGCTTACTTATGGCCAAGGAGTAGATAGTGCAAAAATTGTTTCATTTGAAGAATCAACAGAAAATACGGACAAAAAAGAGGTGAAAATATCGATACCTACTCGAAACATGATTCGACGTGCGGATATTGAAATAAACAGAAACATGAATGAGTGGATTAAGATGATTAATCTTTTTAGAATTCCACGTTTTGATCCATTTAACGCTGACAAACAGATAAATAACAACTTCCTAGAGTCTTTTTATCTGAATTTTAATGTATCAGATGCAGATGAAGATCGATTACATACCCTTTTTCAGTCTGAAAATATCAAGTTTGGTGGAATGAAACCATTTTTAGAAAGTGATTTTATTATCGACAATATATTTAAGAGTGCTTCTTACATCAATCATAATAATGCCATCATAGTTGAGGCTGATTTAATTATTACAAGCACGTTTCATGCTGAAAACCCTTAAGTCTATTAATTGCAAGTTATATACAATGAACAAAGGCCTTCTTTTAAAGAAGGCCTTTGTAATAAGTTGCCGCAAACCATAAGCCGGATTCTGTTTTAAGCTATCATTTATCTGTCGCTAAAGTTACCCTTAGAGATCAAGCTGCCTACCCATTTCGGCCTTAAAAAGAGCAAGCGAGTCACTTGCCATCCGAAGATACCGAAACCTATGTGGCATTTCAGCACGCAAGGTTTACCCCTAACATACATTACTATATGCTACCGGGAGCTCTTACCTCCCGTTTTCACCCTTATCCCATAAGGGACGGTTATTTTCTGTGGCACTTTCTGTTCCCGATTACTCAGGACCCGGCTATTCACCGGTGCGATGCTCTATGCTGTCCGGACTTTCCTCGTTGTTAAACAACGCGATAGCAACATTTGCGGCAAATACAAAATTAGGTAAGTTTATTTGATTTGATTGAACCAAATCTCTGTCGCTCCAAACCCATAAAGTGGATGAAGTCGGTTCACAAAAGATTTAACCTCTCGTTTACTTCTCAAAAAAGCATGAATTTCATCTTTTAATCGGCCTGTTCCAATTCCATGAATTACAATAATTTGCTCAAGCTGATGAACTAAGGCCTGTTCATAAAAGTTTTCAAAAACTTTCATTTGAATATCTAAAATTTCAGCAGGATTTGCATTCCTGGGTACCTGACTTAATTTGTCGGCATGAAGATCAATTAATGTTCTTTGGGCAGGAAGATTTGAACGTATTTTATCAGCAGCATAAATTTTAAACCCTGCAGCATTAAGTTTAGCCATGTCAAATCTTTCTTTTTGTACCCTGGCTGGATAAAAATCGAAAAGATTAACCTTGAACGAAGCTTTTTGATCTTTTAAAACATCTTCAGACATTTTAAAAATTTGTTTTGGCTTAGGTTTATACACTACTTCATAGTGTTCAACTCTTTTTAGATCGCTTAAGGATAAAGAAAAGTCAAAGTCTAGCTTTGGCTGATCATTAAGATGTTCAAAAGGCAAATCAAATAAATACATTTCATCAAGTGCATTGATGGTGTGTTTCAGATCAATTTCTTTTGTTGTGCCATAAAAAATGGAGAGTTCAAATATCAAATCATCTTCTGTATGATTCAAGAGATAAATACGAAAATGAGAAATGATATCATCATCAAATACATCCCTATCAAGAATTGGAATAAAAGAAAGCCAAACACCATCAAGATTTGGTAGTTTCTTAATATTCTTTTCTGAATTTGGGATTGTAACAGATGTATTGACAACTCGCGGATGATCTTTTTTAGCTGTAAAATCTTGAAAATAAGGAAAGTCTATTTGATCTGCGTAAACAGGGAATTGCACACGATCGACTTCAATCACCAACATTTTTTTATCAATCCATTCAATCACTTTACCTCTCTCACCAGTAGCAGTGACAATTATACTGTCGTTTTCCTGAAATTTCATTTTATGTGTTGAGCTTACTATGTTTCCTTCCGTAGATCAAATAAATAATTAAACCGAGCGCCATCCAGCCAAAAAATACCATCCAGCTTTTAGCAGGTATCTCAACCATAAGGTAAAGGCAACAGGCAACACCAAGAACAGGGATGAGTGAGTACTTTTTAGTGAAAGTAATCACCGAAAGAATGCCGGTAAGGATTATGAAAATTAGGAAAAGAATTTCCTGATACCCTTCATGTAGAATATTTGAAAATGCGGCTATGATTCTATCGTAAAAAATAACAATTACAATTGAATAAATAACCGGAAAAATTAGTTGTGCATTGATGTAAGGAATTGAAAACTTACCTTTCTCTGGTTTTATCTTGGGAAGCAGCAGAACTCCCCCACTAACCAGCACAAAAGCAAAAAGAGTTCCAATACTCGTTAAATCTGTCATTAATTTATCGTCTATAAATAAAACCAATCCACCAACTAGCAAACCTGATATAATTGTAGAAAAGCCTGGAGTTTGATACTTCTTTGTGATTTTGGCAAATGAGTTTGGAAGTAGGCCGTCCCTACTCATGGCCATCCAAATTCTTGGTTGGCCAAGTTGAAACACCAAGAGAACACTTGTCGCAGCCACTACTGCACTAACAGAAATGGCAAATCCAATTTTTTTGAGGTTGATTTTCTCAAAAACAAATGCAAGTGGGTCTGTAATATTTTCAAACTCTGAATAGTTGACCATTCCTGTGATCACAAGCGCGGTTACGATATAAATTATGGTGCAAATAATTAATGAGTAAATCATTCCTTTTGGAAGATCTCGCTGCGGGTTTGAACACTCTTCAGCAGTTGTTGATATTGCATCAAAGCCAATATAAGCGAAAAAAACAGCTGAAACACCTTTCAATACACCACCCATTCCATTGGGAAGGAAGGGTGTCCAATTCTTAGCCGTACCATTTGAAAATATATACCAGAATCCTACGATTGCGATGAAAACAAGGACAATAATTTTAAGAATAACCATGGCATTGGCCGTTCGCTTACTCTCTTTGATTCCAACATAAACTAGCCATGTAATAAGAACAACGATAACAAAGGCAGGAAGATTGATGATAAATGGAATTCCAAAGATTGTAGGAGCCTTGGTATAAATGAGTCCGGAAGTATCAAGCCCCTTTTCAAGTGCTGCAGTATAAGAAAAATTTGCAGTCTGGTATCCTATTGTTAGCCATTCGGGTAAATTGATACCCATTGCGGAAAGAATATTATTAAAATATGCACTCCAAGATATGGCAACTACAATATTACCAATTGCATATTCTAGAATTAAAGCCCATCCGATAATCCATGCAATAACTTCGCCAAAACTAATATACGAATAGGTATATGCACTACCAGCTACAGGAGTACGAGATGCGAATTCTGCATAGCAAAGAGCAGTAAATCCACATGTTATAGCAGTAATGATGAACAAAAGAATGACACCTGGACCTCCATTAAAAGCTGCTGAACCTATTGTTGAAAAAATCCCAGCGCCAATTACTGCGGCTACACCCATTAGTGTTAGATCGCGGACATTGAGAACCTTTTTTAAACCAGTTTCATCATTGTGACTATGTATCCCAATCGAATTATTAAGATCTTCTATGTTCTTTTTTCTAAAAAAGGTATTCAAATCTGTTGGTTTAATTATTTATCACGAGAAATTAGGTAATGTGCAAGTTCTATTAATGATTCTTTTCTATTTTTTGTAACTGCCATTTCTTCTAAATGACCCATTGCCTTATTTAGGTATTCAGCTTTCAATTCATTGGCCCATTTGTCAATTCCACAAGCTTTGTATATGGCTAGGACGGCTTCAACTTTATTGACATCATTTTGCAACAAAGATTCTTTTAATTTGGTTGCCATTTCACCCTCTGCAGTTTCAAGTGCGTGAATCATGAGAAATGTTTTCTTATTGCTTTGAATATCTCCACCAACTTGTTTTCCGAATTTTGTAGGATCCCCAAAAGCGTCAAGATAGTCATCCTGGATTTGAAATGCAATTCCAAGATTTCGACCAAACTCATAAATATGTTGCTGATTAAAATCACTTGCCCCTCCAATAATAGAACCTAATTGTAAGCTTGAAGCAAGTAAAACAGAAGTTTTCAGTTGAATCATTGTCAAGTACTCTTCTAGAGAAACATGATCCCGTTTTTCAAAGTCCATGTCAAGCTGCTGTCCTTCACATACTTCTTTAGCCGTTTTGTTAAAAAGATGAAGTATTTTTTTGATATGCGGGGACTGAATCTTATTTATATAATCATAAGAAACCACCATCATCACATCTCCTCCTAATAAAGCAGTAGGTTCTCCATGAACGGAATGAACAGTTGGCTTTCCTCTTCTTAACGGAGCCTTATCCATGATATCATCATGAACCAGAGTAAAATTATGAAATAGCTCAACAGCAGCTGCTAGATGATAAGCGTCTTGGTGAATTTCATCAAACAATTCATTGCCCATTAAGCAAAGAACAGGACGTATTCGTTTACCACTATTTGAAAGAAATTCTTCTAATGGATCGTAGAGGGTTGCAGGAAATGTTGGAAAATGCCTATGATTAAAATAGGCTTCAAATGACTGTTGTAATGTTTCGATTCCAGACATAAATAACCTGATTGTACAGGTGCTCTAAGATAGGCAATGAAGTCGGCTTACTGTTATTTTTTCTTTTTCTTTGTGCCAACATTTGGCTTAAAATCAACGTCAAGAATCCACTCATAATCAAGTTGCCTTTTAGTCAAATTTGCGGCAATAACCTTGATTTTGACTGGATCTCCAATTCTAAAGGCCCAAGCGCTTCTCTTGCCAACAAGTGCGTATTCCGACTCATGGTATACAAATTCGTCATAATCCAGTAGTGAGGTCGCAGAAATTAAGCCCTCACATTTATGGTCTACAGTCTCTGCCCAAAAGCCGAAACTAGAGACGCCGGATATTACAGCATTAAATTCATCGCCAAGATAATCTTTCATAAATTCAACTTGCTTGTATTTGTTTGCAGCCCTTTCAGACTCCATTGCAGCCCTTTCACGCTCGCTAGAATGTATACATCGTTGTTCCATTTTCTTATCAATTTCTGGATGGCTGCTAAGCACTGATGTTAGAACCCTATGTACCATGATATCTGGATATCTTCTAATTGGTGAAGTAAAGTGACAATAATACTCAAAACCAAGACCATAGTGACCCGCGTTATTGGTCGTGTAGATAGCTTTTGCCATGGTTCTGATGCCCATTTGCTCCAATACCCTTTGCTCGGGAAGTCCTTTTACATTTGTAAGCATTTCGTTAAAAGACTTTGCTATATCAGACGGGGTATTGGTATTAAATGTATAACCGTGTTTTTTAGCAAATTCTACAAAGGGAACTAACTTAGCTGCATCAGGCTCATCATGCACCCGATATGGAAAAGGAATAGGCTTATTGGTTACTTTTAATTTTCCAATTTTTTCAGCAACTGTTCTATTGGCCAAGAGCATGAATTCTTCAATAAGTTGATGAGACTCCTTACTTTCTTTAAGGATTATTCCAATTGGTTTTCCATTTTCGTCTAATTTGAACCTTACCTCTTGTGAAGAAAAGTTTATTGCACCTTCTTTCATTCTTTTTTTACGAAGCAATTGGGCAAGCTCATTAAGTAGCAACAATTCTTTGTCATACAGACCAATTCCTTTTTCAAACACTTGTTGAACATCCTCGTAAGAAAAACGGTGATTTGAATGAATAACGGTTCTGCCGATCCAGTGTTCTTTTACTTCGCCTTTAGCATTAATCTTAAAAATACATGAATAAGTAAGCTTATCCTCGTTCGGCCTAAGGGAACATAAATCATTGGATAGCCGCTCAGGTAGCATGGGTACTACCCTATCGGGTAAGTATACGGAAGTGGCACGTTCATAAGCTGATTGATCAAGGGCAGAATCAGATTCAATATAATGACTAACGTCTGCAATGTGTACACCTATTTCATACCAACCATCTAGTAATTTATTAAAACTCAATGCATCATCGAAATCTTTTGCATCTTCAGGATCAATTGTGAATGTGAGAATCTCGCGCATGTCCTTTCGTGCAGAAATTTCTTCAATAGTAATGCGTTCAGATATTCTTGCTGACTCTTCCAGAACATCATCAGAAAACTGTACCGAAAATCCTTGTTTAATCAATATTTCTTTCATTGCCAGATCACCTTCCATTTCCTCTGTAATTACTTGAATTATTTCACCACGGGGCCTCTTATCATCATCCTCCCACGATATGATTCTGGCAATAACCTTATCTCCATCTTTAGCACCATTGAGCGATTGGAGGGTAATAAAGAAATCTGGAATTGTCTTTTCGGAATCTGCAATAAAAAAAGCGAAGTCGCGATTGACCTCAATTTTTCCAATAAATTCTTTCTGTTTTCTTTCAATAACTTGTACAATCTTTCCTTGTAGTCGCCCTCCCCTATCTTCACCTTTAACAACCTGAGCCCTTACAAGATCACCATGAAAAGCTTTATAAAAATCATTGGGTTTAATAATAATATCTTTCTCCATCCCTTGAACCACTACAAAGCCCATTCCTGACCTTGTAATCTCAAATCTACCTTTATGTAGATCGACACGCTTGTCTGTAGATGATTTTCTTTTACTAGGTTTTGATTTATTGCTATTTTTTTTCTTCTTCATTTTTTATGATGGTTAAATGCCTTCGTTGGCATCAGATAGAACTTCGGCCTTATCACTTTGTGTGTAGAAGTCTGTTGGATATTGAGATACGATCTCGGTAAATTCTTTTTCTTGTTCAAATAAAAATGTAAAACTGATTGGCAGTACATAAAAAGGGAGCTCAGCAAGCTTGTCACTAAACTTCACTAAACGAACCGCATCTTTCTCTGTCGTAAGAATAATAGTATTTTCATTTTTAATATTGTTAAACCTGGTAACAATATCACCAAGATCATCAATGCTAAAAATATGATGATCGCCAAAGAAAAGTGCATCGTATGTGGAGGTAGCCTCATGTATATATGAGGTTAATGGTTCAGGATTAGCAATTCCACATATCAGCAATACTTCATTCTCTTTCGATAATTTATTTAATTCGCCAGTTACAATATGATAAGGTGTATTGTACTTTATATAAGTGAAAAAAACGTGCTGATGAGCAAGTGGATTGAGCTCCTTCATAATTAAAAAATGCTGTTGCTCAGAAATAATAGTGGGGCATTTGGTTACAACGATGATATCTGCTCTTTGAGCACTTGACTTTTGATCCCGCAGGTCGCCTGTAGGCAGAAAGAAGTCGCGTGTATATAAGTTTGCATAATCTGTAAGAAGAATATTTAAACCAGCGTTGATTTCTCGATGCTGAAAAGCATCATCTAAAATAACAAGTTTTGTTTCCGGCCTATCATAAAGCAATTGAGGAATAGCTTCAATTCTTTTTTCACCAACAGAAACAGCAATATCTGGATGTTTTAGGTGAAACTGCATTGGTTCATCGCCTATTTCGATTGCAGTGGTATTATTACCTGCTAATACATAACCGGAAGTCCTTCTCTTGTATCCCCTGCTTAGGGTGGCAATGGGATACTTTTTTTTAAGCATATTGGCAAGATAATCTACCATGGGAGACTTGCCAGTGCCGCCAACAGATAGATTCCCAACACCAATAATTGGAATATTGAAAGTTACGCCCTCAATTATTCTCTTTTCATAAAAGAAATTTCTCACTTTTATGATGAACCCATACAAAAAAGCAAGAGGGAAAAGGAAAAGTCTGAATGACCTCAGATAGATGTTCTTAAAATGCATAAATACAATCAGGTGTAACGCAAAAGTCAAGCTTTTTGTCGAATAAATCCACATCTTCGATGTTTTCAACAGCTGGAAAGAAAGAAAGCCCAATTTTGATGATATCAGTTCGGCAATTTGAAATAAACCGATCATAATATCCTTTACCATAGCCAACTCGATTTCCAGAGAGATCAAATGCCAATAGTGGCAAAATGGCTATATCGATATCCTTTTCACTCACAATTGGCCCCGAAATTGGCTCTGGAATGCCGTACAAATTTGTTTTGAAGCACATTTCATCATGCTGAAGAAAGTGTTTCATTGAAAAATCAAAGGAATTGATGGCTGCATAGGTAGTCTCCATGCCAGGATCGGTAAACCTTAGCCAATCAACCAATGGTCCAGGATCTGGCTCTTTATTTTCATACATCGGTAAATAGGCATGGACTAGGCTAGCATAAGGAAGAGCTAGCTCTTGAAAACGTATAAGTAGTAAATCCTGAAAAATATTAAGGTCCTTGACTGACAAAGCAGCTCGTTTTTCTCTATAAATTTTCCGTGCTTGAACCTTAGTCATTAAAAACAGAGCGTTTAGGTACGGTTTATAAAAATAGAAAAAAGTGTCGTCCCATATTTACGCTCAGTCTTAAAAAAAGGATGTTTTTGGAAATTATTCCTGGGTGTATGCTCAAGAATAAACCATCCTTCGATATTTAACAACTGGCGTGAAAATATTTCTTCCGGGAGGTCTTCAATATTTCCCATAGCATAAGGTGGACCTGCAAAAATAATATCGAAAGTTTCTTTACAGGTCTCTAAAAATTTAAACACATCAGCACGAAATATTTTAGCACTGTCCATACCCATTTCAGCCGATGTTTTTTTGATGAATGCGTACATCTCAGCATCCTTTTCAATAATTGTAAGATCAGTAACACCGCGCGAAAATAACTCATAACTAATACTGCCGGTACCTCCAAAAAGATCAAGTGATGTTGCTCCGCTTAGGGTGATGTTATTTTCGATAATATTAAAGAGTCCTTCTTTGGCAGTGTCGGTTGTTGGCCTAGTAAAAGGCATATTATTTGGCGGATTGAACCGCCGTCCTCCAAGTTCACCACTGATTATACGCATTGAGTTGTCAAAAATAATGGGGTGAAATAATGTAAGGGAAATTTAGAATCATCAAGCGTATTTAAATGAACAGCGGGTATTGAAAATTGAGCATCTAATACATGTTCTTTTATTGCTCCCATAAAAATTGAGTCATTTTGAATAAAACCACTAACCCGCATACTCACTTTTTCATTGTCAAGTTGATAAGTGTCCATTACAGACAATAGATAATAACAAATATCATCTTTGGTTTCGTAAAAGTAGGTCTGGCTTAATTTAAGCGCATTACCCATGAATACTGAAAGGTGAATTGAGGAAGGATAAAAGATAATATTGATTAGTCCATTTTCCGCTTTGGCATTGTTTCTGTCAACAGCATTAATCGCTAGGCTGTTAATGTGTGTATGACTCACTGATGAAAACAACTTAGATGATGTTTCAGTAATCTTTACATCAACTTCAAAAACATTTACCATATTCCATTGATCAATTTCATCTCGAAATATCTTGTATTCAATTTTGTCGCCATGAACTGTATCAAGTATTATTTTCTCTGGCGCCAGAGCGTAAATATCATTGGGCATCAAAACGACCTCGCTAGAGTGATGAACAATGACTTGTTTGGCATAAGGCTTTTGGAAAAGTGTTGAATCTTGCAGAAATTCTACCACAGAATCAGCATTGAGCTGATCTGTTGTCTTATAAAGGGAGTAATTGGTAAAAACATCCCCACTGGAACTAAGGGCAAAATGAGCTAGATGGTATTGTCCAATCTCTATATACAGCGTAAGTGATGATTCTGGTAAAATAGGATCAACCTTATTTTGGTAAGAAAAAATGGGCTGAATGATGTCCAATAGCATAGAAACAAAATTAATGTATTTCCATGTTCAAAACACTATCTCAGAAAAGTCTATAATGGTGTAGTTTTGCACCTAAAATCATTGGAAATAAGCCTTAAATCTTCCATTTTAGGGCATGTTAACGATTTTTCAATAAAATTAAATGAACGAAAATTTAAAACTGAACATAAGTTACAAGCAAATATTGCAAATGTCTCTGCCGATTAGTTTTGCAATTTTAGTACCTCAGTTTAATTTTTTAATTAACAGTTTTTTTCTTTCACAACTCGGCCCAGGTTTCCTTGGCGCAGCTGGAATTACTGGGGTTTATTACCTGATATTTTCAGTTATTGGTTTTGGACTTAACAATGGTCTTCAAGCACTTATTTCAAGAAGAGCAGGGCAAGACAGAAGCAAAGAAATTGGTGCTCTTTTCATGCAAAGCATATACATTATTCTTGCCATTGCGGCTTTGGGTATTATAGTAACCTATGTATTTTCCCCAATGCTTTTTAGCAGTTTTACCGACAATGGGTTGTCTAATCAGGCCACCGGATTCCTTAAAATCAGAATCATTGGTCTCCCATTCTTGTATTTATACCAGATGAGAAACGCTTTACTGGTTGGGACAAACCAAAGTAAACTGCTTATTTGGGGAACCCTTTCTGAAACCATATCCAATATTGTACTTGACTATGGACTTATTTTTGGAAATTTTGGTATGCCTAAACTTGGGTTTAATGGTGCTGCTTATGCTAGTGTAACCGCTGAAATCATTGGGATGGTTGTTGTTTTTTTAATTATAAGAGCAAAAGGAATGAACAACCGGTTTTTACTCTTTAAATCTTTTAAGTTTAATTGGGAGCACTGTAAAACAATTCTTGTACAATCATCTCCTCTGATTCTTCAATATGCTATTAGCATTATTAGTTGGGAATATTTCTTCATCCTCATCTCACATGATGGAAGAATGGAATTGGATATCAGTCAGCTTATGAGGTTAATATTTGGCTTTTATGGCATCTTCATTTGGGCATTTGCCGCCACTGCCAATACCATGGTATCGAATATTATTGGGCAAGGATTACAGTCACAGGTACTCACGCTTATCAAACGTATCGTTATTTTAAGTGCAAGTTCAACATTGATTATATTTATTCCAGCCCAACTTTTTACAAAAGAAATTCTATCGCTAATTAGCTCAGATCCTAGTTTTGTTGATGCAGCTACTCCTGTACTTCGTATTGTTTCAGGCGCTATTTTAATGATGTCCGTCTCCAGCGTATGTCTAAATTCGGTTAGCGGAACTGGTAATACCCAAATTAATCTATTGATCGAGGCATTTACAATAATACTATATTGCCTTTACGTCTATTTTGTTATGGAGGTGTATAATCTTTCCCTAGCTTGGGGTTGGGCTTCAGAATGGGTATATTGGACAACCATATTTGTATTTTCATTTGCCTATCTAAAAAGTGGGCGATGGAACAACCTGAAGAGCAGAAGTGTATAAAACTTATCGATGATAACATAAACAACAAAGACGTCTTAGTGGACGTCTTTGTTTATTTACTTAAGAAAAATTTATAGTTTATCTATTCAGCAGGTGGTGCGGGAGCATTTGCAACCTTCTTTTTTGCAGTTTTAGGTGCAATAATCATGAGCATTCTCTTTCCTTCAAGCTTAGGAAGTCCCTCTACTTGACCAACTTCAGCTAATCGTTCTGCAAATTTCAGGAGTACAAGTTCACCCCTTTCCTTAAACATGATAGCACGACCTTTAAATTGAACATAGGCTTTTACCTTATTTCCTTCTTTGAGGAAGTTTTCAGCGTGCCTCGCTTTGAAATCAAAGTCATGATCATCGGTTCCAGGTGTAAAGCGAATTTCCTTCAATTCAGCCGATTTGCTTTTGGCCTTCATGTCTTTTTCCTTACGCTTTTTGTCGTATAAAAACTTGTTGTAATCTATGATTTTACATACTGGAGGATCTGCTTGTGGAGAAATTTCAACAAGATCTAACTCTAGTTGCTGGGCCATTTTTAAAGCATCCTGCGTAGGATACACACCCATGGTTACATTTTCACCAACTAGGCGAACCTGTGCAACTCTAATAAAATGATTAATTCGGTGCTCTGCTTCTTTTCTTGGGATGAATCTTCCTCTTGGTCCACCAGAACCCGGGCGATTGAAAGGTCTATTAGATAATGCCATAGTTTGTTTCGGATTTCCTGACGGCAACAGGGGGCCTCCGTTTTCTTGTTTTATTTAATTGGATTGCCGATTGCTAATTTCCGCGGTTAAGGTAGACAATATTTCTGATACTGAACATTGACCAGCATCACCTTTGCCTTGTCTTCTGACTGAAACCGTTCCATCGGTAACCTCTTTCTCCCCAATAATCAACATGTATGGAACTTTCATAAGTTCAGTATCCCGAATTTTCTTTCCGATTTTCTCTCCTCTATCATCTACCTCTGAACGTATTCCTGCTTCCAACAGTTGTTTATTTACTGAAAGAGCATAATCATTGAATTTATCACTGATGGGAAGCAATTTGACTTGAACGGGTGAAAGCCACAGTGGAAATTTTCCAGCATAATGTTCAAGAAGGAAACCAATAAAGCGTTCATGAGTTCCCAATGGAGCACGATGAATGATTAAAGGGGTTTCAGCATGGTTGTCTTTATTGGTGTATTCAAGACCAAAACGTTTACCCTGTGCAAAATCAACCTGATTCGTTGCAAGCGTAAACTCTCTTCCAATCGCACTCCATATTTGAACGTCTATCTTGGGGCCGTAAAACGCACCTTCATCAGGAACTTCAACAAAGGGAATATTTGATTCAATCAAGACTTTTCGAACCATGTTTTCAGTCTCAATCCAAAGTTCTGGCTCATCAATATATTTCTGACCGAGTTTTGCAGGATCATGCAAACTCAGGCGCATCACATATTTTTCAATTCCAAAAATCTTGAAATATTTGATATACATTTCGTTGACAGCCCTAAATTCCTTGGCAAAATCGTCTTTTGAGCAATAAATATGTGCATCATTCATGTGCAAACACCGCACCCTCATCAGTCCAAATAACTCTCCGCTTTGTTCATACCGATAACATGTTCCATATTCGGCAAGCCTAAGGGGTAGATCTTTATAGCTTCTGCTTTCTGCACTAAAAATCTTGTGGTGGTGTGGGCAATTCATTGCCTTGAGATAGTATTTCACTCCCTCCAATTCCATTGGGGGGTACATACTTTCTTGGTAATAAGGCAAATGACCGCTGGTCAGATACAAGCTTTCTTTTGCTATGTGAGGCGTTACTACACGCTTGTAACCAGCTGCAGTTTCAGTTTGCTTGGCTAAATTTTCAAGCTCTTCAATAATAATTGTTCCATTGGGCATCCACAAAGGGAGACCAGGACCGATGTCGTCGTCAAAGGTGAAAATACCCAGTTCTTTACCAAGTTTACGGTGATCTCGTTTTTTTGCTTCCTCCAGCATTAACAAGTGTTCATCAAGTTCCTTTTGTGTGGGAAAAGTGATACCATAAACACGGGTAAGTTGTTTGTTATTTTCGTCGCCCTTCCAATAAGCTCCAGCAACTGAGGTAAGCTTAATGGCTTTAATTAGACCAGTGTGAGGAATATGTGGACCACGGCAGAGATCAGTAAACTCACCCTGGGTGTAGAAGGTAATTTCACCGTCTTGAAGACCTTTAAGCAGGTCTAATTTATATTCATCTCCTTTCTCAAAAAAATAGGAAACAGCATCAGATTTGGAAATTTCCTTGCGAATAAAAACGCTATTCTTTCTGGCAAGTTCATCCATCTTCTTCTCGAGGGCTAATAAATCTGATTCTGAGATGGTTTGATCACCAAGGTCCATATCATAATAAAATCCTCGGTCTACTGCAGGACCTACCCAAAACTTTACACCAGGAAAGGTCGCTTCAACAGCTTCGGCCAATAGGTGCGCAGAGGAATGCCAAAAGGTATTTCGGCCATCGGTATCATCCCAAGTCAATAACTTTAGGGATGCATCGTTGGTTATGGGCGTCGAAGCATCTTTAACTTGCCCATTGATTGATGCAGCAATAACTTTTTTAGCCAGACCTTCTGAAATGCCTTTGGCAATTGCCATGGGGGAAATCCCTGAATCATAGGGTCTGACAGCACCATCAGGAAAACTTATATTGATCATCTTAATTTTATTCTCTTTGGGTAATGGGATACATGTTAAGTGCTACAAATTTAACGAAGTATTAGGTAAGGCCATCTTGATTTCACAATAAATTGCAGAACCTCTTAAATTTATTTTTTGAATACAATTCTACCCTTTAGACCCTTTTATTCCAAACCCAGCACCTTCACCCCACTTTTGAGCGTAGTCTTGGGTTTTGTTTTTTTATTTATTACACTTCCTTTTGCCTACACACAGACCCTAAGTGGGCAGTGGATTGGTGGATTTTCATCTGCGAATGATCCTTCTGGCAGCAAAACAGACTTTGTTCTGGAAATTGAAGTGAATGGCTCTGAAGTAACAGGATATTCGTACACCTATTTTGCAATGGCGGGAAAACGATATTTTGTGATTTGTAAACTAAAGGGTGCCTATGACAAAGGCAGTAAATCATTAAAAGTCGTTGAGGTTGAAAATTTAAAATCTAATACTCCTCCAGACTTCCAGAACTGTCTTCAATCACACCAGCTTACCTATTTTAAAAAAAATGATAAGGAAACGCTAATTGGGAAATGGACACCCTCTGAAAAAGGGAGTACTTGTGGACATGGAAACACTGAGGTGGAGAGAAAAACAATTGCTGGAATCACTGTGCAAAATTCATCTACAACAAAAAATCAAGTTTCAAAAAAGTCGTCCAACATTCCAGAAAATACAGAAAAAGAATCATCAACTTCACCAAAAGTAACCGAACCCAAAAATAGCAGCGTAATTCCTCAGGATACCGCGATAAAAAAGCGTCAAACAGATCAATTAGTCCCGTCATCTGTTAAACCGATTCAGGAAAACATCTTCAGCAATCATCAAGATCAAAAAAAATCTACCACCCCCATTCTGCAAATTGATGGAGAGAAAGCCAGGCCCTTATCCGAACAAGAGTTATCAAAATTATCAAAACGAGATTTAGAGGTCATTCAGACAGTAGATTTTACAGGAACAACAATAAAAATTGAGATTTATGATAATGGACAAGTAGATGGGGATGTTGTATCCCTCTATTTAAATGAAAAACTCCTTCTCCCATCTAAAATGTTAACTGCCCAGCCAATAACAATAACTATCAATGTAAAGGATACTGAGGATAAGTATGATTTAATAATGTATGCTGAGAGTATGGGGAAGATACCTCCCAACACTGCCCTAATGATCGTGACTACAGCAACAAATAGACACGAAATCAACATCACTTCAACAGAACTGTCCAGTGGCGTAGTAAGATTTAAATTGAAACGCTAAAACTTAAAGTTATACGTTACGGATGGGATAACAGGGAAGAGTGAAACCTGTTTAGCTTGAACCTGAAGAGTTCCAAGAAAGGCACTTCCTGTTTGGTCGTAGTAATAGAAATAAGGATTTTTTCTGCTGTACGCATTGTAAAGACTAAATATCCAGCTCCCTTTTATTTTTCTTTCTTTTTTGGGGATTGGAGTGTATGTTGCTGATAAATCCAGTCGGTGATAAGCAGCAAGTCGATATTGATTAATCTTGCTAAACTGTTGAGTTAACACCCCTTCAATTAAGTAGAATTTTTCTGGAAGTGAAGTTGCGTTACCTGTTGCGTAAACAAACACAGCAGAAAATTTCCATGTTGGATTGAGTTCATAAATACCAACAACTGAAAGGTCATGTCTCCTGTCATATTTCGCAGGATATTTATTGCCGTTGTTTAAATCAGGAAATTTTCTCCAAGACCAAGCCAAGGTATACCCAATCCAACCAGTAAATTTTCCTTTTGTTTTATTTATGAAAAACTCTGCACCATAGCTCCATCCCTTTCCAAATACAAATTCTTCCTCAGGATCCTTTATTGATGGGGTATAACCCTCTTTATATTCTATTTGGTTTTGCATGGATTTATAATACACTTCAATGGAAGTCTCCCACATGTTTTCTTTGAAATTTTTGAAAATACCTGTTGCATATTGCCAAGACAATTGCGGTTTGACCAACAGCGTACTAGGTACCCAAACATCGGTTGGCAAAGTTGTTCCGGAATTGCTAACCAAGTGTATATACTGTCGGTTTCTTGATACAGAAGCCTTTAAGGAAGTTTCTTGATTGAGCGAATACCTAATTGTAGTTCTTGGTTCTAGTCCACCATAAAATTTGACGTGCTGACCCTTATTAAACACAATACTATCTAGTTTATTTCCGTCGCTATCGGTATTAAACCTTGTTAAGGGACCGACTTGCTGGAAACCGCTCCAACGAAGACCATAGCTGATTTTTAATTTCTGCGTGGCCTCCCAGTCGTCTTGTATATAGGCACTTGACTCCCTGGCATATTTGAGTTGTGCATTATTAGGATTAAACACAACCGTATCTTGCTGTCCGGAGACTATGGAAGGTGAAAACCGGTGTATGGTATACTGAAAACCATATTTCAACTTATGTTCTGGGCTAAGATAATAGTCAAGGTCTGTTTTGAAGTTATAGTCTCGAATACCACTCTTTAGGGTAAAATTAAAATTATTCTGAAGTGCGCCTAATGCAAAATCATAATCATTGTACACTATGGTAGTGTTCATGAATAGTTTTTTATTAAAAACGTGATTCCACCTTACCGTTCCAGTTGAATTGCCCCAAGGAATACTTACATTAAATTGGCGCTGATTATTGTTGAAATCAAACACATCCCTACCAAAATAACCACTAACATAAATCCTATCCTTGTTCGAAAATCGATAATTGAATTTTGTATTTAGGTCATAGAAATAATAACCAGATCCATAAAACTGGCTTCCTTTCTTGATTAATGGTTTTACAACTGCGTCAATATAGGTTCGACGTCCTGATACAATAAAAGAGGCCTTGTCATTCTTAATAGGCCCTTGAACGGAGAGCCGTGAAGAGATTGAACCAATCCCTCCCTCCCCCTGAAACTTCCCCATATTTCCATCTTTCATTGATATATCAAGCACGGATGAAAGTCTGCCACCGTATTGAGCAGGCATACCCCCTTTGATTAACGTGGTGTTTTTTATGGCATCTCCGTTAAAAATTGAAAAAAAACCAAAAAGATGGCCCGAATTATAGACTACAGCATCGTCCAACAAAATCAAGTTTTGATCTGGCCCGCCGCCACGGACATATAAACCGCTGTTGCCCTCGCCGGCATTTGATACTCCAGGGAATAATTGTAAGGTCTTTAATGGATCAAGCTCTCCGAAAATGACTGGAACAGACCTCATTCTGTTGATGCTAAGATCAATTTGACCCATTTGAGCATTAGCAACATTGGCATCACGTTTTCTAGCTGAGATAATTATTTCCTGGGAAAGGCTAGATTTTGAAAGGAGCGAAAAGTCTTGATCAAGATCCTGGCTTAAGAATATCTTTTTTTCCATCGGAAAATAACCGACTGAGGAGATCGTAAGGGTATATTCTCCCTCCGGAAGCGTGATCGAAAAGAAACCATACTGGTTACTACTCACCCCTCTTGTGGCTTCTTTTGCTTGCAAACTAGCTCCAATAAGAGTTTCTCTACTGAGTGAATCTCGGATGTAACCACTGATGGTAAACCGGGGTTGCGATGAGGCAATAAAAGAAAGGGACAAGAAAAATAAAAAAATGGGGGTAAATCTCACGGTATCAGTTTAACACTTTGCAAGAATGAAAGTTCAGGTACAAAGGTATATTATAGTAACTTTGCGGCGCAATAATAAACATATGTTAGCAGGATTACAGAATCTTACGTTTGAATTTGGTGCACGTCCAATTGTTGAAGATGCCACTTGGCATATCCATCCAGGTGAAAGGATTGGGTTGATTGGCTATAATGGAACCGGTAAATCTACTTTGCTTAAGCTTTTTGCAGGAGAATATCAGCCGAGCAAAGGCACAATTGAGAAAAGCAAGACAACTACCATTGGGTATCTGCATCAAGATCTGCTAAGTTTTGATACAAATGAATCAATTCTACAGGTTGCCATGGGCGCATTTGAACGTGTTATGCAGGTTCAGAAGGAAATTGATGAGTTGGGAAAAGAGTTGGAATTGGAGGAAAACGAAGCAAAATTGATTCGCTACACTGATCTATTGAGCGAAATGGACGAACTGGATGGTTATAATGTTGATCATAAGGTAGAAGATGTGCTCCATGGACTAGGATTTAAGCAAAAAGATGTTTCAAGGCCCTACAAAGAATTTAGTGGTGGATGGAGGATGCGAGTACTACTAGCCAAGATGATACTCATGCAGCCTGATTTGCTTATGCTGGATGAACCAACCAATCACTTGGATCTTCCATCTATTGAATGGCTTGAAAAATATCTACTTCATTACCAAGGTGCTGTGATTATTGTAAGTCATGATAAATACTTCCTCGATAGAATGGTAAATAAAATCGTTGAAGTATACCAAAGGAAACTTCACATTTACGCAGGAAACTACAGCTATTATCTTCAAGAAAAAGAGATCAGGGTAGAGATGCAACAGCGGGCATTTGAAAATCAACAAGATTTCATTCGTCAACAAGAAAAATTTATTGAAAGATTCAAGGCAAAGGCATCAAAAGCTGCACAAGCTCAAAGTGTACAAAAAAGATTGGATAAAATTGATCGTGTTGAAGAGGCATCAATTGAGCGACCTAACATGAGGATTAACTTCAGCATTGAAAAAGTTCCAGGAAAAGTTATTTGTACACTAAAAGATGTTAATAAGAACTTTGGAAGTATTGAAATTCTTGATGGGGCCAGTGCGGAGATTGATCGTGGAGATAAAATTGCACTAATTGGTGCAAATGGAAAAGGCAAATCAACTTTATTGAGAATTATAGCAGAACGTGAAACTTTTGATGGAGAGCGCATTTGGGGACATAACGTACAAGAAAGCTTTTATGCTCAGCATCAGCTCGAACATTTGAAACTGGACAACACGCTGGTTGAGGAAATGCAGACAGCTGGAAGTAAAAAAACAGATTTGGAGCTAAGGACTATCTTAGGATGTTTTTTGTTCAGCGGTGATGATGTTGACAAAAAGATAAGGGTCTTAAGTGGGGGCGAAAAAGCCCGGGTTGCATTGGCAAAAACGATTATTAGCAAATCTAATTTTCTAATGCTGGATGAACCAACGAACCACTTAGACATGCACTCAGTAGATCTTTTGGCTGATGCACTGGATAAGTATGAAGGCAGTATGATTTTGGTTAGCCATGACAGGTATTTTATTTCCAAAACAGCCAATAAAATCTGGGAGATAGTAAATGGAAAGATCGTTGAATTTAAAGGTGGGTACGAGGAATGGGTTGCCTGGAAAGAAAGAATGGAAAAACAGGCATTACAACAAAAGCAAGCTAATCCAGCTGAGAAAATAAAACCAGCTGAAAAGGTAGTTAAAGAATTACCTGCTCAGCCAATTGACAAGGAAAAACAGAAAGAACAAAGAAGGCTTCAAAAACAAATTGATGACATCGAAAAAAAAGTAACAGAACTAAAGCAGCTTCGTTCTAAAATCGAAAACGATCTGTCTGACTCCGCTATATACACCGATAGCAATAAATTTAGTGAGACGGGAAAGATGTATAAATCAGTTATTGCTGAGTTATCAATTGCAGAAAAACAATACGAGGAGCTTTTTGAAAAGTTGATGAATAACAATATTTAGTTTTAAAAGAAAATTATGTTCTTTACTGACTTGTGCTTGTTTAATAAAATAACTGACAGCATCATTCCTTTTGTATGTTTCCATTATCTTTAAATCAATATTTGAATAAAAAAGATATATGATGAAACAATTTAGTCGTTTATTACCTACCCTCTTTTTAGCTATATCAACAATATTGTTGAGTTACGGACAGCAGTCACCTTCAAATCCAATGAAAATTTGGTTCGATAGGCCTTCAACAATTTGGGAGGAAGGTTTCCCAATTGGAAATGGACATATTGGAGCAATGATTTTTGGCAATCCCAATGAGGAGCATCTACAACTGAATCATCACGAATTCTGGGCGGGTAGCCCATACAACAACGCAAACCCTAGGGCAGGTCGGGATACACTTGATAAGGTTCAACGATTGATCTACGAAGGGAAATATCAAGAAGCTCAAGATATGGCCCGTGATAATTTTGTTGCTCAAAAAGTTCATGGCATGCCCTACCAGCCGGTAGGTGATCTCTTCCTGAAATTTGAAGGGCATGAGAAATATATCAATCTACATCGTGAATTGGACATCCAAGATGCTGTAGTTATTAGTACATATACTGCCAATGGCGTTAAATATAAACGAGAAGCCTTTTCCTCGTTTGTTGACAATGCTATCATCATCAGAATTACCGCTGACCAACCAGGCAAAATTAGTTTTTCAGCCAGTATGTCTACTGAACAGAAGGGAACAATAAAAGAAAGCGGTAGTAATATTATCTCTCTTAGTGCAACTGGTCCAGATCACGAAGGTGTTCCCGGTAAGGTTAACGTCCAGGCTTACGTGAAAATAAAAAATCAAGGTGGCTTGTTAAGTACTTATGGTAATAAAATTCAAGTTAAAGATGCCAATGCTGTTACCTTATACATCACAATGGCAACCAATTATAAGAATTATCAAGATTTAAGCGGTGATGCAGTTGAACTAGCCAGTTCTGCACTTTCAAAAGCTGATAAAAAAACTTATGAATTAGCATTGACTGACCATAAGAAATTTTATCAAAAATATTTTAATAGGGTTTCACTCGACTTGGGAACTTCAGAGAGTATAAAACTTCCAATAGACAAACGAATAAAGGATTTTGCCACCACCAATGACCCTCAGCTGGTAAGTTTATATTTTCAATTTGGTCGCTATCTGCTTATCTCCTGCTCTCAGCCAGGTGGACAAACAGCAAACCTTCAAGGCATGTGGAATCCACATACCAATCCACCTTGGGGAAGCAAGTACACCGACAATATTAATCTGGAAATGAATTACTGGCCAGCAGAGGTTACAAACCTTTCAGAAATGCATGAGCCATTAATTCAAATGACCAGAGAACTTTCAGTCAGTGGACAAGAAACAGCAAAAACGTTATATGGGGCAAAAGGATGGGTTTTGCACCACAACACAGACCTTTGGAGGATGACAGGCGCAATTGATGGCCCTTGGGGAGTTTGGCCAACTGGCGGAGCATGGCTTTCACATCACCTTTGGGAAAAATATCTCTACAGTGGCGACAAAAAGTATCTTGCTTCAGTATACCCTGCCATGAAAGGTTCATGTGAGTTTTTCCTTGATGTCTTATATAAAGACCCTGCAACAGGATGGTGGGTGGTCTCTCCTTCTGCATCACCAGAGAATGCGCATCATGGATTGTACAGCACATCTGCCGGAACTACGATGGACAATCAGCTCATGCTTTCTTTATTTACAAATACACTTAAGGCCGCCAATATTTTAGGAGTTGATCAGGATTTTGTTGAAAAAATAAAACAAAAGATTAATGATCTAGCACCTATGCAAATTGGTCAACACACTCAACTACAGGAGTGGATGGGCGATTGGGATGACCCCAAGGATACACATAGGCATATTTCTCATTTATGGGGACTCTACCCAGGGAATCAGATATCACCATACAGAAATCCTGAACTCTTTGAATCTTCTATTAAGACATTGGGATATCGCGGAGATGTTTCAACAGGATGGTCAATGGGCTGGAAGGTAAATTGCTGGGCAAGATTACTCGATGGAAATCATGCATACAAATTGATTACGGATCAACTTAGCTTGGTTGAGCCAG
>CAIXLY010000068.1 GCA_903920455.1 uncultured bacterium | reverse complement strand
ATCATTTTTTTAGCAATTTCTACTATAGAAGTAAGGAAGCCAGCATTTCTGATTTTGCTAATGTTATTGGAGTAAGGAAAGAGTTGATATTTAACTACGTTTACCAGAACTATTCTATGAGTTTTGATGAATTGGTCAATAAAAACAGAATTGACTATTTTGTTGAAATCATAAAAGACCCAAAATTTAATAGTTATACCGTTGAAGCGTTGGCCCTAGAAGTTGGTTTTCTTCTAGACAACGCTTTTATCAGCCATTCAAGAAATACCATGGCGGTAATCCCTCAGACTTGATTGAAATCTTTAATGATTAATTTATTGAAAACCAGTGTTTCATAAAATGATACAGCTGTAATTTTTAATAATACATTGACATTCGTCATCATTACACAAGTAAATTTTTCTCTCTCTTTATTCCCCTCATTTTTATGATTCAAAATATTGGATCATGTCATTATTTACATTTTTAAGGGGACTTGTTCCAAATCAGAATTTGAAAACCCCTGCCTTGTCAAAACTGTTTGAGTATTATTTTTTTGACCATAAATATTATTTGCATCAACACTCAACTACAGAAAATTTTGCCAATTTACTAAATATCAGCGTCGAAGAGGTTGATCATATTTCGACTAGCTATCATGGAGTAAATTTTACAGCACTTATAGATCAACATCGGTATCAGTTTTTAATTAAAGAACTGGATAATCCAATCAATTCCAACTTGTCAATTGAATCCGTCATCAAACTATGCGGATTTGAGAATATTCAATCTTTTTATCATTCCATTAAATCAAAAAATAGTTTAACAGGTGGAATTAAAGAAGAAAATAACCAATCAGAATCGATAATAAATGCTGTAGAAGCGATGAAAAAACAAATTGAAGAACAGCAAAAAGAATCGTCATGAAAAAATTATACTCATCAGTTTTTGTCGTGATTTTCTTCAGCTTAATCAATGTGCTAAAGGCGCAAATATTATCCGTCGCCCCCGGCACTGAGTTCAATGTGAAGGGCGGAACAAAAATGGTGGCCGACCGTGCCGACTTCAATTTCTCAGGCGACTTCACCTTTACCAACAATACGTTGAATGTAGACCTGGTTCCCAATAAAATTGCAGACATTTCAACCATTCAACGGATTTATAGATTCACAAATTCAGTCAATTACATGCCTGCCAGATTAAGCTTAAACTATCTACAAAGTGAATTGAATGGGATTGCAGAGTTAGAACTGGAATTTTTATATAACAATGGAAAAGGGTGGGTCTATGATATCAACAATGGGTTGAATACCGCGATCAACCTTCTGCAAGGCCCCTCAATGCAGCACACAATGTTTAATGCCTTCACCGCCGGCAAGTACCTAGTAGCAGAAGATTTGATTGAAGTGCAAGCGTATCCCAATCCCTCAGTCACAGAATTCAACGTAATGGTTTTGGCAAAGGGGCAGTTTGAAATTGAGATTACGTGTGTTGATATGCGAGGCGCAATAATTGAAACGCAAATAACAAGACCCTATCAAAATGTAAAGCTGGGCAGTACCTTTCCAAATGGCACCTATATTATTAGGGCGGTTCAAGGCAACAAGCCCATGGCAGCTATCAGGGTAATCAAGCTTTAATAATAAACGACAAAATAACAAGTATATAAAAATAAATAAATGAAAATGATAAGGCTCTTATTTCTGGCGTTAGCAATCATCACTGGGCTCACCGTATCAGCTCAGGTGGGCATTGGTGTGAATTTTGCTAACGTAGACCCTTCAGCAGAATTAGATGTAAGTTCAACCACCAAAGGGTTTTTAGTTCCGAGAATGACTTCATCACAACGACTGAATATTGTATCGCCAGCATCAGGATTGTTGCTATACCAAACAAATGCGCCTATCTGCTTTTACTATTACAGTGAGGGCAATTGGAAGCTGCTTGAAGAGCAAAATATTTCACTGAAGTTGAATGTTTTAGACACTGCAGTAATGCTATCTTCTTATGCCAGAGTACAGCGTGTATTAGATTCTTTGAATAGTAAGTTAAGTAAGGCTGATACTGCATCTATGCTTTCTTCCTATGCACAAATCCACCAACTACTTGACTCATTGTTATCAGTGCAGTCAAAATTGAATTTAAAGTTGAATATTTCCGATTCGGCACTAATGCTTGATAGCCGCTTTGCAAAGGATACAATTAGTCTCAGTAACAGAATTTATACCAACAAGCAAGCCATCAAGGATACCGCAAGTAATCTTCGTTCTTACGCCAACCTTAAAGTAAATATTGCAGACACTGCCAATATGCTGGATAGTCGCTTTGCGAAGGATACAGTGAGTCTAAGCACAAGAATTAACATCAACAAGCAAGCTATAAAAGACACTGCGAGTAATCTTAGAACTTATGCTAACCTCAAAGTAAATATTACAGACACGGCAAATATGCTAGATAGCAGGTTTGCGAAGGATACAGTGAGTCTAAGCACAAGAATCAACACCAACAAGCAAGCCATGAAAGACAGTGCGAGCAATCTTAGGATTTATGCCAACCTTAAAGTAAATATTGCAGACACAGCCAATATGCTGGATAATCGTTTTGCGAGAGACACTGCTTCGCTTTCTGCAAGGATTGATGAGAAGTTGAATATTTCTGATACGTCAACAATGCTTGACAATCGTTTTGCAAGAGACACGGCTTCGCTTTCAGCAAGGATTGATGAGAAGTTGAATATTTCTGATACATCAACGATGCTGGATAATCGTTTTGCGAGAGACACTGCTTCTTTATCAAGTAGGATTAACCTAAAATTATCCTCTGCTGATACAGCATCTTTATCAATGAGAATTGATTCATTGAGACCAATGTCATCAGGTGATATTGTTTATGGTGGAACAGATGGTGTTCCAACAAGATTATCTATAGGGGATGATGGGCAAGTACTTACACTAACTAATGGGTTGCCAATATGGACTGCCAATAATGGCATTACCACGGTTGGTCCGATCAGCGCTACGGCAACGGCAACAGGTGCATACATTGCATCGAATACACTTTACCTTGCTCCAGCTGATGCTGACAATGCAGGTATTGTGAGCACAGCAACGCAAACTTTTGTAGGTGAAAAGACTTTTAATTCCGACTTGACTGTTAATGGAAAAATAACAAGTTCAAATACGGATAGATCAACTTTTGCTGGAAAATTGACTGTCGGGACAAATTCTGATACAACTTCATCTGCTGTATTAGAAGCAAGTTCAACAACACAAGGCTTCTTACCTCCTCGTCTAACAACCACACAAAGAGATGCTATTACTACTCCTGTTGCAGGCTTAACCATTTGGAATACCACAAATACGCAATTAGAAGTTTATGATGGCTCCTATTGGAAGAATATGGTTGGGCTATTAGTTTCTCCGTTAAACGTTGGTGATACCTATGGAGGGGGAAAGGTGTTTTATATTTTTGGTCCAAGTGATAATGGCTTTATTAAAGGGCAAACTCATGGCTTGATTGCTGCTACTGTTGATCAGACTACAGATGCAGGAGTTAAATGGTTTCCCGATAAATTTTATGGTGTAACTGGAACCTATATAGGACTTGGATTACCTAACACGCTTGCAATAATTACATCTGCTTTAGTTACCGGAACCACAAATATGTCATCTTTTGCTGCAGGGCTTGCTAATAGTTATAGAGGTGGGGGATATATCGACTGGTTTTTACCAAGCAAAGATGAATTAAATTTATTGTACCAAGCTAAAGATTCCATTGGCGGTTTTGCTACTACTGGGCATCCAACCTATTGGAGTTCTACCCAAAAGGGGACGATAAATCTTAAAGATTTTGCCAGTTTTGTTAAAGGAGTTGAAAGTGCAAGGACTCAGTTTTTTTTCACCACCACTGGCCCAGATGGCAAGGTGGCAGGAACCCAGTCGGACCTTGGAATTGACAACCCTAGACGAGTCCGCGCCATTAGAATATTCTAAACTTTGAAAATCAAAAAAACAATCCTTTAAATCAGCAAAATAAAAATTTAAGACAATCAATGAATATCAAGTTGGCCAAAAAACATTTTAATTAAACCAATTGGTACTATTGCCCCAACAAGTTCTACAGTATTATATGTCAATTCAACAAGACAAGGTTTGTTGCCGTTGCCAGCACTGGTTCTGGTCACCGAGTGATGACAAGTACTGATGGGATAACGTGGACGGCCAGGACTTCAGCTGCGGGTAATCAATGGCATAGTGTTACGTATGGTAATGATACATTCCAGATTGTTGAGGGTGGCCATAGTATTTATCAAAACTAGCGATCTCGTTTGTTAATGGTTGAGCGGGGCCTGCATATTGATTGAAAAAAACAACTCCATTTATAGCAATCCCTATCGGCCCCAATGGAGTAGCCGGATGGGAATTGTCAACTTTTGGGTTCATGGGTATCTTAAATGTTCCAGACTGCTCAATGATCGAGTTTGGATTTTTAACAAAATTGAAACCTCCAAATGTTGTCCCATTATATGATTCATATAGTGGGTTGCTGATAGGGTAGTATGAGCTCTTATGATCAGGTAAACTTTTTGTTTTTATTGTAATGTTGGTGCCATCACTTGTAATGCTGGTTGCTCCATATATCTTTTTATATAAATCGGGAACAGTTGAATTTACCGAGGTATTGGTTTCATTGCTTTTTGAACACGAAATAATCAAAGATGAAAAAAATACTAAAAGAAACAGCTTGACTTTCATAGTATTCTTTTTTCTAAAAAATAAAAAGATAATTATCATGAACAGAATTGAAA
Source organism: uncultured bacterium (assembly GCA_903920455.1). Taxonomy (GTDB): domain Bacteria; phylum Bacteroidota; class Bacteroidia; order Chitinophagales; family Chitinophagaceae; genus Pollutibacter. The sequence continues at coordinate 1,143 of CAIXLY010000068.1, read as the reverse complement.
ATGCTACAGCTAATCCCATGTAGAATAAATTGTCAGCGGCATCAAAAAATTTATTTTGATGATTTGTATAGACATACTTGTTGTCAGTATTTAAGATATAATTGATTTCTTTCTTCCCATTTGGCACTATTTTCAATAAGGTAAAATGATCTTTCAGTTTATCAAATGCCTTAAACGATAGAGATGTCAGATCAAATTTACCTCCTGTATTATTTATCGTGTAGTAGATGGTGGTTTCATGACCCAATTGAATTTTTTCATTGGCTAATGATAAACCAAGATCATCATTTAAGATCAAGTTGCTTTTTAGCAACTTAGAAATTTCATTCTGCATCTCAATCGGACCTATTTTTTCCAGTTCCAAACCCGGATTATTTGCTGTCAAGGCCAATTGAAATGTATAGAGTGGGGCTTTAATGAAAACACTCCACTTGTTGTTTTGATCTTCTAAAAATGAAATTGTAGATACCTGTGGACTGTGAGCATCTGCACACTTAAAAAGGAGCAGTAGGGAAAATAAAAAATAAGATTTTAGCATATACCTAGTAAAATTCTACTATGAAATTAATATGTGATCGAAAATGAGCCAGGTATGCCCCTAAGGCTATTGATAAAACTATTTGTACCTGAACCCGCTACATGGTAATGATAGCCTCTTGTTGTATCATAGTGCCCCCTGCTGGCATCTAGGTCAGTTGATTCGTTATTTGATGTATCAAGTAATTCATATATGCCATACCCATCCATAGCGTAACCAATCATTCCGGCATGACCATCTTCTTGTTCTATTACTGTGGATTTTCCTGTTGCTGCATGATAGTGATATCCAGTTACACCATTTACATGTCCGCCCGCATCATCAAATGGAGCTAGCGTAAAAGCCCCCAAAATAGCTTGCGTAGGAGCGGGAGGGTCAAAGCTGACGCCATTTAAAGCCAGGCCAACAGTAATGCCCATACCTCTAATTGCAGTTGTCGTGCTGGCCTTGATAGGTTTTATGGGTATATAATATGTCTTTCTTATCCCCGGAAAATACGATGGCAGACACTCCACACAGTAGTTCTTATAGGCAGGGTCAACATCTGGTCTTGCGGCTGCTTCGCAAGCCACATTCGAATCTGTTACATTGATTTTTCCTGTTAT
>CAIXLY010000067.1 GCA_903920455.1 uncultured bacterium | reverse complement strand
TGGTTATGCCGATGCCGACCATCGCCAAACTTACCTAATTGCAAATGGTTATGTTGATCTTGATGCTAACCATGCTTTAGGGGCTGGACTTGCCACGACTACACGATCAGCTGATATTCGCAACGATATTTATATTAATTATGGCAATAATTATGGATCTCAAGAGGTTGCCAGTTCTACGGCTTCGATTCAAACCTACGGCTACAAAGCCGAAACCATCAATTCTTTGATCCATGATGCTACTGACGCTCAAGAGGTTGCCGATCGATATATTGCCCAAAGAGCTTTTCCATTACCTAGATTTGACAGCATCACTTTTCCAATCACCAACTCAGAAATTGATGATGCCGACAGAGATGATTTACTAGCTGTATTTATGGGAATGCCAGTCAATATCCAAAACCTTCCAACCCAAATTTCAAGCGGTGAGTTTGAAGGATATGTTGAAGGCTGGCGATGGAGTACCAGATTTAATGAACTGTTTTTGACCCTCAATGTTTCTCCAGTTGCATTTAGCCAAGTGGCGATGCGCTGGAATACTGTGCCAATCACCGAGGCATGGAACACAATAGATCCAACTTTGACATGGGAATACGCTACAATCGTAGCCTGATAATAGGAGAAAAATGGCAACTACCACAAATTACAGCTGGACTACTCCAGACGATACCGCTTTGGTTAAGGACGGCGCAGCTGCAATCCGATCACTTGGAACAGCAATTGACACGACAGTATTTAACAATGCAAGTGCAATCATTGCTAAAACCATTGTTGATGCTAAAGGCGACATCATTGCAGCAACCGCTGCTGACACAGTTGCAAGATTAGCAGTCGGTTCAAATAACTCAGTTTTGACAGCCGATTCAACAACCGCAACCGGATTAAAATGGGCAACTCCTGCCGGTGGTGGAAAAGTATTGCAAGTCGTAATGGGAACAACAACAACCTTAACAACTATTGCTTCAACATCTTTTACTGACACCACTTTATCTGCAAGTATTACTCCAAGTTCGGCGACAAGTAAAGTGTTAGTAATGTTCACCCAAGCAATTAGAACTGAAAGAGATTCTGGTGCATTTGCTCAGGGTGCTGGCATTCAAATAGTAAGAGATAGCACAGCCGTATTCATACCTGCTGATAGTTTCAGAGCTGCTTATTCTACAGATTGGTCAAACTCTGAAGCAGGTAAATTAGGAGTGATTGCTAGTGGCAGTTATTTGGACAGTCCTGCAACTACATCTGCGACAACATACAAAACACAAGCCAGAGCAGGATTGGTCAGCAACAATGGTCAAATTAAAGTTAATGAATCTGGTAATACTTCTTCAATCATTTTAATGGAAATAGGTGCATAATGGCTGATTTAACAAAAGCAATCCGTAAGTTAAAACCAACAGCAGAATTTTCATTTACCGATGACGATTACAGCACAATCAAGTGGGATGTCTTGGAAGGCGATGCGCCAACTAAAAAAGAGATTGATGATGCAATGAAGGCACTTAAGGCTGCCGAAAAAACTGAGGCTTCCGATAAAGCAGCAGCTAAAGCGGCATTACTTGATCGCTTAGGCATTACTGAGGACGAAGCAAAACTTCTTCTCAGCTAATGAAGCCTTACCTATCTAAAGCAGCAGTTCAATTACGGGAGCAAATTGATGACTGTTTTCCTGATAGATCTAGAAAATCCGATGGATGGATTGCCTCAGCACAGCATGCAAATAGATCTAAGGTTTCGGATCACAACCCACTAAAAACGGGTGAGGTTTGTGCTATTGATATTACAGCGGATCTTGGTGCAGCTGAAGGCATATCTGCTTACCT
>CAIXLY010000066.1 GCA_903920455.1 uncultured bacterium | reverse complement strand
TTGAGGGGTAGGAAAGAACACTTATTTATTTGATGATTAAGAGCATGGTGCAACAGATTTTGTCCAAATGTAAGTAACTAATCCATCTTGCACCAAAGCTAATCTAAATTCTGGACAAACTTTGGCTCCAGTACTGTGGAGTAGTTGAATACCAATTTCTGAAACTTCTGCGTACCAACCAACTGATCCGCCATCTTTTAGCGTATATGGCAAGTTCCACCAAGATCCGTATGGGAGTGCTGAGTTCCTGAATTGAACTCTATTGAGCGGGGGAACTGACTCGTTCTTCGAATTTGTTAGTGGAATAACCCAGTTAAGTTCATTTAAGTAAGCTCTTCCGAAGATTGACGAAGTTTTTACGTTTGTGGAAACTTTCTCACTGTACTCAGAGGATTCATATTTTAAAAGTGGAGCAAGGTTCCCATCTGATATTTTTCCTACAGGAGAGGTAGTAGGCGTAGGTGTAATTTTTGAATTAGTCTTTGAAGCTGGTTGCTGTGGCACTTGATCAGTTATTACCCCACATTTTAGGTCTTGAATTATTTTACTTGCGGTCTTTTTCCATGCCTGATCAGCTTGTAATTCATCATAAGTACCTCTGCGCAAATCAATTATTGGAATTAATCTATTAGCCCAAAGGCATGCCTCATCTTTTTTGTTATCCAGAACTGCATATTCTGCAACTCTCGCCATACTTGCTACATCTCCAACATCTGCTGCCCTTTTATACCAGTAGCGCGCTTTTGATGTATCAGCTAATTCGGCTCCTGGCTTGCCCCAATAGCTTTTCTCCGCAAGTTTTCCCATCACCCACATGGAAGTGCCATCATTTACGGTGACTCCTTTTTCTGCCCAAATTTGAGCATTAGCATCATCATCACCTAAATAATGCATCGCAAGCTGACCAATACAATAAACATTATCTTTGGCACAATCTAAAAGGAATTTTTCTCGACCATTATCATCCTTACTTTCTGTATAAATTGCTAAAATGTATTTTTCAATGCTAAAACGACGCACATTATTCGCCTGCGGATATTCACTCAAATCTTCATTGAGAAGCGGAATAGCTAGCTCAATTGCTGTTTTATAATCTTTTTTTGCAAGATAACTGGCGCTTTTCATTAATTTTCCAATTGAATTATTCTTTGCAACTGCTTTTTCCATCCAAGAATTACCTGTAGTTTTATCTCCAGAATTATTGTAGGAGATAGCTAGTGCCCAAGCCGCATCACTCACTCCATTCTCAAAAGCTTTTTTCCAATCCTGTCGAGCTTGATTCATATCTTTATTAAAGAAGGCACTCTCATGTAGACATTCATAAAATTGATTTTTGCATTTAATGAAAATTTCCTCTGCCTGATCAGTTTGATTTGCACGTTTATAAGCTTTACCTAAAGTTATTTGAGATTCAGCGTTACCTCGTGCTACTTCAAAGGCGCACGCCGTGATAGCTTTTTCATAATCAGCACTCTTATATAATTTCAAACATTCTGATGCTTCAGCTGTTTGCTGTATAAAAAATAAAATTGAACTAAACGTAGCTATTAAAACTATTACAACTATTG
>CAIXLY010000065.1 GCA_903920455.1 uncultured bacterium | reverse complement strand
CAACAAACAAACAGTTGGACCACAAAATCGTCTGAACTCTTCAGGTGCAATAAATCCCTTTGAATCCCAAAAGGCATCAAGCCATCCGATAATTGCAGCGCCTTCCCCGGTAAAATCTCTTGCATCCACTATGCTGAAACCCCCATGAGGAAATGTTCTTAAACATCCTTCAATTTCATCCTTATACAGGCAGACTGCAAATTTTCCACTTGCAGTTGCAAACTTTTTATTCTCATCAATCATGCCGTGCTTAACAAGCGACTCCCTGAAGTATTCATAATTATAAGGACGAAGATTTCCTGTGAACTTAGAGAGCTGATCAAAATCCGGGTAACTCGACCATTGCCCAACTTCATGAGCAATGGTAGGCAGCGAAAGTTTTTTGTATTGATCAACCTCTGGCGTTTTTATCAATGACCACCTGTCCCAATCCGTCAGTGGTCCCTTCACACCCCGCTGTCCAATCTCTGTCCCGCGCTCTGCAAAATCTCCGTTGGTAATCGTATCCCCATTTTGACAACGATACAACATCCGTGTATCAATTGTTTTACCCTTTCTAACCAGCACGTCCAAAGATCCGGGGGATTCATTTCCCATGCCCATAAAGGCAAACGATGGATGATTGCCATACTCGTCAAGGATCTTTTCAAGCTCTGTAGTCAAGAATGCCTCTCGTTCAGGATGATCACCAAAAGATCCCCAAAAGGGTATTTCAACCTGCAAGAAATATCCCAATTCGTCTGCAGCTTCAAAAGCTGCTTTGGGCGGACACCATGCATTGAATCTCATGAAATTCATTCCATAAGACTTGCAAACATTAAATAAATGAAGCCATGAATTTTTATCCATAGGCGGGTATCCGGTTTTTGGATAAATACATTCGTTGTTTACCCCACGCATCAAAGTAGGACGACCATTAATAATGATCTGACCGTTTTTTGTAATTAGCCTTCTGTTGCCATACTGCACAATTTTTTCATCATGATAAATTGCAGATCTAAGTTTTACATTTAATGTCTTAACAACAGGAGTGAACTCATCCCAGGTTGGGGGAGTTGTCTTGAAAGGCAATCCTATTACTGCACCTCCAGAGGGAATAGAAAAAAATGAATCCTGAATCTTCACTTGATGCATCTTGCCTGTAACGTTTCCCACATCTACTTTCAAATGATTTTCAAAAACCTGAACATGCTTCAGCCATACAGGATCCGTTGCGCGCAACTCAATCTCTCCAATAATCCCATTCCAATTGCCCTGGCCATCATCAGTGACTGAAAAACCCCAATCGCCAATAGGTAGTTTTATTGTATTATCAATGCGAACCTCTAGTTTATGTGTTCCAGGTGTTAATACGCCTAAGTCATATACATGTGGCGCAGATAATGAATTCTGCAAACCAATTGGTTTGCCGTCCAACCATAGAGCAGTTTCCCAGAGACAGCGTTCAAGAAATAATTCAACGCGCTTCGACTTCCAAGAAACCGGCACTTCAATTATTTTTTTATACCAGGCTTTTCCAACGTACCTGACTTCTCGCGTTAGTCTATGTGGATCTTTGAATGTTGTCTTATAACCAAACCCTTGTTCCTCACAAGAACCAGGCAACTGAATTGAAGAGTATTGCTTAATGGAATCAAACCTGAATTCCCAGCTCCCTGCCAATGATTGCACTTGAGCAGATACTGAGCCTGCTATATTTAGCAACAAACAAACCAATAAAAATTTAGACAATGCAATGTGTATACCCCTACCATAATATATTCTAACAACCATATGCGAAAGGTAATTAATAAGTAAGGTCAGAAATTACTCTTTCCAAAGTTTTGAAAACTCATTGGTATGCCAAATGGTTTTATTCTCCCCATCAATCAAATCTACACGGGCAACAAAACCTTCCTTACTCATTTCGAATGTTTCTGCAACCTTAATTTTGGGATCCTGATTTACAGAAACTCCCAACTCTTTTAATGAAGATGCCCATTTCTTATTCTTGGTAAAATATTTTTTCTGAGCATAGTAGATTTGCATGAGAATTCCTCTTGCCGGCAATGAAGCATCAACATTGACCTTCGCGGCACCAAAGCCATTTTTCGTAAACTGAACTATTCCGAAAGATTCGGGATCATGCATGTTTGAAGAATGGTGAGGGGTCCACACTAAATTATTGGTAGGCTTTGTCTCGTCTTTCTCATACTTGCCGTTCACAATTTTTGGAAGGTACTCCACCCTTAAAAAATTAATTCTCCATTGTTCGCTTTCAACTGGGGGTAAAGACATGTGCGAATATTCTTTGAATGCAGACCATGGTATGGCAATCTCAGTAACCCAACCACTATCCCTATCACTAGGATCGTTTAATGTCCCGTTTATTTTGATACCGGAAACCAATCCATCGATGTTCCAAGAGTTATCGGGTATACCTTGATCTCTGTATGCTTTTGGCAGAATCAAATCCCAAACTGTTCCCAAGGCATTCATTTCAAATTCATAGTACTCATGATTATCGCCATTGGGATCTATAAATATTTCAAAATCGTTTTCCAAACAGATTACTGTATCGCGCTTTGTAAACTTCGCCATCATATCCGGCTCTTCCATTACGGCCGCGAAATAGCAATAGGTATCATCCCACAACATTTTTACGCGGGTTTTATAAACAGGCGGCAGTTTGTTCTCCATAAAAATATCTACGAACTCATCTGTCCACGGAACTGAATCCCAAGCAGCTTCATTCAATACACCATCAACACTCAAAGGACTACTTGTATAATGACAGAGATAATATTTTGGATCTATATAATTGGAGGTTAATACTTCGGTTTTGTCTGATTTGCATTGTTGAAATGCAAGGAAAACGATAATAATAGCAGCAATTTTTCTCATCTTATTGATGTTGGTATTGGTTTTGAATATATTGTAAACAGTAAAGTAAGAATAAAATCTAAATAAATATCCTGCTACGCACCTACGCTATTTCTTATGCCATCGCCTATATATGCCTTGACATTCGAAATCGTCTCGGCCATCAATCGGCTTCTTGACTCCAGTGAGGCCCATGCTATATGAGGTGTGATGAAACAATTTTTTGCACTGAGCAATGGGTTACCTTCAACAGGAGGTTCGCTACTTAATACATCAATTCCAGCTCCAGCAATCCAGCCTTCCTCCAATGCAAGAGCCAAATCCTTTTCAACCACAAGCGGACCGCGTGATGTATTTACCAAAAAAGATGTTGGCTTCATTTTTTTTAGGTTGATGTTGTTAATCAAGCCTTTTGTTTCTTCTGTCAATGGACAATGCAGACTAACGATGTCCGACTGCTTGAATAAATCATCAAGCGCAACCCAATGAAAATTTGACCGGTGCTTCTGATCTGTTTGCGTTCGACTATGTGCTATGATGTTCATTCCAAAAGCACTTGCTACATCAGCAACCCGTTTGCCAATATCCCCAAACCCAATGATGCCAAGTGTTTTGCCATCAAGCTCCACTAGCGGATAATCCCAATAACAAAAGTCTTTTGAAGATGCCCACTTACCGGCATGAACCCCATCACTGTGCGACTGCACATGGTGTGTAAACTCAAGTATGAATGCAATGGTCAACTGAACGACTGAAGCTGTACTATACCCGGGAACATTACTCACCCGGATACCCAACCGCTTTGCTGATTCAATATCTACAATATTATACCCGGTAGCCAGCACGCTAATAAACTTCAACTCGGGTAAGCGCTCCATATCCTTACCAGAAATTGAAGTCTTGTTGGTGATGAGAATTTCAGCCCCTTGGGCCCTTAAAATGACCTCTTCAGCAGAGGTCCGATCATACACCGTCAATTCCCCCAACTGTTCCAGTGCCGACCAATCAAGATCACCAGGATTCAGCGTATATCCATCTAATACAATGATTTTCATTTATATACGAAGTATAAAATTATTAATACTACCCCAATAGCTCCTCAATTTTTACCACCCTGTT
>CAIXLY010000064.1 GCA_903920455.1 uncultured bacterium | reverse complement strand
TCGCAGAAATTTATTGGTAAAAAGATTGAATGAAATGCCAGGAGTATTTTGTCCAACTCCCGGCGGGGCTTTCTATGTAATGGCCAGACTACCCATCGATGATTGTGATACATTTTGTCAGTGGCTCCTTGAATCATTTTCACACAATGGACAAACTCTGATGCTTGCACCTGCCAGCGGCTTCTACGAAACTCAATCCCTGGGAAAAGACCAAGTACGGTTTGCTTATGTAATCAAGAACGAGGATATTGATGCTGCGATGGATTGTTTAGAAGAAGCATTGAAGATCTATCCGGGAAGGACAAATTAAGCATGTTATTTTCATGAGGGTTGAAGCGAGTGTAGATTAATAAATTGTCCTACACTACAGCTCGATCAACGCTTTAATTGTTTTTTGATCTGGATCTGTCAATGACGAGAAGCGCTCCGCGACTGCATCAAAAGCCAAGCGATGGGTAATCATTTTTCTAGGGGCTACCTTTCCCTCTTTCACGGCTTGAATAACGAGGGCAAAATCCTCCCTTGTTGCATTTCTGCTGCTCATCAATGTACCTTCCCGCTTGTGAAATTCGGGGTGACTAAATGAAATATCATTTAGCTGCAATCCAACCAATACATATCGTGCCCCATGAGCCATATATGCAAAAGAGGCATTGATTGCCTTCAGATTTCCTGTAGCATCCATTACAACAGAGGGCATGTCACCATCTGTCAATTCCCTCAACCTATTGACTTGGTCAACCTCTAAAGGATTGACCAAGTCAATATTTTTAAAGTATGCTTTGCAAAAGTTGAGCCTATCCTTATTGGTATCCATGAGTATAACCTTCGCACCCCGTAGAAGAGCAAACTCAACTATGCCAATTCCGATTGGACCGGCTCCAACAATAAGTACTGTGTCTGTTGACTGAACGTCTGCCCTAGATATGGCATGGGCACCAATAGCGAGTGGTTCTATCAAGGCCAACTCATCGATTGATAGCCCTTCGCCCTTAACAAGCGAAGATGACGGAACCAATAAAAATTCAGTCATTCCCCCATCAATATGAACACCACAAACCTTTATGGCGCTACAACAATTGGGCTTATTGCTTCTGCAAGCAACACAAGAGCCACAATTAAAGTAAGGCAACACGGTTAGCAGCTCCCCTTCCTGAAACCCCGGGGCATCACCTGCAACAAATTCAGCGGCCAATTCATGACCCAACACGCGCGGATAATTGAAAAATGGCTGCGTTCCATCAAATGCATGTAGGTCCGTACCACAAACTCCAACTCTTTTTATGCGAATGATTGAATAACCCGGCTTTAATGAGGGCAATTCGGTATCGATATATTTAAAATTTCCAGGCGAGTCACACACAAGCGTTTTCATATAATAATAATATCCCTAAAATTAAGCATTCCATTTTTATAATACGGGGTGACACTCCTTGAATAAAAAACTCAACATACTCAATCAATGAGAAAATTCACGCTATTTCGCTCAACCAATGACATTGGCCGATTAAAGTAAAATAATCAGATGCAATGTGATACTTAACAGGATAATTCTCTATATTATGGCTTGAAAAATCAAGCGAAAACCAAAGACATGTCTGTTAAAATAAAAATTGCATTTTGCCTATTTATAATCTCAGCTGGAACAATCGGGTTTTTAATTCCGACCAACCCAGCACCTTTTGAAATCCACAAAAATATCAAGATCTCTTTGATTGGGGGAAACCTTGGGTCGAGGATGATCAATTTTGATTATTTTGAAACTGAAATGCATTTGCGCTATCCCGACAGCCTCATCAGCATGAGAAACTTATGTGATGGTGGCGATACCCCAGGATTCAGGCCACATCCATCAAGGCCAACCCCATGGGCTTTTCCAGGTGCAGAACTATTCCAATCTGAATTTGCAAACAATACTGGCAGCGAGGGTCATTTTGAATCGAATGATCAATGGTTAAAGCGTCTTCAAACAGATGTCATCATTACTTTCTTTGGATTCAGCGAATCATTTGGAGGCCCTTCTAAACTTCAAACCTACAAAGCGGAATTGGAAGCATTCGTGAAACATACGCTTGCTCAACAATACAACGGCCATTCAACACCAAAGTTAGCACTGGTATCCCCTATAGCGTATGAAGACCTATCTGATTCATTGGATGTGCCAAACGGAGTTAATGAAAATAAAAATTTGGTGCTCTATACACAAGCAATGAAAGAAATTGCGGCCAAACACAACCTGTTGTTCATTGATGCATTCACCGCTTCTAAAAACTGGTATGCGGAAACAAATGAACCCCTAACTATAGATGGAATTCAATTAAACAAAGAAGGATACAAAAAACTTTCATTGCTGTTGGCAAATGAAGTATTTAAAAAAGAACCCTCTTCCATTGAGCGCTACCGAGATATGGTTCAACAAGCGGTTGATGAAAAAAACTGGATGTGGCATATGGATTTCAAGGTGCCCAACGGAGTACATGTGTATGGAAGACGTTATGCACCTTTTGGGCCCGACAACTATCCAGCAGAAATTGAGAAGATTCGTGAAATGACTGCGATTCGAGAGGAGGCAATTAGGGCAGCAACAAAAGGGATCAAAATAGATGTAGCAGAGGCCGATAAGAAAACAAGAAAACTTCCAGAAATCACCACCAACTACAACCCAGATAACAACGGCAGCTTAAGATATTTATATGGCGATGAAGCATTGAATTCAATCAAGGTTGCGCCAGGGTATAAAATTGAATTGTTCGCCTCAGAAAAAGAATTTTCAAATTTAGCCAACCCTGTACAAATGACTTTTGATAATAAGGGGCGCTTGTGGGTTGCATGCATGCCTAGCTATCCTCATTATCAACCAGGAGACCCAAAGCCAGATGATAAAATCATTATCCTCGAAGACACCGACAATGATGGAAAGGCAGATAAGGAAACAATTTTTGCAGATCATTTGCATGTACCAGTTGGTATGGAAATAACCAATGAGGGCGTGTATGTAAGTCAGGGTACCAATTTGATACTGCTCAAAGACACTGATGGCGATGATCGCGCAGACTCAAGAGAAGTTGTACTTAGCGGCTTTGACGACCATGATACCCACCACGCGATAAGTGCTTTTGTGACCGATGAATCAGGAGCAATCTATATGGGAGAGGGCGTATTTCTGCATTCAAATGTAGAAACACCTTACGGAACTATTAGGGCTACAAATGGTGGTTTTTTCCGTTATGCACCACAACGAAAACACCTAGAACGCACTGCTCAACTGCATATTCCAAACCCATGGGGCATTGCATTTGACCAGTGGGGTCAACACTTTTTTCTTGAAACTTCTGGCCCTGATGCACGTTGGATGATGCCGGGAACAAATCTTACACGATACGGGCAAGGCAATCATAGCTCGCCATCACTGATTGAAGAAAAGCATAAGGTTAGGCCTACATCTGGACTGGAATTTGTTTCAAGCAGACATTTTCCTGATGAGGTTCAAGGTGATATGTTGATTAATAACACCATAGGATTTCTTGGAACAAAACAACACAGCCTTAAAGACAGTGGAACAGGCTATGTATCAAAACACAGAATGGATCTTGTTGTAGGAGAGGATAAAAATTTCAGGCCGGTAGACATGGAGTTTGCCCCCGACGGTTCATTGTATTTTATTGATTGGCACAATGTGTTGATTGGTCATATGCAACACAATTCGCGCGATCCACTTCGAGATCATGTACATGGCCGTGTATATAGAATCACCTATCCTTCCAGGCCATTGGTTCAGCCCGCAAAGGTTTTTGGCGCTTCAATTGATGAGCTCTTAGATAATCTGAAATTACCAGAATATAGAACAAGGTATCGTGTTAGACGTGAGTTGAGGGGCCACAATGCCGCTGAGGTGTTACCAAAAGTTACTGCCTGGGTAGACAATCTGGATAAAACTGATCCGCAGTATGAACACCACGTATTGGAGGCCCTTTGGGTAACATGGGGACTAGATAAAGTTGATCAGGTGTTGCTCAATAGATTATTGAAATCGTCCGACTATCACATTCGTGCCGCAGCAGTTCGGGTATTGCGCTATACTGGGCATCAAGTAAAAAATCAAGCAGCACTATTGGCACAAGCTGCTGTAGATAAACATGGCCGTGTTAGACTAGAAGCAATCATGGCAGCATCCTGGCTACCAAAAGAAAAATCATTGCCCATTCTAGCAGCTGCCAAAACAAAACCATTGGATGCTTGGATGGAGAGGCCATATGAAATAGCACTGGCCCACGTAAATGGAAAAAACTTTGTTGAGAAAAAAATCATACCTGAGCCAATTTCAGGATTAAAAGGCAAGGATTCAGTGCTGTTCATTGAAGGTAAAAAGCTTTATGCCAAAGATGGCTATTGCAACACATGTCATCAATCCAATGGCAAGGGACTTACAGCATCAGGTTTCCCTCCGTTGGTGAATTCAAAATGGGTGACAGGCAGCCAGGAACGATTGATTAAGCTCGTCTTAAAGGGATTGATGGGGCCTATTGAAGTTAATGGTGTAAAGTATCCAGGACAGGTTCCAATGACACCATTTGGCGGATTGATGAATGACAGAGAAATTGCAGCTGTTCTCACTTATGTTCGCAATTCATTTGGCAACAAAGCAAGTGCCGTTGATCAGGGTAAGGTAAAGGCAGTCAGGGCATCAATTGCCACAAAAAAGAATCTATATGATGCTGCACAATTATTAAAAGAACATCCACTAGAAAAATAAATCAATAATCATGAAAAGAATTATCAGTATCTTATTACTCGCGATATTATTCGCTTGGCCTGCCAAATCAGCCGTTGCACATGATCCAACACCGCCTAAAAAGAAACCGCTAATCGTTTTTGTATGTGGGGATCATGAATATTCTGGGGAGCAGACCCTTCCTCTCTTAGCTGCTGAGCTTGAAAAGAAGTATGGTTTCAGAACTAAAGTCATTAAATCTTCTCCCGACCAAAACTCAGAAGCAAATATACCAGGATTAGAAGCATTGGCGGAGGCAGACTTGGCAGTATTCTATCTTAGGTGGAGGTTGCTGCCTGCAGATCAAATAGCACATATCGATGCTTACCTCAAGTCAGGAAAACCTATCATGGGATTTCGGACAAGCACCCACTCATTCAAATATCCTGCAGGAGATCCACTTGAAAGCTATAATGCATTCCCAGAAAAAGCTTTTGGCTCACCTCCAGGTTGGGATGGACCCGCAAAACATTACCACTATGGCCATCAATCAAGCACAGATGCTTCAATCATTCCTGCAATGGCAAAACACCCAATTCTTACCGGCGTAGACCCTTCCTTTCACGTTAGATCATGGCTCTACAAGGTACTGCCTGACTATCCTGTAAAAGGAACAGAATGGTTGATGATGGGTAAGGCTGTAGATGCTGATAAGTCTGCAGTGGAACAACCCATTGCATGGACCTGGGAGAACAATTACAAAGCGAGGGTATTTTTTACAACCATGGGACACCCTGAAGACTTTACAGTAGAATCATTTCAGCGTATGGTTGTCAATGCAATTCATTGGGAACTCGGACTTAAGGTTCCTTCAACATGGAGCGGAAAACTAGACATCAATGTACCTTATCGAGGAATAGTAAACTCTAAATAATAAAAGAAAGATGAAATATCCAATTGCGATGAATACGCTGGTGTACGGACCAGATATGAACGAATCGATCATCAAGCATTTAGCCTATATCAAAGAAGTGGGTTATGATGGAATTGAAGTTCCAATATTTGTAACCGACCTCCCATACTGGAAGCCATGGAAAGAAGAGATTGACCGTCTGGGTCTAACTGTTTTCACTGTTACCTTCTTAGGGGCTGACATGAATACAATTTCTGCTGACCCGAGTGTTAGGCAAAAAGGAATTGACTTTTTAAAAAAGGCAGTTGACATCAGCGCTTACCTTGGCGCAGCCTATCTTTCCGGACCCTTCCACTCGGCCTTGAGTGTTTTTTCGGGGGCAGCTCCAACCCAACAAGAACTTGATTGGTCTAAAGAAAGTATGTTGGCAGTGGCAGAACATGCAGCAACAAAAAAAGTAATACTTGGACTAGAATACCTGAATAGATTTGAAAATTATGTAGTGAGCAATGCAGACCAAATGCATGCCCTCGTAAAAGCAATCAATCATCCGAATGTGAAAATCATGTTTGATACTTTCCATGCACACATTGAAGAGTTCAACACAGGAGATGCCATGGTGAGGATTGCTGACGAAGTTGGTCATATCCAATTGTCAGAAAACACAAGAGCTACCTTGGGCGAAGGCCAAGTAAATTGGCCAAATGTGTTTGAAGGCTTGGAGCGAATGAATTACAAAGGATGGCTCGTGGTAGAGGCTTTCACGCCTCTTCTCCCTGCAGCCTGCATATGGAAAAAAAGCTATTCAACTGAAGCTGAATTAATTTTAAAAAGCTACCAGCACATACAGAAATATTTACGAGATAAATAAATTTTCATTTTCAGTTTCTCTACTTATTAATCAACCCTTTTGAGCAGTGGAGGAACTATCTTTTTTCTAAACTAATAATTCTATAATGAGGAACCTACTGAATACTATTGCGGCACTATTCATTCTTGCAACTTCTTCGGCACAAGTAAACAGGCTACCCGCCTACCCCCTGATAACTCATGATCCGTATTTTAGTATCTGGTCTTTTAGCGACAAGCTGAATGAATCTGCAACAAAACACTGGACAGGTGTTGATCAGCCCATACTAGGACTCATCAGAGTAGACAATAAAACCTATACATTCATCGGAGATTTCAATCAACCTTCAACTCCATTGGTGAAGGTTGGCGAAGGGAATCCCGTAGAATGCCTTTTTACTGAAACAGATCCGGGAAAAGAATGGATGAATGAGTCATATGATGATTCAAAATGGCAAACAGGGAAAATGCCGTTTGGTAAAGGATGGGGAAATAATCAAGCAACCAACTGGGATTCAAAAGACATTTGGGTCAGAAGAACTGTTGAACTGAATAACATCAATATCGATCAACTTATCCTTCAACTCAGACATGATGATGATGTTGAGGTTTATATTAATGGAATACTTGCCTATTCTTGCAAGGATTGTTATATTGGAGCGGTTAAGGAATATAAACTTTCTGAAGCAGTGAAAAAAAGTCTGAAGAAAGGAAAGAACACCATAGCACTTCATTGCATCAATGTAGCAGGGAATGCCTGGCTGGATGTCGGACTAGCAGAACAAAAAACTAACAAACAGATCAATCGCGCTGAACAACTTTCAGTAGATGTAACTGCTACAAAAACCAACTATCGTTTTAAATGCGGTCCTGTTGAACTGGAGGTTGACTTCCTATCGCCACTGATTGCTTCAGATCTTGATCTAGTCTCAAGACCGGTTAGTTACGTGAATTTCAAAACGAAGAGTCTTGATGCAAAAAATCACAAGACAAACATACAGTTCAGTATCGCTGGTACTATCGCAACGAACGACCCCGCACAAGCAGTGGAGATGTCTAAAGGTAAAAACGGTGATCTCAGCTATGCAAAAGTTGGCGTACAAGATCAAAAGATCCTTGGCAAAAAAGGTGATGATCTCAGAATCGATTGGGGGTATGCATACCTGGCTTCGGGTAACCATACTTTCAATATCACCACTGCATCAACAAATATGATCACCTCTTTCGCTGCAACAGGAAAAATACCTGTTGCAGAAGATAAAGTTCCAAAAACATTTCTTTCTGCCAGTAATTCAATGATCACCAAAGCATCAGAAACAACGAATCATCATTTATTGCTTGCTTATGATGATGTTTTATCCATACAATACTTCGGAAAAAATCTTCCAGCATGGTGGAAAAAAAATCACGGATCAATTGAGCAATTGTTGAAAACAGCCGAATTTGAGTATGCATCGATCGTCAGTAAATGCGAAGAATTTGACAAGAAACTTTATGCTGATGCAACAGCCGCAGGAGGAAAAGAATATGCAGCACTGTGTATCGGCGCATATCGCCAGTCACTCGCTGCACACAAACTTGTACGCGGAGAACATGATGAAGTGCTTTTCCCTCAGAAAGAAAATTTCAGTAACGGATCAATATGGACCGTTGATGTGACTTACCCATCAGCACCACTAACACTTATTTACAACCCTTCCTTACTTAAAGGTATGATTGAGCCGCTGTTTTATTATAGTGAAAGTGGGAAGTGGACAAAACCTTTTCCGGCACATGATCTGGGGACCTACCCTATTGCAAACGGACAAACCTATGGTGAAGACATGCCCGTTGAAGAAGCAGGAAATATGATACTGCTTGCAGCAGCGATATGCAGGGCTGAAAAAAATCCAACCTTCGCAATTAAATATTGGAAGACCCTTTCCCATTGGGTTGACTTTCTTGTGAAAGATGGATTTGATCCTGCAAACCAGCTATGTACCGATGATTTTGCAGGACATCTTGCGCGCAATGTGAATTTGTCTATGAAAGCTATTGTTGGGATTGGTGCATACGCTCAAATGGCAGAGGCCATTGGCGATAAAAAGAGTGCTGAGAGATTTCGTTCTGTCGCAACAAAATATGCAACAGACTGGATGAAAATGGCTGAAGATGGCGACCATTACTCCTTGACATTTGATAAAAAAAATACTTGGAGCCAGAAATACAATTTGGTTTGGGACAAGCTGCTTGGACTGGAGCTATTTCCTAAAACAGTATATGAGAAGGAAGTGAAATATTATATCAGCATACAAAACGAATTCGGACTTCCCCTAGACAGTAGAAAAACATATACCAAGAGTGATTGGGTGATGTGGACGGCCACACTCGCCAACAATGAAAAAGATTTCAATTCATTAATGCACCCCATTTATAAATACATGAACGAAACACCAACAAGGGTTCCACTTGGGGACTGGCATGAAACTACAAATGGAAAACATGTTGCCATGCAAGCACGCAGTGTTGTAGGCGGATACTTCATCAAGCTCCTTGAGTACTATTGGTTAAAAAATCCTGCCACTCAATCATCGACAAATAAATAAAAAAACTTCATGGAATACCGCAGGTTAGGAAAGACCAATATGAATGTTTCTATCTTAGGCTTTGGCGCCTCCCCACTTGGGAATACATTTGATGTCTGTGACGAAGTAGAAGGTATAAGAGCAGTGCACTATGCCATTGATCATGGCATTAACTTTATTGATGTAGCGCCCTTCTATGGGATTACACTGGCAGAAACCAGGCTAGGAAAGGCAATAGAGGGCAAAAGACAGGATATCATCCTCGCCACCAAATGTGGTCGTTATGGAGTGTACGACTTTGATTTTTCCTATGACAGGATTATCAAGAGTGCAGACGAATCTCTAACAAGATTGAAGACCGATTATGTGGATCTCATGCAACTGCACGATATAGAATTTGAGTCCAAAGAAAAAGTACTCAATGAAGCAGTTCCTGCCATCCTAAAAATCAAAGAGTCAGGCAAGGCCAGATTTATTGGGATTACAGGTTTGCCAGTAGCCTACCTCGCTGACATTGCAAGAATCGTGGATGTTGACACTGTTCTTTCCTGGGCGCATTATAATTTACTTGCTGATGGCATCAATGACGAACTGGTTCCCCTTTCAAAAGAGAAAGGATTTGGGCTCATGAATGCAGCACCTTTGGTGCAAAGAATATTGTCTGATGCTCCCTTACCTGAATGGCACAATGCCCCTCAAAAAGTTAAGAATACACAACCAAAGTTATTGGCACTATGCGCGAAATATGGTGTCAAACTTAGTGACGTAGCCATTAAGTATGCCGTCGACCACCCAGCTATTGCCAGCACCATTGTGGGCATGTGGGAGTTGGAAAATGTCAAGAATAATATTGCGGCAGTTGACTTTAATATTCCTGAAGGTTTACTTGAAGAGATCGATACACTGGTAGCGCCTGTAAAAAACTGTATGTGGTTTGAGGGAAAAGCTGAAAATAATATCCAAAGAAAATAAAGAGATGAAAGCATTGTTTTTAACAGCCATTGGAAAAACAGAAGTACGGGAAATTGAAAAACCAATAGTTCGTGCAAAAGAGGTGCTGGTTAGAATAGGCATGGTCGGCTTCTGCGGAGGAGACCTGAATGGATTCAAAGGTTTATTTGAGTTACAGGAATACCCCAATATACTTGGTCACGAGGTAGGTGGGACCATTGAAGAAATTGGTTCGGATGTGCCAACGCATATCACGACAGGAATGAATGTCACTCTCTACCCCTATTTAAATTGCGGGACTTGTATTTCTTGTAGAAAGGGAAGAAGGAATGCTTGTCAGGATAATAAAACAATGGGCGTAAGAAGACCAGGTGCGATGACAAGATACATTTCGATTCCATGGGAGAATCTTTATAGTTCAGAAAAATTAAGCCTGCGGGAGTTAGCCTTGGTAGAACCATTAACGGTTGGCTTTCACGCAGCCGCCAGAGGTCGGGTTAGCAAACAAGATCGTGTTGCGGTTATAGGTTGCGGCATTGTAGGCATGGGGGCAATTGCTTCTGCCGTAAACAGGGGTGCAGAAGTTATTGCAATTGACATCGATGACGCCAAAATGGAGATCGCAAAAAAAATTGGTGCAGCTCATACCATCAACAGCAGCAAGGTTGATTTGCATGAGGCGTTGAACAAAATTACGCATGGGGATGGCCCGGATGTCATCATCGAAGCTGTTGGCAATGCACACACATACAGGTCCGCAGTAGATGAAGTTGCCTATACAGGGCGTGTTGTCTGTATCGGATATGCAAAATCCCCTGTTGAATTCAATACAGGAATTTTTGTCAGGAAAGAAATCGAGATTCTTGGATCACGCAACTGCACCGATGAATTCCCTGAAGTAATTAAATACCTAGAAGGAGGGAAATTCCCGGTTTCTGATGTGATCAGCAAAGTAGTTTCAATTGATGCCGCTGGTAAAGCCCTTGCCGATTGGGCAGAGAATCCAAAAGGCATAACAAAAATCATGGTAGATTTCGACCAATAACACATTATGATAAAATCCTGCGTTACGATAGCACTTGTGCCTGAAATAAAAACAGGGCCATGGATCTACTGGAATGATCTGGAAGCTAGCATTTCAAAAGCTTCAGCTCTTGGATTCGATGCAATAGAACTTTTC
This sequence comes from uncultured bacterium, assembly GCA_903920455.1. Taxonomy (GTDB): domain Bacteria; phylum Bacteroidota; class Bacteroidia; order Chitinophagales; family Chitinophagaceae; genus Pollutibacter. The sequence continues at coordinate 19,915 of CAIXLY010000064.1, read as the reverse complement.
ACACCATCTGCAGATGCATTAGATGTTGAGAAACTTAAGTCATTACTCGAAAGACATCATCTCGACTTGGGAGCTGTGGGAACTGGTGCAGGCAAAGTAATTCAGGAGCTCACACTCACTGACCAGAATGAACAAGTGCGTAAGAAAGCTATTGAATTCATTAAAGAGATGGTCAAGTTTGGAGCCCAACTAGGGGCGCCTGCGATCATCGGGTCGATGCAAGGAAATGTAGTTTCGGGAACTGACCGTGCCATAGTCATGAATTGGCTTAGTGACTCCCTTAATGAACTGGGTGCATATGCAGAAGAACAAGGAACTTTTCTGATCTATGAGCCACTGAATCGGTATGAAACCAATATCGTCAACACCATAGAAGCAGGGGCAGCACTGATTGATAGCCTAAAAACATCAAATGTAAAATTACTTACTGATTTGTTTCACATGAACATTGAGGAAAGTAATTTGGAAGATAGCATCAGTAAATACATCAACTATATTGGTCATGTGCATTTTGCAGATAGCAACAGAAGGCCCATCGGATTTGGGCATACAGATATCAGCAAAGCCATGGAGGCTTTAATTAGCGGAGGATATACTGGATGCTTATCTGCAGAAGCATTCCCCTGGCCAAATCCAGATGCTGCAGCAGAGCAAACCATAATCGCATTTAATACATTCTTTAGGAAGTAGTTTTTAACCCCCTATAATATTAAAATATGCAACGTTTTTGTCTGGCACTTGACTTGATAGATAACCCTGAACTAATTACTGAGTACGAACAATATCATGCGCCTGGAAATGCCTGGCCAGAGGTCACGCAACATGATATAGCTGCCGGAGTAACAAACATTGAAATATTCAGAACTGGCAACAGGATGTTCATGATTTTAGAAACAAATGATGAGTTTACATTTGAAAAAAAAGCAGCATTTGATGCTACCAATCCCAAAATTGCAGCATGGGAAAAGTTGATGTGGAAATTTCAGCTACCGCTACCCTGGGCTAAGTCTGGCGAAAAATGGATACTGATGGACCGCATTTTTAAATCTTAATAAAACTTTAGACACATATTGATTGGCCGACTATAGCACTAAGAAGTTAATTGCCCATATTTCTGAATTTTATGGCAAAAGGTGATTTATATCACCTTTTTTTATCCGCCGATACAGCAAATTTGTTGTGATAGCTAGATATCATTTATCAAAAACCAACATATGAAAATAGAGCAGATTTACACTGGCTGTTTAGCACAGGGAGCTTACTACATCGAGAGCAAGGGAGAGGCAGCAATTATTGATCCGCTTCGAGAAGTTGAACCCTATATTAAAAAGGCAGCATCGAACAATGCCCGAATAAAATACGTATTAGAGACCCATTTTCATGCAGATTTCGTGTCAGGTCATCTGGATCTTGCAAGCAAGACTGGTGCTGAAATTGTATTTGGTCCAACTGCCGAGCCATCCTTCCCTATTCATTCTGCAAAAGATGGAGAAGTACTGTCACTCGGAGATATAAAAATCAAAGTGCTGCACACTCCTGGGCACACCATGGAAAGCACTTGTTATCTGTTGATTGATGAAGAGGGAAAAGAAACAGCACTCTTCAGCGGAGACACGTTGTTCATTGGTGATGTTGGTAGACCAGATCTTGCTCAAAAAGTAAAGGCAGAATTAACTGAAGATCTTCTAGCAGGGCACTTGTTCTACTCGCTAAGAAATAAAATCATGCCCCTACCCGATGACATCATTGTATATCCCGCACATGGCGCAGGATCTGCTTGTGGAAAAAAAATGAGTGAAGAAAAGTCGGACACCTTAGGGCATCAAAAGAATACAAACTATGCATTGAACCCAAAACTCTCAATAGAGAAATTCAAATCATTAGTCCTAGAGGGACTCATGCCTCCCCCCGGTTATTTCCCATTAAATGTATTGATGAACATACAAGGGTATGACAGTATTGACAAAGTACTCGAAAGAGGACAACACGCTTTAAGTTCTGCTGCGTTTGAAGCCGCAGCAAACGAAACCAACGCATTGATTTTGGATACACGACATGCACAGGATTTCGCAAAAGGCTTTATCCCCAATTCAATCAATATCGGCATTGATGGAAACTTCGCACCATGGGTAGGCATCATGATACCAGACATCAAACAAGAAATTTTATTGGTTACAGATGAAGGCAGAGAAGAAGAAGCAGTAATTAGGCTAGCAAGAGTAGGATATGATTTTACGATTGGATTTTTGAAAGGGGGATTTAAAGCCTGGAAAGAAGCAGGAAAAGAAACTGACCACATTGAATCGATTACAGCAGAAGAGTTGGCAGCAATTATTGAAACTGATCCACATACCCACATATTGGATGTAAGAAAAAAATCCGAACACGTCAGTCATCATCTGCTCCATGTTCAAAATACCCCACTTGACAACATCAACGAGAGCATGGCCATGATTGACAAGAGACGAAAACATTATGTTCATTGTGCCGCTGGCTATAGGTCGATGATATTTATCTCAACGCTAAAAGCAAGGGGCTTTAATAACCTGGTTGATATCAAGGGTGGTTTTACCGCAATTAAAGAAAGCGGCAAGTTTACCCTCTCTGAATTTGCAAGTCCAACTACCATGTTATAAGACAGTTACTTCAATAGAAAACAGATGATACCACAGCACAAAAATGTTGTGGTATTTTTTATGGCATAAGGTAGATTTTTATACCCCTTGCCGTGGCTAAATAGTACATTTGCATAATAAATAAGCCACTTTGCAGTCACCTATTTTCCTGATAACACCCCCCTTCACACAACTAAACACCCCCTATCCGGCAACTGCATACCTGAAAGGTTTTTTCAATACTAAAAATATATCGGCAACCCAAGCAGACCTTGGAATCGAAGTAATATTGGCTGTTTTTTGCAAAAAAGGATTGACGAATTTATTTGATGAGATAGAACATAAACAAAAGAATCCTTCCTCAAACATAAAGCGGATTATCGCAATGAGGGAAGATTATATCCGAACGATTGACGATGTAGTCATGTTTCTTCAAGGAAAGCGAAACACCCTGGCACACTTAATTTGTAGGCGCACATTTCTACCAGAAGCCGATAGGTTTGCACAGGCCGAAGACCTAACATGGGCCTTCGGAACCATGGGAATACAGGATAGGGCAAAGTATTTAGCCACCATGTATCTTGAAGACCTTAGTGACCTGATCAAAGAGATGGTAGATGAACACTTTGGGTTTAGTCGCTATGCGGAGAGCCTTGGAAGATCCGCAAATAGTTTTGATGAGTTGTACGCCGCCTTGCAAAAACCATACACCTATCTAGATGGCATACTGATTAATATATTAAAACAAAAAATGGAATTGATCAAGCCAAGTATGCTTGCAATTTCTGTTCCTTTTCCTGGCAACCTATACACTTCACTCCGGTGTGGCCAATGGGTCAAACAACACTACCCTAAAATTAAAGTGGCTATGGGCGGCGGCTTTGCAAATACTGAACTCCGATCATTAAGCGACCCAAGGGTTTTTGAATTTTATGATTTCATTACCCTTGATGATGGAGAAGCCCCATTGGAGATTTTGTGGGAGCATATCAATGGGAAAAGAAAACAGGAGGAGCTGAAGAGAACCTTGACGCTGATTGATAGCAAAGTTCAATACATCAACAATACCAGTTGTTCCGACTATAAACAAGGACAGGTTGGGACACCCGACTATAGCGACCTACTTCTAGATCAATATATTTCTGTTATTGAAGTAGCCAATCCTATGCACAGCCTTTGGAGTGATGGGAGATGGAATAAGCTTACCATGGCTCACGGTTGCTATTGGGGCAAATGCACTTTCTGCGACATATCACTTGATTACATAAAAAACTACGAGCCAATTGCTGCGTCTTTGCTGGTGGATCGTATGGAGGAAATGATTGCACAAACAGGCCAAAATGGATTCCATTTTGTGGATGAAGCAGCTCCTCCTGCCTTAATGAAATCGCTGGCAATTGAAATCATCAGACGCAAGTTGGTGGTGAGTTGGTGGACCAATGTTCGTTTTGAAAAAAGTTTTACACGAGACCTTTGTCATTTATTGAGTGCGTCTGGATGCATTGCGGTAAGCGGTGGACTAGAAGTAGCATCTGATCGCTTACTCAAACTGATTGACAAAGGCATTACGATCAATCAGGTAGCAAAGGTTTGCAGAAATTTTACAGAATCGGGCATTATGGCGCATGCCTATCTCATGTATGGATTTCCAACCCAAACTGAACAAGAAACAGTTGATTCACTTGACATTGTTCGTCAGTTATTTGAAACAGGCGTATTGAAATCTGCATTCTGGCACCTGTTCACCATGACGGCTCATAGCCCGGTTGGGTTGGATCCTGAGAAGTTCAAAGTGGTTAAGCAAACAAATGAAATTGGAACATTTGCCAACAACGATATTCAGCATATTGATCCTAGCGGTGCCGACCATGAAAGTTTTGGCTTTGGGTTAAAGAAAGCGCTGTTGAATTATATGCACGGCACTTGTTTTGACTTCCCTCTTCAAAAATGGTTTGACTTCAAAGTTCCTAAAACAACAATGTCATCAAGTACCATCCGAGATGCGATTGAAGAAATTGATACACAGCAGTCAAGCAATAGCAAAATAATATGGCTAGGTAAATTGCCGGATAGTGAGATTATTCAAAAATCTAAAAAGGGCAGCAAGTGGGAGGTCATGTCAATCAGTTTTCAATCCGTTAAAGGAAGCTTAAATATTAATGTAGAACCCGACAAAGGAAAATGGTTATTGTCGATGCTGCCAAAGCTCAATGTTACAAATCCACGTCAGCATACAATTCAAGAAGTAAAATCAGACTACGAAAAAGCAGGACTAGAGGATTTTGAATTGTTTTGGGACAACAAGCCGATCAGTGGTTTATACAAAGCCGGATTATTGAGGGTGTGATGAAATAATACGGATTTAAAAATTATTAATGCAAGGTTGACTCTTTCATACTTAATACTGACCTCATTTATCAACAGATTACTATTTACTCATAAATTGAAGGGCCCCGTGAGCAAATCTTTCACCAAGTTCTAGCATTGCATCTGATGTAAAATGTGCATCCCCACCTCTTCCTCCTCTTGGGAGATCTGTCGTATTGATCAGTACAGAAAGCCTGTCACGCAAGCATGACTTCTTCTGTTTATTACGTGCAATATCAGCAAAGGCCCAAGTATGAGAATTGATCTCCCCCACGACAAAAGGAAGTTTTTTTAAATTCAAGTCTTTTCTGACAGCCATGCGAAAAGTTGAAAGTAATGAGCCATAATCTTCAGCCATCTTTTTACTTATCCCGGCCTCATGTTCTCCCTGCATCCATAAGAAGCCGCAGATCTCATACTGCTGATTTGCATTTTCTAAACTTGCCAGCGCTTTTTTGATATTATCAATCAGGGCTAGATATAAGGACCCTGATTGCTTGTTATCAGATGCCGGATGCCAGTTCACTCCTTTATCATCAAATCCATTGAGTGCAGGAATATAGTCGGAATAGTCTTCACTTCTTGCAATCCCTGTTCCGCCGGCTGCAAATTTGATAATCGCTATTTTTTCATCAGGCAATGCATTGGCCAAGGTCATTGCCATTCCGATCTCGGGACCAAAGCTCTGCTTAAATGGATCATCTGAAGAAATGTCAGAGGCGCCTATATGAAGTGCATTCCATTTGTTCTGTAATTCTTTGCGTGAATTACTCCCAGGCCAGAATCTGACATGACGCAATGCAGCGATATGTTGAAGTAACGCATTAGAATCGCCGGCATATTCTTTAAAATCATTGTAGCCAACAGCGTTTGACTGCCCGGCTAAAATGAATACTTTGATCTTGGTGGTATCGATGAACTGAGTTAGGCTATACGAATGTGCAAATCCCGTCAGAAAAGAAAGGATAAGTACAATAGATAACACGAGACGAATAGACACTATAAAATATCTCTTCATATTTGATCCTTTTCAGGTCAAACAATAATACTAAATCTTTCAACATATCGGGTTCATGTTCAGGAAGAAAACAAAAACGGTCAATCTGTGAAGATTGACAAAAGTTTGGGTTTGGTAGTCCTAAAGGGGTTGATTTCGAATGATCTAGTACGAGATTTGGCTAATTTGATCAATTTCTGAGGACGAACTTTTCATTTTCTGGCTCTAAAGGAAGCTTTTAACCCAACCTCGAAACTGACAACTAAAGAGGGGTACTTATAACTTGTTATCAGTTTCGGATCAGGGTTACATTACCCTTCTTAATGATCTGCTTTCCTTGGGTGTCAATAGCCACAATGATCCAACTGTAAGTTTCTGTTGGAGATAGCTTTCCATTATTGGTAGTACCATCCCAGAAATGCGCCATATCATTCGTGCTGAATATTAAATGGCCAAATCGGTCAAATACCCTGAATGATTTAAGCTCTTTGATACCTACATACACCGGTTTTAAGATCTTATTTTCAGTCATAACAGGGTTGTTGGGTATGAATGCACGAGGTAGGAAGACATCATTCTTAGGGAAACCCCAAATCTCCTGTTTGTCGTTCATGATACATCCCGAGGTATCCACAATTCGTATATTATACGTGATAGATTCCATAGTAATGGTAACCTCTGGACATTGCATGTTCGTGAAATCGAGATCGCCTTTAGGGGACCAGGCATAAGAAACATTACCAGGATCGGCACATACCACTGTTGGGGTGTTATATGGAAGATGTAATCTAGGATAAATAGAATCTTTTCGTTTATCGTATACTGTCATCTTATATGCCGGTATAGTAGTATCACTTTGTAATACGCAATATTGCCCAAATACGATCTGCGTTACATTATAGGTTCCAGATTTTTGATATATATAAGTTGGATTACGATCGGTTGATGTTTTGCCATCTCCAAAATCCCAATAATATCTACCGATCTTATCGTATAGTCCTGCCTTTGATGTATCAATGAAGTTTACTGGCACACCAACACAACTATTCACAGTGTAGAAACCAGCTTCAGGCTTACCTACGATGTAAACAGAATCTTCATAAGATGCTACAACACAAGAGCTATCAGTTGTAACGCTTAGCTTCACTCTATAAACACCCGGTTTAGTATAAATATGTCGCGGAAATTCTTTTCCCAGCTCATTGAAATCCTGGGCCGGATCTCCAAAATCCCATTTATAAGAGGTCACTTTTGTACTACCAAATCCAAACACCGTCCTTGGCCATGGCTTAAGCGTATCAATAATACAATGAACATCTGATTGCGGTAATACAAAACTAGCAGTTGGGGCACCATAAACGGTAATCGGACTAAAAAACGGATCTGAAGCACAACCTTGATCATCTCTAACCACAAGTGAAACATTAAATCTACCTGGTGTCTCAAACTTATGAGAAGGATTGCGTAATAACGTATCAATACTTCCATCGTCGAATTTCCAGCTCCAATTTTTTATAGGAGCACCTGGGGTTTGTGTGTATGATAGGTCTATAAACTTCGCATATAGCTGACCCGTACAACTGGTGTCAGTTTCCGGCTTGAACTTAGCAATAGGAATTGGACGTGCAGTTAATGTGGCAGTCGCACTATCCATACAACCATTTACAGTAGTTGCTACCTGCTTAATGAAATAATATACTTTATCGCTGCTGGTATTTGAAGCAGTAACTATAGATGGATTGATGCTTGCCGGCGTAATGATCTGTATGGGATCACCCTGGAATGTTTCATACGACCAGCGTTTTGTATGTTCAACATTCTTCGTACTATCTTGTACCAGAACGATTTCCTGTCCGCACACTTCCGGTTTATTGAAGCTAAATTTAACATCTGGTCTTCTATACAAGACGATCTTATACGTAGTATCTGAAATACAACCATCTACGGACTTTAATCTAAGGCCTAATGTATATATACTATCTGCAGCACCTTTATTATCACCAAATTTCAATTGATAAGCATTAGAAGAACCATTTACCGGGAATGGAAGCCCCAAAGATTTTCCTGTGTTTTCGTTTACAAGACTCCATGTTTTTAATAAAGCGCCTGGTTTTACTAACGACAGGTCATTAATTTCCTTCGTAACACCAACAGGAGATCCGCAGGTATCCGTTCCCGATACACTTAACATAACCTTCGGCCTTGGTCTTACAATTACAGAATCAGGAATTGAATCAGTACACCCTAAATCATTAAAGCTAGCAAAAAGCTTGATGTTATAAGTGGTGTCCTTTACATAACTCAAGTTCGGTAATACAAGGGTGGTGTCTTTATTGGTGCCGATCAAACTGCCATTCAAAAGCCACTTATAGGTCAACCCATCTGTTTGACCAGCAACACTTAAATAACTTTTGTTTGTAAGTTTCACTTTTGCATCCGAACAAAAAGAATCTGCAGAAATATCAAAATCAGCTTTTACGCTTTTCGGACGGGTAACGATCACGCGATCAAAAATATCCGTCTTACATCCATAAGGACTTTTAGCAATCAATTGAAGCCTGATGGTATCACCCTCATCCATCATAGTATAATCAGGAACATCAATACTATCTCTTCTGGCTATTAAGAAACCGAAACGATCATATATTCTCCATTCATACCCATATAGATCATTAGCAAATGGGAAATCTTTTACTTTCAGATTATCGCGTAAATTAAAAGGAGCACAACCGGTAGTATCACCATCGAAGAATGCTTTGGGATTGGGACGAACAGTATAGTTAGTAAGTAAACTATCTACACAACCATGGATATTTTGTATCCATAGTTTTACAGTATATAAACTATCTACAACGCCTGTATTGGTAAATGTATACGTCAATCTAAATCGAGTCGTTTCGTTTGCAGTTGCAAAGATTTGCTTACCGTCTTTAATGATAGTCCATTTGAATAATACTGTTCGATCATTCAACGAGGCCCCATTCTTAGGGTCTGATTCATTATGGAATGTTTTAGTCCATGGGCCGCAACTATCCCGCTTATCAGCATTTCCAGAAGTGAATTTTGCGTCGGGCAGTGGATACACCGAGAATATTCTGGAAAGCACATCCTCACATCCCACTATACTTTTTACCGATTGGCGTACCGTATATACAATAACATTATCCGTATTGTTAACCGGGAATATAATTTCAGGATTCCTGACGGCTGCATCAGATATGATCACTCCATCAGATGGAACAACAGTCCAGTTTCGGATTAGTGAATCCTCTCTGAAATTATTGGTGAAATCTAACGGAACAATATTATTGGAGCCACATCCAGTATCAATAGGTAAAGTGAATTGAATATTTGGACGTTTAAATAGTTTGATGGTATTTACCGTTGAGTCTTCACATCCATCTACTGATATCAGTTTAAGTTTGAGAGAATAAACAGTATCAAAGAACGATTTATTATCAGGGAAGGCGAAAACGGGTTTTACAATATTACTTGAATCGATACCAACGCTTCTGGCATTCGTTCCATTAGAATACTGTGCAGACCACATATATCTGGTATTTCTATTCGGACTGAATTTATAAATGGAAAGATCATCTACAGATCGTTCAATACCACCAAACTGAGCACACTCCGGATCGTTTTTCAAGATCAGGAATTTCGGTGATGGCTTAGGGAATACCGTTACGGGTCCAACAACTAAACTGTCTTTACAACCATTGATATTTTCTGAAACAACAAGCTTGATGTTCACTAAACTATCTGTAGTGAATGAGTTATTGCGCAGCGCAAGGATATCATTTCTATTGCTTGATGCAAATGCTCCATTTAACAACCAGCTATATTTAAGGGTAGACACATTTCTTGACGGCCCTAAATAAGAATTATTAGTAACCGTTGTGGATAGTGGTGTACACCCTTCTGTAACGTTAAAAGAAAAATCAACAGTAGGATTTTCATGCGTACGGACCATTCGCTCATTGCTTGATGATAAACAACCCCATCGTGAATCTACATCAAGTTTTATATAGTTGGTATCATTATCATTAATCATTACATGAGCTGGGGGAGTAAATGAAGTAACCGCTCTAATCACCTGACGGTTTTTATCCATGATAGTCCATCTGTATGTAGTTTGGTTGTTGGCAAACGTATAGGCAGTAGCCGCAACATTATTATTTGCCATTACATCGAATGGAGAACAGGCAGAAATATTGAGTACCTCAAAATAAGCTCTGGCATCCGGATGGATTGTGAATTGCTGACGGGTTGTATTTACACAACCATTCGGTGAAATAGCCGTAAGCACTACTTCATAAACGCTATCTACAATACCGGAATTAGTAAACCGAAAATCAAGTCTATCATAATATGTAACAGACGCAAGGGTAAGAATTGGATTCGTAATGCCTTGTTTATATATATCCCAACGGAAAGATCCATTGGTGAGAGGATTGCCATTAACTGTTGATGTATTTTCAAACGATTTTGTTAATGGACCACAGCTTACTAAGATACCTCTTGTAAAATCAGCTAATGGCAATGGATCAATGATTACAGAAATATTCTGAGAAAATGTACACCCATTTGCTTCTAATGTATACATATACACAACCGTTATCGGATTTCCGGTGGTATTGTTCAATACTTCATTTATCGCTCCTGTTCCATTGGCCGGCGCATTGGAAATTCCAGCTATGCTATTACGCTGCCAGCTGAACGTTGTGCCTGCTGTTGCACTCGAAGGAACGTAGGTGAACAAGGTACCACTACATTGTGGTTGCAACACAAGTGGAGTGGTAAGTAAAGGTCTGGGGTTTATACGAACCACAACATTTTGTGTATTTGTACAGCCATTAGCCGTTAAAGTAAGCGTATACGTTACATTGATTGGATTAGGTGTAGTATTGACTAAAGTTTCATTGATGATGCTTCCGCCTGTTGCCGCAGCATTACTTATGCCACCAATAGCAGCTCTAGACCAAGTGAAACCTACGCCTGCTGTTGCACTAGTTGCTGTATAATTGAATGTAGTATTACTACATATAGCATTTGGAGAAAGCGTAGAAGACAATAATGGTTTTGGATTTACTCTAACAACTACACTCTGAATCTTCTCACAGCCATTTGCGCGTACTGTATATACATACGTCACATCAATTGGGCTAGCCGTAGTATTGGTCAATATCTCATTGACACTTCCGGCACCCGATACCGCCGCATTTGATATCCCAGTAATCAATGCTCGCGTCCAAGTAAATTGAGCACCTGTAGTGGCGCTGGTAGGCGTATACGAAAACTGAGTTTCGCTACATATTGCTGTTGGGTTTAACGATGATGTAAGTTCTGAAATTGGACTTACCCGAACAACAACATTTTGTGTATTCGTACATCCATTAGCCGAAAGTGTTAGTATATAGGTTACATTTATTGGTTCAGCAGTAGTGTTAACCAATACCTCATTTATATTTCCAGAACCTGTCGCAGAAGAATTACTGATGCCACTCAGCAATGCACGGGTCCAGCCAAAGACTACACCTGGAGTTAAACTAGTAGGCGCATACGAAAAAGATGAGCCACTGCAAATTCCTGCAGGTGTCAACGAAGAATTCAGTGCAGGAATTGGATTTAATCTTACCGTAACAGTCTGTGTGCTGCTGCATCCATTTGCGGTGATCGTATAATTATATAATACGTCGATCGGATTAGGGGTATTATTGATAAGAGTTTCTGAAATAGGTCCTGTACCACTTGCAGAAACCCCATTGTTTACGCCCGCAATAGAAGGTCTTGTCCATACAAATGAAGCGCCACTAGTCAAACTGTTTGGTGTATAGTCAAATCGTGTATTGCTACAAATTGGATCTGGAGTTAATGTAGTCGATAATCTAGGTGTTGGATTGACGCGCACAACAACAGAGAAAGAATTTGGATTTGTACATCCATTTGCATTTGCGGCATAAATATACGTAACATCAAGAGGATCTGTAGTAGTATTGATCAATGCTTCTGTTATTGATCCAGTTCCACTTCCAGCCGCATTACTAATTCCGGAAACTACAGGTCGTGTCCAGGTGAAACTTGCACCAAGTGTACTGCTGGTTGGTGTATACCTGAACTCGGTATTGTTGCATATAGATCCTCGATTTAAGGTACTTGTTAATACTGGTATTGGATTTACTACAACAGCTACAGTCTGAACATTTGCACAACCATTCGCTGTCAGTGTAAATACATAAGTAACAGTAATTGGATTTGCGGTGGTATTGATCAATGTCTCAGAAACTAATCCTATTCCTGTAGCCGGACTATTGGAAATTCCACTTACAGCAGATCTAGACCAGGTAAATGTGGTTCCTGATGTAGCAGATGTTGCATTGTATAAGAATGTTTCTCCGCTACATATGGCTGGAGGAGTAAGTGTAGAAGTTAGCGTTGGTTTTGGGTTAACACGTACTACAACATTCTGTGTTTTGGAACATCCGTTAGCTGAAATAGTATATATATAGGTTACGTCTATTGGCGCAGTTGTTATATTGGTTAGGTTCTCAAATACACTCCCAGATATATCTGTTCTTGCAGCATTACTAATTCCTGTAACAGCTGGTCTTGACCAGCTAAATGTTGCACCGGGAGTTGCACTGGTCGGATTATCAATAAAGCTTTCACTACTGCATATCGCATCAGGTGAAAGCGAAGAGGTCAACTCTGGAATAGGATTAACCCTAACGGTTATAGTTTGCGTATTATTACATGCGTTAGCACTTAGCGTGATAGTATATACTACATCAATTGGATTAGGCGTTGCATTGACCAATACTTCGTTTATGGATGCACTATTTTGCGTAGTTGCTGCATTATTGATTCCGTTGATCGCATTGCGTGTCCAGGAAAAGGTGGTTCCGAGTGTTGCACTCATTGCTGTATACGAGAATGTATTACCACTACAAATTGAGGCAGGCGTCAACGTTGAACTTATTACAGGAGTTGGGTTTACCCAAATTAAAACATCCTCCTGATAAGAACATCCGTTAGCAGTGAGTGTATAGGTATAGATAACCTTGATTCGCTGAGTTGTGGAATTGGCAAGCGTTTCACTTATAGCATCTGATCCGCCTCCAGAGGTATTATTGTTTATTCCTGAAATGGCGGCTCTGGTCCATACAAACCCAGTACCAGTTACACTGCTTGTTGGGGCATATCCAAATGTTGAACCGGTACAAATATCTGCCGGCGTTAACGATGACGTTAACCTTGGTTGTGGAAACACCTTTACAACAAAAGAATATGTATTTGGATTCGTACACCCATTGGCACTTACAGTATAAGTATAGGTAACATCAATTGGAGAAGTTGTAGTATTAATGAGTGTTTCATTTATACTACCCGTACCGTTAGTTACCGCAGGATTACTGATACCAGCTACCACGTTTCTTGTCCAAATAAAGCTAGCGTTTGCTGTACTACTAGCAGGAGCATAGGTGAATGGCTTATTGCTACATACAGAAGTTGGAGAAAGAACTCCGGTATATGCCGGAACAGGATTAACAGTTACGGTTACATTTTCTGTATTTGAACACCCGTTTGCAGTTAACTGATAAACATACACTACATTAATTGGATCAGAGGTAGTATTGGTTAGCACTTCACTTATATTTCCTATTCCACTTGCTGCTACATTACTGATACCGTTTATAGCAGCACGTGACCAACTAAAACTTGTTCCAGATACTCCACTTGACGGGATATATGAAAAATTGGTTCCACTACAAATAGGGGCTAGTAAAGCTGCGCTTAATGTTGGTTTTGGATTAACCGTAACGGTTACTGTAAATGGTGTTCCACTGCAGGATCCAAATGATGGGGTTACGGTATACGCTACATTTATAGGCGCTGAAGTAGTATTAGTCAGCCTACCTGAAATAGATGATGCATTAGAGCCAGCCAGTGTTCCTGTTATTCCATCAACAGCTGGAGCAGACCAAGAGTAAGTTGTTCCCACCGGCACTACATTTCCATTTCCATTTCCGTCTGCTGGAGTTATAGAAAAAACCATTCCAGAACAAACAGTAGTTTGTTCATTGGCAACAATAGGTCTTGGCATAACTGTTATGGTTACGGTAAAACTTTGTCCAGAACAGAGTATACCATTATTTGTGTAACTAGGCGTTACAGTATACACTACTTCAATAGTAGCATTGGTACTATTGACCAAGGTCCCGCTTATAGATGAGGCATTCGTAGCGGCTTGTGTTCCTGAGATACCAGTAACTGATGGCGCTGACCATGAATACGTTGTTCCACTTGGAATTAAATCAGTACCATGAACTGGAATAACACTAAATGTTCCCCCGGAACAAATCGTTTGCGATTTACTTTGAACGATCGGCTTTGGATTTACCGTAATCGTAAATGTTTTGGATGGCCCTGGACAACTATTTGCCGTTGGAGTAACGATTATGGTAGCTACTTGCGGCGTATTGGTAGTATTGGTTGTATTGAAGGCATTGATGTTTCCATTTCCATTCGCACCCAATCCTATGGATATGTTATTGTTTGTCCAGCTATAGGTAGTGCCTGTTACACTTCCCGCAAATGTTATGGTTGAGACTTGATCTCCAACGCAAAGTGTTTGATTGGAAATAGTATTTACTATAGGAGTAGGATTAACGGTAACGATTACATCAAAAGTCAACCCAGCACAGGAACCTGAAACCGGGGTAACGGTATACACTACGTTTATAGGTGCACTAGTGCTGTTGGTCAATGTTCCCGAAATAGCAGATTCGTTTGTACCAGATTGGGCTCCTGTAATTCCGGTAACAATTGGTGCAGACCAAGAATATGTAGTTCCAGACGGAACAAGATCTGTTCCATTTGTTGGTGTTATGGAGAATGACCCTCCAGAACATATCGTCCGCGATTTATTTTGTACAACTGGCTTTGGATTAACCGTAATCGTAAATGTTGTAGAAGGACCAGGACAAGCGTTTGCTGTTGGGGTAACGGTTATCGTTGATGTTATTACAGCATTGGTTGTATTCGCAACCGTAAATGTATTTATATCCCCTGTACCTGATGCACCTATACCTATAGCAGTATTGTTGTTGGTCCAAGTAAATATTGTTCCACTCACTGATCCGCTAAAAGCAATGCTTGCTAATTGATCTCCAACACAAACCACTTTATTAGAAACAGTATTTGCACTTGGGGTAGGATTAACCGTAATGGTTACATCAAAAGGAGCTCCATTACAATTACCAGATTTTGGAGTAACGGAATAAACTACATTAATGGGAGCATTGGTGGTGTTGGTTAACGTACCACTTATTGATGAAGCATTTGTTCCTGCAGCCAATCCTGTTATTCCCGAAACCGTTGGGCCATTCCAAGTATAAGTTGTTCCGGATGGAATATTATTTCCGCCACCATTCGCAGGCGTGATAGTAAAACTTAAGCCCGAACAGATCGTTTGTGCTTGAGTGGTTGTAACAGAAGGCTTAGGATTAACGGTAACGATTACAGTAAAATTGGTTCCTGTACAGCTTCCGGAAGTTGGAGTAACTGTGTACACCACATTGATTGGGGCAGAGGTAGTATTGGTTAATATTCCACTAACAGAAGACGCATTTGTTCCTGCAGCCAATCCTGTTATTCCCGGAACCGTTGGGGCATTCCAGGAATATGTTGTTCCGGATGGAACAATGTTTCCTCCATCTGCTGAAGGCGAAACGGTAAATGTTTCACCCGAACAAATAGTGGCTGATTGTGCTGTGTTTATAGCAGGTGTAGGATTTACCACAATGGTAAACGTTTTAGATGCTCCTGTACAGCCATTGGCTATAGGGGTAACAGTGATCGTAGATGTTATTGGTGCATTAGTAGTATTGGTTGCAGAGAAGGAAGAAATGTTTCCACTGCCTGATGCTCCAAGTCCAATAGCCGTATTGCTGTTTGTCCAGCTGTAGGTTGTGCCATTAACGGTACTTGAAAAACTGATTGCAGTCGTTGCATTTCCAGCACAAATCGTTTGGTTGATAATATCACTCACAATAGGTATTGGAAATACTGTAAGTGTAACAATATTTGAGGTTAGAGGGGAAGGACAAGAACCAGCTATGTCTACTTTGTATTTATACCCATTCATCGACAATATAGCACCGGTGATATTCAGTTGATTGGTAGTGGCGCCAGAATATATTCCACCGTTGGTTACTATATTGAATGTTGCTCCACCATCAGTACTAACTTTCCAAACATAGGTTAGTCCTGATCCTGAGGCTCCGATAGTAATAGAAGTATTGTTATTCTCACAGACACTTCGATCTGTAGGCTGGGTATTAATTACGGGAGCTTGAAGAACTGTGATTTTTCTGGTATAAACAGTAGAATTACCACATGGATTGATGATCTGTAATGTTAGTGTATACTCAGCTGGAGTTGATAATGTTGGAACTGTAAAATTAGGATCCGAATTACTGCCTGTTTTGTTTGCAATTAGCGAATTGGAAGCATTGGTCAGCCTCCATCTATATTCCAAAGCACTACAATAGTTTCCTGCAGTGAGTGTACCAGATTGATTGATGACCGCAAATGGATTGTTAGATGGGCAAAAACTAGTATCCTGATATCGTGTATTATCATCAGAGATAAGTGCAAATTTTGCTGTATTAGTTGGTGGGGATTCAATACAGATGGTTCTCGAAAAATCACTCGGTGTACAAGAAAGTACAACGTTTTGCGGAACAACAGGTTGTAGTGTAATGGTATGCGTACCTACCGGCAAAGAATTGGTAGAGTAGTTTGTACCTGTATGCACTAAAGTACTCCCTACATACCATTCATAGGTAAAATTAGGAGCTGTACAACCTGGTGCATTCGTTTTTCCTTGTAACCCCAGCTGTGAAGTATTGGTAAAGTTTACAGTTGCGCCAAGACAAGCCTTATCTGGAGAGGTAAATCGAACATCAGGTTTTTGAAAGATTTGAATGGGGGTGATCACCTGAACAGCCGGTGCAGTACAACCACTAACATGCGTCGCTGTCATGCTGGGGCCAAACGAATTATAGGTAATTTGTCCTTCCCCCCTATCCACCGTTTCCCCACACGAACTTCTATTATAATTATGATACAGTAATCCACTTTTTGAAACGATCTCTTGAACTGAAAATTCTTCCGTATTCAATCCATCGTCCCAATCTGCCTTATATGTTACACCAGGAAAATTAAAAAATGTACTCCCTTCTCTTGTACTGTCGATATCAACCTTGAACGCAAAATTTCCAGGCTGGCCAATATCATAACATATTATATTAGACACTACAGAAAAAGGTGCAGACAATTGGTTATTGATAAAGTAAAATGCTTTAGTAGATATTGTTCCTGAATTTCCAGGATCAATAACCTTTTGAAAAAAACGATAATGTACACGTTGAAACGTATTTGGAAAAACAATATTCGTACTGGCAGTTACATTACCCGTGCGAGCAGCAGGATCCGTTGCATAATTGGGTCCATTAACAATAATGGTGAAGTCAAATTCATTCTTTGACGTGTACTCTACATCCAAAGCAATTTTATTATGCAACCGAATAGTAGTGGTGGAGGGCAAACAATTGTTGTACCCATAATATTTTAAGGAATCATTCCGTAAATAAAGTGTAGGTAACCCAGATAAATCTGAAGGGACTAGAAAATTTCCGTTTGCATCGCCATTAGTACCATTAGCCGACTGAATAGTTATATTCAAGCCTGGGATGACTTCGCTTAAAGCAAAGCTTCCGTCTGGCTTAACTACATCCACTCTCAATTTATAATTAGTTGAGGCTGGAGTATTTGCAGGAATTAACCCATTAATGTAAGTAGCATAATGGGAATTAATCGTACCGATACGCGGAGAAGAACCTGTAAAATTTCCAGAAGCGTCAGACAAGACAAGATTAAATCGACTTCCCAATGGGAACAAACTGTTCTGTTTAAATAAAACAGCAATGGATGATCCTGAGCCATATGGCCCTATAGGAATAGGCTGATACGTCAGCGTACCCTGCGCGTATGCACTGGGTATCAATGTATATATAAATACAAACAGAAATAAACAGGATCGTCTAATCACTACCATATTAAAAAGTCACATTTAACCTTCTTCTTCTGCTCTTTATAGTGGGAATCAAATATTTTATATCGAATACCCAACTCTAAGGAACCCGTAAGGTTAGATGCTTTACGTAAATAAGATGTGGTGAAATCATAGCTAATGCCAACTGTCAAGGCCTGCTTTCTATACCCAACATAAGGTGAAAACAAATCATTAAATCGTAAAAATCCACCTACCAGAAACTCGTCAGCCTCATCATCATAAAATCCATTTAAATTCTTCCCATAAACAATGCCTAAAGTCGTCATGTTGGTCACCGTTGACCATTGATGTGAAAAACTTCCATAGATCCTGTCGTCCTCAAATGCCGGAAAAGATAAACTTCCATGCACAACCCACCTTCTCGGAATGGCAAAATTTGAATATTGGGTTGAAATTGGTGTCATGTTCAAATGATACCCCGATCCTCCTATAAAAGCGGTAACATCGTCAGTTATAAAACTGTACATGAAACCGGAGGAAAAATCAAATGCCCCATCGGTAAATCCAGCACCCTCTCCACTCGATATACTTTGATCATACCCTACAAATGGTCTGAACTGCGACTGAAAGGTCAATCGGTCATAGTCCAATGTATAATTGTTATACATCAACTGAAAACCGGCACCCAAGCGATGAACCCCCTCGGGATCTAACGCCTTATGAAAAGATATGGTACCTCCAACCTGACTTCTCCGAAATCCGCCATCGTTCGATTTGTCGACCAGACCAACAGCGGCTATGGAAACCAGATCGTTGGAACCGATCACATCATCTAATATATGCATCTGGGCATCAATGATTCCAGTAACATAGGGATGCATGATCTGTGACCACTGATTCTTGAAATTTCCTTGAAACTGATATTTCCCAGAATAAATCCCCGTTATCGCAGGATTCAATGTGTTCGCTGTAGATAAATAATGATTAAAACTTGGCTCTTGCCCGCTCGTTCTCAATGAACAAATAAGGAATAAGGTTAAAAGAACAACTTCTAATGACTTCAGGCTACTCAACAGACTACTTGATTTAACAGAATAAACTACCACTATCATATAAGAAGTTTAGGACTGTTCGAACGACAATTAAGAACTTAAAATTAGTACAAACGGCTATTGAAAATTCACATTTATGCATATAAAAAAAATATATAGCATAAACCTTATTCTCATTAATAGAATACACAATATTAACATATTGATTATTAATAATTAAAACATATAATATAATTGTCTCGAACCCCAAAAAACTAGACAAAAGTTCGATATTGTTTAGTCATTTGATATCATCAATGAAAAACTCAAAGACGATCTTCAACACTCAAGTATAATAAAAGACAAATTAAAAGAAATTTAAGTCAAAAAATTGAAGCTTGAAGAACGGTTCATCAATGAAGAAATCCCACTTGATCTCTACAAGAAATACAATGAAAAATACAACCTTGAAGAACAGGAATTGAAGCAACAAGTTGGCAACTATATTGAAATAAGTTCGAACTTAGAAATTGCAATTAAAAAAGGTTTTAAAATTGCCCAAAACATAGGTCAGGTTTGGGTTTCAAGCGACTTCGACAATAAGACTAAACTGCAAAAACTTGTATTCCCGTAGGGGATCGCCTATGATAGACAAAAAAAAACGAATTTCGAACTTTTCGAGTCAACACCATATTTGCGCTAATCGCAGACCTAGCAAGTGTTTCGGACGTAAACAAAAACGGTCAATCTGTGAAGATTGACCGAAAATCGCGTTTGGTAGCCCGTAGGGGAATCGAACCCCTCATTCCTCCGTGAAAGGGAGGCG
>CAIXLY010000063.1 GCA_903920455.1 uncultured bacterium | reverse complement strand
GTAGAGCCAGAAGTAGTTATGAAAAATAGGTATTGATATATAGAGCCCAGTTCTTAAGATGTCGCAGTTGACCATCAATTTACGGCGATCTAACTTATCTGCGATCACGCCAGCAATAGGACCAAGGAAGACTGCTGGAAGCAAGCGTGCAATAAAAACACCTGCAATTGCAAAGTTAGCTTTTGCATAATCTCCACCAGAGAGTTGTTGAGCAAGCGCAGTTGTTGCTAAAAGACCCAACCAATCTCCAAGGGATGAGAAGACCATGGAGTTCCAGAGCTTTCTAAAGGGTTTGATCGCAAGGACCCCGCGAGTTACGTCTGGCGCTGGTGCGGCAGGTGTGGGCAGGGTCTTTGGCATTGGATGAGTCTATCGGGCAGGGGTGATGAGCCTAAAAACGCCTCCAATGAGAAAAAGGGCTTGTTATTACTCCCATTTGTCCTTGCAGGTTAATACCCTTCTATTCATGCGATTTAAGCCCTGGCTCACCAAAATTCTTGTTTCATCGATGTGTGCTTCATTTTTGTTCTTACCTACAAAAAGCTTTGCTATTCATGGTGGGGAAAGCGCACTTGGGGACGATCGTGTTGTTGCTTTATTTATATCACCCGTCCAGCACTGCTCAGGTGCACTTATTGAGCCGAGAATAGTTTTTACTGTTGCGCATTGCTTATCGCGCATGAACAGTGTTTCTACAGGCGAGCCAATTGTATCCGGTGAGATTAAATCTCCCTTACCAAAGTTACGAGTTGGATTACCCGGCGCAAACACAAATGGCGCACAAGTTCAAGCGCTAGCTCAGTTTGCCGATGAAAGGTATGTTGATTCTTCCTACACACCTGGCAAGAGTCATGGGAGCTTTTATGATTTTGCAGTTCTTGTTTTAGAAAAACCAATTGGAAACAAGTACTTTAAATATGCAACGGCTGATGAAATAAGAGAGTTGCGTAATACTAAGAGCCCAGCTGTTGAACTTGGTTATGGGTATCAGTCCCACAAAGAATACTTAAGAAATCGTTTACCGGGTGAACCTGCACGTATCAATGTGACATTGCGTGCGGAGCCAACAATCGAAAAGACAATGATTGAATGGCAAAATCCATATTACGAAGAGATGATGGTTCATACTCTTTATTCGTCTGGGCAGTATGGGTGTGGCGGGGATTCCGGTGGGCCTTTGTACTTTAAGAAAAATAATGAATGGGTTTATGTTGGAGCAGGCTCTACCGGAGCTGGACCCGAATGTTCTGCTGCTCCTGAAAGTTCATTGTGGACTGATGAGTTTTGGAGCGTGAATTCTGGAGGAGGATTCTTCACAGCCCAAGCATTTCAACACTTAATTGATCAAGCCCGAATATATTTGGCTCAGCAAGAGAAAATTGAAAAAGCCGCGTCAGATAGAGCAAGGCAGGAAGTAGAAGCAAGTGCAGCCGCAAAAACAGCACAAAATACTGCTGTGGGCAAGAAAATCACGATCATTTGTATTAAGGGGAAAACAATCAAAAAGGTTACTGGGCTTAAACCAGCGTGCCCGAAGGGATATAAAAAGAAACCCTAATCAGCCTT
>CAIXLY010000062.1 GCA_903920455.1 uncultured bacterium | reverse complement strand
TACGGTTCGCCTGGAACGATTACATTTCCAGTCAGGGTATTAAACGGCTGTTTATCATTATCCGTAATACCAACCCGCTTTCGGTTATCGTATCGAAGCCCAAGCTCAAAT
The DNA here is from genome assembly GCA_903920455.1 of uncultured bacterium. Lineage (GTDB taxonomy): Bacteria > Bacteroidota > Bacteroidia > Chitinophagales > Chitinophagaceae > Pollutibacter. Next base: position 68,429 of record CAIXLY010000062.1, on the reverse strand, counting down.
TGCCATGCCTTGACTTGATAACGCTCTGCCATCCAGATACCAACATCAACTGATGTATAATTGGGTACAAAATATCTGTAGTTGATGGAATTTTTTTGATGCATAGCATTCAATCCTATCGAGCCTTTCAACTGTTGATTACTAAAATGATCCCAAACAAGATCGGCCATATTCGTAAGCAAGTTCATTTTCAATTGAGGCAATACTGATTCACTTCTAATGATATCATATTCCTCACGAATATTGTATTGTGATGAAAGCGTAAGGCTAATTCTACTTTTTTCAAACGACTCGGAAAATGCCTTAAGTTTAAAAAGGTGGTGCTGAACGGATTGATATGGGCGATCGATGACATAACTGAAGCCTTCACTTTTTATCGAGGCGGATGGCTCACCAACACGAATTGCGTTTTCAAGATCACTGAGGTTGCCAATATGCGACCCACTAAAAATCCCAATTCTTGAATTAAATACACTGTAAAATATTTCTGCTCCTTTATTCTTTTTCTTCCATCCCAAAGCAGTAGACATGTTCATCTCTTCAACTCCAGAATTCTTGAGCCAATAATCTGGTGTCTTTGCATTTCCTCCCCGCTTTAATGTGCCCTGAATTCTCCATGCAGTATGCTCCTGCTTATCAAATCCGCCTTCAACCATTCCAGAGATTACACCCTGACGATTGTTTGAAAATGCAGCGAGATTAAGTTCTCCAGCCAATTCTTTTTTATACTGAAGTAAACGAGGTTCAACCAAAACAACACCACCAATTGCATCACCCCCGTAACGAACGGATGCAGCACCTTTGATCACACTTAGCCTATTGGCAATATAGGGATCAATTTCAGGAGCATGTTCACTGCCCCATTGTTGCCCTTCTTGACGAATGCCATTGTTTAATATGAGCACCCGACTACTATGCAAGCCCTGTATTACGGGCTTGTAAATATTATTTCCAGTTTGTAAAACAGTAACCCCTGCTATTCGCTGAAGGGATTCCCCTAATGTTAACCCTCTTGTAGCCGCCAACTCCTTTCCACGAAGTTCTCCAGTCATCCCCTCTGCCCTTACTGAGGCTAGTCCTACAACAACAACTTCCCTAAGAAGCTGTTCGGTATGAGACAGCTCAAAATTCTTGGTAATGTCTTCCTTTAAATGGAAATGATAATCAAGTGCCTGACAATCAGCATGACTAACACGAAGCGTATAATCTCCTGGGCAGATTCCGCTGAACACATAGTTTCCGTCTTTGTCAGTTGCAACAGTCTTTTTTAATTCGAGGATGGTGACAGTAGCTGAAGAAAGTACTGTTCTGCTATCAGCATCTTTGATTGTTCCACTGATGTTCATGATGCATTGCCCATGAATATAAGGAGTGAAGAAAAATAAAAAGAAAAAAGAAACCAGTATCCTCATGATTGCCATTGAGGATCCAAAGCTAAGGAAAATTTAAATATTTGCAATGATGTTGCAAATATTTAAAACCGCTCAATGATGCCTGCAATACCTTGACCACCGCCAACACAGGCAGAGACCATGCCATAGCGCTTGTTGAGTCTTTTTAGATCACCCAATAATTGAACGGTTAATTTAGCACCAGTACAACCAAGCGGGTGGCCGAGTGCAATTGCTCCACCATTGATATTGACCTTTGAAGTATCTAATCCCAGCTTTTCAATAACAGCCAATGATTGCGAGGCAAAGGCTTCATTCAATTCAATCAAGTCGATGTCTCCCAAATTCATACCAGCCAATTTCAAGACCTTGGGAATTGCTTCAACAGGACCAATTCCCATAATACGCGGATGTACTCCAGCAACTGCACTGTGTACAAGTCGACCTATTGGATTAAGCCCAAGTTCTTTCACCATCCGCTCACTCATTACAATCACGAAAGCAGCTCCATCACTGGTTTGTGAGGCATTACCGGCAGTCACTGTTCCATTAACAGCAAACGCAGGTTTCAGCTTAGCGAGACTTTCAAGGCTGGTATCAGAGCGAACACCTTCGTCTGTGTCAACGATATAACTTCTCTGTTGTTTTTTCCCTTTCTCATCAAGATAGACTTCATTGACAGTGATTGGAAGAATCCCTTCTTTGAAATGTCCTTGCTGAATTGCATGCAACGCTTTTTGATGAGAATTAAAAGAAAAGACATCTTGGGCTTCGCGGCTCACATGATATTCTTTTGCAACAGCTTCAGCGGTTAATCCCATGTTGATATAATAATCGGGTTCATCAGACGCAATTGTATAAGATGGAACTGTTTTCCATCCTGCTGCAGGAACAAAACTCATGCTCTCTACACCACCGGCAATAATGCACTCAGCCATACCTGCCCTTATCTTGGCAGTAGCCATAGCAATGGTTTCTAGTCCGGATGCACAATATCGATTTACGGTAATACCTGGAGCCTGATAACCCAATGCCCTTGCGGCAATGATACGCCCTACTTGAAGCCCCTGCTCAGCTTCCGGCACAGCGTTACCTACTATTACATCATCAACCCTTGATTTCTCAAGCTGCGGAATCGTATTCATCAACTGTTGAATAACTTCGATAGCGAGGTCATCAGGCCTTGTAAACCTGAACCCTCCCTTCTTGGATTTAGCTACAGCTGTACGTAGACCGGCGACAATATAAGCTTCTTGCATACCCTTGGGTTTATAGGTTAAAATTAGGGAATTAGTTCACCATTAGCAGCATCAAAATATATGAGTTCAATCATGAAACAGGAGCCCCTTTGTTTTGTCAGCCCTTAAATTCAATCCATCAAAAAACCATTTGCAAAAGGCAGTAATACAGGGGCCATGCGATGATGTGACTTCTGCGCATGGTCAATCAGCAGATAATCAACTTTATTTGTTATTGATGATACAGATCTTGTATTTTTTTTTTGTTACCCACTATCCAAACTATATCATCCCATTCTAGGGTTGCATCAGAAGATGGATTTAGAAAGCGCTCCCCTCCCCGCTCAATGCCTACAACCAGGCCGTCAGTTTTTTCCCTTAATCCGGATTCTCGGATGCTCATCCCCCTAAGCTGGGTATGTTCATCCACCACTATTTTTTGTAAATCAACCAATCCCATGTCTTCCCCAGCATCTTGATCATAGGGTAAAATTATTTTTCCAAAATCATCTAACTGCTCATCTGTTCCAATAACCCCAATGGTATCAAAAGGAAAGACCTGCTCATTTTTTGAGGGCGCAAACTTGACCGCATTTCCTCGCTCTATGTAGGCCAGATTAATTCCAAACTTTTCTCTCCAAGCTAAATCCTGAAGCGCCTTTCCGATAAAATCAGCATGTGGACTAATCACATACTTAGCCAGGTGAGCATCCCAAGGCGAAAGATAACTCTTGGCATTGTTCATCTCAAATATTTCCTTTTCGTGAAGGTTATTCAAAAACCTTGTCTCTATTCGCCCATAAAATTTCTGAAGTCTTTTTCTGAAGACAAAACCGACAATCAACATCACGACAATGGTTCCAACTATAGCAACTATTGCACCCAACAAGCGACTAATTAAAAAACCAATCAACAAAACCGCAATCAATGTGCGCAAGGCCTCAAGCATAACCAGTGGCCCATGGCTGTATTTTCTATCAAGCCAAAGTGCTGCATACGAACTCTTGCTCATTTTCTTGACCATCAAAGCCCATATGAAAGGTGCCATCGCAACTAAACCAATGAGTGCACAAATGATATTGGTAATCAAAGAATCTTTAATATACTGCAGCAATAAAGGTTGAATGAAGTAATCAATGAACACGGTCATTGCTATGATTAAAGCCGTGTTGATGGTGATGATTTGAACATAGAACTTGAGCAACCGCTTCCAGTCACTTTCACTTTCAATAATCTGAGAACTGCTGCTGTATTCCTCAAGTGAACTGATCCAACGCTGAGGCAATACTTTCAACAAGCTACGATATATTGGCTCAGCCAAACGAATCATATATGGAGTGGTAAACGTGGTGATCACTGAAACACCAACGGCAATAGGATAGATTTGTGCGCTGATTACGTTTAGGGTAAGCCCAAGCGTGGCAATGATAAATGAGAACTCCCCTATTTGAGCCATGCTGGTACCCGCCTGTACAGCTTGCTTGAGTGGGCGACCAGCAAACAATGCACCAATGGTTACAAATAATGTTTTCCCAACCAACACAGAAAAAGTTAGCATGGCCACCGGGATTGCATACTCCACCAACACTGCGGGATCAATAAGCATGCCAACGGAAACAAAGAAAATAGCTCCAAAAAGATTTTTTACAGAGCTTACGAGTGTTTCGATTCGATGTGCCTGAGTAGTTTCCGCTAACAACGACCCCATGATAAATGCGCCTAGAGCTGCAGAAAAACCAAATTGATCGGCCAGCACAACCATACCCAAACACAGGGCCAATGAAATGATGAGGAGGGTTTCACTGCTCAGCAGTCTTGAAATTCTTTTTAGAAAAGTTGGCAATAGAAAAATGCCCGTAATAAACCAGATGGAAAGAAAGAGCAGCAGCTTTAGCATAGAAATCAGCATCGGCACACCCTGAAATTGCTGACTTACGGCAACCGTAGAAAGCAATACCATAAGAAGGATTGCAACTAAATCCTCAATAATCAACACACCCAATACCAAGCCGGTGAACTGCTGAGACTTCAATCCGAGTTCATCAAAGGCGCGAAAGATAATGGTAGTGGAAGAAATTGCAATTATGCCGCCAAGGAAAATACTGTCCATCATAGACCAATTGAGCATCACTCCCAAGGAATAACCAAGGAGCATCATACAGATCAGTTCGACTACACCTGTAATGGCTGCAGAGCCACCAATCTTCAGCAGTTTTTTAAAACTAAACTCGAGTCCAAGGGCAAAAAGCAGAAAAATAACACCTATGTCAGCCCAGGTTTTTATACTCTCAGCATCAACTACTGAAGGAAATAAATTGACATTGGGCCCTACCAGCAAGCCCACTAAAATATAACCCAAAACAATCGGTTGCTTAACGCGCTTAAATAGGAGTGTCACTATACCTGCAGCACCAAGAATTAGAGCAAGGTCTTCGATCAAAATAGGTAAGTGTGTCATAATCCTATTGCAAGTTAACCCCTACTCGTTTGAAAAAAAGCAAGTGCAAAACCAAGTTTAAAATAACTGTATAAAAACAATAAGACGCTTAGAGTTTTACCGCCATCCCTGTTCGTACACTCTCATCGCAGGCAAATGCAATACGAAGACTATTTACAGCATCTTCGACATGGTCTGTCAAATCAATATCTTGAAGAATTGCATTAAGAAAATAGGCCTGCTCACGGTTGCAAAGTTCCTGATGATCTGGCTCGTCTGTAAGGTCAATCCATTCGTCCTTGCGTGTAAATTCGTTAGATGCATCAATGCTTGCATAGTGTCTCCGCAAAGATTCAGTCTTGGTATGTGCAGCTACAGAATCTGACTTACCTGAAGATCCAGCTTCCTTGGCAACAATAGACACAGAACCATCCGGACCAATTACATCTTTTATAAAGAAAGCGGTTTCACTGATCATTGGGCCCCAGCCTGCTTCATACCAACCTACCGAGCCATCTTCAAAACGAATTTGCAATTGGCCGTAGTTGTAATTTCCTTCAGGGATATCATTCGTCAGCCTGGCCCCAATGGCTGAAACCTGTATTGGCTTTGATCTAACCATCTGACACATTACATCGATATAATGTACTCCGCAATCTACAATTGGACTTAAGCTCTTCATCAAATTGCGATGAACATCCCACATGTATCCATGACTCTGTTGATTGAGATTCATGCGCATTGCCAGAGGCTTCCCCAATTGTTGAGCGAGCTCAATGAACTTGATCCATGAAGGATGATGACGAAGGATATAACCAACCACTAATTTCTTTCCTGCTTTTTTTGCTGCAGCAGCCACCCGCTCTGCACCTTGAACACTATCCGCAATAGGCTTCTCGATAAAAACATGACAACCCTTTTCAAATGCCATGATGGCAAAAGACTCATGGGTATCAGGATAGGTAGATATACAAACAGCATCTGGAGCAGTCTTGTCGAGCGCCTCTGCATAATCAATGAAAAGCGGATATCCTCCGCCAAGTTTTTCGTTCAATATATCCTTACTCTTTCCTGTTGATACAATGCCACAGATCTCAACACCATCCATAGTTTTATATGCCATCGCATGCGACGCACCCATATTACCACAACCAACAACGAGAACACGAAGCGATACCGAATTGCTCATAACTATTCCTTTTATTTATGTAGTTTAAAAATCACTTCGTGATTTGGCATTAAAGTTAACCATAAAATGAAAGTCTGCCTAGAGTTCATCCCAACACCTTAATCTGTCATCCCCACCCCCACGCTGTCATATCGAGCGCAGCGCCCCCTTTCACTGTCATCTTAAGTGATTAGCCATAATTTGTTTTCGTCTCTGTGTTATCCTTTACCTTCGTAACATGTACGCCCTGCTGCGAAATACCCTTTTCCTACTTGATGCTGAGAAAGCGCACTACGTTTCAATGAACCTGCTGAAAACATCCTGCTCCATCAGTCCAATCCGAAAACTGATTAGCGCATGGTTTAGTCAAGATTTTCCTTCACTTGAAACAGCACTATTCGGATTGAAATTTAAAAATCCAGTTGGCTTGGGTGCAGGATTTGACAAGAATGCAGCTTACTTAAGAGAATTGGAAACATTGGGTTTCGGTTTCGTTGAAATAGGTACAGTTACTCCACTAGCCCAAGAAGGAAATGAAAAACCTAGGCTTTTTAGACTTCCGGCAGACAAGGCACTCATCAACAGAATGGGTTTTAATAATGATGGTGTAGCTGCAATCAAGGAAAGGCTTACAACATGGAAAGTGAAAAATGAAGGAACCCCGTCCGGCAAGCGCATGATTATCGGTGGAAATATTGGGAAGAATAAAGTCACCCCAAATGAAGATGCATGGAAAGACTACCTGCTCTGCTTCAATGAACTTTTTGATGTGGTTGACTATTTTGTAGTCAATGTTAGCTCACCAAACACACCAGGATTAAGGGCATTGCAAGACAAAGATTCGTTGCTAAAAATTCTCGGAACACTCCGGGAACATAATGCAAAAAGAGCCACGCAAAAACCAATCTTACTTAAGATTGCACCAGACCTCACCAATGAACAATTAATCGACATCGCAGAAATTGCTACGATCGTTAAACTGGATGGCATTGTTTCAAGCAACACCACCATATCAAGAGAACAACTCTCCGTTTCTTCACAAGAATTGTCTGAGAAAATTGGAATGGGTGGACTAAGTGGCCGTCCGCTTAAAGAAACATCAGATCAAATACTGAAAACAATCATTTCCTTAACCCAAGGAAAGATACCTGTAATCGCAAGTGGGGGGATCTTTACCGGAGAAGATGCAAAAGAAAAAATGGATGCAGGTGCATCGCTTGTTCAGGTGTGGACTGGCTTCATCTATGAAGGACCGACAATAGCAAAAAGAATCTGTCGTGCTTTAGCAAAATAATATTCAGGGCCTTAACATGGTTGCCGCAACTACTCCTGCTGTTTCGCTGCGCAGCCTTGTATCACCCAGACTTACGGGAACGAATGAATGCTGTATTGCAAGATCTAATTCAGCCTCTGTAAAATCCCCTTCCGGACCAACCAATACAATACTGTCTTCATGCTGGCCAAGCAGCTTATGCTTTTGTCCTTCCATGCAGTGAGCAATGAACCTTGCGGCAGGAAGTTGAATATCAAAAAGGCTAGAAAATTTTATTGGTGCGTTCAAAACTGGAAAATGGAATCTGCCAGATTGCAACGATGCACTTACAATAATTTGCTGGAAACGTTCCTGACGGAAGTGCTGACGTTCTGTCCTTTCAGATAGGATTGGAAAAATTTCTGTAATGCCAATTTCAGTAACTTTTTCAAGCATCCACTCAAATCTGGCACCATTCTTTAACAATGAAACGCCAAGCATTATTTTCCTTTCAGGAGCTGGGTGATGCTCTACCTTGACTATGCTAACAAGAAGAGATTTTTTATCTGCTTTATCGATTGTTGCTATCGCTGAAACGCCCAAGCCATCAGTAAGCATGATGGATTCTTGAGGCTGCATGCGCAGTACAGTAATAGCATGACGTCTGGTTTCTTCATCGAGCAACACCGAACCAGAAGTCTGTTGAAGTGAAGGAAAATAAAATAAGGGTAATGCGCTCATAAACTCAACCTGATAAACTTTTCTAGAAAGGAGTATCCTCAATGTCGGCATCGCCAGCATCATTCATCCTGCTACCCTTTTGAATAAAAAGCTTGGCTCCTGGATCTTCAGAGACAGGTTTCCAGTTTCCGCCTTCGGGCATGCCTCTTCCAAATGGATCAAGACTCTCGTGTTCCTCAAATTTTTGGATATGCAGCTTCGCTTTCAATTTGATATTTTCCAATGAACCATTACGGTGCTTTGCAATCTTTACAAATACATCACCCTTGGTATCCTCCCCCATATCATTGGTGGTGATGTCATAATAATCTGGTCTGTACAGAAACATCACCATATCAGCATCTTGCTCGATTGCACCCGATTCACGAAGATCTGAAAGCTGAGGAACCTTGTTGCTCTCTTTTCTTTTTTCAACTTCACGACTCAACTGGCTGAGGGCAATGATGGGAACCTGAAGCTCTTTGGCCAACTGCTTGAGGTTTCTGGAAATCGTGCTGATCTCTTGCTCCCTGTTTGAATTCCTATTCTCACTCGAACCACTCATGAGCTGGAGATAATCTATTATGATAAGCCCTACGTTATGCAAACTTTTTAGCCTGCGGCATTTCGCACGCAACTCAAAAATATTTAGCGCAGCAGAATCATCAATAAACAATTGGGCTTTAGTCAGTGGTTCAATTCCCTTCTTGTATAATTGCTGCATCTCATAATCTTCCATCCGTCCTCTTGAGATTTTTGAAAGATAGATCTCACTCTCAGCAGACAAAATACGTTGAACAAGCTGTCCTGTACTCATCTCCAAACTAAAGAATGCAACTGAAGTTGGCTTGGTTGGATGCATTGCAGCATTCCTGGCCAAGTTTAGCGCAAAGGCTGTCTTACCCACAGATGGACGTGCAGCCAGGATGATTAGATCCGACTTCTGCCAGCCATATGTGGTATTATCCAGACTAGGAAATCCTGAAGGAACACCCGTGATGTCTTCATTCCTCGCACGCATTTCATCAATGCGGTTAAGGGTATCCATTACACTTCTTCCAAGTGTATCAAATTCTTTTTTTAGTTGATTGTTTGCGATCTCGAATAACTTCTGCTCTGCACTATCAAGCAATTCAAACACGTCTGTAGATTCATCGTATGCGTCCGTAATAATTTCACTGCTGATGCGTATAAGCTCTCGCTGAATAAACTTCTCTTGCACGATACGGGCATGGGCCTCAATATTTGCGGCAGATACAACAGCATTGGTAAGTTTGGAAATATAATATGGTCCACCTACCTGATCAAGCATTTCCATTGCCTTGAGCTCTTCAACAACGGTAAGCAAGTCAATTGGTTTGCTTTCACCATTCAACCTAACGATTGCACTAAAAATTAATTGGTGTGCATCCACATAAAAACACTCAGGCTTCAAAATATTGATAACGATATCAAAAGCAGCACGCTCCAGCATCACAGCACCCAACACAGCTTCCTCAAGCTCTCGCGACTGAGGAGGCACCTTTCCATATGCTAATGAATTGAACTCAGTACCCGTCTTTCTCTTGTTTCTCCTATCCCTATTTAGATTCGTTGTATCCATCGTTTCACTTGTTTATGACTTTTGAAACTTTTGCTTTTTTATAGCATCTGCCTGCCATAAGCGAATATACCATCTAGCTGCCAAGCATCTTGGTTTTTAAAAAAACATTAATTACAACACGCAATCCACAAGAGTATTAACAGAAAATGGCAGGTTGTTGACATCGGGTGTGGTGTTGTTAACAGTTGAGGGAAGTTTAGGTGTTGAGATGTTAAGCTGATCAGCACTAAACGACTAGACGCCTAAACAACTAAACCTCTCTAAACCTCCCTCAACCTTTCTAAACCTCTCTCAACCTCCTTATATTTGCACTTATGACAATTTCTTACAAATGGCTGATGGATTATTTCAGCAAACCTATCGGTCACGATAAGTTATCGGAGATATTGAATTCCATTGGTTTGGAAGTAGAAGGTCTTGAAGCCTATCAGGAAGTAAAGGGAAATATGCAGGGGTTGATAACCGGCCAGGTGCTCAGCGCCGAAAAACACCCCAATGCCGACAGGCTCTCGATAACAACAGTCGATATTGGAACGGCAAATCCATTACAAATAGTATGCGGCGCACCAAATGTAGCTGCCGGGCAAAAAGTAATTGTTGCTCCAGTGGGCACAACAATATATCCTTCATCTGGAGATTCCCTCACCATGAAACTAGCCAAGATCAGGGGAGTTGAAAGCCAAGGGATGATCTGTGCTGACGATGAAATTGGACTAGGCACCGACCATAGTGGAATTAGAATATTGGATGCATCAACGCAAATCGGCATAAAGGTTGCTGAATTGTTTGAACCCTACGAAGATGATATCATTTATATCGGATTAACCCCCAATAGAAGTGATGCAATGAGTCACCTTGGGGTTGCTAGAGATGTTTGTTCCTGGCTAAACCATCATGAAGGAGCCAATATTCAACCCCTCATCAAATTAAAACATGACCTCCCTATAAAAGGTAAGCCTTGTCCCATTGAAGTTGAAATAGAAAATCAAGATGATTGCTTGCGGTACAGTGGTATACTGATCAAGGATATTCAAGTGGAGCCTGCTCCAAAATGGATACAACAAAGATTGAAAGCAATTGGCCAGCGCCCAATTAATAATATCGTAGACATCACCAACTATATATTGCACGATGTAGGCCAGCCCTTACACGCATTTGATGCTGAAAAGATTGGGGGAAATAGGGTGAGGATTAAGAATTTGAATGCAGAAACCCCTTTTATTGGTCTGGATGAAAAAGAAAGAAAACTGGATGCCGGCGACCTGATGATTTGCGACGATGCAAGTCGGCCTATGTGTATAGGCGGTGTTTTTGGAGGGATTGAGAGTGGCGTAACAGATTCAACAAGAAACATCTTTTTAGAAAGCGCATGGTTTCACCCTGTAACCATTAGAAAGAGTTCTTTCCGACACAACCTGAGAACAGACGCAGCTACCCATTTTGAAAAAAGTGTAGACATTGGCCAAACCTTAGAAGCACTAAAAAAAGCAACCCTGCTCATTGCTGAATATGCAAACGGAAAGGTGGAAACAGATCCTATTGACCTTTATCCATCACCTGCAACACAACCTGTCATCAAACTTGATCACGCTTACTTAACTAAAATGAGTGGTAAGGTGTATGAGAAGATCACAACAAAAAATATCTTAACGGGAATGGGATTCGATATCCTCAGTGAAACTGATGAATCAATTACTGTCAAGACCCCAACCCACAAGACAGATGTACATATCCCTGCTGATTTGATTGAAGAGATCATGAGAATAGATGGGTTTGACAATATCGAAATCCCTGGCAGTATTACCATTTCACCTTCTGTAACAACAAACAACCAAGACTACCCGTTACGTGAAAAAATTTCAACTGTTCTTGTAGGTATTGGATTCAACGAAATGCTGAACAATTCTATTACGCATAGCGAGAATTATTCAGCAAATGAATTGAACAGTGCAGTGAGGATGCTCAATAACCTCAGCTCAGAACTAGATACACTTCGCCTCACCATGCTTGAAACGGGTCTTCAAACGATGGCAAGAAACCTCAATCACCGAAACGATAATTTAAAACTCTTCGAATTTGGAAAAACATATTCCAAGTCAGAAGGAGCCTACCACGAACAGGATCATCTTGCATTGTTCACAACTGGAAAGATTACTGAAACATCTTGGAATAAAAAAGAGGAGGAGGCTGACCTATACTATCTAAAAGGAGTTTTGCGTTCACTACAAACACAATCCGGGATAAATGAAATCAACTACAGTGTAGAAGCAAATGAACGTTTTGATTATATACTCACAGGAGCAACAGAATCGGACATCCTGGTAACCATAGGAAGACCTGCTGAAAGTATGCTCAAGAAATTTGACATCAGGGTTCCAGTCTGGTATGCAGATATCAACTGGCAAGCTTGGCTCAAAGCAAGCAAAAAAGAAATTATTCGCTACAAGGAAATCTCTAAATTTCCTGCGGTTCAACGCGACCTTTCCTTTGTTACAGACAATCATCTCCCTTATTCAGATATTGAGAACACCCTTAAGAAACTTGCCATACCTCAATTAAAAAGCTTTAGGTTGTTTGATGTTTTCAAAAATGAAAAACTTGGTAAAGACAAACAATCCCTTGCCATGAATTTTACTTTTCTTGATGAAAGCAAAACCATGAAAGATGAAGAGATTGACAAGATGATGAACATCATCACCAATAATTTTGAAATGCAGCTCAATGCAGAAATTAGAAAATAAAGATGGCTGATACAGACGATCAAATTAAACGGATAGCAGAAAAACTTGGGGTTGTTTCAAGCAGGTTGAAGACTTTGCAAAAAGAAAATGAAAAAATTCGCAAAGCACTTGAAGAAAAAAAACTTGAGTGTGATGCAATAAAAGATGCTGCTAAACAAATGGAGTTAAATCTAAACGTGATGAAGTCTACAGAAAGTGTCGACTCAAAAGAAACGCGTGCAGCGCTCGAAAAAAAGATAAACGATTACATTAAAGAAATTGATAGGTGTATCGCCCTTTTAGGAAATGAGGGTTAAACCCTTTTTACCATTCTTACTTCAATCACATCATCACCTTGTGAACATTCTAAGGTGTAGACTCCGTAGGGCAAGTCATTTAATCCTTCCCAATAAATTGAATGCATCCCAGGAAAGATCCTTTTTTCAGTTTTACAGCAAATTTTACCATCTTCACTCCTAAGAACTACCTGAACAGGAGCAAACAACGCCTCTTCTACCTCAATGGTGAGGTTGTCTATGAAGGTGGATGTGCGTGGTTTAGCGAACATGTATTTGGCTTAATTTTAACAGCTTGAGCGCAAATGGTGCATAAATTGTGAATAAATCTAGTAAAAAGATATTAAAATGCAAAATTTAATCCCAATAAACCTTGTGGTGGGCGACAGAACCTACCGCATTAAGATCAACTCCAATGATGAGGAGCAGGTACGGAAAATGGCAAAAAAGCTTAACGACCAGCTTTCCGAATTCAGAATTCAGTATGCCGGAAAAGATATGCAAGACTACTTGGCTATGGTTTTACTCTCGCTTGTAACAGAACAGCAGACAGGCAAACAGCCTGAAAACATAGCAGAATCCCTCGAGCAGCTCAACCGGATAGAAACACTGATTGACAGGGCTTTGGAAGACTAGCCAGCCCTTTTTTAACGCAGTTTTATGGTCGTTTTTCGCTAACTTCGTCCGTATTGCCCATAAGAAAGAATTTCTAAGGGATTGATTATGAAACAGAATAAAAATATAATTCATGGAACCGCAACTCATTATACCCATCATAACTGGGATCTTGGCCGCAGCAGTTGGCCTAGGTCTGGGTAAACTCATTTTCGCAAAAGACACTGCTTCCAAGGTGTTAGAAGCAAAGAAACAAGCAGAACAAATCCTATCAGACGCAAACACCAAGTCTGAAAATCTTAAGAAAGAAAGACTCCTAGAGGCAAAAGAAAAGTTTGTGCAGCTAAAGGAGGAACACGACAGGGAAATTCTTGAAAAAAACAGAAAAATTGGTGACTCAGAGAATAGGGCCAAGCAAAAGGAACTGACAATCAATCAAAAAGTTGAAGGCCTGGAAAAGCAGGTGAAAGAAAACGACGCTATCAAGGATCACTTGAATAGGCAAATTGAGGTTGTTAATCAAAAAAGGACTGAGCTGGAAAGACACCAGGAAGAGCATATCAGGAAGCTGGAAAAGATTGCCAACCTAAGTGCAGAAGACGCAAAAGCGCAATTGATTGAGGGCCTGAAACAGGAAGCGCAAACCAGGGCACTTTCATTACAACAAGAAATCATCGAAGACGCCCGTCAGAAAGCCAACAAAGAGGCCAGAAAAATCATCATACAATGTATTCAGCGTACTGCAGCAGAGCAGACAATTGAGAACACCGTAACTGTTTTCCAACTTGAAAGTGATGAAATAAAAGGACAAATCATTGGCCGTGAGGGAAGAAACATCCGCGCTATAGAAGCCTCTACAGGCGTTGACTTGGTCGTGGATGATACTCCAGAAGCAATCGTTCTTTCTTCTTTCGATCCGTTGCGCAGAGAGATCGCAAGACTTGCGTTGCAACGACTCGTTAGCGATGGAAGAATTCACCCAGCAAGGATTGAAGAGGTAGTTGAGAAAACACGCAAACAGCTGGAAGAGCAGGTAATGGAAATCGGCGAGCGAACAATTATAGAGCTAGGTATCCATGGTCTTCATAAAGAACTTGTACGTGTGGTAGGAAAAATGAGGTTCCGTTCTTCATACGGCCAAAACTTGCTCATGCACAGCCGAGAGGTTGCTAACCTTTGTGGTCTTATGGCTGCAGAATTGGGCATGAACGTTAAGTTGGCAAAAAGAGCTGGTCTATTGCACGATATCGGAAAAGTACCCGACGAGGAAACTGAATTAAGCCATGCCCTTCTTGGTGGAAAGCTTGCTGAGAAATACGGAGAAAATCCTGCAGTGGTTAACGCTATTGCAGCCCACCACGACGAAACCGAAATGCAGTTTGTGATCTCTCCAATCATCCAGGCATGTGACTCTATTAGCGGGGCAAGACCGGGTGCGAGAAGAGAAATCATGCAGCAATACATCCAGCGGATTAAAGACCTTGAAAACCTGGCCCTTACCTACAATGGCGTGGAAAAAGCATACGCAATCCAAGCCGGAAGAGAATTGAGGGTAATCGTTGAAGCAGATAAGGTAACCGACGGAGAAAGCGAAGTGCTTAGCTTTGAAATGGCCCAGAAGATCCAGACGGAGATGACTTATCCTGGCCAAATCAGGGTAACTGTAATCCGGGAGAAGCGGGCTGTGAATGTGGCTAGATAAACAAGGTACTGGGTACAATCTACTCAGTTCATCTTTTTACCTTCACCCTCAACAGGCCTCTATCAGAACTAATAAGAAAACAATTTTGTAACATCGGCAATCCCCCTTACCTTTGCCGTCCAAATTTCAGGTTATGAATCAAGCAGCAATTGCATTTGTCCACGAACAGATGACCCCGGTCAACAACTTTCCTAAATTCAAAGCGGGTGACAACATCACCGTTAACTATAAGATTATTGAGGGAAACAAAGAAAGGATCCAGAGCTTCAAAGGAGACGTAATCAAGCGTCAAGGAGTTGGAAGCACTGCCACCTTCACAGTAAGAAAGATTTCTGACGCAATTGGCGTTGAAAGGACTTTCCCAGTTGCTTCTCCTAACATTGAATCTGTAGTACTTAACAAAACTGGTAAAGTACGCAGGGCTAAACTTTACTTCCTCAGAACAAGAAGTGGTAAAAGAGCCAGGATTAAAGAAAAAAGAGTTAGATAAGCCAACTGGAAAATATTTGTTAATCCCGTCTTTGACGGGATTTTTTTATGCCCTTCTTCACCCTTTGCGGGCAAAAAATCATTAAATTTGTCTTCTACTAAAATATTTTATCATGTTATCAAATAACACGTTTTTGATCGCTATGCCAGGTGGCTCTGAGTGGATCTTCATCATACTTGCAGTACTTATCCTGTTTGGAGGAAGAAAAATTCCTGAGTTTATGCGTGGTATCGGAAAGGGTATTCGTGAATTCAACGATGCCAAATCAAACGTGAAAAAAGAAATCGAAGAAGGCATTCAGGAAAAAGACAAGCCAGCCCAGTAATCGATTTCCACACTTTCACCTTATTCCTCACCCGTTTTTTTAAACGGATAGATTTGATTTTTGTATACACATACATCTATACCTGAGCTTCACCAATCTCTGACGGAAGGCGCATGCAACTGCGTAGACGTAGTTTCCTCTTACCTTAATAAGATTAGAGAGAAGCAACACCTCAATGCGTTCATTGACATATTTGAGGAAGAGGCAATGGCCCGTGCAAGAGCACTTGATGCAAAAATAAACACACCCTCCTCTTGGGGAAAGTTATATGGTGTAGTCGTTGGCATCAAAGATGTTCTCTGTTATGACAACCATACTGTAACAGCATCCTCTGCAATCCTGAGTGGGTATACCGCCATTTACAACGCTACGGCAATTCAACGACTTCTAGATCAAGACGCCATCATCATTGGGAATCTCAACTGTGATGAGTTTGCAATGGGGTCGTCAAATGAAAACTCATACTACGGGAAAGTGTTGAATGCCGCTGATGAGAGCAGGGTTCCCGGTGGGTCTTCTGGCGGGTCAGCTGTGGCCGTTCAAGCTGACATGTGCATGGTAAGCCTTGGATCAGACACAGGTGGCTCTGTAAGGCAGCCTGCAGACTTCTGCGGTATCGTTGGCATGAAACCAGGCTATGGAAGAATTTCCAGATATGGACTAATCGCTTATGCCTCCTCATTCGACCAAATTGGAATTTTTTCAAAAAACATCATAGACCTTTCGCTTGTTTTGTCGGTTATCGCTGGAGCTGATGAATACGACAGCACATGCACAGCCTCTCCAGTGCCGGCATATGAATCAGTACTTGACACCAACAAGAAATTTAAAATCGCCTATTTTCCACAAGCCCTAGATCACCCCTCCCTTGATCCTGAAATCAGGACTGCAATAGGCAACCTTATGGAACAAATAAAGTTAGACGGACATACTATCGAGCCGGTTGACTTTGGTTATATCGACCATGTGGTTCCTGCTTATTATGTGCTAACAACGGCAGAGGCCTCATCAAATCTCTCCAGGTATGATGGCGTTAAATTTGGACATAGAACCAAGAAGTCCGCTGAAAATCTAAATGACCTTTATAAAAAAACCAGGTCTGAAGGTTTTGGAAAAGAAGTAAAGAAAAGAATCATGCTTGGGACCTTCGTACTAAGCACCGGCTACTATGACGCCTATTACGCGAAAGCACAGCAAGTAAGAAGATTAATTGTAGAAAAAACAAATGAGGTATTCAAGTCATACGACCTGATCCTGATGCCAACAGTGCCCTCTCCTGCATTTAAATTTGGAGAAAAGAGCAATGACTCAGTGGAAATGTTTTTAGGAGACTTATACACGGTGTATGCAAACTTAGCAGGCATTGCAGGTATCTCCATACCGCTATTCAAACACAGCAACGGCATGCCATTTGGCATTCAGATCATGACTGACAGACTAGAAGAAACTAAGCTGTTGCAATTTTCGAAGTCCCAATTGGGAAAATGATGCGCTCTACCTAGAAATCATCTTCATCATCAAACCCACCACCAGCAGCATCATCAAAGTACAAGTCTTTGAATTCATCATCTATGGAGAAATCATCGTCTGCCGCTTTCTTGTTACCACCAGATGATTTTTTCGTCTTTGATTTTGGAATGTCAAATTCGTTAAAGTCAGGATCCCAATTATCGTCGTCTTCCGACTTTTCCCAATCATCCGATACTTCAATATCATCCTCATCATCGTCTCCAGACGACTTACCCAATTTCTTTGGTAGTGTGTCATCATCTAAGTCAAGATCATCATCGTCATCAACATCATCCGTTTTACTGGACTTTGATTCCGCCTTCTCAACCTTAGAAGAAGAATTGTTGCCACTAGCTTTCTTGGTAACTTTTTTTTCCTTTTCTGACTTTGCCATAACTAGAAGAGATTTACCCCGTAAAATTTCTGAGAGTTTTTTACTTGACCAAATTTTTTAAAACTATTTTTTCTTTTTCTGCGTTTGCCTAGCACTTGATGATCTGCTCTCTCTCCGGACCGTTGGAGATATGGCTCACATGAACACCAAGATACTCGTTGATAAAGTGAATGTACTGCTTCATGGCTTCAGGCAAACTGCTGAGATCTCTCATTTTTGTGATATCCGTCATCCAACCTGGGAACTGCTCGTAATGTGGAGTTATGGGTGTTTTTGACATTTGATAGGGCACAGATTTATCCTGACGTCCGTCTATCCCATAGCTGGTACAAACAGAGAGATCCTCAAACGCATCCAGGACATCAGATTTGGTCATTACAATCTTGGTTACCCCATTAATCATGCAAGCGAAATTAAGTGCCACAAGATCAATCCATCCACAACGACGAGGCCTTCCAGTAGTTGCCCCAAATTCATTGCCAATCTTTCTAAGACGCTCTCCTGTTTCCTCATGAAGCTCTGTAGGGAAAGGTCCGCTACCAACCCTTGTGCAATAGGCTTTGGTAACACCATAGACATCTTTGATTTTTTGTGGGGCGATTCCTAAGCCGGTACAAACACCTGCTGAAATTGTACTGGAAGAAGTTACAAATGGGAAAGTACCAAAATCAACATCTAACATGCTGCCCTGAGCACCTTCTGCAAGTACTTTTTTTCCTTCCCTGATTTTATCATTGATAAAGTATTCGCCGTTTACAATCTTCAGTGTGCGCATGAATTCAATGGCTTCAAAAAATTCCTCTTCCCACTCGCTGATGTCATCATTAAAACCAAAAGAATCCAGCAAACGCTGGTGTTTCATGCGAAGCTTGATGTACTGGGTGGTGAAATTTTTATCAAGAAGATCGCCTACACGAAGACCATTTCGTCCTGTCTTATCCATGTAAGCAGGGCCAATACCCTTGAGGGTTGAGCCAATCTTTTCATTTCCTTTTGAAATCTCAGAAGCTTTATCCAAGGCCCTGTGCGATGGAAGGATTAAATGCGTCCTTTCAGCAACATAGAGATTCTTTCTTCCATCAATTCCAAATGCCGACACCTTGTCAAACTCTTTTTTCAATGTCACCGCATCAAGCACTACGCCATTGCCAATAAGGTTGACCTTATTTTCATGAAATATTCCTGAAGGAATTTGATGGAGAACAACTTTTTCACCTTTAATGTAAAGCGTGTGTCCTGCATTTGGACCGCCCTGGAACCTGGCGATGATATCATAGTTAGGAGCGAAATAATCCACAATTTTCCCTTTCCCTTCATCGCCCCATTGCAAACCAAGTAATACATCAACCATAAAATAATTTAGATGTTAAAGGGCAAAAATAATAGAATGAAACAAAAGGCAGAAAAATAAATATTTATACACATTATTCGACGTCGTAACGTTGAACAGATTGTATTCCTGGCAACCCCTTAAGTTTCTGAGATAAAAGATCAAGCTCATCCTTGTCATGCACATATAAACGGATGTTTCCCTCGAAAATGCCCTCTTTTGCCTCCACAGTAATGGCACTAATATTGATTTTCAACTCCCCGGATATCAAATTAGTGATCTTATGGATAACGCCCACGTCGTCAAGCCCAGTAATTTTAAGTCCGGTAAGAAAAGAGATTTCCTTGTTCTTTGCCCATTTTGTTTTAACCACCCTATGGCCAAAACTGGATAAAAGCCTTGTGGCATTGGGGCAGTTCGTTCTGTGAATGGTAAGCCCCTTGCCGGTTGAAACAAATCCAAATACATCATCCCCCGGGATTGGCTTACAACAATTGGCAAGGGTGTATACAATCTTATCGCTACTCTCACCAAAAATCACCAACTCAGTATCTTTCTTTATTTCATTTTTTCCAGGCAGCGGCTGCTGAATTGCTTGTTCGGCCTTTTTAATGCGTATTGGCTCAATCCGATCTCCCTTAACCTCAAACTCCTTTATTTCCCTTAGATCAATCTTTTTGATGGCAATGCTATAAAATAAATCCAGGGGAGAATTTAATTTATAAAACGAAACAAGCTCGTCGATGTTTTGTGAAGAAAAAGCAGCTCCGATTGCATGCAGCTTTTTTTCAGCAAAATATTTTCCATCTTCTGCAACCTTGCGCTTATCATCCTTGAGGGCATCTTTGATTTTGTTCTTTGCCTTAGCAGTAACAACAAAAGAAAGCCAATCTTCACTGGGCTTTTGCTTGTTTGAAGTAATAACTTCAATCTGATCACCACTTCTCAGCTTATGACCAATAGGCACCAATTTGTGGTTTACTTTTGCGCCAATACACTTTGATCCAATGGCGCTATGCACTGAAAATGCAAAATCAAGTGCAGATGAGCCAACAGGAAGCATCTTGACATCGCCCTTAGGCGAATAGACATAAATCTCTTCAGCCAAGAAGGACGTTTTGAAGTCCTGCAGAAAATCAATCGAACTGATGTCTTCACTACCAAGCACCTCCCTGATTTGAGAGAACCAAATATCAAACCTATCCCCCTCGCCTCCTCCTTCTTTATATTTCCAATGCGCAGCAAGACCTTTTTCTGCAATCTCATTCATTCGCTTTGAACGAATCTGTACTTCAACCCACTTTCCTTGTGGCCCCATAACTGTGGTGTGTAGTGCCTCATAACCATTAGACTTGGGGTTACTGAGCCAATCGCGAAGCCTTTCAGGGGCTGGACTATACATATCCGTAACAAAGGAGTACACTTTCCAACAAGCTTCTTTTTCCAATTCAGTAGACGTATCCACAATTACCCGAATTGCAAACAGGTCATACACCTCCTCAAACTCAATATTTTTTTTCTTCATTTTATTCCAAATCGAATGGATCGATTTGGGGCGACCAAAAATCTCATAACTAAATCCGCCACGATCAAGCTTTTCCTTTACGGGCTTGATAAATTCGTTGATATACCGTGTTCTTTCTCTTTTGGTCTCGGCAAGTTTTTTTGCAACCTGGTGATAGATCTCTGGCTCCAAGTATTTCATGGCCAAGTCTTCCATCTCTGTTTTCACTTCATACAAACCCATTCGATGGGCAAGTGGTGCGTAAACATAAACAGTTTCAGAAGAAACCTTCAACTGCTTTTCCCGCTTCATGCTGTCGAGTGTGCGCATGTTGTGCAAACGATCTGCCAGCTTGATTAAGATAACCCTTGGGTCATCCGTTAGCGTTAATAAAATTTTTCTGAAATTTTCTGCCTGCTGGCTTGTATTGTTATCAACGACAGTGGAGATCTTGGTTAGGCCGTCAATTATTTTGCTTATTTCAAGTCCGAACTCAGTTTGAATATCCTCCAGGGTAACGTCAGTGTCTTCAACGGTGTCATGCAAAAGTGCGCAAATGGTTGATCGAACTCCCAATCCAATTTCCTCAACGCATATCATCGCCACAGCCAGGGGGTGAAAAATATAAGGCTCCCCACTTTTTCTTCGCATTGTTTTGTGGGCCTCTACGGCAATCTCAAAGGCAGAACGAACCAATTCCTTGTCTCCCGTCTTCAATTTAGGCTTGAGCGCCCTCAGTAAAGCCCTGTAACGACGGACAATCTCCTTTTTTTCCTGCTCATCATTCAGGTTGTAAGGAGGGAGGTCAATATCTTTTACCAGGGTATCCATTAACCCAAATTTACTGAAATTCGTTTGGAATGCCTTTTTTTCATCCGAAACTGCTACCTTTGCCACCCTATTTGAAAAGAGCTACTGCCTTAGAGTTTTAGGCAGCAAAAAATGCGGGTGTGGTGAAATTGGTAGACACGCCAGACTTAGGATCTGGTGCCGCGAGGCTTGGGGGTTCGAGTCCCTCCACCCGCACACAGCTCTTTTCTTTCAATTAATTTAACGTATGGCACAAATCACTAGGGAGCAAATCGCTCCCCTTCACGAAAGGATTACGGTTACTGTTTCCCCATCAGATTATAACCCAGCATATGAAGCTTCTCTAAAAAAATATGCAAAGACTGCCAACATACCAGGTTTCAGAAAAGGAATGGTTCCAACTGGCGTAGTAAAGAAAATGTATGGCGCTTCTGTCTTCACAGAAGAAGTATTGCGCATCATCGAAAATGATTTGATGCAGTATCTGCAAACAGAAAATATTGCATACCTCGGACAACCTTTGCCTGAGGATGCTAATGATCCTGCCCTTTTTAATTTCAATGAACCTAAAGATTATTCTTTCACATTTGAATTGGGCCTCAAGCCTGATTTCACCATCCCCGATATCGCTACAGCTGCTACAACACTTAACATTGTTGAAGCTACAGATGAAATGATTGAAGAGGAAATAGAAAGAATGCAACAGCGTCTTGGAAAGATGACTGAACCAGAAACAATCACTAGAGAAGAAGATGTGCTGAATGTATCGTTTCAAAAATCTGATGCTCTAGGCAATATTGAAGAGGGTGCTGAAAAGAAAGAAAATTCTTTGTTGCTAAAATATTTCAGCGAATCTGCCCGCAAACAATTGCTTGGCAAGAAAAAAGATGAAACACTTGTAATACAGCTCTCATCTGCTTTTGAAGACAAAGAAAGGGAATGGGTAGCGGGAGATCTTGGACTTAACAAAGACAATGCTGAAGACATGGCGCAACATTTTGTGCTTCACATCAGCAAGCTTGGCTTTGTAGAAAAAAGAGACATGGACGAAACTTTCTTCAAAGAAGCAATGCCAGGAAAAGAAATCACTACAGAAGAAGCGTTCAGATCTGAAATACGCACACAAATAGCCGCATACTGGAAACATCAGGCAAGCCACTTGTTGGAACATGAATTATTTCACTTGCTCTCTGAGAAAACGAAAATGGACTTCCCTGAAGCATTTCTGAAAAAATGGCTTAAAAAAAGCGGAGAAAAAGAACAATCTGTCGAAGAAATAGAAAAAGAATTCCCTGCATTTCTTAACCAACTCAGATGGACACTGGTAAGCAATGAAATTGGCTCTGCCAATTCAATACAAGTTGGCCGCGAAGAAATTGTAGACAGCCTCCGTCAACAACTCATGGGCTACTTTGGCTCCATGAACATGGGTGGCAACTACGATTGGCTCGACAGCTATGTTGAGCGTATGATGGAAGACAAACAACAGGTTGAAAACGCCTATCAAAGGGTGTTTAGCTCCAAAGTGCTTGCCTGGGCTGCTTCACAAGCCAAGCCAGTTGAGAAAAAAATGACCGCTGCTGAATTTCTTGCCTTGCAAGAAAAACACAATCATTAATCGGTAGCTCATTCTTAACCGCCAGCTTGAACATTCAACAAAGCCATTTTAACTGATTTTTACTAAAAAGTAGATAAATCAGCACCGTTCTGACATGTGGAATCTGACTTCTGACGTCTTATTGCATTGTGGCACAATATTTGGTTGATATTTACTTTAAATTGCCTAATCAAAGCCATTACCATGAACCTTGGAAAGGAATTCGAGAAATTTGCAATAAAAGACAGGGGTATCTCCAGCAATACGCTGCACAGCTACACCAATCATATGGTCACTAACCTCACCCCAAACATCATCGAGGAGCGCCCTATGAATGTTGCCGTGATGGATGTATACAGCAGGTTGATGATGGACCGCATCATTTTTTTAGGATACCCAATCACAGACGAAGTAGCCAACATCATCACTGCGCAGTTGCTGTTCCTAGACAGTACAGACCGCACCCGTGATATCCAAATGTATATCAACAGCCCAGGAGGCTCAGTGTACTCAGGGCTTGGCGTCTACGACACCATGCAATACGTAACTCCTGATGTATCCACGATTTGTATTGGCGTTGCGGCCAGTATGGCAGCAGTACTCATGTGCGCAGGAACTGAAGGGAAAAGAACAGCACTTAAGCATTCAAGAATCATGATGCACCAACCAAGCGCAGGTGCAGGCGGACAAGCCAGTGATATTGAAATTACTGTTTCACAGGTTAAAAAACTGAAACAGGAATTGTATGAAGTCGTTTCCCAGCACAGTGGGCAGACAGTAAAAAAGATTGAAAAGGATTTTGACAGGGATTTCTGGATGACGGCCATGGAAGCAAAAGGTTACGGGCTGGTTGACGAAGTATTAATTTTGAATCCTAAAAAACAAAAGAAAGCCTAAACTGATACACGCATGAAATCAAATCATTCTTTCTTCATAGGTCATCGCATGGACGAGGAACAAGAGCCAAAAGAAAATAGTGGCCTCATGGAAAACATGATGTCAGCAGCCAAGTTTGACAAGAAATTTATAGAACAAAGAAAAATATTTCTCTGGGGTGTTGTAGATGACAAATCTGCAAAAGACATCACCGCACGTCTCATGTTCCTCGAGTCTGTGGATCCTGGAAAAGAGATAAAATTCTATATCAATAGTCCAGGTGGCGTTGTAACCAGTGGCATGGTCATCTATGATACCATGCAAATGATTTCCTCACCCGTGTCAACCATTTGCATGGGCATGGCCGCATCCATGGGGTCTATACTCCTGAGTGGTGGCGAAAAAGGCAGACGTTACATTTTCCCTCACGGCGAAGTGATGATTCACCAACCATCAGGGGGCGGACAAGGAACATCAGCAGATCTTGAAATCATGGCTGAGCAAATCAAAAAGATCAAGACACTTGGCGCAAAGATACTGGCAGACAATTGTGGCCAAAAATTTGACAAGGTGATGAAAGACTTTGATAGAGACTATTGGATGGGCGCAGAAGAGTCGATCAAATACGGCATCGTCGATGGCATAATGACTACACTTTAATAACCTGTTTATTATTGGTACAAGACCAATTACCAACTAAGCTCTGATTATGGCAAAATCAACCCTGAAATGTTCTTTCTGCGGAAAAAACCGAGATGAAGTTAAGATACTCATCGCCGGACATGAAGGCCATATCTGTGAAGAGTGTGTAGATCATGCCCTTGAAATCGTACAACAGGAAGTAACTTCTAAGCAGGAAAACAAATCCGCATATAAACTCTCTGTAAAAAAACCCGTAGAACTTAAGCAGCATCTTGACGAGTATGTAATTGGACAAGATGAGGCAAAAAAGATTCTTGCAGTTGCGGTGTACAACCACTACAAAAGACTCAATCAAGTGAATACCGGAGCAAAAGGAAAAAAAGAGACGGATAAAGATGAGATAGAAATAGAAAAGAGCAACGTGATTATGGTCGGGGAAACCGGAACCGGTAAAACCCTTCTGGCCAAAACAATTGCTAAGCTCCTTAATGTTCCATTTGCAATTGTAGATGCAACAGTTTTTACAGAAGCTGGATATGTTGGAGAGGATGTTGAAAGCATCTTGACAAGACTGCTTCAAGTGTGCAACTACGACATAGACGCAGCAGAAAAAGGAATAGTGTACATCGATGAAATTGATAAGATTGCAAGAAAAAGCGATAACCCATCAATTACCAGAGATGTTAGCGGAGAGGGTGTTCAACAAGGTTTGCTCAAACTATTGGAAGGCACTGAAGTGCTTGTTCCCCCGCAGGGTGGAAGAAAGCATCCAGACCAAAAACTCATCAAAGTAAATACGCAAAATATTTTGTTCATCTGCGGTGGTGCCTTTGATGGTGTAGACAAAATCATCGCAAGACGTGTAAATACAAATGCCATCGGCTTTAATGTCAACAAAGACCAGCAGGATGCGATGAAAATCAACCTCCTAAGATTTATAAACGCCCAAGACCTAAAATCATTTGGACTAATACCCGAACTGCTTGGCAGACTTCCAGTAGTTACCTACTTGAACCCACTTGATAAAGAAACACTCAGGGCCATCTTAAGTGTTCCCAAAAATGCGCTGCTCAAACAATATAAAAAGTTGTTTGAAATCGAAGGCATTGAGCTCAAGATCGAAGATGCAGTATTGGATTTCATGGTTGAAAAGGCAATGGAATATAAATTGGGGGCAAGGGGCTTGCGATCAATCTGCGAAAGTATCCTTACAGACGCTATGTTTGAACTCCCATCATCCAATGTAAAAGAGTTCACACTCACTGAAACATACGCCAGACAAAAATTTGAGCACGCCCGCATGAACCTGCTCAAGGTTGCTTAAGATTTCTCACTATCAATTTCCGCATGAAAGAATTAATTGAACAGCTCATGAAAGAAGCGGGATTGACCGAAAAACAGGCTTTGGAAGCCATTCGCATCATAAAAGAATTTGCAAAAAGAAAGTTTCCAGTCTTTGGCGGTGCCATTGACAAACTCTTTGACAAATATGCTCCAAAGCAGGATGATGATTTCATGGATTAATCATTAAATGTCAAGTATGGAGATAGCCGCTCTGCCTTCTTCCTTCCAACCGAAATGATATTGTACACATCATCGATAGATGAAAAACGGCCATGGGCATTTCTGTAGGCAAGCAGCGCCATGGCAACATGATGCTGGATGTATGGATGTGTTCTAAGTTCCTGATACCCCAAACTATTAACATCAATCTTTTTAGGCTTATACTGACCTGCAACAAATAACATTGGAGAAATTAACCGCACGACTGAATCAGTCAGTCCATACACTTCAATGAGCTGAGAAACACTCACAAACCCACCAAGTCTATCACGGTAACGAATTATCCTGGACGAAAGCTTTTGGCCAATTCCAGGAAGCCTCTCCAATGAAATACTGTCAGCATTATTAATATCGATAGGATTCTGCTTCAAGTCAACATAATTGCCCCGGCTTCCATCGCGATTTTGAAAACTGTCTTTGGCTGCTATTGAAACCCTGCCATACCCAGCTTTATTATATACACCGGCACCGCTGTGTTGAAAGTTGGCTAACCCTTTTCGTTTCTGCAATACCTGCTTGGCTTCGTCAATCTCCAAAGGTGTTACATGCAACACATTTTCCGGAATCTCTTCGCTAGAAAAAAAGAAAGGCAATGCCCACAGCAAAAGAGAAACAGAGAGCAGCAAATAAATTCCCCTTCGCTCCTTCTTAGAAAAACTTAGCAAGACCTTAATGTGTTCTTTCACATGCATAGGTCAAACCTATACATATACCTGGCTGTAAAGAAGTGGAAAAAGACGGATTGAAATGTTTTTAAACAGAAATAATCAGACCATCGTGAGCCAACTGCATTCCTTGTGGCAGCGCACTGTTTACTTCAGCATGGAACCCCATTTGATGACTTATATGCGTAAAATAAGTCTTGGGGATGTTAAGTTCGGCAGCTAAATCAATGGCTTCTTGCAAATTGAAATGAGAGATATGTTTTTCTTTTCTCAATGCGTTAATCACAAGCACATCAGATCCCTTAATCTTTTCCTTTTGTACTTCGTCGATATGATTGGCGTCGGTAATGTAGGTAAAGGCTCCTGCCCTAAAGCCAAAAACTTCCATATTGAGATGTTTCACCCGAATCGGAATGAAGTTAATATCGCCCAACAAGAAAGGTTCATCATCAATGATGTTCAAGTCGAGTTCGGGTATGCCCGGATATTTTTTCTCCCGGAATGCATAAAAAAAATCACGCTTTATCGCTTCAGCAGTTTCGGGATTTGCAAACAATGGCATTGGCCGCTGTAAAAAGTAATTGTATGCCCTAATATCATCGAGCCCCGCAATATGATCTTTGTGAGAATGAGTAAACAGCACCCCGTCAAGATGGTTGACCCCTGAACGCAACATCTGATACCTAAAGTCTGGTGTGGTATCAATAACTACCTTGGTAGATCCCGAAGAGATTAATACACTACTGCGCAGTCTCTTGTCAAGACTACTTGTAGACATGCACACGGCACATGTACATGCAATCATGGGCACACCACTACTGGTTCCAGTTCCAAGAAATTCTACAGTGAGAGACAAATGAAGTATATTAAAAATAAAAAGAGACAGTGAATACCACTAGGCCTCTTGGGTATTTAACTCTGGGCGTGCCATCACCTCGTCATAGATTTTTCTGCTCTCTGCACTTAAATGATCGGGCTCGATTTTGAGATCAGAAATAAGATCTATCAATGTATTTATTCTTCCTTCGGTTTGAAGAAATTTGTTTAAGACCACCACTTTTTTTGCTTCCAATATGCAATACCCACTTTGAAAAGTTCCCCGCTCATACCGCATAATATATCCAGCCTCAGAAATCACACGCTCTACTTTTTCAAGTGTTGATGGGGTAAATCGGATTTTCATTAATTGTGTTTGTACAAATTTACTGAAAGCCAAAAAAGCATGAGCACCACAGGTGCAATAGTTGTGAACATTTTACGCCTAAACTGTGTATAATCATTTTTCATTTACTCTGCTAGACATTCTAACTACTGGCACCATAACTTCTTCCATGGATACCCCGCCATGTTGAAACGTATTTTTGTACATGGCTGCAAAGTGGTTGAAGCTATTGGGATAACACAAATAATCTTGTTCTTTTGCAAATATGAACGAAGAAGTTATGGAAGTCTTTGGAAGTGCCACAACATGTGGATCTCGATAAGCAAGAACTTCGCGTGGATCATAATCGAGGTTCTTTCCGTTTTTATAACGGAGGTTGTTGGTCGTTTGTTTATCTGCTGTAACCTTTACGGGATTCTTAACCTGAATACTTCCATGGTCGGTACACAACACAACGCTACACTTTTTTTGCGCAATCTTTTTTAGAGCTTGATACAGTGGAGAGTGGGTAAGCCAGGTTCTGGTAAGGCTCCGATAAGCGGCTTCATCAGCAGCCAGCTCCTTCAATACATCCATCTCGGTGCGGGCATGACTCATCATGTCTACAAAATTATATACCACAATAGACAAATCATGATCCAATAAATTATGTGCTGTATCGGCCAACTTCACCGCATCCAGATGAGAAGAAATTTTTTGATACCTGAATGTCAGGTCGGTTCTTCCAAGCTTCTTCAATTGTTCTGTGAAAAAAAAGGATTCGTGGAGATTCTTTCCTTCCTCATCGTCGTCTTTTTTCCACTTGTCCGGAAACTTCCTTTCGATTTCAAGTGGTGTCTCCCCAGCAAACATGGCATTCCTGCAATATTGTGTTGCCGTAGGTAGAATTGAATAGCAACAATCCTCTTCTTGGATCCGAAACAGGTCGTTAAGCAAGGGCTCTATGGCTTTCCACTGATCAAATCGGAGATTGTCTACCACCACCCAAACAAGCGGCTCTTTCTTACTCACATAAGGCAATACTTTATTTTTGAACAGCGTATGACTGAGTAAGGGAGGATCGATGTCTACGCCGCACATCCATGAAGCATAGTGGCGTGATATATACTTGAAGAAAGCAGCATTGGCCTCCCGTTTCTGCGCCATGTGCACTTCAACCAACTCATTGCTTTCGCTTTTCTCCATCTCCATTTCCCAAAAAATCAATTGGCGATAAATTTTGGACCAGGTACGGTGGTCGGGTTCGCCACCAAGACTATCAAACATTGACCTGAACTGTTGATGATAATCTGACGTTGTTTTTTCACCAATCAGCCTTTTGTTATCCAATATTTTTTTTAACGATAGTAAAACCTGACTAGGATTCACTGGCTTGATGAGATAGTCTGCAATCTGAGACCCAATCGCCTCTTCCATCAAACTCTCTGTCTCGTTTTTAGTTATGAGTACAATAGGCAGGTGCGGGTGAATTTCTTTTATGCGAGACAGGGTTTCAAGTCCGCTCATCCCGGGCATAGACTCATCCAGCAATACAAGGTCAGTTGATTCATGGGTAAGGTGCTCTACTGCATCGTAGCCATTGGCAAAGGTGAGCACTTTATATCCCTTCATCTCAAGGAATATCTTATGGCCCTCCAAGATGTCAATCTCATCATCTACCCACATAATATTTACTTGACCCATCTGAGGTTGATTTAGTGAAAAAAACACCGCACGGGTGAATAATAAAGTTAGTGAATCCATCTTCGGCTGCATACCTTTGCAGCATTCCGATTCAAATTTAACAATTCAAGGAAAGATGGCATTCAGAAAGATTATCAATGATCCAGTTCATGGATTCATTACCATCAATGATCCGCTTATCTATGAAATCATCTCACACCCGTGGTTTCAAAGGTTAAGAAGAATCAGTCAAATGGCCATGTCTTATCTGGTATATCCAGGTGCAGTTCACTCTAGGTTGCATCATGCACTGGGAGCCTATCACCTCATGCACAACGCCCTATATGAACTAAAACAAAAAGGGATTGAATTTACAGAAGAGGAAGAACAAGCTGCAAAAATTGCCATCCTGCTTCACGATATTGGCCATGGCCCCTTCTCTCATGCACTAGAGTCTTTGCTGGTCAAAGAATTAGAGCACGAGACATTGTCATTGTTGATCATGGAGGAATTGAACAGGGAGATGTCGGGCAAATTATCAATGGCAATCAAGATCTTTCAAAACAACTACCCAAAAAAATTTCTTCACCAGCTAGTCAGTGGCCAGTTGGATGTTGATAGAATGGACTACCTCACCAGAGACAGTTTCTTTTCAGGCGTGGTGGAAGGTATGATTGGGTGCGACAGAATACTGAAAATGCTAACAGTACATGATGGGCAGTTGATGGTTGAGGAAAAAGGCATCTATTCTATAGAAGAATTTCTTGTGTCTAGAAGATTGATGTATTGGCAGGTATACCAACATAAAACTGTGCTGAGTGCGGAAATGATGCTTGTAAAAATTCTTGAAAGGGCGAGATGGCTTTTTCAACAAGGCAGGTTAGAAATCACAAAAACTGAGCGACTTGATAAACTGCTGTTTCGCGACATCCAGCACCTTAATCGCAATGACCTTGAGATGTTTTGTTCAATAGACGATAGTGATGTCATTTCCGAAATCAAAAACTGGAGAACCCACAGCGACAAGGTTCTTTCTCTGCTTTGTTCGGCTGTGTTGAATCGAAAATTGCTGAAATTGCGGCTTCAAAGTGACCCGATAGAGGACAGGGAATTGCATGAAAAGAAAAGTGCAGTCTGCTCAACACTAGGCCTATCTGAAGAAGATGCATCTTTTCTCGTTTTTACCGGTGAGGCGGAAAATAGCCTTTACGACCCAAACAACGAGCTCATCAATATTTTGTTTAAAGATGGAAAAGTGCGCGATATTTCTCAGGTAGACTCCCCCCTTATTCATCAAAACCTATCCCATCCTGTAAAAAAATTTTACATTTGTTTTTACCAGAAGTAGCTTAGATAGCCCAACACTATACAAACACACATCAGACCTTCCATGGAGGGGCTGTTGAAAGCAAAAGAAATATGCAGTTTTCAGCCCAGCAAATATCCGCACTCATCAACGGCCATATAGAAGGTAGCCCTTCAGTGAGCGTTGGTGGTTTCGCAAAAATTGAAGAAGCAACATCCTCAGATCTAGCCTTCCTGTCAAATCCGAAATACGAGGAATTTCTCTACACTACTGAAGCTGGGATAGTAATTATCAACGAAAGCCTTGAATTAAAGAACCCCGTAAAAGGCACATTGATACGGGTAAAAGATGCCTATTCAGCGTTTGCCCTACTGATGGATTACTATCAAAAAATGCAGGCCACCAAACTGGTAGGCATACAGGAACCTGTTTTTATACACCCAACGGCCAGTATTGGCAAAGACGTTTACATTGGTGCTTTTGCTTATATAGGGGAGAATGCAACGATTTCAGATCTGGTAAAAATACATCCCCACACTTTCATTGGAGACAATGTAAAGGTTGGTCAACGAACAACAATCCATGCAGGGGTGAAGATATATCACGACTGCATCCTTGGAAATGACGTAACAGTTCATGCAGGGACCGTGATAGGAAGTGATGGGTTTGGTTTTGCACCGCAGCAGGACGGAACATACAGCAAAGTGCCACAACTTGGCAATGTTGTCATAGAAGACTTGGTGGAGATTGGCGCAAACGCCTGCATCGATCGAGCCACGATGGGATCAACACTGATTAAAAAAGGCACTAAACTTGATAACCTACTTCAAATTGCCCACAATGTTGAGGTTGGAGAAAATAGTGTGATTGCCGCACAAAGCGGGATTAGTGGCAGCACTAAAATTGGCAGTCGCGTCGTAATCGGCGGACAGGCTGGTGTAGTAGGCCATGTTACAATCGCTGACGGAACAAGAATTAATGGGCAAAGTGGTGTAAGCAAATCAATCACAGCCCCCAATACCGTCCTAACAGGAACTCCTGCTTACAATTACAATGCCGCAATGAGATCTCAGGCTGTGCTCAGAAATCTTCCCGAATTGGAAAAGAGGATCCTAGAACTGGAACGCTTATTGGATGCATTAACTAAGGGAAAAGCGTCTATATCTTAGTGATTATCATAGGTTTACCAACAAAGTTCCGCTAAAATGCCAACCTATAGAAAATGGCATATCTTTGCACACAATTTCTTGCATGAACGCAAAATTCAACCCTGACAAGCAACATACGCTCAAGAATTCTATTAGTATTTCCGGAACCGGACTTCACACTGGCATTTTGGTTGACATGACCTTGAATCCTGCCAATCCGGGCTTTGGAATACAATTTAAAAGAATTGACTTATCCGGGCAACCGGTTATTAAGGCGGATTGCGACTTGGTTACTGATACTTCAAGAGGAACTACCCTTGAAGACAATGGCGCAAAAGTAAGCACAGTTGAACATGTCCTTGCTGCACTCGTAGGTATGGGCGTTGACAATTGTCAAATTGATATCAACGGACCAGAAATTCCAATCATCGATGGAAGCTCACAGCCTTTTATTGAAATCATCGAGGAAGCTGGAATTGAAGAACAAGCAGCAGCAAAACACTGGTACACCATTGATACGAATATCTCTTATTACCACGAAGACAAAAGAGTAGAGATGGTGGCCATGCCAGCAATAGAGTATAAAATTACTACCCTAATTGATTTTAATAGTCCTGTATTGGGAACCCAGCATGCGGGACTTAAAAGCATTGCGGACTTCAAGCTTGAAGTTGCACCGTGCAGAACATTTTGCTTTCTTCATGAACTTGAAGCCCTATTGGCCAATAACCTGATTAAGGGTGGTGATATCAATAATGCAATTGTAGTTGTAGACAAGCCGGTTGGTGATGAAGAAATGGCCCGCTTGGCAAAAATTTTCAAAAAGGATAAAATAGAGGTAAAAAGTGAAGGGTACCTGAACAACCTTGAGCTTAGATTCCCCAATGAGCCAGCTCGACATAAACTACTTGATGTGGTTGGCGATCTTGCCCTTATAGGCTATCCCATCAAAGCACATATCATTGCTAACAGGCCCGGCCATCAATCAAATGTTGAGTTTGCTAAACTCATCAAACAATACATCCGAAAAAATAAACACGTCAAGGATATTCCAATCTATGACCCTGCCCAACCACCTGTTTATAATATTGAGCAGATCGAAAAGAAACTACCCCATAGGCATCCATTCTTGTTGGTAGATAAAATTATCGAACTGTCGGATACGCATATCGTTGGGCTCAAAAATGTTTCTTTTAACGAACCCTTTTTCGCAGGACATTTTCCAGGAAATCCAGTGATGCCAGGTGTTTTACAGATTGAGGCCTTAGCACAAACTGGGGGTATCTTAGCAATTAACTCCCTCCCTCCAGGAGAATATGATACTTACTTTGTAAAAATTGACAACTGCAAATTCAAACATAAAGTAGTGCCAGGTGACACACTGATCATGAAGCTTGAACTGGCAGGGCCAATTCGTCGAGGGATTTGTGAGATGATTGGAACAGTGTATGTTGGAAACAAAATTGTAACAGAAGCGATTCTAATGGCACAATTAGTGAAGAGAGAAATACCATAATTTAAAAGTTACTCATGATTCATCCGCATACATATATCCACCACAACGCAAAGATTGCAACCAATGTAAAAATTGATCCATTCTCTGTAATCCATCAAAATGTGGAGGTCGGAGAAGGCACTTGGATTGGAAGTAACGTAACCATCATGGATGGTGCACGAATTGGTAAAAATTGTAGAATATTTCCCGGGGCTGTTATTTCAGCCGCCCCCCAAGATCTCAAGTTTGAAGGCGAGAGCACCAACGTGGAGATTGGAGATAACACAACCATCAGAGAATTTGTTACGGTACACCGTGGAACAAAAGACAGGTGGAAAACCATTGTTGGCAAAAACTGCCTGATCATGGCCTATAGCCATATTGCACACGATTGCATTATCGGTGACAATTGTATCATGAGCAACAATACCCAAATCGCTGGCCATGTTATCATGGGTGATTACGCCATTCTAGCCGGAATGTGTGCTGTTCACCAATTTGTTAAGATAGGGCAGCACTCATTTATCGCAGGGGGATCCTTGGTTCAAAAAGATGTGCCTCCTTACATCAAGGCAGGAAGGACGCCACTCTCCTATGCTGGCGTCAATTCAGTAGGATTAAAACGCAAAGGATTCAGCGTTGAAAAAATCAACGAGATCCTAAATATATACCGCACCATTTACAACAAAGGGCTGAACACTACCCAGGCCATTCAACTCATTGAAGAAGAATTTCCAGTGACAGACGAAAGAGATGAAATTGTAATGTTTGTTCGCGAAAGTGGAAGGGGCATTATCAAACGCTTTACCAAAAACTCCATGGATGAAGATCTCGGTGAATAGAGCCGGAAAACGCTATAATCGCGAATGGATCTTCAGAAGCCTCGAGCTTGAACTCAACTCAGGGAAACACTGGGCAATCACCGGCCATAACGGTTCTGGTAAGTCTACATTGTTGCAATGCATTGCAGGCTCCATGTACCTCAATGAAGGAACAATCTCCTATGATATGGGCAACCTTCCCATCGAGCCGGAAGACCGATTTAAACATATCTCAATCTGCGCGCCCTACCTCGAGGTTATTGAAGAGATGACGGCACTGGAATTTCTTACCTACCATTCATGCTTTAAGCCTTTTAATCCTGGGCTGACACCTTCTATGGTTCTTGAAGAAATTGGGCTGACTAAAGCTGCCAATAAGCAAATCAGGTATTTCAGCAGTGGCATGAAGCAGCGCATCAAGCTGGCTCAGGCCTTTTTCTCTGACACTGAAATATTACTGCTTGATGAACCCTGCACCAACCTTGACCAAGCTGGAATCGAACTCTACAAACGCCTAATTGACACCCTCTGCCAAGATCGCCTGGTTCTCATCAGCAGCAATGATCCAACAGAGTACGCCTCCTGCAGTGAAGAAATTCGCATGGGTGTGTAAAACTGGTGATTGAGAAGATTTTTTCTTTCTGTTATTAGGGTTAATTTTGCGCAAACTTCTTACCATGGCAAAAGATAATCTGGTTTTCGACCTCCTGAATAAAGAACTTAAAAGACAAAGGGAAGGAATTGAATTGATTGCTTCTGAAAACTTCACCTCCATTCAAGTAATGCAGGCGATGGGTTCTGTTGCCACCAACAAATACGCAGAGGGATATCCTGGTAAACGATATTATGGGGGTTGTGAAGTTATTGACGAGATTGAAACCCTCGCAATTGAACGATTGAAAAAAGTATTCAATGCATCTTGGGCCAACGTCCAACCACATAGTGGAGCACAAGCAAATACAGCTGTTTTTCTAGCCTGTCTAAAGCCTGGCGACAAAATACTCGGACTTGACCTGAGCATGGGCGGACACCTTACACATGGCAGTCCGGCTAACTTCAGCGGAAAAACATATCAGGCATTCTTCTACGGCGTTGACAGAGAAACAGGCTTGATAAATTACAAGCAACTCGAAGAAACAGCCAGAAAAGAAAAACCAAAAATGATTATCTGTGGCGCTTCGGCATACAGCCGTGACTGGGATTACGCTCGCATCAGAGCAGTAGCAGATGAGGTTGGCGCATTGTTATTGGCAGATATTGCGCATCCAGCAGGGTTAATTGCTGCAGGTGTTTTGAACGATCCATTTGATCATTGTCATATCGTTACCTCAACTACACACAAAACATTACGTGGCCCTCGTGGTGGCGTTATTATGATGAGGAATGATTTCGAAAATCCATTTGGACTAAAAGATCCAAAAGGAAATATACGCTCCATGAGTGCCTTGCTTGACCTGGCTGTATTTCCTGGAATGCAAGGTGGGCCATTAGAGCACGTCATCGCAGCAAAAGCGATAGCCTTCGGAGAAATTCTTGACCCATCATTTAAAGTTTACCAACAGGATGTGCAACACAATGCACAAACAATGGCAGCAGCATTTGTACAAAAAGGATATCACCTGATTAGTGGTGGCACCGAAAATCACTTGATGTTGATCGACCTTAGAAACAAAGACATCACTGGAAAAAAAGCACAAGAGACCCTTGATAGAGCCCACATCACACTCAACAAAAATTCTGTGCCATACGACGATAAAAGTCCATTTGTAACTTCAGGCATCCGCATAGGTGTGCCCGCAATTACAACCCGCGGATTAACAGTGGGCCACATGGGAACAGTTGTTGACATGATTGATAAGGTGCTCATGAATGCTGATGACGAAAAAATTGTTGCTTCAGTAAAAGAAGATGTGAAAGCATTTATGAAGCAGTTCCCACTCTACCCAGAACTCGGATAGAGATAAGTTCGGTATATTCGGCAGGCATAGTTTGATTCAAACAATAACGAATAACATGATTCAAAGAATTCAGTCACTCTGGCTTTTGCTCAGCGCCATATGCGCTATGCTTATTTGGATTGTTCCAGTTTTTGGAGGGTTGGGCATAGACAATCTTCCAAAGGCATTTTCCATACAAGAAAGCCTGGTACTGATGTTCATCATTGCGCTTGCAACCCTTATACCTTTCATCAACATCTTTCTATTCAAATCGAGGGGTACACAAAAAAAGTTAATAATCATCAATACCCTCATTGCAGTAGGCATTATTGTCACTGAATATTTATTGGTGGAACAATTCAAGAAAGACTTTGGCGTTGCTCAGGGGAATTGGCAGCTGAGCGCAATTTTGCCTTTCTTCATCATCCTCTTTCAAGTTTTTGCATATCGAGGAATTCTCCATGATGAAAAACTGCTGAGTAGTGCAGACAGAATGAGATAATCTAGATCATGCAACAAACCGCAGTCTATAAATTTCCAATACAATTTCGGGATGTTCATTATATCGCGGCACTCTACACATCAAATCAAGATGCAGTAACTGAAAAACTTAAGGGGACCGGACTAAAGCCTGCTCTTAATTTTATGGGGTCGCCCCTTACGGCAGTTGGACTCATTCAATATAAAGACTCTGACTTAGGAGCATACAACGAACTCATCATTGCAATCCCTGTTGTTCCCGAAAACGCAAAACATAAGTTATCCAATTGGCTGGATTTATATAGTCCACTTGACAAAAGAGAAATCGGTCAGTTCATCATTCACATTCCAGTTACAACACAACGCTCAGTCGATGCCGGCAGAGAAATCTGGGGATATCCAAAAATTGTATTGCCCATTGCCCATGAGTTTGGTAAAAAGAAATTACACACACAGGTTATGTCTGCCCCTGGGCAAACAACATTAATTGAAATCAACGGAAGCAATGGATGGGGTGTCCCTATTCCATCAATGGACCTCATGACCTATTCAATGCTAAACGATGAAATGCTCAAAACGTTTGTTGATGTTGATGCCAACATGAAATGGATGCCATTTTCGAATCTGAGTATTACTATTCACGACAAAGACGATGAAATGTGCAAAGACATTGTTGCACTGAATATTTGCAATAAGAAACCTGTATTTACAATAGAAGCAACTCGGTTTAAGGCTAACTTTTTTGAAGGCAGAAAAATTCATTGATCTGCTCTGCCACAATTTCCCATCCTTGCTCAAGCATCAAACAGTGAGTGCCTTGATGAACAATCAAAGGTGTCACATGATATGATTCAGCCATTTGCCTAGTGTCCTTTTCAGATATCAAATAATCCTTCTCCCCGCCAATAATCATTAAAGGAATGGCAGGATCTATCTTTTCAGGAAGTTTTAAGCAGGCCATTTGAAGAAAGGCAAGAAAAGACTCATCCTGTAATCGAGCAACAATACCATCCATCTGCTGATCTGGAAAATTCGCACTGAACATGACGGTTTTCAGACGCTGTCTATCCCTCGTAATAGGGAGCCAACTCATAGCAAATAACGAATGAATAAAATGCAAAGGGTAGTGCATTATCACTTTGGATAAGAATCGCCACAATCCATGGTTTGGCGCAGAACACAACAATACTGCCCCGGCTACCTTTGGCGACATCCTTTTAAAATGATGCTGAATGGTAAACCCTCCCATAGAGTGACCAACTAAAAAAATCCTGCCTTCAATCTGATCGATTGCCTGCCTCAAATCTTCCTCATAATCCATAACACTGGTCCATCTCAACTTCCCATCATGTTCACTCCCGCAATGGTTTCGCAGACTAATAGCGCACACATCAAAGCCCCTTGAAAAAAAATATTCAAAGAAATTATTTTCCCAAACCCATGCACCCATACATGCGCCATGGATAAACAAGACAGTTCCTTGACTCTTTCCGGCAGGATGTTTCCTACTTAGACGCTCCAACTGCATGACGAATGTAATTTGACGGTAATTGTTTTAGCAATCTCTTTCTGAAACGATGGAAATCAACTGTAATGGTATGACGTGGAGTATTGATCTGTTTAAAATCAGGATGGCGCAACTCTTGATTGATGAGCGAGTTGATATGATCTGGGCGCTTCCACTCACCAGCAAGCTCTCTTGCCATTATTTTACTCTGCAATTCAGAACCTGGCCAGATGCAACCCAATGGCTGGAAAAGTCCAATAAAATAAAGGTTCTTGATTTCTGGATGCATCATCCTCAGCCACAGCGGCACATCGCCCTCAGAATAATCGATAAACTGCTTTTCAAAGAATGGATGACTGATAATATACCCCGTACAAGCAACAATCACATCATAGCATCCCTTGCTGCCGTCTTTGAAATAAACCTCATTGCCATCAAGTCTTTCTATGTCTTGACGAGGCTTGATCTTCCCATGTCTGATCGTAAAGAAGAGGTCTTCATTGATGGTCGGGTGATGCGAGCCAAGTGGACCGTCGGGTTCAGGCAAACCATAATCCGAATTTTTCCCGTTCCGGAAATATAAACTCAATGCTGAGGCCATTTGCCATATTTTCTTGGGCAACCAATTTATTTTAGTACTAAATACATCCGAAGGTTTACCCATGATAAATTTCGGAGCAATCCAATACCCCCTTCTCCAGCTGATATCGACAGAATCAGCTACCCTACTGCTTTCTACAGCCACATCACAGGCAGAATTACCACCTCCAATAACCAACACACGCTTGCCGGAAAAATGGGAAAACTTCTTGACTTCATGAGAGTGAATAAACTCGCCAGCAAATTGACCAGGATAATCGGGCATCCGCGGAAGCCAATGGTGTCCATTGCAAACAGCAAGCGCATCAAAAGTTTCTTTTTGCTCAATATTATTGCTGATGGTGGTTACTTCCCATTCTCCATTGTCAAGGCGCTCGCAATGTTTAACCAGGGTATTGAACTTGATGTATGGATATAAATTAAACTGCTTGGCATAGGATTGAAAATACGCAGCCAAATTTTTATGTGACGGATAGTCGGGATAATCCAAAGGCATCGGAAAATCAGCATACTCACTGAGCGTTCTCGAAGAAATGATGTGGGTGGTTTCAAAAACTGAACTGTGCCCAACTTTCTCAGTAAAAACCCAATTGCCCCCTACTTCAGTGCCAAGGTCATAGACCACCACCTCCATGTCCTGATCAAGAAGGTTTTTTGCCGCAGTGATGCCAGAAGGCCCGGCACCGATAACACAAACACGCTTTGCCATATCCAATAATTAAAGATTCATTAGCAATTTAAGGTTTGTTTTGTATGAAATCCTTCATAGCAGGCTTTGCAGACCCAAAAAAATTGGATAGCGGCGCTTCCAAATAAGAATTAACATGCAAATAGCATTGGAAAATAATTTCCAAAGTATATTGCATTTATAAAAATCAACATATGAAAGTTTCAAAAAGGCTATCCATTTCATTGCTTGGCATGCTCATATCAGCGTTATCCTTCGGGCAATCTGCAGACGAAATCATCAACAAGCATCTCGAGGCCATTGGCGGTAAAGAAAACTGGAAGAAAGTAAATTCAATTCGTCAGGAGGCATCAATAAGCATCCAGGGAATGGAGATTCCGGTAATTACAACAACAGTTCACAACAAGGCAACAAAACAGGAATACACTGCAATGGGCATGAGTGCATATTCAATTATTACAAATGAGGGGGGTTGGAGCTTCAATCCAATGCAGGGACAAGCTGAACCTGAAGCAATCAATGAAGAGCAACTTAAATATGGCAAATATCAATTGGATGCTCAGGGCGAATTGATTGACTACAAAGAAAAAGGACATTCCATTGAAAAAATAGAAAATGAAGATGTTGACGGAATTTCTTGCTTCCGTTTGAAAATCAACAGAAAAGAAGGAACCTCAACGATATTCTGTGTGGACCCAACATCATATTATATTGTAAGGAATTCATCAACGATTTCAGCAGGTGGACAAGTTGTTGAAGTAATTACGAACCTAAGTAACTATCAAAAATTACCAGAAGGAATTGTTGTCCCTTTCACCATGGAAAACAGCCAGATTCCAGCTCCTCTCAACATTTCGAAAGTTGAGGTAAATGGCAAAATAGACGAGGCGATATTTAAGGTGTCTAAATAAACAGAAGCTTTCCCAACAAAAAAAACCCGGCGTATTCGTCGGGCTTTTTTGTTACTGCTGTGTGTGCTACTCTTCTTCCTCTGGCTGAATCCGAGTAAGCCTTAATGTTTTAACTGGGGCAACGACAAGTGGAAATTTTTCAACCGTAACATTACTGGCATCCAGCCCAAAGCCTCTCTCCTCCGAAAGTGAGACCATCTTCAACCAAAAATATAATTTCATCACTACCCTTTCCCAGAAAGGAAGCTCATTGTCTTGACTAAGAAACTTCTCCATCACCACAAACTCAAAGTCACCTGCAATATTATTACGCTGTAAGCTTTCATAGCGTGAGGTGATGTTAACCTCCTTATTTGATACCATATCCTCAACAACTTTCCTGAACATGAGATTGATCTTTGGCTGAACCCTAAAACCTAAGCGAAACTCAACCCTAATCACTTCATTTGGAATGATTGTTTGTACTTCATACTCACAGGTGTACGGATTATCCAACGTATCAACGTGCACGAACCAATAGATGTCAGCACGCTTTGGCTTCTTATTTAAAATGGAATGAATAATCTTGTACTCAATTTCTTTGGGGTTGTTTGCACTGCTTAAATAAACCAAGTGCGTTGCATACTTATTGATTGTCTGGTCATTGCTGAGCTCCTGAAGAACTGGTAAATAGTTCTCAAGGCGTGCAAATTCCACGTACCTGTTTTTAATTTTTCGTGATTTGTACCACACATGCATGATCAATACAAAAACACCACCCACTACAAAAGTAGCAAAGCCTCCATGCGGAAACTTATCAAGGTTTGCAATTAGAAAGGCAAATTCAATGGTGAAATAAACCGCCAAATAAAGATAGATCCAAATTGGATTAACCCTATGGATGACTAAATAGTTGGCGAATAAAATAGAAGTGGCAAGCATGCAGAGTGTGATTGCCAATCCATAGGCTGCCTCCATGCTTCCAGAATTTTTAAAGTAGAGCACAATCCCGCAGCAACCTACAAAAAGCAAAGCATTAATTGCAGGCACAAACAATTGTCCGCGCTCCTCTGTAGGATAGTTGATCTTGAATTTAGGCCAAAGATTCAGTCGCATAGCCACACTAATAAGGGTGAATGACCCACTGATCATTGCCTGGCTGGCTACAATGGCGGCAGCAGTTGCAATGATAATTCCGAAAATCAAAAATGAATCCGGCATGGCAACATAAAATGGATTTCTAAGCAACTCTACTGTAGGATTGTTAGCAATAAATTCAGGGTCTTTCATTAAGCTAGAATTCGCAAAAATCCTTCCATTGAGGCCAAGCAAATAGGCACCCTGGCCGAGGTAACTTAGTATAAGGCTGGTTTTCACCCAGATCCAGGTGATGCGAATATTTTTTCTACCACAGTGACCCAAGTCAGAGTAGAGCGCCTCAGCACCCGTGGTACAGAGAAAAACAGCCCCCAATAACCAAAATCCTCCTGGATACTGCGTGAGCAATTTGATGGCATAATAGGGATTTACCGCCTTAAGTACGCTTAGATCAGCCGATATATTATAAACGCCCATCGCGGCAAGCATCCCGAACCAGGTGAACATGATGGGGCCAAACATCTTGCCAATAGATGCAGTACCAAACTGTTGCATAAAAAATAGGACCGCTATAATGCCTAGTACGATATAGACAATTTGCATTTCTGTGATGCTAGCAAAACGAGGAAGCTGTGCTAAGCCCTCTACAGCAGAGGTAACAGAAATTGGCGGTGTAATAATTCCTTCGGAAAGTAGGGCTGCACCGCCAATCATAGCTGGCACAACCAACCATTTTTTTCTTCGTCGAACAAGAGTATACAGTGAAAAAATTCCTCCCTCCCCTCGATTGTCTGCCTTTAATGTCAATAAGACATACTTAACGGTAGTTTGAAGGGTAAGCGTCCAAATAATGCAGGAAATGCCTCCCAGGATGAGGTCTTCGCTGATTACTCGACCGTTGATAATGGCGCTAAAAACGTAGAGTGGGGATGTTCCGATGTCGCCGTAAATGATTCCCAGTGCGATTAGTAACCCTGCTCCGGTTACCTTATTCATTTGTTTACTCACCGTGCAAAAAAATTTGAATTATGATATTGCCCTCAAAGGTATACGTAATATCGGTTTGAACACAAAAAGGTAAAAAATTAAAAAAACCATAAAATATAGCCAATCTGCTCATAAATAGCCTCAGATAAAGTTGAGTTT
The DNA here is from genome assembly GCA_903920455.1 of uncultured bacterium. Lineage (GTDB taxonomy): Bacteria > Bacteroidota > Bacteroidia > Chitinophagales > Chitinophagaceae > Pollutibacter. The sequence goes on along the minus strand of CAIXLY010000062.1, from coordinate 25,642 downwards.
ACTTAGGTTAACCTAATTTTATATGGAAAGTCAACCCAATGAAAAAGCTCATCATTATACTCTTACTTGGATTTCTTCAAATGAACTCCACCGCCCAAAAGGTAGCCTACTCCGAAGTGGAAAGGGAAGATGTGAAAGACATGAACTTTGAAATCATTGGCAAGGTTGGTGGGAATATCAACATCTATAAAAACGTCAGAAACAAACATGACATATGCATTTATGATAATGAAATGCAGCTGAAGAATAGGGTAAGTCTTGAATTCCTGCCAGACAGAATCCTTAATGTTGACTTCATTGCATACAGCGACTTTTCTTACATGATTTATCAATACCAAAAAAGAGGGCTAGTACACTGCTCCATGGTTAAGCTAAATGGTGCTGGGAAGTTGATGTCGGACCCGGTAGATCTTGATACCTCCGAAATTAGTGGCCCAGGCGATAATAAGGTATACACAGTAATCAATAGTGATGATAAGAAAAAAATCATAGTCTTCAAGATCAAAAGGCAAGGCGACAAAAACTACTTGATTACTTCCATGCTTTATGATAACCAGTTGGCGCTGCTTAGAAAAAATACATTCTCCCTTTCTGCCACGACCCGAGAAGGAATGTTCACAGACTTCCTTGTTGACAACGATGGAGATTTTTTCTTTGGCAGATGCGGAAGGTCTGGGAATAGGGAAAATATCAACAAGCTTGACTTGGTGTACAAGCAAGCGAGTAATGATACGATAAAGATTATGCCCATTGAATTGAGTGGAAAAACTTTGGATGAGGTAAAGCTGAAAATCGACAACTTCAATAAGAAGGTCTTAATTTCAGCCTTTTTCTACAGCCAAAAAAGAGGAAATATTGACGGGCTATTCTCAATTGCCTGGAGCAAGATTGACCCATCTGCCTCAAAAGAAAATTCTTTCGTTTTTGACGAGGCCATCAGACTAGAAGCAAAAGGTGAGTCAGGAAATTTAAAAACCGCATTCAACGACCACTTTATTCGCCATGTAATTCCTCTTCAAGATGGCAGCTATGCTGTGGTATCCGAGCTCTTCTATTCATCTTCAAGAACCTCTCCATGGAACAGATACGACTATCTCTATGGCAACAACATGATGTACCCATACAACCCCTACTATTATAACCCAATCAATAGGATGTATGGTTGGGGGTATTTCCCGTACAACAGGTTTGGGCAACCAAACAACATGACCAGATATGTTGCAGAAAATATCATGGTTTTCTATTTCAATCCTGCTGGTAAACTGGCCTGGAGCAATACGATTAGAAAAAATCAGTTTGACGACAATACAGATGCATTCATATCCTACCAGTTATTCAACACAGGCAATGAAATTCGATTTTTGTTCAACCAACGCGAAAAAAGACAATTGATTCTTAATAGTTCAACCATAGATGCAGAGGGCAAAACAAAGCGTCAGCCAACACTAAAAAATCTGAATAGCGATATTGATTTTATGCCAAAATTTGGAAAACAGATTGGCCTCAGACAAATTATCCTTCCCTGTGCATACAAAAACTATATTTGCTTTGCCAATATGGAATTCTGATAATATACCGTGATATCCCTCCTAAAAAACAACACACCTTTTGCATTGCTCATTCTTGTATGCCTTGCTGCATTGCCGCAGTTCACGCATCATGAAGCTGCACAGCCATTTTCATTGCTGCTGGGATCAACAGCAATGCAACAACTTTTCACTGCAGTAATGTCTTTTTTAGGCATGGGCAACCAAGTGATGGGAAAGATCTGGTCAATCGCATTACTGCTCACCAACGCCTTGTTGATTAACAGACTGGCCACCAACCAAAAAATCATGGATCGAGCAGGAATGATCCCGGCCATCTCTTTTTTATTACTCAATATCCTGGTTCCGGTAAGCATCTCTACAATGATGTTGTTGTTTACTGCGATATTAATTGTTGTGCTTGAAAAACTTATTGTCTCCTACAAAAATCCAAAGCCAAACAACACCCTGCTCATCGCAGGATTTTTCACCGGATTGGCTACAGCGCTTGGAAGTCCATTCCTAATCCTGTTCGTTTGGCTCACGGCCTCGGTGCTCATCATGAGGCCAGCATCACTGAAAGAATGGTTGCTTACCAGCCTGGGCTTTCTTTTTCCTTTTTACTTTTTGGCAACAGGATTATACCTTACTGATCAGCTGAAAATCGAAAAAATTATTCCGGAATTTGCCCTTCAAATCACTTGGCCCAAGTTGAGCCAAATGGAATGGATTCGCATTTCCGTGTTTGTTTTTACCCCATGGTTAAGCCTATTTGTGGGTAAAAATTTCTTTAATAAAATGATGATCCAACATCGGAAGTCATTTTCCCTTGTGTTGATTCTTTACCTGGCTATGCTCCTGATTTGCATTGCTGAGTTGAACAAACTACCTCAACTTCTTCATTTATTGCTCATACCAGCCTCAATCATGCTCTCCCCACTGTTTACCTCCTTCAAAAAACAATTTATGCCCAATTTGATCCTTTGGGGCATGGTGATTGTTTCATTATTGCGTTAAAATTCAATCGCTACAAGCCACATTGGAAGAAAGGTCATATTTTTGCACAAATAGTATAACATGAAATTTGGTGTTATTGTCTTCCCTGGGTCAAATTGCGACCAAGATATGATTGGAGCCTTGAGGAATGAGCTTGGTCAAGAAGTAGTTGAGCTCTGGCATAAAGACAATGATCTCTCTGCTTTTAGCACTGAAGATTGTATCGTTCTCCCTGGGGGTTTCTCTTATGGCGACTACCTCAGATGCGGAGCGATTGCCAGGTTTAGTCCGATGATGCAACAAACAATCGAGTTTGCCCACCGTGGCGGCAAGGTATTTGGCGTCTGCAATGGATTCCAGATATTATGCGAGTCTGGCCTCTTGCCAGGCGCTCTTCTAAAAAATACAAATCAGCAATTCGTATGTAAAAATGTTTTTGTTAAAGGGGACGAAAATAAAGCACTTAAAATTCCAATAGCTCATGGTGAAGGAAGGTATTATGCGGATGAAAAAACCATCAATGGCCTAATTGTTAATCGTCAGATTATTTATCGTTACTGCGATGAAAATGGAAATATCACTCCAGAAGCAAATCCAAATGGTACCATGCATAATATAGCAGGCATCTGCAACGAAAAAAGAAATGTATTTGGCATGATGCCTCACCCAGAAAGGGCTTGCTCTTCTAAGCTTGGCAATACGGATGGGAAAACAGTATTCAACACCCTCTTCCTAAGCGCTGTTAAAGAAGCTGTTCATTCTTAGAAATATCTTTATGAAAACATCTTCAGTTTTACTCTCACTAATGATCTTACTTGGAACTGGAACTGCGTTTTCACAAAGCGGATCCGCAAAGCAAGTAACTTGGATCTTTTCATCAAAAAAAATTACAGAAAAAAAATATGAGGTGAGCATCACAGCAACTATTGCTGGTGACTATCACCTCTATGCTCAAGATGGCGGCGTTGAAGGCCCAATTCCTACAAAGATTTCTTTTTTACCAAACCCATTGCTCACTTTAGAAGGTAAAACAATTGAACGGGGAAAGAAGATCAGTAAGGTTGAATCAGTTTGGGGCGGCAAAGTGAATTTTTATAATAAGACCGTAACTTTTGTACAAATAGTTGGCGCCAAAACAAAGGCAAAAACAATGCTCAATGGAAATATTGAATTCATGGTATGCAATGATGATCTTTGTTTACCTCCATCAGAAGTTACATTCAAGATTGCCATAGGACAATAGTCATTCCATCATGATAAGATCAATTTTTATATGGGTCATCTGCATGATCACATGCATCGGCGCATCTCATGCCCAGGAACAACTTCCATCCATTCAATGGAAGGCTGAAGCAAAAAAAATAGATGAAAAAACTTACCAGTTGGTGTTTACCACCGAAAACAGAGATAACTGGGAGATCTATGCACCATCTGCTGATTTCGATGGACTGGTAGCAGCTTCTATAACATTACCAGATTCATCCATTGTTATTACGGAACCACTCAGGTCATCCAAAAAGGGCGAAATAGTTAAGAGCAGTTTATTTGATGGGAAATCCTTTGAGGTTTTCACCAACAATGCCGAGTTCACTACAACCATTTCATTTCAATCTAATGTTCCAGCAAACCTGCAGCTTAACCTCAGCTATACCTTTGGAAAAAAAGATTCCTTCTACCCCGGTGAATCCACTGCATTTGAGCTGACCTTGGAAGGGGGTAAAAAAATAGAAAGTCGTATGCTAATCCCCGGATTAGATACCAGTAAGCCGGTAATGGACTGTGGCAATAAATCAAAGGAGGACAAAAGCAGTCTACTCAATATATTCCTGCTTGGTCTATTGGGTGGCATCTTTGCCCTACTCACCCCTTGCGTTTTTCCAATGATTCCACTCACCGTTTCTTATTTCACCAAACACAGTGAAAATAAAAAAACAGGAAGACGCCTAGCCATCCTGTATGGCTTGTTCATCTTTCTAATCTATGTGTCATTTAGCATCCCATTTCATCTTATCGGGAATGTAAGTCCAACGATCTACAACGACATCGCCACCAATGTTTACCTCAATGTGGCCTTTTTTGCCATCTTCATTTTCTTTGCCATCTCATTCTTTGGATATTATGAAATTAGTCTTCCTGGAAATTTAGCAAACTCAGCAAATGCCAAACAAGGCTCAGGAATAGCAGGAGTCTTCTTTATGGCCCTAACCCTGGCCATCGTCTCTTTCTCTTGCACAGGGCCAATCCTAGGCACGCTGCTGGTTGGTACAGCAACCCAAGGGGCATGGCCGCTAACCATTGGACTGGCAGGATTTGGACTGGCACTAGGACTGCCTTTTGGGTTGTTCGCATTATTTCCACAATGGTTAAACTCATTGCCAAAAAGTGGAAGCTGGCTAAATACGGTTAAAGTTGTTCTCGGATTTATCGAGCTTGCGCTGGCACTAAAATTCCTTTCCAATGCAGACCTTGTGGCACATTGGTCACTTATAAAAAGAGAAGTGTTTTTTGGAATATGGATTGCCATCTTCCTTGGTCTATACGCCTACCTTATGGGGTGGATTATGTTCCCACATGATTCAAAGTTAGATAAGATCGGATGGCCAAGAAAAGCATTTGCATTTGCAGTGCTTGGACTTACCCTTTACATCTCACCTGGAATAAGCAACACGTCGTATGCAAACATCAGCTTGGTGAGTGGCTTCCCTCCTCCAGTCTGTTATAGTATCTATACCATACCTGTAAATTGCGATGAGCCGCTAAAAGATTATGACGAAGCCGTAGTGCTTGCAAAAAAACAAAACAAACCTATTCTTGTTGACTTCACCGGCTGGGCTTGTGTGAACTGCAGAAAGATGGAAGAGAATGTGTGGACAAAAAAAGAAGTACAGGATCTAATGGAAAAATACATCCTTGTGTCCCTGTATGTTGATGATAAGCAGCTTCTACCTGCAGAAAAACAACAGGTATACATCACAAAATCAGGTGCCAAAACAAACATCAAAACCATTGGCAACAAATGGAGCCAGTTCCAAGCTGAAAACTTCAATGTAAGTTCTCAGCCCTGGTATGTGGTGATGTCGCCGGATGAGCAATTACTGACTACCCCCATAGGCTATACCCCGTCATCTTCCGAATATGTATCCTGGCTTTCATGTGGACTGAAAGCATTTGAGGTTTCAAAAAAATAAGGGGCCCGATGGAGCCCCTTGTGTATTTCTAGGAATTGATTATAGACTATAGCGCTACTTCACACTCCACCATCAGTTTTCTAATGTTGATTAGGCCATATCTCATTCTACCCAAAGCGGTATTAATGCTGCAATTTGTTTTTTCAGCGATCTCCTTGAAACTAAGGTTTGCAAAATGTCTTAGTACAATCACCTCTCTTTGATCTTGTGGCAAGCTATCCAACATTTTACGCAAGGTTTCATTGCGTTCGGCATTCACAATCTGCTCCTCAGCACCCTCTTCAGAAAGATCAAGGGTTTCAAAAATATCATACTCATCACTATTGTTAAGTACAGCAGGACCCCTCTTCACCTTTCTAAAATGATCAACACACATGTTGTGTGCTATCCTAAGTGCCCAAGGAAGAAATTTCCCCTCATCTGTATAACTACCACAACGAAGTGTATCAATGATTTTGATGAATACATCCTGAAATATATCTTCAGCAAGACTCTTGTCTTTGATCAAGATAAAGATGGATGTAAAAATTCTCTGCTTATGTCTGTTTATAAGATCCTCAAGGGCGTTCGTATCACCATTCTTAAAAAGCTGGATAAGCTCTTGGTCAGACAGGTTATTTGTAGATCTCATAATTTTTTGTTTTACTAAGTGGCTTTAATGTTGATGTTTTTTTGAAGAAGACCCGATGTTTTAATGTCTCGTTCAACATACATCACATATCAAATCTAGAATTATCAAGAGGCAGGCAAAACTTTGAAGCACCTAATTTTCGCAATTGCGTAAATAGTTGCAGGAGCCTTAAGTGGCTTAATGCCAAAGACTTGTTAATGGGTGAGGAAAAGTACGCGCACGAATGAATGAGCAATAGTTTTATCTTTGCACCAACAGTATGGCAAAAACCGCACCAGTAAAGGAAAAGAAGAAATCTGAGAAGAAATTGAAGGCAAGCGACTCCATTTTCATCCAAGGAGCACGCATGCACAATCTACGGAACGTATACGTAGAAATACCAAGGAATAAACTCACCGTGGTTACGGGTGTTTCCGGTTCCGGAAAATCGTCTCTGACCATCGACACCCTGTTTGCAGAGGGCCAAAGACGTTATGCAGAAAGTTTAAGCTCCTACGCAAGACAGTTTTTGATGAGAATGGACAAGCCGGAAGTGGATCACATCGCAGGACTTTGTCCCGCAGTAGCAATAGAACAAAAAGTTACAACAAGAACGCCGAGATCTACAGTTGGAAGCATGACCGAGATCTATGATTACATGCGACTGCTGTTTGGACGTGTAGGAAAAACATATTCTCCGATATCAGGCAATGAAGTTAAAAAAGATGATGTGCGCGATGTACTAAACCGAATTGCTTCTTTCAAAAAAGGTGATAAAGTATTCCTACTTACTTCCATTGATTATACAAAAAACAGAAAGGCAAGTGAGGAACTTGATCTTCTAATGCAAAAAGGATTTTCCAGATTGTTTGAAGAAAAAACCAACAACATACTTCAACTTGAGGAACTTGTTGAAGTAAAAAAATGGAAGCCTACCAAAGACACCTTTCTGCTGATTGATCGATTTATAGTAAAGGAATTTGATGAAGATGAAGAAAATAGAATATTGGATTCTGTTTCACTCGCATTCTATGAAGGAGAGGGCTCACTATACATCAAAAGAAACGACGATACCCCAATTAGATTTTCCGATCTTTTTGAAATGGATGGCATTCGCTTTGAAGAGCCTTCACCAAATCTTTTTTCTTTCAACAACCCCTACGGTGCTTGTCCACTCTGCGAAGGCTACTCACAAATTTTGGGCATTGATCCAGACTTGGTGTTGCCAGACCATCGACTCAGTGTATTTGACGGAGCCGTGGCTCCTTGGAAAGGAGAAAAAATGAATTGGTGGAGAGAGCAATTCATCAAAGGGGCTAAGCATATGGATTTCCCTGTACACAGGCCCTATGCGGAACTTACTGCAGAGGAGAAAGAACTGCTATGGAAAGGAAGCAAACATGCACATGGGATAAATGATTTCTTCAAAGAGGTAGAAGAAAATCTATATAAGGTTCAATTTAGGGTGATGCTGTCAAGATACCGTGGCAGAACCCTATGCACCTCATGCAACGGATATAGACTCAGGAAAGACGCGCTATATGTTCAAATAAATGGAATGCACATTGGTGAACTCTGCAGGATGCCCATCAGAGACCTCGCAACTTGGATGGAAAACATCAAACTGAGTGAGCATCAAACCAATATTGCAAAAAGGATACTCCTTGAAATCACCCAGCGCATCAATACAATGCTTGATGTTGGATTGGGATACCTAACACTTGAGCGCCTTGCAAATAGCCTGAGTGGTGGAGAAAGTCAGCGTATACAGCTTACCAGATGTCTCGGTAGCAACCTGACGAACTCGTTATATATATTAGACGAGCCTTCAATCGGGCTTCATAGCAGAGATACCTCAAGATTGATTAAGGTATTGAAGAACCTCCGCGACCTCGGCAACACCGTTGTGGTAGTGGAGCATGATGAACAAATGATGCGGGAAGCAGACCATATCATTGATATGGGACCACTAGCCAGTCATCTTGGAGGTGAGGTTGTGGCAGAAGGAAACTATCATCAAATTATTGCTTCAGAAAAAAGCCTTACTGCACAATACCTGCGTGGCGACCTAAAAATTGAAGTTCCAGCAGAATTAAGACCCTGGAGCAAATACATCCGCATAGAAGGTGCTACTGAAAATAACTTGAGAAACATTGATGTGGATTTCCCTTTGGGAATTTTCACCGTAGTAAGTGGCGTGAGTGGATCCGGAAAAACAACACTGGTCAAACGAATTCTATTCCCAGTGATGGAAAAACTAATTACTGGAGTTTCAGACAGGCCTGGAGCACACAAAAAGATTTCAGGCGACGTCAACCTCATTCAGCAGATAGAGATGATTGATCAAAATCCAATTGGAAAATCATCCCGAAGCAATCCTGTTACTTATATAAAAGCTTGGGATAGTGTTCGTGACTGCTTTTCTTCATTGCCGCTCAGCAAGATAAGGGGCTATCTTCCTAAACACTTTTCCTTTAATGTGGATGGCGGGCGATGTGATGCCTGCAAAGGGGAATGTGAACAGACCGTTGAAATGCAGTTTTTAGCAGACGTTCATCTAACATGCGAATCGTGTGGAGGAAAAAAGTTTAAGGAGGCAGTACTAGAAGTAAACATTAAGGGCAAAAACATATATGATGTACTTGAAATGAGTGTCGATGAAGCAATCGAATTCTTTAAGGAAGAAAAAGATATTTCACTAAAATTAAAACCACTCAGTGACGTGGGACTTGGCTATATTAAACTTGGCCAATCAAGTGGAACACTTTCAGGTGGTGAAGCTCAGCGCGTAAAACTTGCCAGTTTTCTAGGAAGGGGAAAAGGGCACCAAGACAAAGTAATGTTCATATTTGATGAACCCACAACTGGACTTCACTTTAACGACATTAATAAACTACTCACTTCTTTCAACGCGCTCATTCATCAGGGTCATTCAATCATTGTCATTGAACACAATACGGATGTGATCAAATCAGCCGACTGGGTTATTGAACTCGGTCCAGAAGCTGGCGTCGATGGTGGTGCATTGGTATTTGCAGGGCCGCCAAAACTACTGGCAAAATCAAAAGAAAGCAGAACAGCCCCATACCTCAGGTAGTAGAATTGCGAGCATAAAGAAGTAGTAATTTTCCGTAACTTTCACTCAAGTACTTTAAAATTATACTTATGAGCCAATCAAGAAGAGCATTTATTCGCAATGGTGCGCTTGCAGCAGCAGGTGCTGCTTTTTTTCATAACGAACTTTTTGCACATGCAAAAAAAGGACAGCTGACGGGAATTCAATTGTATTCCATCAGGACTGATATGAAAGCAGACCCATTGGGCACTTTGCAAAAACTTGCATCCATGGGATACAAGCATGTTGAACATGCAAACTATATCAGTAGAAAGTTCTACGGTTGGACTGCCAGTGAGTTTAAAAAAATACTCGATGATCTAGGAATGAAAATGCCAAGTGGGCATACTGTGTTAGGAGCACAACATTGGGATAGCTCAAAAAAAGATTTCACTGATGTGTGGAAATATACCGTTGAAGATGCCGCCGCGATGGGTCAGTTATTTGTGATTAGCCCTTCTCTTGAAGCAGATAGCAGAAAATCACTGAGTGGCATGCAGGCATTCATGGAAGTCTTTAATAAATCCGGTGAGCTGTGCAAGAAATCAGGAATGAAGTTTGGATACCATAATCACGATTTTGAGTTCAGGGAAAAGCTCGGAGACAAATCAGTATTTGATATTATACTTACAGAAACAGATCCAAGCTTGGTCATGTACCAACTTGACATTGGCAATATGATCAATGGAGGGGCAATGGCCCTTGATATCATGAAAAAATATCCTGGAAGATTTGAGTCCATGCACGTGAAAGATGCCACCCCTTCAACAGAGGGAGGACATGATAAATACGAGTCCACCATCCTAGGGAAAGGCATCATTCCAATTAAAGAAGTAATTGACCTTGGAAAGAAATGGGGAACAAAACACTTTATTATTGAACAAGAATCTTACCAAGAAAAAACACCATTGGATTGCGCAAGAGAAGATCTTGAAATCATGAAGAACTGGGGATATTGATTAAATATTCAATATTGAAAAGCCGAACCACAGCGTTCGGTTTTTTTATTTAAAAATATATTCATAGAAAAAAATTGTTTTTTAAAATGAGTATTGCATGTCAATCAAATCATTAAAAGATAGCGTAGTAAAAAAAGTAAGTCGGGTCTTTGGTCCAGGGTTGGTAACTGGGGCGAGTGATGATGATCCGTCTGGTATTGCAACCTACTCCCAAGCAGGCGCTTTGTTTGGCCTAAATACTTTGTGGACAGCAGTATTTACTTTTCCCTTAATGGCCGCACTGCAAGAAATGTGCGCCAGAATTGGATTGGTAACTAAAAAAGGACTGATAGGTACAATAAAATCATTTTACCCCACATGGCTTGTAACACTGATTGTACTGATAAGCTTCACTGCCATCGTATTAAACATTGGCGCTGACCTAGCGGGTATGGGTGCTGTAGCAAACATGCTCATACCAGCAATTCCTTCTTATGTATTTAGCACATGTATTGGTCTTTTTTTATCTTATTATATTGTTGTACTTCCATACGCAAAAATCGCATTCTACCTAAAGTGGTTTTGCCTATCTCTTTTGTGCTACATCATTGTACCTTTTCTATCCGATCAAGATTGGCACCAAGTGTTGAGATCAACATTTGTACCCCACATCATCCTAGACAAACAATATCTGTTGATTATCATCGGTATTTTAGGTACAACAATTTCACCCTATCTGTTTTTCTGGCAAACGTCTATGGAAGTAGAAGAAATTGAAGAAAAAAAGCTGGTGGTTGATAAAAAAATTATTCATGTAATGCAGAATGACATCAAGACTGGAATATTTTTTTCAAACCTTGTTTTTTTCTTTATCATCCTCTCAACTGGCACTGTATTGCATTCAAGTGGCATCAAAGAAATTCAAACAGTAGATCAAGCAGCAATGGCCCTAAGGCCACTTGCGGGCAAATTGACATACTTACTTTTTGCAGTAGGCGTAATCGGAACTGGATTATTAGCGATCCCTGTATTGGCAAGTTCAGTTTCATATATGGTAAGCGAGGCATTCAATTGGGAAGAGGGATTGAATAAAAAGTTCAAGGAAGCAAAAGGATTTTATGCAATAATGATACTTTCTATATTTATCGCCATGTCCATCAACTTCACTGGTGTGTCCCCTGTAAAAGCGCTGGTTGTAACCGCAATTATTTATGGACTAACAGCACCCCTTATTATTTTTGTAATCCTACTTGTAAGTAACAATAAAAAAATAATGGGCGACTACACCAATAAAATATGGTCTAATGTTTTGGGGATTTCTGCATTTTTGCTGATGGTTGCAGCAGCCATCACTTTGCTATTTATCTAACCCTATTCTCCGCCCATCCATAAAGCTCCGGATACACTGCCCCTGGAAGCTCCTGTTACCGAACTCATGACATTCTCTTCTTCACGCCACCGCAACACACCAAACAATGCCATAATCAATGCTTCTTTATACATCACAGTTGCCTGATCAGGAACTTCAACCTCAAGGGAATACGGTTTTAGCTGGGCTTCAATTCTTGAAATTAGATAGCGATTAAACGCCCCTCCACCGGTGATCATTATCTTTTCATTGGAAATGACAATTGATCGCCTTGCAATAATTTGTGATATCCCATGAGCAACTTGCATGGCAATATGCTCTACATAAGTAGCCAACTTATCCTCGATCGACAGGGCAAAATTCATCATCATAGGAAATACAACATCAGTTCCAAATTCATTACCAAGCGACTTAGGGAAAGCTGCCTGATAATATTCAAGGGCTTGCAGTTGATCTAGCAGTATTTCGTGGATACGACCAACAGAAGCCATCTCACCATGTTCATCAAACTTCTTGCCCCTTAATTCACTAAGCAGGTTGAGCACCTTATTGGCTGGACACAGATCAAATGCATCGTAATAGGTGCCACCGTTAAAAGATACATTTGCAATACCTCCAAGATTTAAAAAAAATCGATGCTTGGCAAACAGCAACTTCTCGCCGATAGGTACAATCGGAGCACCCTGTCCACCAAGTGCTACATCCATACAACGCAGATCAGAAACTACTGGCAATCCAGTCTCTGCAGCAATCGCAGCACCATCACCCAACTGAGAAGAGAAAGAACCTGGAAAATGAAATGCAGTATGGCCATGTGAGGTAATGAGTCCGACTCGATATGCCAGTCCTTTATCGTTAATGAATTGATTGATTGCCTCCCCTATATAATGTCCATACTCAGTGTGAAGTTTCACATAGTCAATAGCTCCGAGCCCTGCTGGATTCATAAGCCGCTCTTCCCAGCTATCCTGATATGCAAAACAAGCTGCCTCAAGAATCTTATGTTGCCATGAACCTCCCTGTTCTTCCAATTCAACAAATGCGATATCCAATCCATCCAATGAACTGCCACTCATGACACCTATCACATGATATACCATAGATTATGATTATTTTCGTGTTATACCTCGAAATTAAAGCATTGTATGGTTAAAAACCTAAGCGAACAGCACTCCCTTATCAGCAATTGGATTAGCGAGATAAGAGACACCTCAATACAAGCCGACAGGATGCGTTTTAGAAGAAATATTGAGCGAATAGGAGAAGTAACTGCATATGAAATCAGCAAAACCCTTGAATGGAAAGAAGTTGAGACAACCACGCCGCTTGGAACCTCAACGTCTAGGGTTTTGAAAACGCAGCCTGTCATTGCAACAATACTTCGCGCGGGCATGCCTCTTCATCACGGCATGTTGAATTATTTTGACAAAGCAGACAATGCCTTCATTGCTGCATACAGAAAACATCACCCAGATGGAAGCTTTGAGATTAGCCTAGAATACCTATCCTCTCCGTCATTGGAAGGCAGGCCTTTAATCATATGCGATCCAATGCTTGCAACGGGTGCATCGCTGGTTAAAACCATAGACTTTTTAAAAAGAGAAGGAAAGTTCAGTGAACTCCACATAGCATCGGTAATTGCATGTACTGAAGGCATAGATTTTATCAGAAGAAATGCACCCCAAGCAAAAATTTGGTGTGGGGCAATCGATCAAGAGCTTACCGCAAAAGGCTATATTGTACCCGGATTAGGAGATGCTGGCGATTTGGCATACGGCGAGAAACAACAGTCATAATTATTTAAAGCTCTGATGAATTTCCGATATAAGGTCATGTGCTCTGCGATAGCCACAATTATCATGGCATCATCTGCCCGCGCCCAAGATCCTCACTTCTCACAGTTTTTTGTATCTCCCCTAACATTGAACCCCGCGTATACAGGAAAATTCAATGGTTCATATCGCTTTTCAGGGAACTATAAAAAACAATGGCCTACACTCAATAATGCATTCACCACTTCTACCGCAGCATTGGATTTTCCAATTTTAACCAACAAGATTCCTGAACATGATACATGGGGAATAGGAGTACTTGCAGTAAATGATCAAAGTGGAAACAAAATACTCAACAACACTTTTTATAGCATCAGTACAGCCTATGCCAAATCGTTGGATGAAGATGGACTGCACCAAATTACAATCGGATTTCAGGCAACATATGCAAACAAGCGATTGGATATAAGAAGAGCAGACTTTGAAGATGAGCTAACTGCACTAGGGTTTACAGGAATCACACAAGAGGCTTTTGGCAGCAATCTCTTCTCAATCAATTATGCCGATGTGAATACCGGTTTCATGTACTCCCTAAGCACTGATGGAGACAACAGCTTTTATATCGGCACATCAGTATACCATATCAACAGACCCCGCCAATCATTCAACGGGGGGGATTTTTTACTAGACACAAGATCAACAATTCATGGGGGAGCATATTTACCCGTCGGCCAATACAAATCATTTCACGGAAGTATAATCCACCAATCACAGGGTGCTGCAAAGGAAACCATATTGGGAGGATCCTTTGCAATGAATGTAAATTATGATAACGAAAACCCCCTAGAGGTTTATGCAGGTGCCTGGTATAGGCTTGGAGATGCCTTAATGCCTTACCTCGGACTAGAAATCAACAGATTTCGATTTGGATTTTCTTATGATATAAATACCTCATCGCTCAGAACCGCCTCAGCATCTAGAGGCGGGGCAGAACTCTCCATCATCTATATCAATGCCCTCAAAGATCCTTTGAAAAGAAAAGTGAATTGCCCAAAATTTTGATGCCAACTATTTCGCTAGTGCAAAAACATAGGGCAGCACAAAATAACTGAACAGCATAATTAATACAATGCTGATCAGGTTCATTACAAATCCCGCCTTTAGCATATCCTTCAATCGGACATAGCCACTTGAAAATATAATGGCATTGGGCGGTGTTCCCATCGGCATCATCGAAGCACAACTGGCAGCTAGTGCCATTGGAACACCAAGCATAAAAGGATTTGCGCCAACTGCCTCTGCGATGGCAGTCACCAATGGAGCAAAAACAATAACCTGGGCAACATTGCTCATGAATTCACTGATAAAAATGGACAATACCACAATGAGCAACACCAGATAAATTACAGAACCACCAGAATACCCCGCAAGCCATTCTCCAACCTTGGCAATTATTCCAGCATTCTCAAGCCCTGTAGCCAAGGTGATTCCGCCACCGAACAACAATAAAATACCCCAAGCCATTTTTGAAGTATCAGGCCAATCAAGAATTTTATCAGTCCAGCCATTGTCAATTCCAGCAGGAACAATAAACATTAGCAAAGCGCCAAACACCGCAATCATGCTATCATCCAGCCTAAAAAATCCATTTTTATTGATAAGGTCGCGGGTAATCCAAAGCAATGCGGTGGTAATAAAAATAATCAACACGCGCTTTTCAGGAACGGTCATTGGACCGAGAGCCCTCATCTCACTTTTTATCATGGTTTGCATCTCCTGATTTGCTCCAATCTTATTTGGGAACATCTTGATCAACACTACAAAAAGTGACAACAACAACAAAATTGAAATGGGCATAGCCACCAACATCCAATCAAAAAATGAAATGTCTACTCCATATTTCTTACTAATAAAAGATGCGTATGCAACATTGGGCGGAGTGCCAATAATCGTGGCGATGCCACCAAAATTGGAAGCATATGCAATAGCAAGCATAATACTCAATGCAAAATTTCTAATGTAAGGATTGCCATCATGTTTGGCATATACTACTGAGATTACTGATATCGCTATTGGATACATCATCATGGTTGTTGCCGTATTGCTCAACCACATACTGATGAATCCTGTAGCGAGAATAAATCCAAGGATGATTCTGTTCCCCCCCGTTCCAGTAAATTGAACAATAGACAATGCAATTCTTGTATGGAGTTTCCATTTTTCAATAGCGAGTCCAATCATAAACCCCCCCATGATAAGAAAAATGACTTCATTGGCATATGGTGCAGCAGTATCTTTTATATTGGAGATGCCCATCAGGGGAAACAGCACCAAAGGAAGAATCGAAACGGCTGGCATAGGAATTGCCTCAGTACCCCACCACGCGATCATCAACACCGCAACTGACAGCACATTGCGTGCTATCGGATCGAGTCCAAAGGGATTAATGAACAACACCAACGAAAACAAGACTGGTCCACTTAATAAAGCGAGCTGAGAGAGGAATGTTGAAGAAGATTGCTTTTTCAAAAACAAATTTCACTCAATATAAATCATTATTCAACTCATCCGCCATTTGGCAAGTACAAGAAGGGGATAGGATTCGCTATAATTGCGTATTTTGCTAAACAACAAATAGTGATCGTTGCTCAAAGAAATCGTCATATCCATACAAGCCTATTTCAAGGCACATGAATTTATCCAAAAGCACAAGCTTTGGAAATGGATTCTTATTCCTGGTATTTTATATGCAGTGTTATTTGGCGTGAGCATGTATTTTTTTTCGCAGTCGGCTACCGCCGTGATTGAATACCTTAGTACTGAAACCGGACTCCAAAGCTGGATCAATAAACTTCAAGACAGCTGGATAGGATTTTTATTCACCATGGGCGGGGTAATACTTTGGCTTGTTCTGATGCTTTTATACTTTTCCCTGTTTAAATACATTTGGTTAATCATCGGATCTCCCGTTTTTTCATTTTTGAGCGAAAAGACTGCATCAATCATCGAAGGAAAAACATTTGACTTCCAACTTAAACAATATCTTTCTGATGTAGTGAGGGGTGTGCGAGTAGCAGCAAGAAACACTTTATGGCAAACAGTATATATCATATCCATCATACTGCTTTCTTTATTCCCCTTCATAGGATGGGCGTCACCCATGATTGCCATTGCACTTGAATGCTATTACTACGGCTTCTCTATGCTTGACTACTCTTTTGAACGTCAAAAAATGAGCGTAGAAAAAAGTATAGATTTCATTGGGAGACATAAAGGACTGGCCATTGGCAACGGAATCGTATTCTACCTGCTTCACTGTATCATCTTCGTAGGGTGGGTAGTTGCACCTGCATATGCAGTCATCGCAGCAACAATCAGCATGCATCAAATTGAAAAAAAGCAAGTGCTATAATGACAATACCATATACCCCATGGCAGGAATAGTTTATCTCATACCCATTGCTTTAGCGGAAGAAGGCTACGATGTGTTGCCCCTATATCTCAAAGATAAAATACAGGAATGCACTGTATTCTTTGCTGAAAACCTCAGAACTGCCAGAAGGGCGTTCAGAAAAATGGACAGCAACTTTGATATCGATAGCAGAGCCTGGCATGAAACCGGATCGGCAGAAGAAGAAAAGATTGAGCTATTTGTTAAATGCCTTCAAGAGAACAAAACAATTGGCATTGTTAGTGAATCAGGCTGTCCGGGCATTGCAGATCCTGGCCAACTGCTGGTTGCCAATGCACATCGAGTGAACGCAGTAGTGAGGCCACTTTCAGGACCAAGTTCAATATTTCTTGCACTCATGGCAAGTGGGATGAATGGACAACAATTTGCCTTTAATGGCTACCTGCCCATTGCTACACCAGAGAGAACACAAAAAATAAAAGAGCTAGAAAAGAAGGTTCAACAAGACAACTACACCCAAATCTTCATTGAAACTCCCTATAGAAACAACCCGCTACTTCATGCATTGATTAGCACCTGTCAGCCCAATATAAAATTATGCATCGCGTTTAACCTAACAGCAAAAGATGAATGGGTTACCACGAAGTCGATAGCAGATTGGAAAAAAGACATTCCAGAGCTTACCAAATCACCAGCAATTTTTCTAATTGGCAGATAATCATAGCCGCCCTGTTGGATCGACAGCATCGCACAGTGTGTTTTTCAGAAGAATCACTCCCGTCTATGAACTTTTTAAGTGCTAATTTCGTTTAAACGAAAAGGTCACATGAACATAGGCATAGTCTGTTATCCAACATTTGGAGGAAGTGGAGTTTTGGCAACAGAACTGGGCAAGGCATTGGCTGACGAGGGCCACAATATTCATTTTATCACCTACCAGCAACCAGTTCGGCTTACCGGGTTCAGTGCGAATATATTTTATCACGAGGTTAGGGTTCCTGCTTATCCCCTTTTTGATTTTCCCCCCTACGAAACCGCACTAGCCAGTACATTGGTGGATGTGGTAAAAAACAACCGCCTCGATCTGCTGCATGTTCACTATGCCATCCCACATGCTTCAGCAGCCTATATGGCCAAACAAATTCTAGCAGAGCAAGGATTGCATATTCCTTTCATCACCACCCTTCATGGCACAGACATCACCCTGGTGGGAAAAGACAAGACCTATGCCCCAGTTGTTTCATTCTCCATCAACCAAAGTGATGCTATTACGGCTGTCTCCAATAATTTAAGAGAAGAGACCTACGCAAATTTCAAGATTCAGAAAGAAATTGAGGTGATTTATAACTTTGTTGATATTGAGCGGTTTAACAAAAAACCGATTGATGCTTTCAAAAAAGCAATAGCTCCGGATGGAGAAAAAGTTATTCTTCATGCTTCCAACTTCAGAAAAGTAAAGCGTATTGCCGATGTCATACACACCTACAATCAAATAAAAAAAGAGATCCCTTCAAAACTACTATTGGTTGGCGATGGCCCTGAACGTCCGATGGCAGAAGAACTTTGTCGAGAGCTGGGCATCTTTGAAGAAACCCGATTCGTAGGTAAACAACAGGACATGGAAGAGATTTATGCCATCGCTGATCTCTTCTTGTTGCCATCCGAGTATGAAAGTTTTGGACTAGCAGCATTGGAAGCCATGGCGGCAGGATCTCCAGTCATTGCTACACAATCGGGGGGGCTGCCGGAAATCGTGATTCAGGGAAAAAATGGATATCTCAGTCCGGTCGGCGACATAGACAGCATGAGCAAGAATGCCATAAAAATACTATCGAACGAAAGCACATTAAAGGCGTTTAAGCAGGCGGCAAGAGCGCAAGCAGAAAATTTTGCAATCACCAACATCGTTCCGCAATACGAAGCCATTTATTTGAAAGTGTTGGGCCAGTAATGCCTACTCCAACTAGCGATTCTTCAACCAAAATTCTGGGTTGACAAAAGTCGACTCAATATTCACAACAAAGATGATTTCGCCATCGCCATCATCATTTTCTGCTGCCCTGCCAATCACCTGCCCCATGACTACGTTAGCCCCCTTGGCTACATTCACACTGGAGAGGTTGAAATAGGTAGTGAAATATTTTCCGTGTTTAATGGTAACGGTCTGGCTACCCGCCACATCATATACCGTAGTAACAACCCCTTCAAAAACTGCTTTTACAGCAGCACCTAAAGTTGTTTGTATTGTTATTCCGATATTGTCTTCAATCAACTTAGTCCCTTCAATTTGTTGTTTTCCAAAACCTGAGGACACATTGGCTTTCTCCACAGGCCATGGCAGATTACCACGATTATTCTCGAAGCCAACAGATACCTTAGTTACTTCCGGTGTGTTTTCAAGTACGTTCACTTTCCTTGATGTTGCGGGTAAGGCAACTGAGGACTTGGTCTCGGCAGTACTCAAACTTGCTTTTTTAGCGTCTTCCTCAGCTCTTTTTCTCGCAGCCTCTATCTCTCTTTTAACAATCGCAGCAATTGAACTCTGAAGATTGCGTTCAATTTTCTTTTTTGCAGCCACTTCTTTGGCAATCTCATTCTCTCGCGCCTTTAGCTTGGAGACGAATTGGTCTTTTTCATTTTTCTCTTCTTCCAAGATGACCTTCTGCTTTTTTTCCTCGTCCAGGACCTTGCTTTTTTCTTGCTTGTTAACGGTCAATAACTCAATCTTCTCAGAAAGCTCTTTGGTGGTTTTATTGATGTTAAACACTTGCTCATCCCTATACTTGCGATAACTTTTTAAATAGGTTGCGCGCTTTACTGCATCATTGAAGCTGGATGCAGTAAAAATAAAATTGAGCATGTCGTAACTGCTTCTGTTTTTGTAGGCGTATTGAATTGTTTTTGAATACTGACTCTTCAGTGTGTCTAGCTGTTTCTGCAATCGATAAATTTCCCGGTTGTTTCCAAAAATAGTATTGTCGATAAGCCTCATCTCGTCGTTAAGATTTCTTATAACAGCATACCTGCTTTTGAGCCTTCTTTCAATCAGTTTCAATTGAGATAAGCTTACCTTTTTATCTTTGGATATTGAGCTTTGGGCTTGCTGTAATGAGGCAATTTCTTGTTGAATCTCCTTACGTTTTTTCTCAAGTTCTTCACGGGTTTGTGAAAAACCTTTGACAACTGAAAGTGTTGTTAATAGAACACAAAAGGCGATTGTTATTGCTTTCCTCATTAAGTATGGTTATACATTATCCGCTTTGCCGTAATATTATTTCTGCTAATTGATTACCCTAAAATTCTTTGGTACACCAAATGGAAATGACATGGGTATATCAAATTCAACTTGTTTGAATTCCAGATTCACATCCAGCTTTGTTTTCTCAGACAAACTTATTTTCCTAACCCCAGCAAACATCCAAGGCCCTGAAGCAACATAACTGGAATAGGCAAGATTGGCTGTTCTACTTCTTGTTACATCAACATCATCGAGTTTACTGAACAAGACATTAAGGTCCGTTTTCCCCACGGTGATATAATGCTTGAACGCATCACCCAAAGTAGACAATGAAATCTTCTCCCCCTGGTCTGCATAAGCCACAATTGTATTTTCGAGGTACACAGGGTTTCCAAGAATTAAGTCTTCGAGGGTTTTATAATCAAAGGGCACCTTTGTTATTTTTTCTAAATATGACAATGATCGTTTTTGGGAAGTCCTATTGATCTTGTCCAGTATAACAAGACTATCCGGAGTAATCATCACCCTGAATGCTTCGATGTTGAAAGCGGCGATGATAGACACCCAGATCGCACTGTCTTTTTTCATCCTGACAAAAGCGTTAAAATCGAACCTTCTATTTTTATCATCATTATACTCCACCTTAACCTTAGAGGAAAATGTAGTGAAATTGATCTGCTTGCTTTTGATCTTAGAAAGTGTAGCGCGAACACTTTTGGCTGAATCTGAATCTGCAGGATTAATGACAACTATCGCGCTATCTTTTCTAGCAATCACTGTAGTGATTTGCTTGGTTGATCTACATGACTCCAACAACAGCAATACAATAACCGAAAGGAGGAATATCCTCATGAATTTTATTTTTTATTGTTTACCTGTATGACCAAATCCACCAGCATTTCGCTTTGTTTCTCCGATTTCACTTACCTCTACAAGCTCTACTTTTTTTATTTCTTGAAAAACCATTTGTGCAATTCGATCGCCATGCTCAATGCTTTGTCTCTCAGTTGAGAGATTGATCAAAATAACCTTGATCTCCCCACGATAATCAGCATCAATCGTACCAGGGGTATTAAGGCAGGTTATCCCCTGTTTGATAGCCAAACCGCTTCGAGGTCTGATTTGGGCTTCATGCCCCTCAGGCATCTCCAGGTATATTCCAGTTGGAACCAATACCCGTTGCATTGAATCCAGAACCATGGGGGCCTCTAGTTCTGCCCTCAGGTCCATTCCCGAAGCACCATCCGTAGCATATGCAGGGAGTGGGTGAGACGATTTATTGATAATATTAATCTTCAACAAATGATTTTTGGCAAATTTACAATTATAGTCAAGATGATCCTCCCTAAAGATGGATTATTCAGGAAGTATTAAGTTAAATTCAAATTTTTTCCAGCAAAACAGATGCATAGGCGACCAAGCCCTCCTCTCTACCTACAAATCCCATCTTTTCGGTTGTTGTAGCCTTTACTGAAACATCTGAAACGGTGAGCTCTAGTATGCCTGCTATCGCTTCTTGTATGGCTGATACATAAGGCTTGATTTTGGGTGCTTCGAGACATAGGGAGCTATCAACATTTACCACGCGATATCCCTTGCTCTTAATCAGCTGATATGATTTATCAAGCAGAATTTTGCTATCGATATTTTTGAAACTGGCATCTGTATCCGGGAAATGAACACCAATATCACCTAAAGCCAATGCCCCAAGCATGGCATCACAAATTGCATGCAGCAATACATCAGCATCACTATGCCCCTTTGCCCCCTTGTGGTGAGGGATTTTAACACCGCCAATCCATAGATCGCGGTCTTCTGTAAGTTGATGAAAATCGATACCAAAACCAATCCTTATTGACATGCGCTATTTTTCATAAAAGTATGAAAAAAGAAAACGGCCCTAGGGCCGTTTCAAAAGAAATATCGTATGTCGAACTATTGGCCTGAAGCAGAAAGATCAAAAACCAAACTAAATCGAATGGTATTAGACAATGGATTGCGATTTACGCCTGATCCTGAAGGAATCAAATATGAGAGGTTGATGCCTAGGGCATTGTACTTAAAACCAGCGCCCATAGTGAAAAACTGACGATTGCCCTTATCTGGACTTTCATAAAAATATCCTGCTCGTACAGAAAATTGATCGTTATAGGTATACTCGCCACCCAAAGAAAAATAAAACTCTTTTAATTCTTCTTTCATCCCACCAGGAGCATCACCCAAAGAACTGAACCAACTGCCTACAACCCCCTTGCTTCTATAATTTACAAGACCTAGACTGTCTCCAAGACCTGGAGGAGTTGGAACCAACAACTTATGAATATCAATTCCAAAAGAAAGTTTATTTACCTCATTGCTAACATGGGTATAGACTGCGCCAACGGTTGCGTTTGCAGGAATAAAATCTTTTTGTGTTGCATCGCTGGTATAACTGATTTTTGAACCGAGGTTGGTTATCGCTGCACCAACACTAAAGCCACTGCCATCTTCTGTTTGAGGTTTGTAGTATAAGCCAATATCGCCTGCGACAGCATTTCCGGCCTTGTAGGATACTCCACTTACTGCTTGACCACCTGCGAGATTAGAATTGATGTAGCGGATGGCAACACCCAAACTAATTACCTCAGAAAGCTTTCTTGAATATCCTGCATCAAATGCAAATTCTCGTGGCCTAAAGGTATTCAGGTCGTTGCCCAAATTATCTGTAAACTGAATATTACCCAAACTAAAATAACGAAGAGACCCTGATATGGCCTGGGTTTCATCAAGCTGATAGTACCCTGCCAAAGAGGCTAGGTAAACATCATTCAATCCAAGATCCTTTAACCAAGGCGTATACGTTAAGCCAATGCCAGACGTCTTTTCAGCGAAGGCATATTTTGCAACATTATAAAACTGTGAATTTGCATCGGCAGTGGTAGCCACACCCAAATCACCCATTCCTCCTGCCCGCGCATCTGGAGAGATACGTAAAAAAGGAACTGAAGTTGTTACTACGTTAATGGGTTGTGTAGACTGTGAAAAAACCGAGGAACTAGATGCCAATAATAAAATACCGGCTAGAAGGTTTCTGGCAATTCTGTTCATGCTTTTAGTTTGGAGATCAATAAAAAAGTGTCGAGTAGAATTGTTGCTATAGAAGCCGATTTATGCTGCTAAATTAAGGAATTAGGTTCAAAGAATAATGAGCTTTTGCATCTTCTTTGATACTTGCCCCTCTCTTCCTTTAATTAACAACCGAAAAATATAAATTCCCCTTCCCAGCGCATCACCTGAATCATCCCTACCATTCCATTCAATTTCTATAGAACTTCCATCGACTTCATTTATTGCCTTACCAAGTTTTTTCACCAACTGGCCACTAAGCGTGAAGATGTCAATTTGAGCTTCAGCACCTGCATAAGGACCGTCCAGGTTGAATAAAAATCGTGTACTTCCAGAGAAAGGGTTTGGATAATTAATTAACCGAGTGATGAAAATATCTTTCTGTCTAATCACCTCACAGTCGATAATGCATTCGCCTGAATTATTGAACACATCCCAGGCTTTTACTACAATCCGATGTTTGCCTTCCGAAAGCTGGGGAAGTTGAAACCGCACTGTTCCTCTTAGCAGCCCAGACAATTCAGGTTCGAGGTAGTCATTCAATACAATCATGTTTCTATTGTCGTCATCAATCACTGCAGTGATATCATGCCCAATGCCAATGCCCGAAATATTAATACCGGATGCATCATAAAGCTTGGCGATAAGTAATGGGCTCTCGCCAACAACATCTCCGTTTTTAAATGTTTCGTCATTAAGGTACCCTTTGATATCCGGACCGATTGCATCATTACTCACCTCGTTGCCAATACCGCCAACCACAAGCCTTTCATCAACGCCACTTGCATCATAGACACCATTCTCAGCATATAGACTGATTTTCGCATTTCCGTATTGATAGTTAATGTCCCTGGGTACAATAAAATTAAAACTGAACTTCCCATTCTCCGCCTTAACCTTACCATCAAAAAGCATATTTTCTTGAGCTGAAAAAGCAACTTTGCTGCTCTCTGAATCATTGGCCAGTGTAAGAATCTTAGCGGCCTTGTCATATACTGTTGGGTATACATATCCGTTAAAGTCAGTCGCCAATGCACCTGAAGGAGTAAGCACTTCCCCAGCTATCGTATAATTATTTTGTGAACGAAGTGTGTCGGCACTGGGCAGAATAGATCTTCCATTAATCGTGCTTATAGTCACGGAATAGTCTGGCATAGCAAGTTTCAAGGCAGGATCACCAAGTAGTGTAAACTTCCTGGCATTGATGTAATCGCCAGTATTGACAATGGTAAAATTCTTTGTGTCTTGCAATGCAGCACCAAGTGTAGGCAATTGTTGTTCACTGTTTTTATTGAAAAGAAAACTGAAAAAATTATTATTGATAATCTTATTGCTTGCTGCAAATACCAATCGGGTTGTGGTAACCAAACCGATTGCGCCATTTCTTCTTCCAATAAATAAATCTTCTCCTAACGAGAATTCAGCTGGATTATCAAAAGGGGCAAAATCACAAGTTGCCGTCACAAAAAGAGGCAGCCGATTTATATTTGTCCAACCAGCGACCATATCTTTATCAAGAATCGATTCCTGCGCCAACCTTGAACTACCTCCATGCCCACTGTAGTTACACACCAATGTTCCTTTATTGATTTGCTTTGTAATGGCATCATTTACCGAAGGATATAAGCTTCCCCCACTGCTACTCTGCTGTGGATATGCATCAAGATAAATTTTGTTGATGTTCAATACAGGTGACTCCAGCTGAATCAATGATGCATGAAGTTCAGCATCATTTAAATGAATATTATAATCTTCATCATCAGCAACAAGTGTGATGTTATTTCGCCATTTCCCAAAAGCAGCATTGCTATGATATTCAATAATCTTATCAACTGCAACCCTTGCCTGCTCTAAGCTTCTGGCGGGTATCCTTCCAATTGCCAGATCCAGCAATGGAAATGGAAAAACAGTTCTTATGTCATCTTCATCATCCAAATAACCAAAATAATCATCCGTAACATAACTGGTCAGCGCATCGAGTGATGACTCGCTTTGATAAGAAGGCACAAATTGATCATCCTTATCAAACTTATAATCATAGGTTGCTGAACCAAACAACAACAAGTACTTAGGCCGCTGCAGTGGGTCAAGCACCGTACGATCATAGGCCATCTTCAGAAAATTTCTGATTGCTGATGGATCAGGCGTGCCTGAAGAAAACTCATTGTAGAGTTGCCCCAACTCAAGAACAATTGTTTTAAGCCCGTTTCTTTGCCGATGATATTGGGCTAGCCGATTGGCCTCAAAAACAATGTTTTTGTTGCAAACAATGAGCATATCAAAAGCTGCTAAACCATGAAGATTTTGGCCTGGAACATTGCCTTCCAACTTTGGCAACATCACCGCTTCAGGTTTGAAGGCAATATACTCTCT
>CAIXLY010000061.1 GCA_903920455.1 uncultured bacterium | reverse complement strand
TCCGAGAATATCGGAATATCTTCTTATGGTGCTTATGCCGAGGGTGTTCACCTCTTCCCATACCGAACAGAGCAGTTAAGCCCCTCATGGCCGATGGTACTGGGATTCGTCCCGGGAGAGTAGGTAGGTGCCATATTTATTAGAACCTTGATCTTTTGTTAGATCAAGGTTTTTTTTTGCCTTTTATTTCAAGGTTAAAATACCTTTAGTTATGATTAATCCTGGGACCCGTGGAATCGTTTGGATCTGCTATTTCTTGATGATCATGCTATGCCTTTCCTGGTCTAGCCGCAAAAGTTTACCAGTCAAATTTTCGCTTAAAGGACATGCCCAGGGAACAACATTCCTGATTACCTATTATGCTGAAAAGGAAATATTTCCCATCGATTCTGTAAACCTGATTCTCCAAGGGGTTGATAGCTCTGTTTCCCAATACACGCCAAATTCATTAATCTCTCATTTCAATCGGGATACTAGAAGCATAAAAATTGATCAGCATCTAAAGACGCTTGTAATTAGCGCGCTTCATTTTTCCAAAAACACCAATGGCGCTTTTGATATCACAACAAAACCTATTTCAGTCTTATGGGGTTTTAATGCAGTTCAACCAACTACAGTACCAACTAAAAGAAAGATACAGTCAACACTTAAACTGGTTGGTTCCCATCATATCATGCTTGCGCATGACAGCCTCTTTAAGTCTGATCCTGGCGTAATGATTGACCTTGATGGTATTGCCCAAGGATATACGGTAGATCTACTCTCTAATTATTTATTAAAGAATGGCGTTAAGAATTTTATTGTTGAACTTGGAGGTGAGATTAGGACCTCCGGTTCTAAACCTGATGGTTCGCTCTGGTCGGTTGGCGTTGAAGGTCCAATGGACAATGCACAACAAGGCGCGATTATAGATATGGAATTGTCTGTATCAGGTAAAGCAGTTACTACCTCAGGGAGCTATAGAAAGTTTATTAAAATTGGGGATCGATATTTTAGCCACATCATCAATCCCCATACTGGATCCCCATCCAACAATGGTCTCATATCGGTGACGGTTATTGCTCAAGATGCTATAACGGCAGACGCACTCGATAATTCTTTTATGGTAATGGGTATAAAAAAAACATTTCGTTTCTTACATGATATGCCAGACATAGGCGTATACATGGTATACAAAAAAGCCAATGGCAGTATTACAGATACCTGCAACACTGTATTTAAAAACTACATCAACAAGACCAACTAATGTTGAAAGTTATTGCTCTTCTTTAGCCTTTCTGGCTTGGCCTGGCTTCACTTGCAATCATGTTCCTTCCCAAAACATCGGACTCATGCAATGCGGCAATTGCTTTTTGCGCTTCTTCTTCATTTGCCATTTCAACAAATCCAAATCCTTTACTCCTGCCACTCATTTTGTCAATAATAATTCTTGCAGAACTAACTTGTCCATAAGGAGTAAAGAGTTGCTCCAGTGCTTCATTTGTTAGCTTGTAGTTTAGGTTGCCTACGAAAATATTCATGTTCAGTTTGTTTTGTCTACAATGTACAATAAAATGGCCAAGGATTATTTACTTAAAATGATATCCCTTAGGGGATGATCTCGCAGATAGATGTCCTTCCTAAAATTCAACCTCCCCATATCATCCACAAAGGCAGTGAAATACACCACATACACGGGTATGGACTTTTTTAGTGTAACATACTTTTCGTTGTCATTTTCCATATGTTTGTCTATGACTTCTTCATTCCAGCCGGGTTCATCTTCCAATAGAAAAATTGCCAACTTCCTTGGCTCGGATACCCTAATGCAGCCATGGCTGAATGTTCTTTTTTCTTTGCTGAAAAGTGTCTTCCCAGGGGTGTCATGCAAATAAATATTAAATACGTTGGGAAAGAGAAACTTCACCTTGCCTAAGGCATTTTGTGCTCCCGGTTTTTGCCTGATCTTTCCTCCATTCCACTCCATCTCATGTTCTTCCAGGTACCTGCTGTTTTTGTTTATTTCCGGCAATATTTCTTTTTTGATGATACTCTCAGGTACATTCCAATATGGGTTAAAGACCACATATTTCATATCTCCTCTGAATATTGCTGTCTTATTGGTCTCTTTGCCAACAACAACCTTGCATGAAAATGCGGTGGTATCCTGTTTGTATGCAAAGAGTGTAAAGTCTGGTATGTTTACTACTATGTATTTTTCATCTGTCTGATTTGGAAGCCAACGACAGCGTTCCATGTTTACAATCAGTTGCTCTATTCTTTCTCTTATAGGGGTATTCAATTCTTTAATGAGAGCGGTTTTTATAAAGCCATCTGCTATTATTCCATTGGTTTCTTGAAAAGCAATAATGGCTTTTTCTAATGCGGTGTCATACTCAGTTTGGGTTGTATCTCCCAAGAACTCTCCAGTTTTAAATAGTCTTTTTCGAACTTCAGCAATCGTGCTTCCATCGTCACCTTTTTTGTATGTTCTCTTATCAGGTTCTATTTTCTCCCACCCTCCCTTTTTCTCAATTTCATAATATCGCAACAGTTCCTTTCGTAGCTTTTCATATTGGGGATACAGGGAATTGCTGAATACTCTTGTGTTGCCTTGTATGATGTCTTCCAGAAGGAGCGAATAGTTTATTTTCTTTCTTGGGATATACCATTGAATTGATCTAGAATCTGTTTCTGGTATTCCGTTCAATACCTTTTTTGCAAAGATTAGGTATTGAGCTGTAAGCATCAACTCCTGAGATACCAAGTCCTGGCCTTTTGGATTTTCCATCATTTGGGTATACATCTCTATATAAGGTGCCTCAAGAGGCAGTCCATTGTCTTCCATGTGCAGTATGCGGTTGTACAAAATATTCGACTGCTCAATCAATCTATTATTTTCATACCAGGCTAGGGCGTAGCCTCGGCCTTTGTAGAACTTGTTTAACTCTTGTTCAATAGGCTTGAATAGGGGATAGGCCAGAATAAATTGGCGAATTGCCAAACTGTCAATCTTCAAGTTCTTTTGGCCACTAAAACTCCCTGCAATAATATCCGGGTTAACGGTATCTATTAGGGTGTAGCTTTCCGGAATATGCCTTCTGACAGAATTGCCATTTGAATTGCATGCAATCAGGAATGTCGCTAGCACACAAAGAATATAAGCCTTCATTGGTTTAAGGTAGGCGAAATTCAACCGGCCCCCAATGAAATAATTATAAAGGATTTATATAATTACGCTAACTCAATTTGCACAAAAAAAAAGCTCCTGCATGCAGGAGCTTTTTTTTTAAAATGTTGAGGATTATTCAGCAACAATTTCCAAAGTAATTTCAGTTTCGTTTCCGTTGCCAAAATCAACTTTCGCTTTGTAGCTTCCCAATTCTTTGATTTCATCAAGAAGGGTAATGCGACGTCTGTCGATCTCGTAGCTTTTTTGTTCGCGAATCGCTTTGGATACTTGAACTGTAGTAACGCTTCCGAAAATCTTTCCGCTAGTACCTGTTTTGGCACCAATGGTAACTGGACCAGACTGAAGTACTGCAATAACCTTGTTGAGCTCAGCAAGCATTTTATCTTCTTTTTTCTTGATTTGCTTAAGGCGTTCCTCAAGTTGCTTCAAGTTAGAAGGAGATGCTTCGATTGCCATTTTCTTTGGAATCAGAAAATTACGTGCATAGCCGTTTTTTACTGACACCAATTCGTTGGCTCCACCAAGGTTGTTTACATCCTGAATTAAAATAATCTGCATAGTATTGTTTTTAAAAGTTTTACCAACTCCAATCCCGGTTGAACGGAACTGTCACACCTTTAGGTGATTAGGTTGGAGGTTCTACTTCAACAAGTCGGTTACATAAGGCAATAGTGCCATCTGACGTCCACGCTTGATGGCCTCAGACACCTTGCGCTGATATTTAAGAGAGTTACCTGTGATACGGCGGGGCAACATTTTGCCCTGCTCGTTAAGGAACTTCTTTAAAAACTCAGCGTCTTTGTAGTCGATGTACCGGATACCATATTTCTTAAAACGGCAGAATTTCTTCCTTGGTTTCTCGGTTTTGATGGCCGTTAGGTACTTGATTTCATTTGCTTTTGCCATGATATTAGCCCTCCACTGCTTTTTCGGTTCCGGTTGGTACACCACTTCTCTTTTTCTTGTTATACTCGACGGCGTATTTATCGAGTTTGATAACAATGTGACGGAGGACCTGCTCGTCACGCAGTAGCTGAATCTTCAGCTTCTCATTCATGTCGGATGGCGCTACATATTCCATAACCCAGTAGATACCAGTGGTCTTCTTCTGGACGGGGTAGGCCAGTGATTTTAGCCCCCAGGGGTTGCTATGAACGATTGAACCACCGCCAGCGGTGATGAAATCGACATATTTTTTCTGAGCAGTTTTGAATTCTTCCTCACTCAGAACAGGGGTAAAAATCACCATCAATTCATAATTTTGCATAATACCCTGTATTTTTTTGATTTGATAATGGGGGGCGAAGGTAATGAATTCAACTTATAATACGGTTTATTTTCTCCCATTTTTGTCTTTAATTCTAGCATTTTAGCTGCTTTTGCCGTGCCATCCTGTCATCTTTGGCCTTTGGCATCCAATTTGAAATCATCTTATCAAAATCAATCGTATGCAAAAGGGACAAATCAGGGTTCAAACGGAGAATATTTTTCCAATCATTAAAAAATTCCTTTACAGCGATCACGACATTTTTTTGCGTGAACTCATAGCAAATGCCGTAGACGCCACACAAAAATTGAAAACCTATTCCTCGGCAGGTGAAGCCAAGGGTGAATTGGGGGAGTTGAGAATTGATATTGTACTGGACAAAGAAGCCAAAACAATGACCATTTCAGACCGGGGTATCGGAATGACGTCTGAGGAAGTTGACAAGTATATAAACCAAGTAGCATTTTCAAGCGCCGAAGAGTTTCTTGAAAAGTATAAGGGACAAAATGAAGCAAATATCATTGGGCACTTTGGATTGGGATTCTATAGTGGGTTCATGGTTAGTGAAAAAGTACAATTGGCTACCCTTTCATATAAAGAAGGTAGTGAAGCTGTAGTTTGGGAATGTGATGGTAGCCCTGAGTTTTCGCTGAGTCCCTCAGAAAAAAAGGAACGAGGTACATCCATCACTCTTTTCATCAATCAGGAAAGCGAAGAATTTCTTGATTCATCCAGGATAAAAACTATCCTCGAAAAGTTTTGTAAGTTTCTTCCTGTTCCCATCTTCTTTGAAGACAACCAAATCAATACCACAGATCCTGCATGGATAAAAAAGCCTGCAGAGCTCACCACGGCCGACTATGAAGATTTTTATAAAAAACTTTATCCGTTCAACGAGACACCACTTTTTTGGATTCATCTGAACGTGGATTATCCTTTTACATTAACAGGGATACTCTATTTCCCTAAAATCAAACAGTCCTACGAAATTCAAAAAGACAAAATTCAACTCTATTCAAATCAAGTATTTGTAACCGATGAAGTAAAAGATATTGTTCCTGAATTTTTGATGCTGCTTCAAGGTGTAATAGACTCTCCAGATATTCCACTCAACGTAAGCCGCAGCTATCTTCAAGGAGACCCCAATGTTCGAAAAATAAATAGCCATATCACAAAAAAAGTAGCAGATAAGCTTGATGAGATATTCCGAAATGAACGCAAGGAGTTCGAATCAAAATGGGAAAGTCTCGGATTGTTTGTGAAATATGGTATGATGACAGACGATAAGTTTAGGGAGAAGGCAGATAAGTTTCATATCATGCAGGATGCCTTATCTGGCCAGTTCTATACGTTGGATGAATACAGGGCTGCTGCAGAAGGATTGCAAAAAAATAAAGATGGCAAGTTGGTTATTCTTTATGCAACTGATTTCATACAACAAGATGCCTACATCAAATCTGCTGAGGCACGGGGATATAGAGTGGTTAAGATGGATACCCTTGTTGATGCTTCTTTTATAGGGCAAATTGAGTCCAAGTGGGAAAATGTACAGTTTACCAGAGTGGATTCAGACATTACCGACAACCTGATTGATAAGCAAGAAGACAGCAAGTCTGTACTTTCAGAAAATGAAGAGGAGCGGCTAAAAAAGTTATTCGAATTCAACGTGCCCGAACTTACCCTAAACACAGAGATAAAAGGGCTTAGTCCTGAGGCTCCACCTGTTGTTGCCACCAGACCAGAATTCATGCGAAGGATGAAGGACATGGCTTCAATGAGTGGCCCAATGGGTGCATTCTATGCAAATATGCCAGACGAGGTTACATTAACTGTCAATGGAAATAATAAAATATTTTCATCAATACTCTCCAATAAAGATGAAGCTGCACAGCTCAAGCAAATTAGAAACCTAGCCGATTTGGCACTGCTTTCACAAGGCATGTTGAAGGGAAGTCAGCTTACAGATTTCATACAACGCAGTGTTGAGTTAATGATCCCCAATGAAGACAAATAGTTGAATGATTTGATTTTGAATGGAAAGCGTTTTAAGGGAGTTGAATGCTAAGTACTGCAAAAGCTAGTTGCATAATGTGGTTGTAATTCTTTATGAGACATAATAAACTACAACTTATCTTTTTCCAGCTGTATCAAAATCAATCACTTTCATTTGTAGCGTAGTCGAATCCCTGAAATTATTTTCTTCCAATGTGAAAATAACATCTAGGTACTCAAGTGATTCAATCTTGTTGAATGTATCTGCAAGGTTGAATCCTATTCCTGAAATGCTGTGGCCTGATTGCTCAACTTCAAACCGCACATGCTCTTCCTTAACAATGCGGGTGCCAGTATTTTTTGCGTTACGTAAACAGAATATCGGATGTGGGTTTTCTGGGCCAAATGGCTCCATTTGTCGGAGTATATTATAGAAGGAGGGGGTAATATCTTTTAACTCTATTACCGAGTCAACTAAAATTTCAGCCACCAATTGATCTTCTGATAGTGTTGACGCTGCAATATGTTCAAATCGATCTTGAAATGCTTTTAGGTTTTCAGGAAGCATGGTCATCCCCGCTGCAAAATAATGTCCGCCAAAACCAATTAGTAAATCGCTGCATTGTTCCAGTGCATCGTGAATGTTGAATCCTGCAATGCTTCTTGCACTCCCTGCAAGCATGTCGCCACTCTTTGTAAGAACAATCGTGGGGCGATAAAATTTATCAAGTAACCTGCTGGCTACAATGCCTATTACTCCTTTGTGCCATTCTTCCTTGCAGAGAACAGTTGACTTTCGCTGCTCCAAGTTTTCATCTGCCAACATTATTTCAAGGGCCTCTTCAGTAATAATGGTATCGGCTTCTCTGCGCGAGGTATTGTCTGTTTGAAGTATTAGTGCTAATTCTCTAGCTCTCTCTGGATCTTTTTCAATGAAAAGCGATACTGCTTTTTTTGCATCATCCATCCTTCCTGCAGCATTGATACGTGGACCTATCATGAAGGAAAGGCTACCGATAGTAATTTGTTTCTTTATTCCACTGAGTTCGATGAGGGCCTTAATGCCAACCGAAGGGGAGGAGTTCACTTGTTTTATTCCATGAAATGCCAATACTCGGTTCTCACCAGTGATGGGAACAATATCGGCGGCAATGGCAGTTGCAACCAATTCCAGATAAGGCATAAATGCTGATTCGTCGATATTAAGCTTTAAAGCAAGTGCATGAATGAGTTTGAATCCAACTCCACATCCACAGAGTTCTTTGTATGGGTATGGACAATCAGTTTGTTTTGCATTGAGAATAGCCACCGCCTCAGGAAGTTCTTGTCCTGGCAGGTGATGGTCGCACACGATGGTATCTATGTTTTTTTCTTTTGCTTGCTTAATCAGTTCGGTAGATTTAATGCCACAGTCGAGTGTGATCAATAAATTAAACTGATTTTCTTCGGCATAGATGATGCCTTGTTTCGATAGGCCATAGCCTTCTCGGTATCTGTTCGGGATGTAAAATGATAGACGATCAAGCGTGTAAATTTTTGATAAAAAATCATACATGATGGCAACAGAGGTTGTTCCATCAACGTCGTAATCACCGTAAATAAGAATTTTCTCATTTCGCTCTATGGCATTGATGATGCGGGTTACAGCTTTGTCCATGTCCTTCATCAATCCAGGGTCATGCATATCATTGAGGTCGGGTCTGAAAAAATGCTTTGCAGAATCAAAACTTTCGATACCCCTGTGTGCGAGGATAGCACAAATTAATGGATGTATCTTAAGGCTTTCCTTAAGGGCAGCTGTTTCTGCAAATGGCAGATTCAGGAATTTCCATCGCTTGGCTCGTTGACCCATGTTATTTTTTTCGCTCCGTTGTATACTTTACAAGTTCTGAGAGCGCTTCTCTTTCTGGTGAAAGAGGAAATTCGGAGAGGATATGTAGTGCTTTGGATTTATATTGTTCCATAACTTCTTCAGCGTATTTTATGCCACCGGCGTGCTTCACCTCATGAATCACTTCCTCAATGCTTTTCTTGTCTTTGTTCTTATTTTTAATGATGTAAGTTAACTTTCTTTTAAGTTCTCTGGACGCTTGTTGGAGAGTGAAAATGAGCGGCAGGGTAAGTTTTTTTTCTCGAATATCATTGCCTGTCGGCTTACCTACATCTTCTATACCATAGTCAAAAAGATCGTCTTTCAGTTGAAAAGCAATTCCTGCGAACTCTCCAAACTGCCTCATTCTTTCTGTAATTTGCTCATCTTGCGTTGCAGAGTAAGCCCCAGCAGCACATGCTGAAGCCAGTAAGGAAGCGGTCTTGTTTCTGATGATGGTAAAGTAATCTTCCTCCTTTATATTTAGCAACCTCGATTTTTCCAGCTGAAGCAATTCTCCCTCACTCATCTTTTTTACAGCATCAGACAAAATCTCTAAAGTTCTAAAATCTTTATTTTCCAAAGACAACAGCAACCCCTTTGCAAGCAGATAGTCTCCCACCAACACGGAGGCCTTGTTCTTCCAGAGGGCATATACAGAGAAAAACCCCCTTCTTTCTGCTGCGTCATCAACAACATCATCATGCACCAGGGTGGCGGTATGCAACAGTTCAACCATTGATGCAGCCCGATAGGTGCTGTCATTAATGCCTCCTGCGAGTTTGGCAGAGAGAAGGACAAACATCGGACGCAGTTGTTTACCCTTGGTTTTGACTACGTATTTGAGAATTCTATCTAGCAAGGGAACATTGCTTTTTACAGCATCCTTGAACAGGTCCTCAAATTGTTTGAGCTCTTTCTTTATAATTTCTTGGGGGGATGACATTTAGGAGGGCTAAATTAAGCTAAAATTTGCGAGGGTATGCCGCAACAGGCACATATGTAAAATTTATATAAAACTAGTAGCCCTTTTAGCAGTAGTGGCCAAATGTTAATGATTTACAAAAAAATAGGGAAGAATGTTTGATAATAGAAAAGTTTAACAGTACTTTTGTAGGACGTTTTATAAACTGCTAACATTAATTAACTTAATAAAGAACATCATGGGAAGTAAAAAGTATTTTCTTTTCCTTAGTCTATTGACTATGGTTTTGATTACTCACGCACAAACATCTACTACTTCAGGCCTGGAGTGGAAAGACTCTTCACTCATTCCTGCAAACAGGATGGCTCAGCATAATGAATTTTTAAACAATCAATATAGCTTTCCCGCTAAACCAAGAAGTCAGTGGGAGCTTGGTCTAAAAGTAGGATCTCATGCCATTTTGGGCGATTTCTCAAGTAAGTTTCCTGGCTTTGGCTACGGAGTGCACTTGAGAAAATCTCTAGGGTACGTTGTTTCTCTTCGCGCTGAATTCAATTATGGATCAAGTAAGGGTTTATATTGGGACGAACACAAGGATTATACACCTACTTCCGCATGGGGCACAAATGGCTACAGACCTGGCATCGACAGGGTTTTTCTAAATTACAAGAACAACAGTGCAGATTTGAGTCTTCAAGCTATATTCAATGTGAACAATATACTTTTTCACAAAGCTCAGCCGAAAACTAGCTTTTATGTAATAACCGGTCTTGGGATTGTAGGATACGATACAAAAGTAAATGCTCTTAATTCAAGTGGCCAGCGATATGACTTTAGTGGTATTCCAAAAGTGTCATGGAAAGATAGGAAACAAAATTATGATAGGCTCAATGCCCTTTTTGATGATACTTACGAAACTGAAGCTGATACTGACAACCCCGATGGTGTCAAGGTGTTTGGTAAACATGCACTTGTGTCTGCAACTCTTGGGGTAGGTCTAGCATTTAAACTTTCTCAAAAAGTAAATCTGGCAATTGAAGACAAAGCAACTTTTGTTACATCTGATTTTTTGAACGGCTACCAAGGCCCGATTCTACCTGATTTCTTCAATTTCCTATCTGTGGGTCTGAACATTAACATATTTTAATTTTAACCTACAAAAACATTCATTATATGAAATCCTCAAAAATATTTTCTCTATTATTCCTTTTCTTCTCGCTCTTGATTTCTCAGGACATCTTGGCGCAGAAGAAGTCAAAGTCAGTTGAACCCCTTTATTGGAAAAATCCACTTGAATTTGTTTATGGTGAACTTACTTCTCCTAAGAGGATGAAGCTTCCAAAGCCAATTCTTGATGATGCTGATGGCGATGGTGTTACAGACCAATTTGATAGGGAGCCAAATACTCCAGCAGGTGCTCCTGTAGACTCTCACGGCGTGAGCAGTGATACAGACGGTGACGGCGTACCAGATTTTAAAGACAAGCAACTGATTACACCATCTGAGTGCCAACCAGTAGATGTAAACGGAATCGGAACTTGCCCAGAGCCACCTTGTTGCAAGAACATGGTAGCAGTTACATGCAACATATCTAATGTACCTAGCATATCATTTGCTAAGGGTTCTGCAAAAGTTTCCAAAGATGCCCTAAACCTTTTGGCTTCTACGGCAGACAGGTTGAAAAATAACCCTTCATGTAAGTTAATCATCACTGGTTATGCAGCTGCCTCAAAAGCAAGCCAGCAGCTTAGCTGGGATAGGGTTAATGCAATCATTACCTACCTTGCTGAGAAGCAAGGTGTAGCAAGCGATCGCTTGATCAACAAATATGGTCAAGCCGATGGGGATGCTAATACCATCGATTTCACAGCAACTGCTGAAGCAACTGACGGACCAAACACCGTTCCTGCTCCGCACCCGAACCTTCGCACAAAGAAATAATTGACGATTTATATAGAAAAAGACCCTCTTCTTGAGGGTCTTTTTTTTATGACTTATTTAACCACGGCAGAACTGCTTTGGAATTAACTTCGAAGGATTCCAGGAAAATTATTAATTTACGCTCCCTTTATGCGATTAAGACTATCCCTATTTGTTTTTATTCTGGTTGCCCTAGTATCCTGTTCAAAATTCAGTAAGGTGTTGAAGAGTAAGGATTACGAGTACAAGCTCAAAATGGCGCACACCTATTACGGTAAAAAGCAATATCGTCAGGCACAAGTGCTCTATGAAGAGCTTTTTCCGGTATTTAAAGGAACACCACAATTTGATGACCTCTATTACAATTACGCCTTCTCTCATTACAACGCACGTGATTACGCTACTGCAGAAAATCTCTTCAAAGGATATCTCGAAGTTTTTGCCAGCAGCGTTAGGGCCGAAGAGGTAGAATACATGCAGGCAGACTGCTTCTTTAAGCAATCCCCTAAAGCAGAATTAGAACAATCTAATACCATGAGGGCTATTGGAATGTTCCAGGTTTTCATCAACACACATCCGGAGTCGCCAAGGTCAAAAGATGCTGAATTGATCATCGAAAAATGCCATAAAAAGCTCGAAGTGAAAGAGGCCCTGTCAGCTCAGCTTTACTTCAATGTTGGTCAGTATAAAGCAGCAGCGCTTACATTTACTACCCTGATTAACAATTATCCTGACTCCCCCAAGAGTGACGAGTATAAATTGATGGCAATCAAGTCGTACTACAGGTTTGCTGCCTTCAGCATCTTAGAGAAGCAATACGAGCGATACACCAAGGTAATATCCGAGGTAGAGGATTTCCAAGACCGCTTTCCGGAAAGTAATTTGCTGAAAGAAGCCGAACGTTACTTAACTTTGACAAAAAATAACATAAAATCTCCTAATAATGAGCAGACTCCGCAGGCAGCTAGGAAATAACCTTACCAACGTCGCTGAAACTAAAGATCTTAACGAGATCAAGAAAAAGACTGGAAATCTCTATGAATCAATATCGATTATAGCCAAAAGGGCTTCTCAGATCAATATTGTACTCAAGGAAGAGCTCCACAATAAACTAGAGGAATTTGCAAGTCATACCGACAGCCTAGAGGAAATTCATGAGAATAAAGAGCAAATCGAAATCTCGAAAGCATACGAGAAAATGCCTAACCCTGCCTTGCTCGCAACTCAGGAATTCATGGAAGACAAAGTGTATTTCCGTAAAAACGAAGAAGATCTTTTTAGATAGTCTATCTGGATATCATATTGAAGGCGATGGGTTAAATACTCATCGCCTTTTTCGTTACGCAACCTATCCATTAGCAGTAATCTCTATAAATTTATCTCTAACTTAGACAATCAATTGCCCTGATAACGAGTTTTGAAATTTTATGAAATCAACAATATTACACTGCATAGGGAGGAAGACCTCGTTGTTTGTTGGGGTATTTGTTCTACAGATGTTTATTCATAAAGCATCTGCGCAAGAGATTAATGCAAAAGTAAATGTTGTTTATGCTCAGATAGGCACAACAGTGGACAAGAAAGTTTTTCAAACTCTTCAAGCTTCGCTTGTTAATTTTTTAAATAAAAGAAAGTGGACCACAGATGCCTTTGAAACAAATGAAAAAATAGAATGTAGTTTTTTGCTGAACCTCCAGTCGGTCGTTGAACCTAATGTCTACAAAGGCTCTCTGACCATTCAAGCTGCTCGGCCTATATACAATACTAATTATTTATCTCCGCTCATTAATTTCATCGACAATGAAGTTGTTTTCCGGTATGTAGAGTTTCAGCCGATTGAATTTAATGAAAACCGAATTGCTGGAACAGAGCCATTGTCTGCTAACCTCTCTGCAGTATTTGCTTACTATACCAATATAATCTTGGGATTGGACTATGACTCTTATTCTCCAAGAGGTGGTGATCCCTTTTTTCAGAAAGCAAATGTTATTGTAAACGCATCCCCAGAAGGAAGAAACATAGCTGGATGGAAACCTTTCGATGGACAACGAAATCGTTATTGGCTGGCCGAAAATCTTCAAAATAGCAGATATGCATTGGTTCATGATGCAATCTATACTTACTATCGCCAGGGGATGGATAAGGTAGTTGAAAATGAAACTACGGCTCGCGAGCAAATAATGAATTCAATTTCGATGTTGAATACACTGCACTCAGAAACTCCTAACCTGATGGTCATGCCATTTTTCTTTCAGGGGAAGTCCGACGAAATTATCAGGTTGTTTAAGAAAGGAACGATGCAGGAAAAAAACAGGGTAATTGACCTGTGCACAAAAATTGATATTACAAACTCTGCAAAATACCGACAGGATCTAAAATGATAAGAATTTTATTTCTTTGCATCATTCTTTTTTTTAGTTCTTGCTCAAGTCAACAAGACAAGTCAGCTGCTATCATTGAAAAAAATGAAATGACTGAACTGTTCCGGGATATCCTGTTGGCTGAAGGTTATGTCGAGTCTTATCTAAGCAAGGATACTACACTCAATAAGGATACGTTATTAAGAAGGGAAATTGATTTGGTCCTAAGGCTTCATAAGGTGGATGCCAAGACATTTTCTAGAAGCTATAGATATTATAAGGGGCATCCTGACGTATTTAAGCTGCTTATGGATTCTGCCAGTTCTCGTTTTTCGAAAGACAAAGAGGATGCACATCAGAAATTTAAAAAACTTGCTCTTTAATTCACTATCATGTTTCTTACAAAAGATGATTTAAAGCTGGCATATGGGGTCGACCTTGAAATAGGAGCAGTTTATGTCGACAGGCCAGTGCCGTCCCAAAACCTTTATTGGAAGGGTAGAACAATATATACGCCTGGAGCTCCTGGATATATATTCATGCCCATTTTTGCTGATATTCTTTTTCGATGTGGTGCAGAGAAGAAACTGATTTTATCCAACGACTTTATCTCTATCAATGAGAAAATACTTCATAGTGCTGCGCTGTTAGAACATCAACAGATTAGTTGGCAGGAGCATGCCAAACAGCTAAACGAAAATCTTAGTTTGTATGTCAAAGATTCTTCTCTATTTGAAGCATTGAGCAAATACCTTGGACAGTCCACGCCTCATAAAATTTCTGGTTCATCGCTTGGCACCAATTTTCCTTCACTTAATCGGGCAGATACCTATCTCTATTCACTGGCCTGTATCGATTCTCCAATGTTTGATCAAGCAAGGGCCATTAGTGGGTGGTATGCACTCATGACTTATTTCTTGATTTTGGATGATCTGGCAGATATCAAGGATGATTTGATAAAAGGAGAGGATAATGTGTTAATTGATGTAGGGATGAATGCAAGCGGAATCGAAAAAGTAAATGCTATGATTGACGATAGCATGGCCGTTATGCTGTCCATCAATCCAGTGATGGCCAACAGAATTGATCATAAAAAAACGGTGATCAGCCTGGAGGAAATAATCCGGTCAATCACCGCTTGATTTTGGTAAAAGTTATTTAAAAAGGAAGATCGTCTCCATCTGCTGATCCAATACTGCCTGTGCCAGATTCTGCCACAGCTCCCTCAGTTCTTGTTCCACCGCCAAGCAGCTGCACGTTCAATACCCTTAGCGTGAGGGATGTTCCTGTTGTACCATCACTTTTAGCGTATGAACGAACCTCTGGTGCTCCTTCAGTATAAACAAGCTGCCCTTTTTTCAAGTAAGGTGCTATGGCAGTCTTTTCTGTCCAATAAGCGCACTCTACCCATGTGGTCTTTTCTTTTTGAACTCCTGTTGCGTCCTTGTACTTTTCGCTGTGTGCAACACTAAAGTTGATTACATTTTTACCGTTAACAACATTTGTTGTGCAGTCTTTTCCAAGATGTCCGATGACTTGTAGTTTTATCATTTCTATTTTTTTTGTAAAACGAATATCCTTCAAAGTAAAGCCAAAAGAAAGTGTAAATCATCCAAATTCAACGCTAGTTTTCCACTTTAATGCGTTGTAAACACCTTGATGATTGTATAAGTTCTTTTCTAGCAATTGCTGAAATCGGGATATTTTTGCAACATGAGCAAAATCCTATACCACAAGCAGTTGCTTGACTTTACCAAAGAAGTATTCTTGAAAATGGGTTGCAGTCCAGCACATGCTGAAGTTGGCGCCAAGGCTTTGGTGTCAGCAGACCTCCGGGGAATTGATTCTCACGGTGTTGCAAGATTGTCTGGTTATGTCAGGCTCTGGGAAGTGGGTAGAGTGAATGCAACCCCTTCCATCAAGGTCGTTCATGAAACGCCATCCACTGCTGTTGTTGATGGTGACAGTGGACTTGGATTGGTTGTTGCGCCCTATGCGATGTCCGTCGCCATTCAAAAGGCTGAATCTGTTGGAACCGGTTGGGTGAGTGTCTCAAATAGCAACCATTTTGGTATCGCTGCCCATCATGCCATGAAAGCCCTTGATAAGGATATGATAGGTATTGTAATGACAAATGCCAGCGCTTTGGTTGCGCCAACCTTTTCGAAGGAACGAATGCTCGGAACCAATCCAATTTGCGTAGCCATCCCCGCAGGGATTCAGCCCCCATTTATTGCTGATATGGCAACTACGACAGCAGCCAACGGTAAGCTCGAAATCTTGCAGCGCGAAGGCCTTGAGGCCCCATTGGGCTGGATACAGGACATGGGTGGCCATCCTTCATCAGATGCGCATGCCTTGAAGAATGGGGGCAGTCTGTTGCCCCTGGGGGGCTCCGGAGGGGGGCACAAAGGATACGCCCTCGGCTCAGTGGTGGATATCTTCTCTGCAATCCTAAGTGGTGCAAACTTTGGTCCTTGGGTTCCCCCTTTCCCAGCATACGTGCCCATGCCTGAAAATCAGCCGGGTAAGGGAATTGGTCATTTTTTTGGAGCAATGCGCATCGACGCTTTTCGCCCTGCTGATGATTTCAAAAAGGATATGGACCTCTGGATCAAGCGATTTAGATCCGCAGAACCAATCAATCCCCAACAACCTGTTCTCATCCCTGGAGATCCTGAAAGGGAGATGGAAAAAGTTAGAACCTCCGGCGGAATCCCATTGCATGACCAAGTATGGAATGATCTGCTAACAATAGCTGAAAAATTCAATATCAAGTTTTAACTTCGCAACCATTTATTAAAATAGCTGTATGAAAATAATGAAGTTTGGAGGTACCTCCGTAGGCAGACCGGAAAGAATGGCACAGGTAAAAGACCTAGTAACCCGTGACAATGAGCCAACCATTGTTGTATTGAGTGCCTTAAGTGGTACTACCAATGCATTGGTTTCTATCGGTGATGCAATGGCTTCTGGTGAAAAGGAGAAAGCAAAACAGTTGATCGATACGCTCTCGGCACACTACAGCCAATTCATCAACGATCTCTTAAAAAAGGAGTCAGTAAAAGCTAAGGCTATTCATACGATCAATGAACACTTCGATTTTCTTTATATCATACTCAAGATATCATTCAATGATGCTTTAAATAAGGATATTCTTGCTCAAGGCGAACTGATGAGTACAAAACTGTTTTCTTTCTATCTTGAAGAAATGGGAGTTGATCATGTGCTCTTGCCTGCATTGGATTTTATGTCTATTGATTCCAATGACGAACCTCAGGTAAGTGTTATTAAATCTAAAATCACCAAGTCACTTGAACATCATCCTGGTAAGTCATTGTTTATTACACAGGGATATATTTGTAGAAATGCAAAGAAAGAAGTTGATAACTTAAAAAGGGGAGGAAGCGATTACTCTGCATCCCTCATTGCTGCTGCTGTTAATGCATCTGTATGTGAGATATGGACAGACATTGATGGCATGCACAACAACGACCCTAGGGTAGTGAAATCAACAAGACCTATTGAACAGCTGAGCTTCGAGGAAGCTGCAGAGCTTGCCTATTTTGGGGCAAAAATTTTACACCCTGCATCAATATGGCCGGCTCAGCAATACAATATCCCGGTTAAGCTGCTCAACACCATGCAGCCAGATGCAAAGGGTACGCTGATAGTAAAAGATGCTGAAGGAGAGGGAGTGAAGGCGGTGGCAGCGAAGGACGGAATTGTAATGCTTAAAATAAAAAGTAGCCGCATGCTACTCGCCTATGGTTTTCTTAGAAAGATTTTTGAAGTTTTTGAAAAGTACAAGACTTCAATCGATATGATTACTACATCTGAAGTTGCTGTTTCTGTAACAATTGATAATACGTTGCACCTTGATCAGATTGCTAAGGAGCTACAGCCCCTTGGCGAACTTGAAGTGATAGTGGATCAAACAATAGTTTCTGTAGTGGGGAAT
This sequence comes from uncultured bacterium, assembly GCA_903920455.1. Classification (GTDB taxonomy): domain Bacteria; phylum Bacteroidota; class Bacteroidia; order Chitinophagales; family Chitinophagaceae; genus Pollutibacter. Next base: position 17,194 of record CAIXLY010000061.1, on the reverse strand, counting down.
AAGCTCACTCAGCATGATAACCTAATGACTAAAATGTTTGATGCTCTGTGCGATATCCCTGTAAACATGATAAGTTTCGGAGGTAGTCTACATAATGTGTCTATCCTTATCCCAACCACACACAAGAATGAGTCGCTCAAAGTGCTGAATAAAGGACTCTTTGGATTAGACTAGTAAAAGCTTAGCATATAACGAATGCAATACTTATCAAATGATAAGCATTGCATCGCCGTAGCTAAAAAATCTATATTTGTCCTTGATTGCTTTTTTGTAAGCTTCCATTGTTAATTCATATCCTGCAAATGAGCAAGCCATGATTAGCAAAGATGTTTTTGGAAGATGAAAGTTGGTGATCATCGAATCGCAGATTGAAAAGTCATGGGGTGGGTGGATAAAGATGTTTGTCCATCCCTCCGAAGGCTTCAACAATTTGTCGGCAGTGAATGTGCTTTCCAATGCCCTGGCCGTAGTGGTACCTACAGAACATATTCTATGACCTTCCGACTTTGCTTTATTTACAATGCGGCATGCAGTTTCGTCTACCTTATAATACTCTGCTTCCATTTTGTGTTTGCTGAGGTCTTCAACCTCAATGGTCCTAAAGGTGCCAAGTCCAGTGTGAAGTGTTACTTCAGCAAATCGAATTCCCTGAATTTCAAGTCGCTTGATTAATTCAATCGAGAAGTGAAGACCAGCGGTTGGTGCTGCTACAGCGCCTTCATGCTTTGCGTATACGGTTTGGTACCTTTCTCTGTCCAACTCATCTGGCTTGCGCTTAATGTATTTGGGTAGTGGAGTTTCGCCAAGAGAATTGAGAATGAGTTTGAATTCTTCATCGGTACCTTCGAAAAGAAATCTGATGGTCCTGCCTCTTGAAGTGGTGTTGTCAATTACTTCTGCAATTAACTCATCAGCATCACCAAAATAAAGCTTGTTGCCTACGCGTATTTTTCTTGCGGGATCAACGATTACATCCCATAACCTGTTTTGCTTATTCAATTCTCTTAAAAGAAATACTTCAATTTTAGCTCCTGTCTTTTCCTTTCTACCATACATCCTTGCGGGGAATACTTTTGTGTTGTTTACAACAAACACATCCTTCTCTTCGAAGTAGTCTAGTACGTCTTTGAAAGTTTTATTTTCAATTAATCCTGTGTCTTTGTGCACAACCATAAGGCGTGCATCTTCCCTTCTTTTTGTAGGTGTTTGGGCAATCAGGTTAAGAGGGAAGTCAAATCTAAATTGGGATAGTTTCATGCTAAAAAATTTTGTGCCTGAAACAAATCCAGATACCCATCATTGGGTGATCATTAAGGTCAAACCTGATCTTACGGTACCAGATCTGTCTTGGGCAATTGAGTCTGCAAAATTAATAAAAAAATTTGGTAAACGCCCATCACCCCTAGTCCTTTGTGCACTTTTTATCACCCTTTGGTCTCAGGTGGTGCCATTCCCGGTGTTTTCTGGTTATTCGGCTTTCAAATTAAAATACTGACTATTTTGCATTCATGATCAAGCTGGATTTTCCTGAACCGGATTTCAAAACAAGGCTAGAGAATGGCCAGCCTGCAATATTCGATTCTATAAGGCAAAGATGGGTTGCGCTCACACCTGAGGAATGGGTTAGGCAGAATATACTTCAGTGGCTGATTTTGCGGGGGGGAGTGCCCAAGGCCTCAATTGCAGTAGAAAAGAAAATCAAGCTTGGGGTTCTTTCACGAAGGTTTGACGTTTTGGTGCATGATAGAAATACGCAGCCTTGGATGCTCATTGAGTGTAAGGCGGATACTGTTCAATTAGACGAATCCGTATTGATGCAGATTCTTTCTTACAACCTCTCTGTACCTGTAAAATACTTGTTGATCACCAATGGTCAAGACTGTCACCTTGCTGAAAGGGGTGGGGAAGTTTCATCATGGCTGTCGGATTTCCCTCATTACCCAAATCAATGAGGGTTTATGGGAAAATGCCAAGCTCTAGGTAGCTGGTACCCACTTTATTGATGGCAACAACAAAGGCAGCAGTTCTCATATCCTGAATTTCCGGATACTTCTTCCAGCAGTCAAATATCTCATTGGTTGCCTTGATCATGGTGTCTTCCAAGCCACTTCTGACCAAGTCGATTTCATCTGGTCCATGGACGATTATTTTTCTTTGATCGTCTGTTACTTTATTGCCAGTCATGCTCTCAATTTGAGAAAGAATATTTGCGTTCTGATTTTCCATAAACCTTCTTTCAAGTCGTCCATAGGATACGTGGCTGAGATTTTTTAGCCATTCAAAATAAGACACAGTAACTCCCCCAGCATTTAAGTACATGTCGGGAACCACCAGTACGTTCTTCGCTAATAAAATCTCATCTGCTTCTGGTGTCAATGGACCATTTGCAGCCTCTCCAACAATCTTCGCCTTTACGTTTCCAGCATTGTCTTTATTGATTACATTCTCAAGCGCAGCAGGAACCAATATGTCGCAGTCGGCCTCAAGCGCATCTGTATTTTTAGGAAGATTCGTTGCACCAGGAAAATTTAAAATAGACCCAGTTTTTTTTCTGTGCTGAAAAACAGCTTCTACATCAAGGCCGCCTTCATTATATATTGATCCCTCATATTCTGCCAAGCATACAATAATTGCTCCACCTTCCTGAAAAAATTTAGCTGCATGATATCCAACATTTCCAAGTCCTTGAACAATTACTCGCTTTTTCTCAATGCCCGGAGTTAGTCCAATTCTGGCCATCACCTCGAGATTATTGCAAACTTCTCTTATTCCATAAAATACGCCAAGTCCAGTTGCTTCCTTTCTTCCTCTAACACCACCCTGGGTGATGGGCTTTCCTGTCACACAGCCTAGGGCATCTGTCTCTCCAGGATGCAAAGCCATATAGGTGTCAAGAATCCAAGACATTTCACGCTCCCCAGTTCCGTAGTCTGGTGCTGGTACATCTTCACCAGGGCCAATGAATCTTTTCTTCACCAACTCACTGGTATACCGCCTGGTAATTCTTTCTAAGTCGTAAACATCGTATTTTTTGGGGTCGATGGTGATTCCTCCCTTGGCGCCACCAAAAGGGACATTTACAATCGCACATTTATAGGTCATGAGGGCTGACAGGGCCATTACCTCATCGAGGTTAACCATTTCGCTAAATCGAATTCCTCCTTTGCAGGGTAATTTATGGTGTGAGTGTTGAACCCTATAGGCTTTGATTACTTCAACCTTATCGCCAATTTTTACTGGGAAGTGCATCCTGAGTACACTGTTGCACTGCTTTATTTGCTCAAGAATACCGGCGTCGAAAGTGGTGAATTTTGCTGCCTTGTCAAAGCTTTTACATACTGCGTCGAAAAAACTGTATTCCGGGTTCATTTTATCAAGTTTATGATGAAAAGGAAATGACTAGTCCGCAGTGACTTGAAATCAATTATTCTTTTTCAAGCTTAGATATTTTTCTATCAAGACGGATGACATATGCAATCAGTCCAAACAATATAGTAAGCACTACCGCAACGACTACATATATCTTTCCATTGCTTCTCATCACACTGGCAGTAGCATCATTGCTGGTAAAGCTTTGTTGCGCCTGTGTACTGATCATTGCAACAGCAAAGAGGAGGGTAAGCATTTTATTTTTCATTGTTCACGATTTTACTTTCTACAATAAATTTATATCTGATGATAAGGGTTGAGATCCATGCTCCGAGCAATGTCCATCCCAGAACAGCTGGATAAAAAACAATTCTCATCCTGGTGTCAATATCATTGAAATTGAGTGCAGGATTGCCTTCTTGACCAGGGTGTAAGCTAGGGAGTAGCCGTGGAATTATCCAAATGGAAGGGAACAGCATGGCGTATGCAAATACATTGTATACAGCACTCACTCTCGCTCTCTGATCTAGATCGGTGACGGAACTTCTAAGGATAAAATACGCTCCATAGATCAGCAATGCAATTGCAGCACCGATCAGCTTGGGCTCTCTCATGATGGATCCAAACGATGCATAGGCGGGATTGTTAGGGTCTGCCCAAGTGAAGCTTGCCCAAATTGCGCCAGTGGCATAGCCGAGCAATCCCATATATGTGCCAACCCCAGCATATGACATGGCTTTAATATCATGTCTTATATCTCCAGTTCTTAGATATTTTATGCTTTGTATTATTGAGATGGTAAACAATATCATCATGGCAAACCACATACAAACATGATAGTATAAGTTTCTAATGGTTTCTCCCAATTGTGAAAGTTCGGGAACAGGAAGTAAAAGCCCTCCCACCACAGCATAAACCAGCAAAACAACAGCACTAATTTTCCACCAAGTAAGCTTCATGTTAAGATGATATTTATAATAACCAATAAGTTCTGCCATCACGATGCAAGATGGCTTTCAGACGCAATTTCAAAATTAGTCTGTTCGACTAATCTTTCCATAAAAAAGGATACAAAATAACCGACAATAGAACAATCATAATGTCTAGTGCCAAAATAAGTAGCACAAGCTGGATAGGAACACCGTCTCTAAAAATTTCTGAAAAGGCAGCTTTTGAGAGCCTTGCCAGTAAAAGCAACTGCGGTATCACTAGCGGGAATCCTAGAATTGCCATGAGTGAGGCCTGTTGCAATGCTTTTGATGCAATCGCTGCAAGCATCGTAAAAATCAATCCCAGTCCAATCGATCCCAATACGCCAATGCCCATGAATAAGAAAAAGGAGGAGGTTGGATTTCCCATGAATGCTGCAAACAGCATTAGGTTGATGACCCCCATCGCTACCATCAGGATGATATTGTAGGTAAGTTTTGAAAGAATGAAAATCACAGGGGAGGTGATGGAGTAATAGTAGAGCATTCTTCCTTTTGCCTCTTGTAAGAAACTTTTTGCAACTGCATTGATGCAAATGAAAAGTTGTGTAATCCAGAATAGCGCATTCCAGGTCTCAGCCTCTGGAGATCCCATCGTAAGATAAATTACAAAAACAGTAGAGGCGATATACAACATCACCCCATATAAAGTATGCTGCTGACGAGCTTCAAGTAGAAACTCTTTTTTTAGTAAGGCTTTATATTGTTTTATTGCATCCAATGTTATCTCTTTAGGAATTAAAGCAGTTTCTGCAGCGGGCTTCATACTTATCTTTTTCTCCAAGCACCACTTGATCTTTACTTGTGATTTTTCTATATGAATAACTGGCTTCTGCACCGCATAATACACATAGGGCATGAAGTTTTGTAATGTAGTTGGCCACTGAAAGCAAGGATGGCATAGGTCCAAATGGCTTGCCTTCATAGTCCATGTCCAGTCCTGCCACAATTACTCTTTTTCCTGCGTTTGCCAATTGCTCAACAACCTGAATAATATCTTGACTGAAAAATTGCACTTCGTCAATAGCAATGATATGTAAATCTTCTGTACCTTCTAGCATCATCTTAGCATCATTGATGGGCTTCGCATCAAGGGCAGCCGCATCATGTGAAACTATTTTATCTGCATGATAGCGCGTGTCAACCGCGGGTTTAAAAATTGCAACTTTCTGTTGTGCCGCCTCTGCAGTTTTTATTCGATTGATTAACTCTTTGGACTTGCCAGAAAACATGCCTCCACATATTATTTCGATCCACCCAACATGGTGATTGTTTGTCTTGCTTTCTATGGCCATCTTCCTATTTGTTAATCTTCGGTATCTTTAACAAGATGACCGCATGTAAAAATACCATAAAGGGATGGAAAGACTGAAACAATTGATAGAAAAGTTAAGGGCAGAGCTTGAGGCGAATGTTTCCCGTGACCAATTGATGGAGACTATCTTTGATATGATTCGTTCGATAGCAGAAGAGGAGCAATTGGCTAAAGTCAAGGATAAGCTTGATCCTACAATTCCAATTGGACAGGGGGGTGGCGAATTGGGGTCATCCGCCTCAAACAAGACCGTAGATGAAGGCAAGGCAGATATTGCAGATCTGCTTCAGCATCAGCCCATCAATTCCATTCGTTCGGCAATGGGAATAAATGAAAAATACATTTTTCTCCAAGCTTTTTTTAAGGGAGAAAGTAATGGGTTTGACTTGATGATGGCGGAATTGGATGAGGCCAAGAGCTATGAGGAAGCTAGCCAAATTGTATCATCATATGTGTCTGCTGTTGCAATCAGCGAAGAACAAGCGCAGGTGATAGCGCACTTTGATCAGCTGCTAAGAAGACGATTTTTTTCTATATAACCAATTATCTTCTCTGCACTTCCCTTTTTTGTTTCAACATACTGCTTTGCAATTCGGTTCTTCTCTTCCCTTTCAGATTTATGCTCAAGCAAACGGCTTACAATTTCGATTAATTCTCGCTGCCGATGGTAGCTAAATCCGGCGCCACATTCAATAAATTCAGCGGGCTCTGCCGATCTCTGGTGATTGGGGCCAAAGACCACGGTTCGTCCGTATGCAGCTGGTTCTAATATGTTGTGAATGCCAGCCTTGTTAAAGCCGCCTCCAACATAACATAGCGTGCTGTATCGATATAGCTTTGAAAGCATTCCAATGCAGTCGATCACCAAAACTTTAGCATGACTGCTATCTATGTCAGCCTCTAATGCTGAGAGCAATACAGAACCTTCAAATCTTTCTTTGGTTTTCTCAATGGCAGATTCGCTTACTTCATGAGGGGCAACAATCAGCTTGAGTGCGGGAATTTCCTTTGAAACTTGAGCCAGCATCTTTTCGTCCTCCTCCCAGGTACTGCCGGCAATCAGCACTTCACTGTTTCTGCAGAAGGATTCGATGTGATGATGTGAAAAAGGCTGGTCAAGGATTGCCGTAACCCTGTCAAATCGGGTGTCTCCCGCAATTGAAATATCTGCACGAAGTCTATATTTCTTCAGGAGCTCAAATGAACTTAGATCTTGAACAAAAATATGCGTATAGTTTTCCAATAGGCCTCTTAAAAAACCTCCAAAAATTCCAAAAAAAGTTTGCTCCTTTTTGAATATGGCAGAAACCAGCAATGAGGGAATCTTTCTTTTCTTGAGCTCCGTAAGATAGTAGTACCACGACTCATATTTTACAAAAATGACAAGCTCGGGATTAACGGCATCAAGAAATTCATTGGCGTTTCGATGGCTATCCATTGGAAGATAAAACACAAGGTCAGCCCCACTATTATTTTTCCTGATCTCATAGCCCGAAGGAGAGAAAAATGTAAGCAGGATACGATGGCCAACATGGCTTTTTTTGAGTTCCTCTAATAGCGGCTTGCCTTGTTCAAACTCACCCAGAGAGGCACAGTGCATCCAAATTAAGGGGCCTTCTATATTGCCAACAGCCTCTTTTATTTGTCGGATCAAAGATTTTCTTCCAATTACCCATTGGCTTGCCTTTGGGTTCCATAGAGAAGCAATATGGATTCCAGCCGAGAATGCTTTGAGGAATAAATTATAAAAAAATAGCATATCTATAATCGTTGCCAAAGCTACGACTTCTGGAGCATCTGCTTAATTTTATTACCTTCGCCCAACAAAGTTTAGTATATGGTACCCATACAAATGGTCGATTTAAAAAGGCAATACCTCAAGATCAAAAATGAGGTGGATGGGGCAATACTTAATGTACTTGAAACAACTTCTTTTATCAACGGAAAGGCAGTCTCTGATTTCTCCACTCATCTGGGTAAATATTTAGCCATTGAACAGGTTATTCCTTGTGCCAACGGAACTGATGCGTTGCAGATTGCGATGATGGCTTTAGACCTGCAGCCTGGCGATGAAGTGATCACTCCTTCGTTTACCTATATTGCCACAACTGAGGTGATGGCGCTGCTTAGATTGAAGCCCGTCTTTGTAGACGTGGATGCTTCAACATTTTGCATGACCGCAGAGGGTATAAGAAAAGCAATTACACCGAAGACCAAAGCAATTGTGCCGGTTCATCTATATGGTCAATCTGCACCTATGGAAGCCATCATGGATATTGCAAAAGAATTTGGGTTGTTCGTGATCGAAGATAACGCTCAGGCTATTGGCGCATCAATCACGTTCAGTAACGGCAAAACCTCCAAGACGGGTACAATTGGAGATATAGGCTGCACATCTTTTTTCCCTTCTAAAAATCTTGGTGGTTATGGCGATGGTGGTGCTATCGTTACTAAAGACGCAGCATTAGCAGATAAGATCAGAATGATTGCCAATCATGGGCAGAGTAAAAGGTATTACCATGACCTCGTTGGTTGTAACTCCCGGCTCGACAGTATTCAAGCTGCGGTACTGAATATAAAACTTGGGCATTTGGACGAGTACAATGCTGCTCGTGGTGCCGCAGCTAAAACTTATACTGAGGCATTTTCATCTAATCCTAAAATAACCACACCAACAATAGCTGCAGGCAACACACATGTGTTTCATCAATATACATTGATTTTGAACGATGCAGATCGTAATGGTTTGGTCGAATACCTCGCTACAAAAGATGTTCCGGCAATGATCTATTATCCTGTGCCTGCGCATAGGCAAAAAATGTTTGGGTTTTTAAATTTGCCGGATGTTGATCTGCCTGTGACGGACTGGTTGACAGAAAGGGTGGTCTCACTTCCTATTCATTCAGAATTGGATAAAGAGCAATTGGAACATATTATCCATCATGTAAATTCTTACCTCAAGTAAACACTATAAGATGAAGATTGCTGTTATTGGAACTGGTTATGTTGGACTTGTTACTGGAACCTGCTTTGCAGAAACAGGCAATGACGTCACTTGTGTTGATATTGATCAGCAAAAGGTTGATAAATTATCTGCTGGGGAGATTACCATCTATGAACCTGGACTAGAAAAGATTTTCGTAAGAAATTTAAAAGAGGGCAGACTCCATTTTACTTCCAATTTAAAAGAAGGAATCAAGGATGCTAAAATACTTTTTCTAGCATTGCCAACTCCTCCAGGTGAAGATGGATCTGCTGACTTGAGATATGTATTGGGTGTTGCTAAAGACTTGGGCAAGATCATTGAAGACTATGTGGTAATCGTTGATAAGAGTACAGTTCCTGTTGGTACTGCAGAAAAAGTATTTCAGGCGGTAACAGAGAACAGTAAAGTAGATTTTGACGTTGTCTCCAATCCAGAATTTTTGCGTGAAGGCGTGGCAGTAGAAGATTTTATGAAGCCGGATAGGGTAGTCATTGGAACGAATTCAGATAGAGCGAAAAAGTTAATGAACGAATTGTATGCGCCCTTTGTCAGGTCTGGAAATCCCTTGATCTATATGGACCTAAGGTCTGCAGAGCTTACGAAATATGCTGCCAATTCATTTCTTGCAACAAAGATTTCATTCATGAATGAAATTGCTCAGCTTTGTGAAAGGCTTGGTGCGGATGTTGACATGGTTAGACTCGGAATTGGTAGTGATGCGCGTATCGGGAAAAGATTTTTATTTCCAGGAATAGGATATGGAGGCAGTTGTTTTCCAAAAGACGTTCAAGCACTCGTTAAGAGTTCTAGCGAAGTGGGTTATGAGTTTCAGATACTGAACGCAGTGATGGAAGTAAATGAGGCTCAAAAAATGCACCTTGTTCCAAAGATTAAAGCCTTTTTTGACGGTAAACTTGCAGGAAAACACATCGCTCTTTGGGGCCTTGCCTTTAAGCCCAATACCGATGATATCAGAGAGGCTCCAGCATTGTCAGTTATTGATGCCTTATTGCAAGCGGGAGCTACGGTTACAGCCTTTGATCCGGAAGCAATGAACAATGTGAAGCAGGCAATCGGAGATAAAATCAAGTATACGGAAAATCAATATGATGCATTGGAAAATGCAGACGCTTTAATCATCGCAACCGAATGGAATGAATTCAGAACTCCTGACTTTAATAAAATCGGAGAGATGCTGAGCACCAAGGCTATTTTTGACGGGCGTAATCTTTTTGATTTGGTAAGTATGCAAGAACTAGGTTTTCATTACGAGAGTGTAGGTCGTTCTTCAATAATTTAAAAAATAAATCAAGTGTCCAATAAACGTATTTTAATTACCGGTGCTGCAGGCTTTTTGGGATCTCACTTATGTGATCGATTCATCAAGGAAGGGTTTGATGTTGTTGCTATGGATAACCTCATTACTGGAGATCTAAAAAATATAGAACACTTGTTTAAGTTGAAAGAATTCGAGTTCTACCACCACGATATTACTAAGTTTATTCATGTTTCAGGCAGACTGGATTATATCCTTCACTTTGCCTCGCCCGCTAGTCCAATTGATTACCTGAAAATTCCAATCCAAACCCTAAAGGTGGGCGCACTCGGCACACACAATTGTCTCGGATTGGCCAAAGCGAAAGGCGCAAGAATTTTAGTAGCCTCTACTTCCGAGGTATATGGTGATCCACTTGTGCATCCACAACCTGAAGAATATTGGGGCAATGTAAATCCCGTTGGTCCACGTGGAGTATATGACGAAGCCAAGCGTTTTATGGAATCTATTACCATGGCCTATCACACTTTTCATCAATTGGAGACAAGAATCATTCGCATCTTCAATACCTATGGTCCACGAATGAGATTGAATGATGGACGAGCTTTGCCTGCATTCATAGGTCAGGTATTAAGGGGGGAGAACCTTACTGTATTTGGGGATGGTTCGCAAACCCGCTCCTTCTGTTATGTTGATGACCTCATTGATGGGATTTATAAACTCCTGATGAGTGATTATGCATATCCTGTAAACGTAGGTAATCCGGTTGAAATATCATTACTTGAATTTGCGGAAGAAATATTAAAGCTCACAGGATCTTCAACCAAGATTGTCTTTAAAGATTTACCGGTAGATGATCCCAAACAAAGAAGGCCTGATATCACAAAGGCAAAAGCGATATTGGGATGGGAGCCGAAAATAGATCGTGCAGAAGGGCTAAGGCGGACCTATGAGTATTTCAAGAGTTTGCCAATTGAAGAGCTCAATAAACAACCTAAGGAATTCAACAGTAAATAAAAAGAACACAACCTGACAAAAAAAGAAATGAAAAAAATTATCATCACCGGCGGGGCTGGATTCATTGGTTCTCATGTCATTAGGCTATTTGTAAATAAGTATCCTGATTACCATATTGTAAATCTTGATGCACTTACTTATGCCGGAAATCTGGAGAACTTGAGGGATGTTGAGGCAGCTACGAATTATTCATTTGAAAGAGGTGATATTACTGATGAACAATTTATTGATGGATTGTTTGCCACAGCTGATTTTGATGCCGTGATTCACCTTGCAGCGGAAAGTCATGTAGACCGTTCTATTATGGATCCTTTGTCTTTTGTGAAAACAAATGTAATTGGAACAGCAATACTGCTAAACGCTGCAAAAAAATATTGGGCAGATAAAACCGATAAACTTTTTTATCATGTCTCTACCGATGAGGTCTACGGTTCTTTAGGAGAAACTGGATTCTTTACTGAGGATACGCCGTATGATCCACGTTCTCCATACTCAGCCTCAAAGGCATCATCCGATCATTTGGTTCGTGCTTACCATCATACGTATGGCCTACCAATGGTCATTTCAAACTGCTCTAATAATTATGGGTCTCATCAATTCCCAGAAAAGTTGCTGCCTTTGATGATTAATAATATTCTACAGTCCAAGCCTCTCCCTGTCTATGGTAAGGGCGAAAATGTGCGTGATTGGCTTTGGGTAGAAGATCATGCCACTGCAATTGATGTGATATTTCATCAGGGTAAAGTTGGAGACACCTATAATATCGGAGGGTTTAACGAATGGAAAAATCTTGACATTGTTCATCTCTTATGCAGCATTATGGACAAGAAGTTGGATCGTCTAGCCGGTGAGAGCGCAAAGCTGATCACCTTCGTAAAAGATAGGGCTGGCCATGATAAACGATATGCTATTGATGCAACAAAACTGAATTCAACATTAGGATGGAAGCCTTCATTGCAGTTTGAAGAAGGATTGGAAAGAACAGTGGATTGGTATCTTGCCAATAACACTTGGATTGAAAACGTCACTTCGGGATCATACAAAAAATATTATAACCAACAATATACAAGTCGATAAGCATGAAGGTTGAAAAAACATCTTTTGAAGATTTGCTGGTATTGTCGCCTGCAGTCTTTAATGACAATAGGGGATACTTTTTTGAAAGTTATAATAAGAACAGCTTTGCCCAACTTGGCATCAGTGCTCAATGGGTGCAGGACAATCAGTCTCATTCTTTGCGAGGTGTTATACGGGGGCTTCATTTTCAAAAAGCACCTCATGCACAAACAAAACTTGTTCGGGTGCTACAAGGGGAAATTCTTGACGTAGTGGTTGATTTGCGTAAAAGTCAGCCTACTTATGGAAAAGCATATTCCATTATTCTTTCCTCTGAAAATAAGATGCAGTTGCTAGTTCCCAAGGGCTTTGCGCATGGATTTTCTGTGTTGAGTGAAGCTGCAGATGTGATGTATAAATGCGATGCTTTTTATAGCAAAGAGAGTGAGTCAGGGATTCTATATAATGATCCAAGTCTTGCAATAGATTGGAAGTTGTCACCTCAAGACATCAACGTTTCTGAAAAGGACCTTATCCTTCCTAGCCTAGCTCAAACCGATGCTAATTTTCAGTAATGGAAAAGCGAAAAAAAATATTGGTAACTGGCGCAAATGGCCAATTGGGCAAAGAGTTTAGGGATCTTGAAAAGGAATTCAGTCAGTATGAATTTCTTTTTCTTTCAAGAGAGGATCTTCCCATTCATCATTACGAGCTGGTCAGAAAAACTTTTGATGCATTCAAGCCTGACTATTGCATTAACTGCGCCGCATATACTGCGGTAGATCGTGCAGAGCAAGAGTCTGATCTTGCCTTCATTGTAAACGCTGAATCGGTTGGCATACTTGCGGCAGTATCCACAGCACATTCCACTAAGTTTATTCACGTTTCTACAGATTATGTATATGGGGGAGATTCAGCTATTCCTTATAAAGAAACTGATCCCACATCTCCAAGTTCAGTGTATGGGGCGTCAAAAAAAGCTGGTGAGGACCAAGCATTTAAATACAATCCTGAAGCTATAGTAATTCGCACATCTTGGGTCTATTCCTACTACGGCAATAATTTCGTAAAAACCATGATGAGGCTAATGAAGGAAAAGAATGAGATTGCAGTAGTGAATGATCAGAAGGGAAGTCCTACCTCAGCAACTGACTTGGCATCGTTTATAATGCACGTGATTGGATATCCATCCTGGCATCCTGGAATCTATAATTATTCAAATGCTGGCGAGATTACCTGGTTTGATTTTGCAGTGGAGGTTAAAACATTATTGGGAACTAATTGTCGGGTCAATCCAATTCCAACTTCTGCCTATCCTACGCCTGCCAAAAGGCCAGCATACAGTGTGATAGATAAAGCTAAAATCAAGCAAGTGTATGGGGTTGAGCCTAATGATTGGAAACAAAGTTTGGCGGTGTGTATGAAGAGGCTAGTTGAGTAGGTTGAAGAGGTTGAAGAGGTTGAAGCAGTTTAAGCGGTTGAAGAGGTTGAAGTGGTTGAGGAGGTTGAAGGTTATTTTTGTATTTCTTCAACTGCTTAAACTGCTTAAACTGCTTAAACCTCTTCAACCTCTTATTTCATTTCAGTTTCGATGGACTCAATCGCAGAAATGAGTGATCTTACTTGGCTATCGAGCAATACATTCCTCTCTTTCAGCTCAAGATAGTTGATCTCCATGTCTGCATATTGATCTATCGCGTTCAATAGAATCTCTTTTTCTTTTTTAAGTAGGTCGATTTCAGACAAAAGCTTAAGCCTCTCATCTGCCATCTGGCGGACCGACCCCATAAGTGAGGATAGTTTTTCCTGCTCCATTATTGCGTTTTCATTCATCATCAGAAGATAAATTTAGTTAAGATTCAGTGAAATACAATGGCAGGGTGATCCGCCTGCCTTTTTGGCCTCGATGGCTTATATTTGCATTCAATTACTCACTATGGCTTTACTCAAGGCTAATTTGGCTGAAGGTGACTTCGGAATGGATATTGTTGATGCAGAAGGGCACCTAATCAGACTGGATATTCCCGTTGCTCAAGGGGGCAATGGTACCGGCTTCAGACCCATGCAGACACTCTTGGCTGCACTTATTGGGTGTAGCGCTGTAGATGTTGTTAGCATTTTGAAAAAGCAAAAGCAGACACTCGTCAATCTTTCTGTGGAAATCGATGGGCAAAGAGAGGAAGGCAAAGAGCCTTCTTTATGGAAAACAATTGATGTTGTGTTCATGCTTTCAGGTGATATTGATGCTGCCAAAGCAATTAGGGCGGTAGATCTCTCTATTAAAAAATATTGCTCTGTAGCTGAAACACTAAGGGCTGCAGGGGCTGAAATAAAGTATAAGATATTTGTTAACGATCAAGAAGTATTCGGACAATAAAAATTATTGTAATGCGCCCAGAAACATTAGCGATAAGAACACAGACAGAGAGAACTGGTGAGAAAGAACACTCTACACCAATGTTTCTTACAAGCAGTTTTGTTTATGATTCTGCTGAGGACATGGCTGCGGCTTTTGCCGACGACACCCTTGATGTAAACATCTATTCAAGGTTCTCTAACCCAACTGTCGATGAGTTTATAAAGAAGATCTGCATCCTTGAAGGTGCGGAAGATGGGATTGCAACTGCAACCGGTATGGCTGCAATTTATTCTAGTTTCATGACCTTTCTTTCTTCAGGAGACCATATGATTTCTGCATCAGCAGTGTTTGGGTCTACCCACACTATCCTAACAAAGTACTTGCCGAAGTGGGGAATTCAATACAGCTATTTCAATATGAATAAGCCAGAAGAAATAGCTTCGTTGATAAAGCCCAACACAAAAGTGCTTTATCTGGAAACCCCTTCTAATCCGGGCCTAGATATCATTGACATGAATTATGTTTCAGCGCTGTGTAAGAAACACAATATCTTGTTTATTGTTGATAACTGTTTTGCCACGCCTGCAGTTCAACAGCCAATTAAATTTGGTGCTGATTTAGTGCTTCACTCGGCCACAAAGTTTATCGATGGTCAGGGTAGGGTGTTGGGTGGCGTCGTGGTAGGAAAAAAAGATTTAATCAAACAGTTGTATCTCTTTGTTCGTAATACAGGGCCTTCCTTAAGCCCATTCAATGCATGGGTGCTTACAAAAAGTCTTGAAACCCTTTTTGTACGTATGGATAAACATGCCGAGAATGCTTTTCATATTGCCCGTGCACTTGAGAACAATCCTGCACTTAGCTGGGTTAAGTATCCCTTTCTTGAATCCCACCCTCAATATGCAATTGCAAAGCAGCAGATGAAGAATGGCGGCGGTGTTCTTACCTTTGAATTGAAAGCTGGCCTGGAGGGCGGAAGAAAATTCCTGAATAATTTAACATGGTTGTCGATGACCAACAACTTAGGCGATACAAGAACTATTGCTTCTCACCCTGCTAGCACCACCCATTCGAAGCTTACAGAAGCCGAAAGACAGGAAGTTGGAATTTCGCCAGGGCTAATTCGTCTGTCAGTCGGATTAGAACATCCGGATGATATTGTGGAAGAGATTATTCAGGCACTCAATAAATAATTAGTTTTATATCAAACCAAAACAACAACATGATCAAGATTGGAAATTTTTTCTTTAAGTACAGAAATCAACTTTTTATATTTCTGTATGCTTTGTTGTTGATTCCCTCAGCACCTTTGTTCAGTAGGGAAATTTTTGGAGATTGTTATTGGGTGTATTCTTTTGTAATCGGTATGATTATCACTACAGCAGGGATTGGCATTCGTGGGCTCACCATCGGGCTCACTTTTATTGAGAGAGGGGGAAAGAACCTAAAGATTCATGCTGATGCACTTATCACCAAAGGTTTATTTAACCACTGTAGGAATCCGCTCTATGTTGGAAACAATCTTATGCTTTTGGGATTGGGAATTTTATCAAATTCTTTAATTTATGTATTGCTAGTGTTCCCTATTTTTCTTTTCCTATATCAATCTATTGTACTGGCAGAGGAAAACTTTCTGAACAAACAATTTGGTGATCAATACAAAGCGTATTGTTCAAAAGTGAATAGGTGGTTGCCCAATTTAAATGGTATCGGAAAAACAATTAAATCAATGAGATTCAATTGGGCCGTTTGGTTTTTTACAGAATATAATACTCAGGTTTTCTGGATTGCTGGTGTTTCCTTGACGATCATATTCAAATATCCTGGGCTTGTGGGAGAGGGGAATGAATTCATAAAATCCTTGATTGTAATCTTGGCTCTTGCACTTTACTATATTGTGCTTAGATGGGTCAGAAAATCTGGGAAGGTCAATTTGAACTAATCTTGTAAATCGTCAGCATAGAGTGGACAAGATATAGTCTAAATTAGTAGAGTGGTTCCATCATTAACAATTAAACCAATAATGACATGGAACAGAAGCCAAAACAATCTACAGAGAACTTCATTAAAGAGATCCGTCGTAAGACAAGGAGACTCTTTTCCTCAGAACAAAAGTTAGTAATCGTAATGGAAGCCCAGCGAGGGGAATACTCCATTGCAGAGCTTTGCCACAAACATGTTATATCCCAAGCCACCTTTTATAAATGGAATAAAGAGTTTATGGAAGCGGGTAAAAAAATACCTGACGTGAGAGTCAGGTATTCTAGAAATTAAATTTCAATTTTATCTTACATCAGAAAATGCATCTATATTATCTATTAGTTTTGTAAGGCTTGATCCATCTATGTTACAAGAATATATAGCATCTAGTGAACTTAGTGGATTTGGATTCATTGTAAAGAAAAATTTCTTACCATCAGGGGATATTTTTATTGTTTCTTTGATTAATTCTGCTGTTGAGGGGAATGATGGGATTGTAATTTTTGTTTGACTTGACCCATCATGTTTTGAAGTCCAAAATTCATTTGCATTATCCCCTGATTTTGAAAAAACTAAAATACCAAGTGATTGTGTGCTAATTGTTCCATCGGTAGTGACCGATAATCCCGAACCTACAATTACACCACCTAAAGAACTAGAAGTTGCTTTCGGTAAAACGTAAGGAGTATTAGTTTGAGCAATAGACTCCTTCTCACAACTGATGTTGAAAATAATGATTGAAAAAGAAAAAATCATTAAGACAATAGAACCTTTAAAAATGTTTTTCATGTTAGTTTTTTTTAAAACTAAGAATTACATTTTAATTTAGTTTATGCTTAATATATAT
>CAIXLY010000060.1 GCA_903920455.1 uncultured bacterium | reverse complement strand
GTGGAGGGCAAAAGCAAAGATTTTCCATAGCCACTACCCTCATTAATAATCCGCGAATTATTTTCTTGGATGAGCCAACTACCGGACTTGATCCTCAGGCCAGAAGAAATCTTTGGGAGCTAATCAAACAAATTCGCTCAAATGGAACAACCGTTATTATCACCACCCATTATATGGATGAGGCTGAATACTTGTGTGATCGTGTAGCGATTATGGATGCTGGTCAAATTATTGCATTGGATAATCCTGCCGTATTAATCGATCAACTGATTGCAAGTGGCTTTGATAGAAGAAAGAAGTCTAAGGGAGCCAATCTTGAAGATGTATTTATTCACATGACTGGGCATGAACTCAGAAAGGGATGATTATTGCTGCCCTATGCTGTTAACCGCGAATAATCCTTAATTTTGTTGTCTATAATTAATCATATGAGCAAGTTACTTTTAACCGTATTTTTTTTCAGTTTAGTGTCAGTTTCTTTTGCGCAAACAAAGCCAGTAGTTAAGCCAACAGCAAAGCCAACAGCGAAGCCCGCAGTTAAGGCTATTGCTCCAGTTGCTGCTAAGCCGGCTATTGTTTTAAAAACTGCCGCAGATTCCATGAGTTACGCAATCGGAGTGCTGGATGCAAATTTCTTTAAAACACAAGGCCTTGATTCTATAAATTCAACTGCGTTGGCTCTTGGTTTCAGTAATCAAATGAGTGGTCAAACCTTGTTTTCTACCGAGCAGGCTGATCAGATTGTAAGGGCAGCCATGCAAACGATGGCTAGGGTAAAAATCCAGCCCTTTATTCAACAGTGCAATAGCTTCCTCGCAGATAACGCAAAGAAGCCTGGGATTGTACAAACGCCTTCAGGTCTCCAATATGAGGTGATTAAAGAGGGTGCTGGGGCTAAGCCAGTTGCTACTGATACCGTATCGGTTCACTACGAAGGTTTTTTGCTTGATGGTACAAAGTTTGATAGCTCTAGAGATAGAGGTGAGCCAACTTCATTCCCGTTAAACAGAGTGATTAGGGGATGGACAGAAGGGGTTCAGCTAATGAGCATTGGTTCAACTTACAAGTTTTATGTTCCTTATCAGTTGGCGTATGGCGAACAAGGGTCACCGCCAACTATTCCTGGTGGTGCTTTGCTAATTTTTACTGTTGAACTTATTGATATAATAAAATAAGATGACACTTGATCCCCGCTATCCGATTGGCAAAGTTCAATTAGTTGATTATTCGGAGAAAGAGAGGGATGCTAAAATTGCTGACATTCTTTTTCTTCCTAGGATGCTGGAATACGCTGTGTTGAACCTTGACGAAAGTCAGATTCAAACTCCGTATAGGGATGGGGGGTGGACGGTGCATCAACTAATTCATCACCTTGCTGATTCTCACATGAACTCATTCATTAGATTCAAATTGGCATTGACTGAAGAGAATCCTGTGATAAAGCCATATCTGGAAGACAAATGGAGTAAGCTTGCTGATGTATCTAATGTGCCCATCAATATTTCAATTACACTGCTGCATGCATTGCATCATCGTTGGCATAGACTCCTAGAGTCAATGACTGAAGATGATTTCAAAAGAACTGTATTTCATCCTGAAAAAGAAAAAGATATAACTCTTTGGGACATGTTGTTGATATATGCCTGGCATGGCAAGCACCATGTTGCACACATCACTACGTTGCGTGAACAAAACAGCTGGTAGAATAGATCATATGAGAATACAAACCGATGTTTCCCTTAAGCCATTCAACAGCTTTGGTGTTGATGCTCATGGGAAGTATTTTGTTGTACTCAAATCAGAAGATGAGGTTTCCGTTTTTTTTCAATCCGAAGAATATCATGCATTACAATTGGCCAATCGTCCAACCCTTTTGTTGGGAGGGGGCAGCAACCTGCTTTTTACCAAAGACTTCGATGGCTTGGTGGTTAAAAATGAAATAACAGGTGTTCGTGTGTTGGAGGAAAATGAAGAGGCGGTATTGGTTGAAGTTGGGGGAGGTGGAATGTGGCACGATTTTGTAGTCACATGCATTGAACATGAATGGGGAGGAGTGGAAAATCTTTCTCTTATTCCAGGCACAGTTGGCGCGGCCCCTGTTCAGAATATTGGCGCCTATGGTGTTGAATTAAAAGATGTTTTTCATAGCCTCCGTGGATGGGATATGGTCAAGCAGTGTTTTGTTGAGTTTAACAAAGAGGAATGTTTATTTGGATACCGAAGCAGCATTTTCAAGACGAAATACAAGAACAACCTGCTTATTACCTCAGTCGTTTTTAAATTATCAAATCATCATCATAAGTTATCTCTTGATTATGGTGCTATAGAAAATCAACTGATTGAAGCATCAATAACACAACCCACAATCAAGGACGTTTCAACTGCCGTTATTCAAATTCGGAAATCAAAACTGCCAGATCCCAAAGAAATAGGGAATGCAGGAAGCTTTTTTAAAAATCCCGTGGTTGATGCTTCTCAATTGGCAGAAATCAAGCGCCATTTTCCAGATCTTAGCGCTCATGCCTCCGGCGCTGGGTTTAAGATTGCTGCCGCTTGGCTCATTGAGCAGGCTGGATGGAAAGGCTACCGGGAAGGCGATGTAGGCTGCCATGCCAAGCAAGCCTTGGTTCTTGTAAATTATGGAGGAGCTTCGGGTAATGGTATCCTTCAGCTTTCCAAAAAAATACAGGATTCGGTCTATTCAATGTTTGGAATAATGCTTGAGCCCGAAGTAAATATTTTATAAATTATTTTTCCGAACAGATAGCCATCCTTCTTTGTTATACTTAATTAGGGTAAATTCATTTTCACCAAGTGTTTCTTTATAGTATGAAAGGCTTTAATTTTTCAACATTTATTCCAGCTGACGGAGAAAAAGGCGACTTCGAAAAGATGCTCGACATTTTTATGCAGTTGCTTGGCTATACCAATGGAGATGCTGAGGAAGCCTTGAGGTGGATGACAGAACTCGATAAAGAGTATAAGTTTAGTACACCACAATATGGACTGGGCGATTTTATTGATGACCTTAAGCAGAAGGGTTACGTTGATGAGGATAATCAAAAAGGCGAGATTCGCATAACGCCTAAAACTGAACAAGGTATAAGAAAAAGGTCTCTCGACGAAATTTTCGGAAAGCTTAAAAAAGGACGAAAGGGAAGCCACAGTACATACAAAAGTGGACTGGGTGATGAAACCAATCCCGAGACTAGACCATTTCAGTTTGGGGATGTGCTTGACCAAATAGATTTTGTGAGTTCTATCCGAAATTCTCAAATTAATACTGGCATTGATAATTTTTCATTGAGAGAAGATGATCTTGAGATTAGGGAGACAGATTTTAAAACCCAGACTTCTACTGTGCTCATGATTGACATCTCACACTCCATGATACTTTATGGAGAGGACCGAATTACACCGGCTAAGAAAGTTGCCATGGCCTTAAGTGAATTGATTAAAACAAAATACGCAAAGGATACGTTGGATATTGTGGTTTTTGGTAATGATGCATGGACGATCGAAGTAAAAGATCTGCCCTATTTACAAGTTGGTCCTTATCATACCAATACCGTTGCTGGTCTTGAGTTGGCTATGGATATCCTCAGGAGGCGAAAAAATCCGAACAAGCAGATTTTTATGATCACCGATGGTAAGCCAACTTGCTTAAAAGAAGGAAAGAAGTATTATAAGAATGCATTCGGACTTGATCGCAAGATTACCGGCAAATGTCTCAATCTTGCTGCCCAATGCAAAAAGCTTAGAATCAAGATTACCACGTTTATGATTACCAGTGACCCATATCTCCAAAGTTTTGTTCGGGCATTTACAGAAAGCAATAATGGCCGTGCATTTTATGCATCGTTGGACAAGTTGGGAAGTTTTGTTTTCGATGATTTTGAGAGTGGAAAGAAGCGCAACGTGATGTAGCGCAATTGTTTATTGGTACAATTTTTTATATTTCATTTTTGATAAAATAACAGCATGAACGGTATAGCAACATTTGGAGCGTTAAAGAATTCGGGTTACATCAGTAAGACAATAAAGGAAGAAATGCGACAGAACCTGATCGTGAAGATGAAGGCAGGGGAGGAAAGGTTTCCTGGTATTATTGGCTATGAGGATACCGTTATTCCTGATACGGAGCGCGCCATCCTTTCCAGGCACAACATGCTTTTTTTGGGGTTGCGTGGCCAGGCCAAAACAAGGTTGGCCAGGCAGATGACAGATTTATTGGATGAGTTCATCCCATACATCACTGGCAGTGATATATATGACGATCCATTTCATCCGATATCCAGTTTTGGAAAGCAATTGATCAAGGAACAGGGAGATGCAACTCCCATCAGTTGGCTGCATAGGGATGAACGGTATGGCGAGAAGCTGGCTACTCCAGATGTTTCTGTAGCAGATCTTATCGGTGATATTGATCCTGTCAAGGCTGCAAATTTGCGACTAAATTTTTCTGATGAGCGGGTTATACATTACGGCATCATACCCCGAAGCAACAGGTGTATTTTTGTAATCAACGAACTTCCCGATCTTCAGGCTCGCATTCAGGTAGCATTGTTTAATATTCTTCAAGAAGGGGATATTCAGATCCGAGGATTTAAGTTAAGACTGCCCCTTGATATTGTTTTTGTTTTTACAGCGAACCCAGAGGATTATACCAACAGGGGATCAATTGTTACACCACTGAAAGATAGGATCGAGAGTCAAATTCTTACACACTATCCAAAATCAATCGAATCAGCACTAAGTATCACTGCACAAGAAGCTTCGATACATGATGAACAAGAGAAGATGGTAGAGCATAGTGATCTCGTTGCACGAATCATTGAGCAAATTGCTTTTGAGGCACGTTCAAGCGAGTTTGTTGATCAGAAGAGTGGTGTTTCTGCGCGATTGACAATTGCTGCTTTGGAGAATGCATTCAGCTCAGCTGAGCGTAGGGCGCTAATCAACAAAGAAAAAAATACACAAGTGTGGATGAGTGATCTGCAAGGCATTATTCCTGCAATTACGGGGAAGATTGAATTGGTTTATGAAGGTGAACAAGAGGGGCCTTATCAAGTGAGTGTGAACCTTCTTGAGCGCTCCATTCGGAGCATATTTGTTCAATATTTTCCTAATCCAGAGGAATATAAAAAGAAGCGAAATAAGGAGTCGGCTGCCGTAAGCCCATATAAGCAGGTGACTCAGTGGTTTGATCAAGGAAATCAGATCAATATGTTACTTCATCTTAAAGATGCTGAACGGTTGAAGTTACTAAACTCAATTGATGGACTTTCTGACCTTGTTGTAAAATATTATCCCAAAGCTACAGGCAAGCACAAGGCACTGCTCATGGAGTTTGTTTTATATGGCTTGAGTGCCTACTCGTTGATTAGCAAAAAGATTCTTTCTGAAAAAATTGAGTTCAGGGATTTGATGGGATCGATGTTTACTGGGGACGAGGAAATACAAGGGACGAGGGACTAGGGAATACAACGGATGAGGAAATACAAAGGACGAGGGACTAGGGAATACAACGGACGAGGAAATACAAGGGACGAGGGACTAGGGAATACAACGGACGAGTAAATACAAGGGACAAGGGAATACAAGGGACGAGGGACTAGGGACAAGTGATGCAGCCAATGCAAGAAAATGTGCACAATAAAAAAAGGGTCAAATTAGTATTTGACCCTTTTTAATTGCATATTATGCCTCGTCCCTCGTCCCTCGTCCCTCGTCCCTTGTATTCCCTTGTCCCTCGTATTACTTATTCATTGCTTCCAATCCCCTCAGGTAATCCATCAACACGACTGCTTGTCTAATTTCCATAAACATTTGTCGCTGTTCGTTTGAGAGATTGTCTGCCTTATTTGACAGGATATCTTGAACTGCCTGTGTCAGTTCAGCGATAGACATGTTTCCGAGATATGCGTAGTATGCCATTTGTTCCTGGAGGTCCTTGTTGAGCGCAGCAGACACTTTAGCCGTAAGCTTTTTGTCGCCTGCACGATAGGCTGATTCAAGGAATTGCATACTCACCGTATTGTGCTGGTTCTGTCTGCTTACAAGTCCATAAGGGAAATTCTCAGCAAGCATATTTTTGTCTGCAATGTTCAACAATTCGGCGGCCTTGTCTTGCTTGCCTTCAATTGCAAGTTGATTTGCTGCTTCTGCAAAAGCTTGTCTGATGCCGATGAGATGTCTTCTATTCTCCTCATCAAAATATACTCCAGACACATTTGCATTTCCAAATGCGAATTTATTTTTTAGAACTTCATAAGAAGCCTTTGAATTTATCATATTTTGACCAGCCACAGGCACTAGGCGATAGGCTTGTCCTTCACTCCTCAGGTACTGGCTGAATCCAAGCTCACCAAATGGAGATGTAAAATATATTGGCCTTTGCCATTTGTTTGCTGCAAGCACATTTAGTACTGCCATGTCATTTTTGAGCAGGATGTCCTTCGGTAGATCAAATCTGATTTCTGGCAGTACTTGATCTCCCGGTTCAGCGGTTCCGTTCCTTCTAACGAGTGCCGTGTCTACAGGGATACTTACTTTTTTTACTGGTAGATAGTTCATGGAACTACCGTCTTGCATTTGTAATTGTGCAGAAGGATCATCGCTTCCGATGAAATCATGCATCAGGCTGTATAAGTCAACATATCTATTTTGATCAGTAATTCCTTGGCGCTCATAGAATCTTACATAATCTCTTTTCCCACCTTCAATTTGATCTGCGCTCCAAATCACATCGATAGGAGCACTTTGGTTAACCTTGTAGCGCATTTGATTGATGTACCAGTCGATTCCAAGAAGTGAGTAGTTGATGACACGCACATCAGTTCTAATGCCTTCTACTTCTTGAGCATACCACAGTGGGTATGTATCATTGTCTCCAAATGAAAAAAGGATGGCATTTGGTGCACAGCTTTCAAGATAATTTTTTGCCAGGTCTCTTGCAGTTTGTTTTTTACTCCTATCGTGGTCGTCCCACTCCTCTGCAGCCATCAGTACTGGAACAGCAAGGAG
>CAIXLY010000059.1 GCA_903920455.1 uncultured bacterium | reverse complement strand
TGTTGCAGAAGGAGACTTACGCAACCTTGAAGCCGTCAGCGATTCATGGCATTGGTGTTTTTGCTATTCAGCATATTGAAAAAGGCACAAAAAATATTTTTTCCAGTACTTCTGCTGAGTGGATTTCTGTTACCAAAGAAGAAATTAATTCACTGCCCTTACATTCAAGAGAATTAATTGAAAATCATTGTCTATATGATGACAAGCATTATTTTATTCCTGAGTATGGATTCAAGTTGTTTGATATGGTTGTCTTTCTTAACCATAGTGATCATCCCAATTTGGTATCAGTTAATGATGGTGAGTATTTTGAAGCCATCAGGGATATAACATGCGGAGAAGAGCTGTTTGTCGATTACGGAACTATTGTAAATGAATAATAGCGTTGCAGTCACTTGTATTTTCAAAAAGCACTAGAAAAAGAGGTGCTGCTTAGAGGCTGTTCTCCACCCAGATTGACTATCATAATTAACAAAGAAAATCTTGACATCTGCCTGGCTTTCATACTTCACAAAAAATATTTTCTTTTTTGCCTGACTCGGATATTTTGTGAAAAACCATTTTCCTTCATTATCCACTGCTTGCGATTCATACTTAACCTTAAATACTTTCAGGTCCGCCTGGCTTTCATATTTTACAACAAACACTTTTACATCGGCCTGGCTGTCGTAATCTACCGAATACACTTTTTGTGAAAACACTTCAGTTGATAGAAAAAATAAGGCGATGACAATTAATTGTTTCATTTCAATGAATTTGATTATTGACAGCAATTCAATGATCAAATTTACTGATTAGTCTTATCTATTTGAAAAGTGAATGCCAAAGCCTGGTAATTGGTCATAACATGAAAGGCGGAGTTTTATCCCCGCCTTTTTTGGATTACGATGAATAATAGGGTTTTACCTCCTATCAGTCATTCATTATCTAATACAGCAAAATCAAAGTCAGGATAAACACATGGCTTTTGTTCCATCTCTTCGGAACTTCAGTTTACCACCTTTTAGAGTGGCTATATCTGCGCTCCTATTTCATCCACTCGATTTAGCTGAAGTGATGTAAAAATACAGTTGCAAGAAGGCTGAAAACACTGACTTTTTACATGATCATAGATGTTTGATATCAACTTATTCAGCTCGTGCATATAAGTACTGGCAATTATTGAGTGCTCCTGCTGAACATCTATGCCCCTGTTATCCTTTTTCTTCTGTAGAAGGTTTAGAAAAAATTAGATAACTTCAAATTGTATTATTTAAAAAACTCTAACGATTATGAACAGTTGCAAGACATTATTATTCGTCATTTTATTATTTAGTTCTCTAGCTGTTGTTTCACAAAAGCAGTCAAAAGAGAATTGGGAGTCTATGTTTAATGGCAAGGATTTGACTGGGTGGACTCCAAAAATTCGTTATCACGCTGCAGGCGATAATTTTGGGAATACATTTCGGGTTGAAGATAAAAAGATAGTGGTGAGGTATGATGCCTACGATAAGTTTGATGAGCGCTTCGGTCACCTTTTCTACTACAAACCATATAGCTACTATCGCATTCGCCTAAACTATCGTTTTGTTCGAGATCAAGCAGTAGAGGGACCAGAATGGGCAATTCGTAACAGTGGGATTATGGTACATGGACAATCCGCCGAGAGCATGGGGAAAGATCAGGATTTTCCTGTTTCGATTGAGGTGCAGTTGCTAGGAGGAAACGGCAAGGACGCTCGGTCAACTTGTAATCTTTGCACTCCGGGTACCAATGTAGAGATGAACGGTGAACTGTTTACACCACATTGCATTAATTCAAGTTCAGCCACTTTTCATGGAGATCAGTGGGTACTGGCGGAGGTATTGGTCTTGGGGGATTCAATCATTAAACATTTTGCAAATGGCAAGGAAGTTCTTGCCTACCAAAAACCGCAAGTGGGAGGAGGCGCTACAAGTGGCCAAGAAGTAATCTTCGGCAAACCCGGTGATATCCTCAAGGGAGGGTCTATTTCATTACAAAGCGAGAGCCACCCTGTTGAGTTTAAGGATATTGAAATCCTCAATTTAGAAGGTTGCATGGATCCTAAGGCCCTTAATTACAAATCGTATTACATCAAGTCAAAGCAATCGGATTGCCGATACAAGAAAAACTAGCCAACCTGATTGCAGGGTGAGGCCGACTCATTTTTCTTGACTTTCCATTGAGTTGAGAAAGAGTGGTATCTTTAACATCTAAATGTTAGTTTATGGGATTTCATATTAATGACAAGAAAGGAGAAAAAGGGGGCGCAAAAGGCAGTAAAAGTAGTTTTGCCGGTAGCGGATCAAAATTTATCGCTAAACCTTCAAGCAAGTCTAGTGGGGCTAACAAAAAGCCAATTAAGACAGGCGGATCAAGGGGCAGCTAATAATTAGTCATTGCCTTGTTCTCTTTGTTTTTAGTAGTCAAGCATTACCGCTTGACTTTTATTTACCTGAATTGTTGAAGACCTTTTTCAAGAGATCAGTGGTTCTGGCTGCAGGATTTTTTCTAATCTCTTTTTCCTCTAAAGCCATTTGTACAAATACGCCATTTAATGCTTTTTCTGTAACGTAAGCCGCCAAGTCGGGGTTTATTTTTTTAATACTTATTTTATTGTAGGCCGTTATCATGCTATTCCAATATTTTGTAGCATCTACTTTTTTCAATGACTCTTCAATTACTGGCCTGAATGATTGTGTTAAAGAAGATGTTGTGTTTCCCCTCAGATAAGCTGTTGCGGCTGTATCACTTCCCTTTAATATACCTACTGCGTCCTTCACATCAATTCCACGAATGGCATTTACAAAAATGGGCGCCGCTTGTTTACAGGCCTCTTCTGCACCCCTATTCATGCTGAGGATTGCTTCATCAACCTGTTTCCCAAGACCAATACTTCGAAGTGTTTTTTCTACTTGTTGTGCCTCTGGGGGGAAAATAATTTTTAGGAGTTGGTTATTGAAAAATCCATTTTCTTTTGAAAGTAGGGAAGTGCCTTTTTCAGCTCCAATCGTTAGTGCCTCCTTCAATCCGGAAATGATTTCTTGTGTTCCCATCTGACCATTATCTCTGCTTACAATTTCTTTGGCTTTACCTAGAAGGCCTTTAATGTTTTGCGCGGAGATACTGTTCGTAAAAATTAGAGCAGCCAAAAATAAGAAGATATATTTCATGTCAATGGGGATTGACACAAAGTTAATTTAATGTAGGGGATCGCGGAGGCATTGCCCATTTATATCTTCGTTAAAATTGATGTAATACGATAATTGGTTTTTGAGTTATCTTATTTTAGAACTCAATATCTGGGAATGGAATGCAATTTTGAATCTATTTGTTATTTTAGCTCCCAAAAACCCTTTCATGAAAAAAATTAAAGAATATTTTTATTTGTTGCCTGCTTTGATGTTCATCATTACCGCAGTAGTAAAATTCACTACGCCTTCTGCTGAGATTGCAAAATCAGCTCCTGCTGGAATGGCCGAGAAGATGTTTTACCTTGGTGTTTTACAGCTTTTATGTACAGCTTTGTTTATTATCCCGCGTACGATGAACCTTGGGTTTTTTCTGATTTGCAGCTATCTTGGTGGCGCTATGGCGGTGAACATGACTACTGGCCAAGATGCAGTTCCTCCCGCTATATTTCTTGCCTTATTTTGGGTTGCCATGTATTTCAAAAAATCCGAATTCTTTTATTCAGCTATTTCAGGCAGTAAAAACAATTAACATTTCACGCTGACATATACGGCATCTCCTATTGAGAGCGACTGATTTTGCGTTTGAATAATTAAATTAGTGCCATTGCTATTGACATGGATGAGTAAATAGCTTCCACAGAACAAGATTTTTACTACAATCGCGAGAATAGTATTTTCCTTCTTGTCGCTTATAATAAATTGTTCTGGACGAATGAAAAGAGGAATTCCAGGGTTTCCCAATCCCAATTCATTGGCGATGCTTGCATGATTTTCATTCAGTAAATTATAGTTGCCCAATACGCCTGCTGCGTACTCATTGATTGGCGAGTAGTAAACTTCTTTTGGGGAACCTTGCTGCAGGATTATCCCATCTTTAATGAGGATTAACTCATCTGCCCAAGACAAAACATCCACTGGATCATGGGAGACGAGCATGCAGGTAATGCCAAGTTCATCACTGATTTGGTGGATGACTTGGTTGATGATGTTTTTGTGAAACATATCTAAATTGGTAAAAGGCTCATCCAGCAGCAGTAGCCTAGGCTTTGTAATGAGTAGCCTGGAAAGTGCAATACGCTGCCTCTCTCCACCGGAGAGTTGATTTGTCATTCGTTGTAGAAGATGTTCGATTTGGCATATCTTAAAAATCCTACCGGCTTCTTTATCGTTAAGCTGACTTGCCATTTCGAGCAATTCAATTACTCGATAATTGTTTCGAAGCTCAAAGTGCTGCGATAAATAAGCTATCCCAATTTGACCGGGAATTAACACCTCATCAGGCCCTGGTACCCTATTGCCCTCAAACAAGACTGACCCAGCATCTGCCTTTAAGTATCCTGCGATGATTTTCATTAGGCTACTCTTTCCAGAACCGGTCTCCCCCATCAGGGCCAGCTTTTGGTGTGGCTTCAAGACCAGGCTGATATCTTTCAGTATGGGTCTTTCGCCTTCAAATTTGCTGATATGATGAACCTCAAGAAAATTCATTAACTGGTATTAAAGTGTGTAGTCTTCAAAAATAGGTATTCTTTCATCCAACATCTATTAAATGATTAGGGGTAATTGACTATCTGAGTTCTTAACTATTTCACAAATTCTATTTCCTGCTTCAAGGGTATATTATAAAAAGTTATTTTTAGATGATATAAATTTTAGCTACCCTTTAATTCAATGTAACTTTCCAGCTAGAAAATTATCTCACCCAATTTATAATGAAAATAGTCAAGTTAAGGTCTGCGATTTTTGTAGCTTTTTCTCTAATGCTGTTTGTTGGCGCCTGTTCCAAAAATTCAATTACAGGCTCGCGGCAATTGTTGCTGCTACCAGAATCCGAGGTTCAGTCCATGGCGCTTACTGAGTACAATCAATTCATTTCAACCAGCAAGGTAGTTGATGCAAAATTTAATAAGGAGGCATCAAAAGTCAAAGAGGTTGGGCGTAGGATATCTGATGCAATCACCCAATATTATTCTGAGAAGGGCAGTGCAAGTGTTTTTGATGGCTACAAGTGGGAGTATAATTTAGTGGACAGTAAAGAAGCAAACGCTTGGTGTATGCCGGGCGGTAAAATTGTTGTCTATACTGGGTTGTTGCCAATAACGAAGAATGAAGAGGGCTTGGCTGTGGTAATCGCTCATGAGGTTGCACATGCTATTGCCAGACATGGAAATCAAAGAATGAGTGAAGGGATTGTTCAACAATTTGGCGGTATCGCATTGTCTGCTGCCATTGCAACAAAGCCTGCAGTAACTCAAGACATATTTTTATCAGCCTATGGTGTCGGCTCTACTGTGGGGGTTATGTTGCCCCATAGCAGAAAGCAGGAGTTAGAGGCAGACCGTTTTGGCTTGAGGTTTGCTGCACTCGCCGGGTATAATATTAGGGAAGCAGTTCCACTGTGGATGCGTATGAAAAATATGAATGGGGGTCAAAAAACGCCTTTATTTTTGAGCACACACCCATCTGATGACCAGCGCATAAGTTCAATTAATAAAATTGTTGATCAGACAATTAAGGAATACTATCGGCCCTTTAAAAAATAAAGGGTTGTTTGTTTATCTTTAGTGGTTATGATTTTTAATTTTATCAGTCAAGTGTAGAAACTCATTATTGATTTGAAATATATATTTTATGCTTAAAAAAACAATCCTGGTATTCTCTTCCCTTATCATCATTACTGTAGGGCTACTCTTTACAAACAAGTTTTCACACCTTAAGAATTTTGCAGTTTGGGGTGTTCATACCATTCATGATTATAAAACACATCCAGTAAGATTGGTAAAAGCTGCCGATGTGCCCCAGCAGTGGCCTCAGGACTCACTTTATAATCATGCCATGTTATCTGATTCAATCTTGAAAAAAATGGATGGGTATAATACACATGCTTTTCTTGTCTTTCAAGATGGTAAATTGTTGTTTGAAAAGTATTGGGACGGCTATACCCCGAAAACACTGAGTGGTTCATTTTCTGCTGCAAAAAGTATTATTTCCCTATTGATCGGTATTGCGGTTGACGAAGGTAAAATCAAATCTTTGAATGACTATGCTGGGGATTATCTACCATACTTCAAGACCAATGGACTTGAGAAGATTACAATTAAGGATCTTCTTACCATGAGCTCAGGTACAAATTATGATGAATCTGATAAGGGATATTTTAGCATGAATGCCAGCGCATATTATGGCGATGATGAAGCTTATATGGTAAGCCAGATGCAGCGAAAAGAGCACCCAGGTGTTTTTTGGCAGTACAGAAGTGGGGATACCCAAGTCTTGGGATTGATTGTTTCACATGTATTTGGCAAATCGATCTCAGAGTTGGTATCAGAGCGATTTATGAAACCTATGGGAGCAGAGGTGGACGCGCTTTGGTTGCTTGACGGCGACAAAAAAAATGAAAAAGCCTTTTGCTGCTTTAATGCTATCGCAAGAGATTATGCACGGTTTGGACAGCTTGTACTTAATAAGGGCAGTTGGAATGGTAAGCAGATTGTTTCACAGCAATATATTGCGGAAGCAACAACTCCTGCAACATATTTAAAAGATCGTTCTGAAAATAATAACCCAGTAGATTATTATGGGTATCAGTATTGGATGATTGATCATAGAGGTATACATGCTGTTTCCCAGAATGGCTTGTTTGGACAGTATGTATATATTATACCTGAAAAAAATGCAGTTGTTGTTCGTCTTGGAGAGTCAACAGTTGAAAAAGCAATACACCATCATCAGCCTGAGAACTTTGTCTATTTAGATGCGGCGTTGGAGGTATTAAAATAAAAAATTAAGACGTCAACTATCAGTTTATACAGTTGAGCTTATGCGCTTATTGTATTACTGATAGCTGACGTCTCTTATGCAGCTTACTTCAATTCCCAGCCGCTCCTATAATCTCTGCTCACAAATTGATTTGCTTCATCGAAGTTCGTAATCTTCATGTTGATCCCATCCCAAAGCAGTTTCATTCTTCCGTGGAAATCTATGTCACCCTTTTCATTCTTGCTTTTGAGCATGTAGCTCCTAATAGCCAGGTTACCCATGAGTACGGTTTCGGTCATTGGACCAGAATAATCAAATGATGAGGTGAGCGCTTTGTGCGCATTGCTATTGAAACCTGCCTTGCACGCTTCCGTCCACGATATCTGATGTCCGAATTCAGGAAGTTCCTTTGGCCCATTTGGATCTGCAGCTGGCATCTGTATTTTCTCGCCGGTGTTAAGATATATTTTAGGATCGTTTCCATACATGCCTATTGTCATTAATCCCTTTGTACCGTGAAGAATAATTCCATTTTGTCCTCCGTCATTGCTGATTGGTTCATTTGCAGGGATAAGATCTGGGTGCATAGGACGAATTCCTCCGTCCATCCAAATCATTTTCATCTCAGATTTATTTTTCTTCGTTGCAGGAAATTTGATTTGTACATGAGAAGTTGGTGGACAAACTTCAGGGATGTACTCAGGTGTCCAATCCTTGATAAATACCGCTCCTACATTGCATTCTACTTCTGTGGGGTAGCCCAAGCCCAAAATTCTAAAAGGAGAGTCGATGGTATGACATCCAATATCACCTAATGCGCCTGTTCCAAAATTCCACCATCCTCTCCACTTGAATGGATGATAGAGCGGGTTATAGTCTACATAAGAAGCTGGTCCCAGCCAGATATCCCAATCTGCTGCAGACATTGACTCCGGCAGTGCTGGTTTGTCTTTAGGCACTGGGATTCCTTGGGGCCATACTGGCCTATCTGTCCAGATGTTAGCGGTATGGACTGTACCAATTAATCCTTTGTCAAACCAATCCATAGCAACTTTTTGTGCAGGATTGGAAGATCCTTGGTTGCCCATTTGGGTTACCACTTTATATTTTCTTGCGGTTTCAGTAAGTTTTCTTGCCTCTGCAATGTTGTGAGTGAGTGGCTTTTGCACGTAAACGTGTTTGCCCATTTCCATACAGGCAAGTGCAGCATAGGCATGAAAATGGTCGGGGGTTGAAATGGTAACTGCATCAATGTCCTTGCCAGATTTCTCAAGCATCACACGGAAGTCGCGATACTTTTTTGCATTTGGGAATCGTTTAGCAGATTCAGCACAGCTATTCCAATCAACATCAGCAAATGCTACGACATTATTTACGCCGTTGTTATAAGCGTTGAATAAATCGGAGGTTCCTTTGCCCCCTGCCCCAATGGCCGCAATATTTAATTTATCACTTGGTGCTGTATACCCTTTTCCAATTACATGACGCGGGACGATAAAAAATCCTGCAGCTGCAATTGAGCTTTGTTTGATGAAACTCCTTCTGTTGTTAGAACCTTTTGACATGATTTTAGTATTGTTATATTATGAATTTAAGTAAAAAACCAGATGCAAAGTTCATTTTTATACACATTACTGCAGATCTGCTGATGTCTGTCATATAGCGCATAACATTTTTTAATAAATTCACTAGATATTCAAGACTATAAACACAGTATCCTCTTTTCATTTCTGTATTTTGTAGTCGATCTATTCGTTTACCAATGCAGTTGTGCGAATGAGTAGCGCGTTCGATTTTACATCAAGGAAAATCGAAGTTTTAAACAAGCTAGATCAGGTTTGGCATTTGCCAGATTTAATCTTCTATCGAATCTTTAAAATCTTTTGCATTATGTCAATTATTAAAAACCATCAAATCATAAGCCGGCATGGCAATCTTGATCTTGTTGTTGATTCTGAAACAGGAATGAAAGCCTTAGTTTCTGGGGCTTTTTTAAAAAAAGGCGATGTTATTATCAAGTTTGGTGCAAAGGAGATTTTAAGCCACCCGAATTATCTTACTGTTCAGTTGGATGATAACCGTCATATTCATATGAATCCTGAATACCTTCAATTTGCCAATCACAGTTGTGATCCCAATTTCTTTATTGATACTGAGCGTATGGAGTTTATTGCATTGAGGGATATTCATGTCGGCGATGAGCTCTTGTTTTTCTATCCTTCTACAGAGTGGAAGATGGATAGGCCTTTTCAATGTCAATGCGGGTCACCGAAATGTTTAGGGCTTATCAGCGGTGCATCAGCATTGCCTGCTGATGCAAAAAGTGACTATAAGTTCAGTAAGTATATTTTGAATAAAATGAATGAGTCTTACTCTACAATAACTTCATCTGCAAAAAGATAGCCATCGTGATGTTTGGCGAAGAAGCGAATATACCTTCCCTCTTTTCCAGTTAAATCAACTTTAAATGTTTTAAAGAGTAGAGTTGAAACAGTAGGGGAAATGTCATTCAATGATTTTCCAGCTGGTTCAAATTTGCTTCCGTCGGTTGAGATTGATACATCTATAAAGTCTGGGAGATATACACCTGGACCAATGATTTGCATAAATGTTGATTGAACATTGCTTAACTTCTCAGTGCTGCCGAGATCAATGGTTATATCCATATTCTTGGTAAAACCTTGCCATTGCCCGTCTTGGTATGTAATGGATCCCCGATACCCATTTGTTAGGGTTGTTTCTTTTTGTGCTGGATAGCTGTTGTCGTAATTTATATTGTAGTTAACTTTCTTGCCAACTGCCTTATGAAAGTTTATTGGAAGCGTATCTGGCAATTGGGCAATTTTCCCTGACCTTAATACACCCGCTTTAACCATTGCTGATCCATTAATTTCAAAAGGTCCATTGTATCTTAATGAATTTAAAGAGGGGATTGATCCATCTGTGGTGTATCTGATGTCTGGATTAAACTGTTCAGTGTTGAGTGTAATGGTCGCTGTCTTTTTTTCTATGTTGATAACAGGACTTATCCCAACTCGATCAGAGGGTCTGCAATAATTTACAGTATACTTTTGCAATATCGCATAGTGCTTTAATAGCCTTGATTGAAAATCTTTCCAACTCATCTTCTCCCTATAGCTCCAAACAGTTTCACTCAATGCAATAATTCTTGGGAATACCATGTACTCAAGATGCTCCATTGTAGGAATATACTCAGTCCATACATTAGCTTGCGCCCCCTTGATAAATTGTTGTTTGTCTTTTTCCAGTTCGGCCGGCATTGGTTCATATGCATAAACCTGTTGAAGGGGTAAAAATCCTCCTATCGCTTCTGGTTCTGATGAAGGCTCTTGTTGGTATTTGTCAAAATAACAAAATGCTCCTGGTGTCATAATTACATCATGCCCCATTCTTGCTGCCTCAATGCCACCTTGCTCACCCCTCCAACTCATTACGCGAGCTCCTGGAGCCAGTCCACCTTCTAATATTTCATCCCATCCCAGGAGTTGTCTGCCTTTGGATGCAATGAATTTTTCCATTCTTCTTATTGCATAGCTCTGTAGTTCAAATGCGTCTTTTAAATTATTGTCTTTGATTCGTTTTTGACATTTGCTGCATTTCTCCCAATTGCTTTTGCCTGCCTCATCACCTCCAATATGTATGTAAGTAGAAGGGAATATATCCAGTAGTTCTGTGATTACATCTTGCATGAATATGAATGTTGAGTCATTGCCCAGACAAAATTCACCTTGTTTGCCATTATTGCCCACGCAACCTAAGTGTGGGTATGCCGCTATGACCTCATCAGTATGTCCGGGCATTTCAATTTCAGGAATGATGGTGATGCCTCTAACTTTGGCATATGCTACAATATCTTTAGCATCTTCCTGAGTGTAGTATCCACCACTTGCACTAGGCTCCCCTTCAGTTGAATAGGACCTGTCGGCATTCCACCAGCTTTTCCATGAATTTCCATTTCTCCATGCTGCCTGTTGTGTAAGCTTAGGATATTTTTTGATCTGAATACGCCAACCCGCAGCATCGGTAAGATGTAGATGGAGCGTATTAATTTTATACAATCCAATAAGATCAATCATCTTTTTAATAAAGGAAGGAGGAAAGAAATGTCGTGATACATCAATCATTAATCCGCGGTACCCAAATCTGGGCTTGTCCACTATTTCGGCGCATGGAATTTTTCCCTCATCATTGTTGGTGAGAATCACCTGAACAAGACTTTGCATTGCATTGATTGCTCCCGCGTATCCCAAGCTTTTTATATGAATATGCTGCTTGGAAATATCCAAGGTGTAGGCAGCAGAATCATTTGAAGGAGTATTTGCTTTTTCTATAAGTACGGCACCAGTTGGAACCTCAGTGCCTTTCTTGTGTATCAAAATCTGTCCAGCAGGCACTTTCATCATTTCAGCAAGCAGGAGTGCAATACTTCTGAATTCTTTACTCGCGTAAATTCTTATTTTTTGATTGTAGGTGAATTCACCACTTTTCTCAACTACTTGCTCAGGTTTTGGAATGATGTTGATGCGAGATTGGGAGGATGCGGCTTGGATTAAGATTAGGCCAAAGATGGTTACAACTATACTTTTCATGGGATTAAATATTAGGGGCTAGTTGATAAAGATAGCACCCCTATTATTATTTTCCTCGATTAAAGTCTATTCATGAAAATTACATTCTGCCTGGAAGTATCTGGTTCCAATACAACCATGGAAGGATATATCTTTTTAATATGAACATGCTCCATCTTTCTTTTGCCTGGTTGAACGGAAATGTTTCCGTTGGCTTGTTGTCATAGTCGAACTCCGCAAGCATTAGTTTCCCATATCCAGTTACAATAGGGCAGCTGGTGTATCCGTTATATTTTGCCTGTAGGGGTTCCCCGACAATTAGCGACATTAGATTTTTTACAAGTACCGGTGCTTGCTTTCTCACGGCGGCTCCTGTTCTACTTGTGGGTAGCGATGAGGCATCTCCCAATGAAAATATATTCTTGTATTTGTTGTGTTGCAGGCTGTATTTGTCTACATCAACCCATCCCGCAGCATTTGCAAGCTGACTTTGTCTGACAAAGTCTGGTGCCGACTGAGGAGGTGTGACATGAATCATTTCAAAATCAACCCAAGACTCCTGACCCTTGTTTTCTTCACCTATCCCAACAAACTTTGCTCTTTTATTTGGCCCATCAACTTCAACAAGCTTCTGAAAAAAACGCATGTTGATTTTTCTTCTTTCAATCAGTTCCTTCAATACCTCTTCATATTTTGGGACCCCAAAAATTCTTGTCCCCCCCGACCACATTTCAACTTGTATCATATCTGCCAATCCTTGTTTTCTAAAATAATCACTTGCGAGGTACATAATTTTTTGTGGCGCACCACCACACTTTACTGCAGTAGGGGGGTTGGTGAAAATTGCTTTACCCGACTTTGTATTTTTTAAGCATTCCCAGGTATAGTCGGCGTACTTGAATTCATAGTTTGTGCATACTCCATTTTTCCCAAGGGTATCTCTTAGTCCCTTTATTTCATCCCAGTTGAGCTGTATCCCCGGGGCTACAATTAAATAGTCATAGCTCAGGAGCTGTCCGGTAGACAGTTCAACTTTATTTTCATCGGGAAGAAATCCCCTGACAGCATCTTTTATCCAGCTTGCTTTTTTGGGAATCACACTCGCTTCATTCCTTACTGTATTTTCCTTTTTAAATATTCCCGCACCAACAAGCGACCATGCTGGTTGATAGTAATGCTTTGATGAAGGCTCGATGATTGCAATATCGAGGGATTTGTTTCTTTTCAGCAATTGGGCAGAAACGGATCTCCCGGCATTTCCACCACCTATTACTAATATTTGATAATGTGTTTTCATGTTTATATTTCTTGATGACAAGGTAGTAATGTAAATATATTTTGTATGTGATTTATATCACTACTATCTTCAATAAGAAGTTTCAAAATACCATTAAATGAAAAAACTCTTTTTTCTCGTTTTTATGATTTTCGCTTGTTTCAATCTCTTGGCACAACAACGTGAAATTAAATTACAGAAGAAAATTGAAGCTCTAGTCAAAGGGTTTGATGGGCAAGTTGGTGTTTACGTGAAAAGTCTTAAGACGGAAAGATTTGTATCTATTGATTGTGATACATTATTTCCAACTGCCAGTATTGTGAAGGTGCCGATTTTGATTGGCCTTATGGATAAGATCGAGCGTAAGGAACTTGACTACCTTCAAACATTTCGT
>CAIXLY010000058.1 GCA_903920455.1 uncultured bacterium | reverse complement strand
AATAAACTGTCCCTGGTTTATTGGCTCCGAATTCTTCCAAGCAGCATCTTATAATGTGAGCAATGAAGGGGTTATCTTTTTGTTGAATCCTTCTAATCTGAGCCGATTTTATCATCTTCCAAAAATAAGCAATTGATTATGCCTTCGTATTGTTTGATGCGGTTGGATGATTTTTTTTTATCAACTGATCCATGACGTCCAAATGCGGGAGGGTAATGATTGACAGAAAAATAAACATCGCAGGCAATGGATCTGTTTTTAATCCAGCTGCATTCCAGATGTAAGCGAGAAATACAAAGCC
This sequence comes from uncultured bacterium, assembly GCA_903920455.1. Lineage (GTDB taxonomy): Bacteria > Bacteroidota > Bacteroidia > Chitinophagales > Chitinophagaceae > Pollutibacter. Next base: position 4,092 of record CAIXLY010000058.1, on the reverse strand, counting down.
AATTGCTGCTAGAAATGTCATCGGCAATGAATGTTTCCACATGGTTAGTGGAGCTTCTGCCTCTGTTTGTTTTTGCTTATTCAGAAAGCGAAAAATGAGTTCAAATGAACGAATGGCATGCCATCCGCTAAAATACAATGCGAATGCAGGCAGTAAAGGGAGAAGCGCGCATAGACTCATTATAATAATAAGGTTTGCCAACACAGAAAGTGATATGCTTAGCTTATGCTTGCTGTTGGCGTATAGCATAGTGACGAAGGTGGATAGTCCTGTCGTCAGCATGATGGTTGAGCTATTTTCCTTTATCCAGTTCCATATGCTTACTACATACGGTGACGACTTGGTGATGCGCATGACCACAACTTCCGTGTCTTGTTGATGGGTGAGTAGGATAATCACGAGTACCATACTGCCCCATAGCAATCTGCTCATATTCCAAGTCAGTTGATTGCCTGCTTCTGATAGATCTATTTCTCCAAAGTGCCAGGCAGAGATGATTAAGAAGATTAAAAGGCTGATGCTAGGAAAAAATATCCAACAGGCCGTGTAGAACAATATGGCCAGCACATATTTACCTAAGAAACGCTGTATACTAAATGTCTCTTTTTGTTTTTCGCTATTTGCCTTTGCGATAATATGGTCTAGTGCACCATGAGGTATCCCGGTGGCTGCTGTCATAATCAGAAAGTACAGCAATTGGAAGCGCATTGGAAGGGGGGAGACAAGATGCTGGTAGGCGAGCATCCCGATGCCAATTAAGGCATTAATCCATGTAATGCGTGTGAATATCCTATTGCTTCCTATAATGGTCATGCTGCTGATTTGAGACTTAACTATAAATCAAAGGCCTATGCAAAATACATAGGCCTTTGAAAAAAATGTATGTGTTGTTTACTTTGACTCAGAACGGCTGAGTGCATAGATAACAAGACCGAAACCGATTTTATTGATGGCATCACCAATGTTGTAGATGATATCCATGTTCAATCCGCTTAGGCCAAGAGCTGCAGCATCCATTCCGAAAAGACCGCCTGGAGTTCCTACAATGTAACCAAGTGGATAGATTGCCCATCCAACAAGTACGAACCAACCAAGTGTTCTAGTTGCTTTTGCAACTGCAGGTGATGTAGCTGTTGCAAGTTTTGCAACCTCTCCGAACCAAACCAAGTAAACAATGTAGAAGTAAGCAGCACCGCTGATTACACCCCAAAGAACACTCTGGTCGTTGTAAATTGTTTCACCGAAGTATCCAGTTACTAGCATTACAACTGAAGCAAAAATCAATTTCCAAAGAAGTTTTGTAGTACCACCTGACTTTTTAGTGATAAGGTAGAATTCTACGCACATCAAAGGTACAGTAAGCAACCAGTCAACATAACGGAAGAAAGTTGGTGATTCTCCGCCTGTTTCGAGGTTGTAGCCTCTCATGTAATAATAGTGGACAGCAGCGATGAATGTGATCAAACCAGATACAAGCACAGACGTACGCCATGCCTTATCGGTAGTGCTCAACTCAAAAAAGAAGAAAACAGAGGCAGCCATCATAGCCATGGTGCCAATGAAGAACGTAAATGCGACGTAATTGTCAGCCGCAACTGTTTCTAAGAAAAGTGGACTCATTGTGTATGGTTTTGGTTAAGAAATGACAACGTTTGATTCCCTCACTATTCCAGATTTCACGATTATGCTTAAACAGCGCTTGTTATAAAAAGTTCATTTTTTAACTTTTTATTTAAAGTGCTACTATGAATATAGGGTTATTTAACAAAAAGTTCAAAAAAATGACCAATTTTTATTCCCCAGTGCTGAAGCCGTATTTTGAGGATATCACACTCTAGGCGGTGATTATTTGTTTGATTGATGCTTTGACCTGGTTATAATCCGCAGGAAGGAGGAGTGCTTTTTTGGGTTTTTTCATAATTTCTTCGAGCGCGGCCGGAATTGGAATGTCTTGCTGAATAATTTCTTCTACCACAGTAGGGAATTTGACTGGATGTGCAGTTCCTAGAATGATGCCTTTTTCTTCATTGTTTTTTTCTAGCCGATCCTGCATTGTTTTGTATGCTATGGCAGTATGCGGATCCATAATATAATTATACTGAGCATATGCATTTTTGATTGCCAAGGCTGTTTCTTCATCAGAAACAGACATGCTGCTGATGTGATTTTTGATATTTGTGTAATCGCCTTCAAACAACTCTACGATACGAATAAAATTACTAGGATCGCCTACATCCATTGCATTGGATATCGTTTGAACGGATGGTCTAGCATGGTATTCGCCTGATTCCAGATAATCAGTGAATGCTTTGTTGCGGTTGCATGCTGCGATGAAGTGCTTTGCCGGCATGCCAGAACGTTGTGCAACAAGGCCTGCACAAATGTTGCCAAAGTTCCCACTAGGAACAGCAAAGACCGGATCAACCTCTTCATGCCATTGAGAAAGCGCCAGCACATAGTAGATTTGCTGTGAAAGCCAACGTGAAATATTGATCGAGTTTGATGAAGTAAGCAAACAACCTGTATGCATCTCTTTGTCGGCAAATGCCATTTTAACTAGTCGCTGACAATCATCAAAGTCGCCCTGAATTTCGAGTGCATGAATATTATCGCCTAATGCGGTAAGCTGTTTTTCCTGAACCGGACTTACTTTTCCAGAAGGATACAAGATCACTACCTCTGTGCCTGGTACTTTATAGAAAGCATCTGCTACTGCACCACCTGTGTCACCGCTTGTTGCAACCAGCACAACAATTTTTTCGTCTTGATCCTGAGAGAATTTGCCCATGCATCTGCTCAGAAATCTTGCTCCCAGGTCTTTGAATGCTAATGTCGGGCCATGAAATAGTTCTAAGCAATGAATCCTGTCGTTGATCTTCTTTAGGGGAAAATCGAAGGCCAATGTATCTTCTATAATATTGTACAGTTGGTCTTCGCTAATGCAGCTGCCTACATAAGGCTTCATGATTTCAAATCCGATGCTTGTTTTATCAAGTTTTCTGAGGTTGGATATAAATTGCTTATCCCAACTCGGAATTTTTTCTGGGTAGTATAATCCTTTGTCTGGTGCTTGGCCATTAAGGGTAGCTTGGCGAAAGTTTGCAAGCGGCGATATGCGATTTAGGCTATAGTAATTCATGTCAATCTTCGATAATAGTCATGCCCTTGGCGTTGAGCTTAGTTACATAGGTTTTATGCTCGATGCCAATACGGGCATAAATATTTTTCATTTCAGCTTCAACAGCTTCTGCAGTTTTTAGGTCTTTACTCAGCATAAAAATTGAAGGGCCACTGCCTGAAATTCCTCCACCCAATGCCCCAGCTTCTTTGCATTGTTTTTTTACATCATCAAAGCCTGGAATAAGAATACTTCTGACGGGTTCAATGATAACATCTTCAAGCGACCTTCCAATAAGTTCATAATCACCTTTCATTAGTCCTGCAACCAGTCCTGCAATATTTCCCCATTGTTTAATGGCAAGTTGAAGGGGTACTTCCTTTCTTAGTATCTGTCTTGCGTCGGATGTGCGCACTTCAATCTGGGGGTGAACAACTGTGATGAATAATTCAGGTGCATCTAGGCTAACTACATCTAATGGATGTATTGCTCTGATGAGCGTTACTCCGCCAATTAGACAAGGGGTGATATTGTCAGCATGTTTTACGCCACTGGCAACTTTTTCCCCAAACATAGCGAAGCGAATGAGGTCATTATTATTGAAAGGGCGACCAAGCAATTCATTTGCAGCAAAAACAGCACCTGCGGCACTTGCAGCACTAGATCCCAGCCCACTTCCTGGTTTAATTCTTTTATCTATGGTTAGTTTCAATCCAGGGGCTTGACCATATTCATCCAGAAAAGCCAATAGTGCAGCTCCAGCTACATTATCTTCTGGCTTCAGAGGAAGTTTGTACTCGTCAGTATGAATGATTTCAAGACCTGTCCCATCGGTTTTCTCTAGCGTCATCAGGTCATAAGGCTCTTCCAAGGCAAGGCCTAGGATATCAAAGCCGCAAACCAAATTCGCAATGGTTGCGGGAGATTTTATACGTATGCTTTGGCTCATGTAAATCTATTAATTGTTCATTGTT
>CAIXLY010000057.1 GCA_903920455.1 uncultured bacterium | reverse complement strand
TGCTTGACGAAGTTGTTCGTACTGAAATGTTATCCTATCCTCATCATAGACATATAGCGGAGTGCCGAATTCATCAGCAGCTTTTAGGAGGAGATTGTTTGGTAAAACAGGACCCATTGGAGTTTAGAGAGGTTGAGAGAGGTTTAGGGAGGTTTAGAGAGGTTTTGAGAGGTTGAAAGAGTTGAGTGTATTCCTAGTCCCCTGTCCCTTGTCCCTTGTCCCTTGTATTTTGCTCCTCGTCACTTGTATTATTTCCCTCTTGTATTTCGCCTTCGACTTCAAAATGCTCTGCATTAACCAAAGTTGGAGTGACCATTTGGCCAGCAAGTACTTCACTAATTTTAGGCAATTCTTCAGAGGAGTTTATGCCAAAATAATCCATAAAATGTCTAGACGTTGAATAGATAAGCGGCTTACCAACCATTTCCTCGTTACGACCGGAAATGATAACCAATTCTTTTTCTAAAAGTTTTTGAATGCTGTAGTCGCAATTCACCCCTCTAATAGCCTCAATTTCAGACTTGGTGATTGGCTGCTTGTAAGCAACAATTGCCAATGTTTCCAATGCGGCGGTGGAGAGTCTCTTTAAAAACTTATCGCCATTTAGCTGAGCAATGGTTTGGTGGTACTCTTTTTTAGTGAGGAACTGCCATCCTCCACCACTTTGCCTAAGTTCGAAAGGATAAAATTCAGCTTGATATTTTTCGCGTATTCCATCAATTGATGTTTCTACCTGATCCATTCCTACTTTATCGTCCATGAACCCGAAGGCATTGTTGATGAGCTCTACGAGTTCAATTGGGGTCAAAGGCTTTTCACTCGCGAAGATGAGCGCTTCTACATGGTTGATGAGGTTCGAGATTTCCATACCTAATTGTGTGCGACATTAACGATGTCGCCGGTTTAATTTAAATAAATGTAGTGCAAAAGCACATATATTATCCTTGCAATGCTGCGGCACCACTCACTATTTCAGTAAGCTCTGTGGTAATTGCAGCCTGCCTTGCACGGTTATATGAAATCTTAAGTGTCTTGAGCATTTCGTTGGCATTTTCAGAGGCCTTGTCCATCGCAGTCATTCTTGCACCATGCTCAGAAGCATTACAATCCAGGACAGCTTTATAAAGCTGAGTATTAAGTATTTTAGGCATCAGCTCAGCGATAAGAAGATCTTGATTTGGCTCAAATATAAAATCAGCTTTTTTAGATGACCCACCCTTTTCTATCTCATTTTTGGGGATAGGAAGAAATGGCTCTGCGATAAATCTTTGTGTAGCTGCATTTTTGAATTCGCTATACACCACCTCAATTGCATCAAAGTCTTTGTTCCTAAAGCCTTTGATGGCCTCTTGAGCACAGGCTTGTACAGTTTCAAAAGAAAGTTTCAAGAAAGTATCTCTAAAGCGGTTATCTACCTGATATCCCTTCTTTTGGAAGAATTCCGAACCCTTTTTTCCAATTGCCCAGATGGTAAGGTCGCCTGCCGCAGCCACTTTTGCATGACGCTCTTCAATTGCAGCAATTGCCTTCTTCTGGATATTGGCATTGTATGCCCCACAAAGTCCACGATCACTGGTGATTACAATCATCAACACTTTTTTAACGACCCTCTCTTCAGCCAGGTTGATGCTTTCCGCTCCTTCCACATTGCTAACGATGTTGCTTAGCATTTCCTGAAGCTTGTGGGCGTACGGACGCATCTGGATGATGGAATCCTGAGCACGACGAAGCTTTGCAGCACTCACCATTTTCATGGCCTTGGTAATCTGCTGAGTAGATTGTACTGATTTTATCCTATTTCTTACTTCTTTTAACTGACCAGCCATTGAGCTATATTTTGGGGGCAAAAGTAGGAAAAAGAAGGGACAAATAAGCCTTGAGTTCTCCCCCAGGAAGTGAGGGGAAATAGACTTAAAGAGAAATTTTCAAATTAATGAGTGAAAATCGTTTTTATCAAGTAAAAAGGGATGATAAACAAGCCGTTAAACACATAATGCCCAGCAAATCATGGATATGATATCATTTATTGCACAATTACCCAGTTCGTAGCCTCTTCTCCGCTCTCAGGAAAACGTGTCAGAATATTGTACAGCCCCGGCTGATCAATATAAAGACGAAAAGAAGATTCCAAGATGCCATAATACTGCTGAACCACCCTGCCCGAGGAATGAATCACCTGTACATTCATCTTCACCCCCATTTCAGTTCTTTTTATGGTGATAGCCCCATTGCTTGGATTGGGGTAAATGATTGTTTGCTTATTATTCCCTATACGAATCCAGCGCACTTCACTATAGGTCAATTTTCCATCTAAATCTAGCTGTGCCAGTCTGTAATATGAAGTAGCCCCGTGCAAAGGATCTTGATCAACAAAAGTATAATGCAATTGCCCTGAGCTATTGCCATCAGCTGTTTGTGAATGCAAGAATCCAATATGTTCAAATTTTCCGATGCCATTCCATTGTCTTTCAATTCCGAATCCCTTATTTACGGACTCTATATCAGTGGTCCATTTCAGCTCCACTTTTTTCTCAGGGGTTATCCGTGCATTGAACTTCGTGAGCATCACAGGAGTAGTTCCCTCCGTTGAAGCAATACCATACGCACTAAAATTTCTTACATCATACATGGTGATTACTCCATCAGCATCTGTTCCTTCTCTCAACACTGTTGGATCGCTGCTTGCCAACTCCCAGACAGGATCAGCTGCGGTTGCATTAAAATGTCCTAGTACATAATAGTTTTTACTTCTGTCGGGAATATAATTAAGTGCATCAGATTTATACGTGATGGCCAAGGTTATACCCTGGTTTATTGTTTGAACCTTGGCTCTTGTGGCTGCATTTGGAGAAATATCCCAATATTCAAGCTCTGAGACCAGAGATATTGCTGTGCTCTTGTTATTGGAAGATGGATGTTTGGTGTCGCGGTGAGTAATGGTAAACTCATCAACGTCAGATGGCCCTCGGTATGTGATTGTAATTAGCTGCAAGTACTTATGTTTATTCCCTGCAAGGGGAAATACTACTTTATAAGGAAATATTCCAGTTCCAATTCTTCTCAGAGACCCAATGATCAACGACTCATTTTTGAAACCGGTTATATCTCCCCCATTGGCTATGGTTAGCAGATTATTGGCTCCGGTATTCAGATCTCCTGCAATTAGGTTTAGTGTTCCAGATATTGCAAGACTTAATGTCAATGATTTATTGCTTCCACCGCTGACTGTAAAATTGTTTGCTGTTGAAATCGCATCACCAGTTTCTTGGTCTTGTGTTCCGTTGTAATGATAATTAGCATTCGGATGATAGGTTCTTGTTCCACTGACTTGAATATTTCCAAGAGCAGTGGACTTTGTTACTCCGTTGATAGACGATACCCAAAGCGTACCATCATCATTCAAGGCGAAAGTGCCCCCACCACTGTGTAAAGCAGTACCATCGGTACCCGTTTTTAAGATGCCGGAAACGCTGAATGAGCCACCTGCTGGAGTAGTAAACGCAACACCATTGTTCAGCAGTACCGTACCGCCTGCATTAATTTTTACTCCCGGAACACTTACATTTTCTGTTGTGGTTACTTCATGGCTATTCAATACTGTTGCGTAACCTGAACCTTGAATAGCAATTGTATTTGCAAACCATGCAACACTACTGCCTAACGCAAAAACACCTGGATCCTCAACTTCAGAGGCCAATTCCCTTTGTGCAGTCACTACCCTTGCGTGACCAGTACCATTATTCCCTGAGTACCCTGTAACCAGGTTTTCATAGCTGACTGGAGCTGCAGGAGTTGGGGTATTATCATCTCCCGTGGAGTGAGCAGCAGCAATCCAAAGAATATTTTTTGCTCCCCAACCAGGATTTTGGCTAGGGGGATTTGGTGCACTATTATCGGTTGTGCTTAAAGCGACTGTACCAGAAATTGGTATTCCTTGAAACGTGCCTGCTAAAATCCGATAAGCAACATGAGCGCTTCGCTCATTATTAGAAGTAACAAATTCAGTTGAAACTCCTTCTGTACCATCAGCGATTCTATAATATGCAGACTTCCTTATCCCTACAGAAGTTGCATCAGTTTGATCGTACAATAGTGTCCATCCAGAAGTAGTGACTGTTGAAGGATTACTTTTATCAGCGTAAAAAATAAGCAGCAGATCTCCTTTGCTGACTCCTGCGGGAAGCATTACAATATGATTTTTCGTGTCGCCTGTTTGTGCACTTGAGCTAGTTGCAGCAACAACTGGAAAAATTGTTTTTGGATAATAGCTTACTTGTTTCCCGCGTATTGCAATGGTAGAAGCAGTTGTTGATCTTGATTGTGCATTTGTAAATGCACCCGGATCCTCAGATTCAGCATTTAAAAAACGGTAAGCACTTGCCATAAGCGCATCCCCACCACCGCCACCACCACCAGTTCCAGATCTTATCAGCGTACCCGTATAATTTACAGGTGCTGTGATTGCGATGCCGCCATCCCCCGCAATATGGTTACTAATTAGCCACATGGTGGGATCACTTGTCCAGCCTGACGGATTGAAAACGGGAGGATTAGGTGTTGCTGTAGTTGAGGTACTCAATCCGCTAACCTCCGGCACACCCTGCCAGGTATCCGCAGCAATACGATAGACATTATGAACACTTGACTCTTTAAGACTAGTCGTTATCGTAATGGAAATCCCTTCAGCACCAGTTGCAATTTTGTAGTACGCAGCCCTTCTGTTATTGAGCGAATTATCATCATAAAGAACCGTCCATGTAGACAAATCAGCGCCTAACAAGGGTGCTGCATGTGTCCCATTGTCTGTCCACAACATAATGAGCAAATCACCCACTTGCCCACCAGCAGGAAGATTGACTGTATGCGTAGTTGCTGCATCTGAGACACTTACAGAGGTGCCTACCACGCTTGGAAATCCAGAACCCGCCTGTGGCGTTCCCCAATCAATTCCATTCCACTGCTCCCAGGTATTAATATCATTCCAGTTGCCAGATTGTTTACTTCTAAAATCGCCTATGGTCTGGCTGTTTCCAACTACATATCCAAAGAGCAATACAGCTACCAATACAGCCTTGCTAAAAATAAAATTTTGGTTACCCGTTATTGCCTTCATTATTTGAAAAAGTGCTGCTATTTAGTGAGGTGAAGTGAGAGAGCGTAAACCTAACTTGAGCAGTAGCCTTCAATCAATGATTGGTGTTGATTTATTCTTACTTACTATTAAATAATAGATACGGGATTTTGTATTTCAAAACGCATTTAGTGATTTTTATTTACAAATCAAATGATGTTAAATAGCCTAGTATATGACTTGAGAAAAAAGTAGCAGTGGGGTGAGTAAATTTCTTACGCGTGTTAAATCGAAAAAGTCCTCACCAATTGGTGAGGACTTCTGTATTTTATGTTGAATATTGTAAGGAAAAAGAAAATCAGTTTTTCATCTGAGTCATGATTAATGAACCACAACCCTTTGAATTGACTGCTCACCTGTTTCAGGATAAGTCAATTTGATATTATAAATACCCGGCTTATTGATGAACAGCTTATGAGTTGCCGACTCAATGCCATTGACTTGACGAATTATCTTTCCTGATTGATCGGTGACTTGAAGATTCATTTTCTTGCCATCCACCGTTCTGCTGATCAAGAAATTTCCCTTGCTCGGATTAGGATATACCAGAGAAACAGACTGACCATTCAAGCGAATCATGCGCACTTCGCTGTTGGTGAGTTTGCCATCGATATCTTCCTGTACCAAGCGGTAGTAAGAAGTTGCATTGGCTTTCGGTGCAATATCAGTAAAGTTATAGTAAAGCAATTGCGCGCTATTGCCGCCATCAGCTTTGGAAGAAACAAAACCTATATCCTGGAACTTACTTCCCCCAAATTCATGTTGTCTTTCAATTCTAAATCCTTTGTTCACTGATTCAGATGCGGTAGCCCATGACAAAGCAACTTTATTTTCAGGAGTTAGGCGGGCGTTGAAATTAGTGAGGGTGACCGGGGTTGTCTCATCCGCACCTGCTGCACCCATTCCACTGAAACTTTTTTGTCCAAGTACAGAAACATAAAGCATCCTGTTGGAAAATATAGTTGTGTCTTTATTGGATAGTTGAGTTGATATATTGGGAACTTCCCAGTATGTCGAGTCCGCAGTTGTTTTTGCGTGGACCAGATAGTATCTAGTTGCGGTTTTGGAAGTTCCATTAGGGTTGGCAAAATAAAGCGTTACATCAACACCATAGTTACCAAGTACATTAGTTATAGCACCTGAAGTTCCAGCAACATCATTGTGAACATCCCAATATTCCTGCTCCATAACACGATTTTTCATGCTCGACAAGACTGACTCCATCTTTGACGTGATTGAAGTTGGGCTGGCATGATAATGTGTTACAGTGAAAGTAATATCACTTGAGCTCAGAGCTGGATATTTGATCTTTGCCGGACTGTATGTGTTATTTGTCTTTATGTTATTATTAATTACGACAGGTCGGCCAACAGGATAAATGAATGAGTAGTTTGAAGTAGAATTTGTTCCAACCTTTCTTAGTGGCCCTATAACATAGCTGTCGTCACTCCCTCCAGACACCGAAGCACCATTTGAAAGAGTAAGCAAATTGGTTGAGGTGGTCTTGGGATATCCATTGGTAAGGGTCAGCGTATTTGAAATAGAAATCGGAGATGTTAATGTCTTTAAGCCCCCCCCTTCAATATACACATTAGCAGCAGCTGTGATTGCACTACCTGTATTTTGATCCCCGGTATAATTGAAATAGTAAATTGCCAATGCATTGAATGATCTTGCTCCAGTTACTCTAACATTCCCTACGGTAGCACCCGTTCCGGTTCCTGTATTCAGGCCATATATAGAACCAACCTTGAATGTTCCCCCGCTTGCCAGACTAAAAGAACCAGCTCCAGCAATGTATGTTAGGTCTGAGGCTTCTAATGTTCCGGTAACCGTCATCGGACTGCCACTGGATATATCCAAATTGAGTGAAGTCTTTCCACCACTATTTGGTAAATCAAATTTTAGAATTCCCCCCGTTTCAACATTAACTGTGTCTGCAGTTGCGTTGTCAGTTATTGCTATCGTGTGTGTATTTCTGACAGTGGCGATAGACCTCTCTGTTGAGTAAGTGTTTAGCTCCTTTCCTTTTACCCCAATCGTAGCAGCTACCCACTCTTCGCTACTCCCTATGGTAAAAACACCCGGATCTATTTGACTCAGCTCTGCATCTAAATTGGCTGCTACTATAATAGCATTCTGTGTTCCGGCACGTTGCTGTAAACTTCCTGAAAAGACAGAAGGAGTCTGGGGGATTGAGGATAAAGTCGCGTTATGTGAAAATCCAACTGCAATCCATTTTACTTTTTCAGCAGTACCTGATGGAGTTAAGAGCTGCGGGGGGTTCGGACTAGAATTCGTTGTCGAAACAGTTCTTGCAAAAAAGGTACCTCTGCTCTCATCAAACGTGCCTGCTTTGAAACAGTATACAATCTGAGCACTCATGCAGGCGTCTGTTGTTTTGATCTCTACTGCGGTTTCATTCGCGCCCAAAACCTTTGAGTATACAAGAGCATCATGTGTATGAAAAATTCCCACACTATCTCTTTTCCATCCGGTGTAAGCTGGATTAACCGAAACCACGTTACCAGATGCAGCATGATCTGCCCAGAGAATAACTACTAAATCTCCGATTGATGCTTCAGCAGGAAAATTAATTAGGTGAGCCTTAACATCAGAAGTTTGCTGACTTTGAGAGACGGCTTCCAAAATAGGATAGCCAGATGAGGTAGAGGTTAAACTACCATATATAGCTGATGGATAAGCCGTTGCGCTGTACCAATTTCCATCATCAAATTTCTGTTGCCATGAAGCAATTGTATTCCAGTTTCCAGTCGCATTGAGAACATTACTCCTGAAAATACTTAATGCTTTGGGCTGAGCTTTGGGTTTTAAAGCTAGTAATATACTCCCCCATTTTTTACTCGCACTAAGTGTGACAGTGCCATTTCCTGTACTACCTGCTGCCGCTTTTATGCTCCAGGCAGCACCTACTCCTTCTTTTACACCAGAGTTATTGTAGTCATATATTTCTGTAAGTGTGCCAGGTGATGTTGTTGACCAGTTATTAAATGAATTTGTAGAGCTCCCATCCTGCATAGCAGCCAACATTACAATGGCTGAATTCGCAGAGGCGGAAGTTATGGTATTTGCTGTAGCTGTTGTGCCAGCCGTCTCAGGGCCGTTTACAGTTCCAGGCGCTACATCAAAAGGTGAAGTAGGATCGATACCACTAAAAGCTACAATGGCAATAGAGCCTCGATCTACCCCTGAAGGCAAAGTAAAAGTATAGTCTGTAGGCTCACTGGCACCTGCGACTTTGTATAAAACTGCTTGGCGTCGCAGCTCAGGTCCTGCATCAACAACAGCACCATCTATCAATGTCCAGCCTGTACAGGTTGGATCAGCATCCTTGTTATTACTTTGTTGAATATTCACAATCATCAAATCACCTTGTACAACATCATTGGGCTTACTGATGATTACTGATGTAGATGTGAAACTTTTTGTTGTAAAACCGCGAAGTGCAATTTGTGCATTGGCTCCATTTGTTCCAATACAAAACAGAAAGCTAGCTAAAATTGCAAGTTTAATTTGTCTGAGAAAATTATTAAAATACTGTTTGCCCATAGTTTACGATTGTAAAAAAACCATGGCTTTACAAAGGAAGGATTGGATGGATTGTTGGCTTTTAAGTGGTTAGTCTAAAAGCATTTTCGGAAATTCTAAAGGAAAAGGATTTTGCATTAACAGATGAGTAGCAACTACTACTTCATGCTAGTTTAGCGGGAATCAAAGTTAACTTCTTTTTAAGAATTTTCAAATCTAAAACGCTGAAACTGTTGACTTTTTGTAATAAATCTGTAAAAATACCTAAACCAATGGATGGGTGGAGGGAGATAAAACGACTCGAAATCATAAGTTATTGATTATCAAATTTTTATAAAAGACGGTAGGCTGGCTGAACTAGACCAACAAACTAACATTAACCCATTCACCATCAAAACTTGCGCCGTATTTTTTGTAAAAATTGATGGCCGGCTCGTTCCAGTCAAGCACCTGCCAGGAGAGCCTACTAAACCCCTTTTCTTTTGCCTCTTCGATCAGCCTGTCCATCAACATCGTGCCAACCCCCTTTCCACGCATTGATTCAGTAACCAGGA
>CAIXLY010000056.1 GCA_903920455.1 uncultured bacterium | reverse complement strand
ATGCAAATGAAGATGTCTATGTGATATATGTGGATCCTCATAGATATGATCTATCCTCTGCGTATTAAACAAAGAAGACCTTCTTTTAATTCCATGTACTTCATATCCTTTGTTCAATAAAAACTCAGCTAAGTATGCTCCGTCTTGTCCTGTTATACCTGTAATTATTGCCTTTTTCAATGTGCTAAATTTTAAAGTTCCTTATTGTAACTGCGCACCAAACTGCGCACCAATTACCTTTATTTTGATTGATTTTTGAAGATTTTGAGGAAACTCGCACTCAAAACAAGTGCTGATTATCAAAACTTTAACGATTTACGATGATCAACAAATACCGCTCGTCGGTCTGGACCACACTAATCAAAAGAGAGCTAACTATTAACAATCTATCTCCTCTAAAGTGAGTTAATAACTAAAGATTCAATGACAGATAGTTGCATAATAGAAGGCAATTCCAAAGTGTTGACATCTTGCATATAAATAATGAAATGCAGGTGACCTTATTTAGATTCTCTGATTTTAAGTTAGAGACAAACAATCATAATCAACATTATTTCAAACTGGCTTGAAGCGAACTAAACCATCTCTTGAGAAGAAGAAAAAGCACCACAACAAACCCAGCCAAAAAGCTACCCAAAATCAGTGATCTCAGTTTGCCCACACGCTCTTTTTCAAGCGGAAAGCTGCTTTGGTCAACCACCTGAATAACCGGGGTCTCCTGGTTAAGCATGGTCTTGGATATTTCTAAGTTTTTTACAACTTCGCTAAAAATGGTAAGCACCATTGCTTTTTCCCTGGAGCTGATCTCTGCATTAATTGTTGCCTTTCTGATGGCAGGATTTACGTCCACAAGGTTTTGTTGGGATGCAGCTGCGCTATAGGTTTTGTCGTTCAGCAGGGCCGCCAGGCTGTCTGACTTGCGCTGCAGTTTGGCTACGTTCAGGGATTTGGTCTTGGTTTTGGATTCCACATACCGGTCAGTGGCTAGCTGTACCAGGCGCTCAGAAAACAATTTGCTCAGCAGTTCATCTTGCATGGTTGTTTTTACTTCGATAAAGGAGGCCTTCTTGTCGGGCTTGGCAACCAACAATTCGCTCTTGATGATCCCCGCAACAATGGCCTGCATAAGGCTGTCTTCTTTTCTGGGCAAGCGACTGTCTTTTAATGCGTTAAAATCAACCTTACCGATCTGGGGATTTTTTTCCCATCCCTCTTTCATTTTCATGATTTGAGCATACCTGTCGGCCAGCGTAGTCCCCTTTTCATCATAGGCCGTAAACAGGGTTTCACGGCACAGGCTTTCACTCTTGAGAAACAGCAACACATTGTCGCCACTGAAAATACCCCCACCACCGACGCCGCCCATGTCAAATCCAAACTGACCAGCGAGCGAAGCCAGTCCACCTCCACCACCCTTGCTTTCCTCCACCACAAAACTAATCTTGGAAATATATTTGATGGGCTGAATATATGCATACCCAAAACCTATAGCCCCTCCAAAAACACCTGCAAGCAGGATAATTACCCATTTGCTGATGAGAAATGTTGCGAGGCCCCTTATTTTTTGGAAAAGCTCGATGAGGGAAATTTCATCGTCTTGCTCTGGCTTTTTTTCTTCATTCATCATGTAAACTGTTTTAAATCAGGTTATCTAAAAAGCAACACCGCAGTAGTAGTAATGGCAGTAAGCGCGGAAACCAATACGCCTAACTTGGATGTGTCCAATCCCTTGGATTCTGGCTTTTCGGGAACAAAGATCTGGCTGCCCGGCTTTATTTTCGGATAGGCTCGAATACCCAAAAAAGAATGGGTTCGTGAAGAACTGCCATTGGGGTAGACCACAAAAGTCTTGGACTTTGCAGCCTCACTAGAGTAACCCCCTGAGAATGAAATGTAGCCATTCAATCCCCGCTTCTCATCAAATTGTACCGTGATGGGATTCAATACAGCGCCACTGATGGAAATGGTATTTTTGACCCTGGGTACCACCAATTCATCTCCGTCTTGAAGGATAACATCTTCAACTGAACCGGGGTTGCTAAAGGCTTTTTTCAGGTTCAAGGCAACATCCGTGGTCTCTTCCAAAACAGCTTGATCTAGCTCGACACTGTCTTTGTTTTTAGACTTAAGCTGAGAAGCGGCTAGGCGCCTCAATTGTGCAGTATCTGCCTTGGGGAGTTTTCGGATCAATTTTGCCCCCTCTATATCAGCATAAGGCAAGGGGCCACCGGCTCTTTTGAGGAGTGAACTGATCCGCTCGTCCGGGTTCTCAAGGGTGTATTGACCCGCAAACAGGAGCTCGCCGGACAACCTTACACTGACCTGTTTCAGCTTGGAAGGATCTGTCTTGATGCTGACCCGGTCATAAGGCCTGAGCTGAACATCTGCTCCTACTTGGTTGAGTTCTTTGGTGATTGCGACCCGTATAATTTCAGAGGTATTGGTTCCTTTTTGAGAAGGATCGATGCCCTCTTTTCTTCTGCCGATTTCAATACCCACAGCCGCAGCATTATCGGAAAACCCACCGGCCTGCAAAATCAGTCCCTGGAGAGTCATAGAATCTATATAATTAAAATTCCCTGGATTTCTTACTGGCCCATCGATTGAAACCTCTAAGTTATCCTTTAGGTCAATCACAGAAACTACATGAAGGCTGTCCTCTTTTCTCAGGATGAAGGATTGCTTGCCCGACAAAATTGGCCTCAGATCAATAGACTCAACCTCTTCAGTAAGATCTTCCCT
>CAIXLY010000055.1 GCA_903920455.1 uncultured bacterium | reverse complement strand
TGTAGGCTATTGATTGCAATTATTGCTGAAGGCATGTTTGTATTGTTGTTAATGCAAATGTACTTATATATGTCTAGGCTTCTTAAGAACGATTATTTGCCTAATTTATTTTGTTAATCACGCATTATTAATTCGCCTGATAAAGATAGACGAAGATATCTGTTGGCATTAAATAAACTAAAGCAATAACTACAAAAGGGAACAATCATCATTTTTACTTAATTTGAAAATGAAAACTAAAGACCAGGACATGAACAGACGGAATATGATTAATCGCTTATCTCTCGGAGGAATTGGACTCGGAGTTGGTAGTTTTAGTGTGCCCTTTAATCAACCAAAGGAATTTAATGCTTTTACAAGACCAGTAAGTTTTGCAATCGACCAAAATAAAGTAAGGTTCTTTAGCCCCTCGTTCAAAAACCAGTTTAGCATAGTGATGATGGCGGACACCCATCTTTTTCGTGATGATAAGCGAGGTGAGCCTTATAGCCAATATAGCAACAGGATGTCTAAGGCCTACAATACAACAAAGCATTTTCAAACCAACAAAAGAACAAATCCTGAAACCTGCTTCATCAATACCCTTCATATTGCCGCACAGCTGAAAACAGAAATGGTTGCATTGGTTGGAGACATGTTTAGTTTTCCTTCAGAAGCTGCTGTAGAATGGATACAGCATGAATTAAAAAAAACTGGACTTCCGTATCTCTATACAGCTGGAAATCATGACTGGCATTATGAGGGTATAAATGAACCAATTTCAACTTTGCGTTCAACCTGGATCAACAATCGGCTGCTTCCAATGTATCAACAGGAAAATCCAATGATGGGCATTCGCGAGATTCATGGAATTAATATCATTACGCTCGATAACTCAACCTATGAGATATCCGAAGAACAACTTGAGTTTTTTACTCAGCAAATCAATACTGGGAAGCCTACGCTATTGATGGTGCACATCCCTTTGTTTGCACCTGGGCGCTCAATCGGCTTTGGATGCGGAAATCCCCAATGGAGTGCCAGTACAGATCAAAATTATGAGTTAGAAAGGCGGCAGCAATGGCCAGAAAAAGGGCATAGTGCAACGACCATGAATTTCTATAAAAAAGTTTTTTCGTCGGACAACTTGATCGGGATACTGGCTGGGCACATTCACAAACAATCTTTGGATGTAATCAATGGAATTCCTCAAATAGTAACTGATGCCAATGCAGTTGGAGCATTCTTACATGTGGAATTCATACCAGGAGAACCAATTGGCTAATCATGGAACAAGAAAGTAAATGGATGAGGTCTATGCAAAAAACTACTTCATCAATTCTTTAAACCCCGCCTTCATAAAAGGAAATTGCGGTAATGTGTTTAGAAGAACCAGCTCATTAAGTATGGTTGTCTCGTTATCTAAAAATCGAAATATTCTTCCAATTTTGTTGCGCTTAAACATCAATGAGAAAATTCTAGCCCCTGGCATTTTATTGTAATGAAGCATGTGCAACAACACCTTATCATACCACATGAATCTCCGCTTAAATACTCCGGGCTTCAGGTATGGCTTTCCTGTAGTTTTAAGTTTTTGGACTAAGTCCGCAGAATGTTTTTGAATAAACCTAAATGTATACCCACTGGAAGGCTTGGTTTGTCCACCTGCTGTACCAATATTGATGATTTGTTCATCATACCTGGGGAAATCAAAATCAGTCATTGGAATAATCCCAAATTCTTCTTCAATAATGCGGTAGGTCTTTATGCCAAGAAATGTGGTGATGTAATCCTTGAGACCAGCATCATATGCAGCGTCTTCAAGTTGCTCATTGGTAAAAAGTGTAAACTCTATTAAGGCCTTGGTTTCTGTCAGGGGCATGACATATACGAATGTTGTACCAGCTTGCTGACTGACCCTAAAATCCATCAGCGTGGCTTTTCCAATATCAAAATGGGGCTCCTCCGTTTCAATAACCCAGCCTTTGAAATGCTGCAAAAGATAATAGTTATTTTGAAGTAACGGTGGTGCGAATAGAATACTATTGAATGTAAAATCAGCAGTATACATGCCTTTATCAGTAACAACTGATACACCTTCATTGATATTGTGTATTGACATTACTTGCTCACGTCGGATAGTAACACGTCCCGAACTGCGAATAATCTCGTGACAATGATTATAAAAATCAATGCCCCTTATCATTTTGTAACTGTACGGATGTAGTTTTTTTAGCGAAGAATAACCCGGTGCGTGAAACCATGCAGCATCCCACTGCTTGCAAACGACAGACTCAAAGAGGCCGACTGATTTTTCCCAAAAACACCATGTGCGGTCATTCTTGCTTTTGTCTTCCATCTCGATGAGCAAAATTCTTTTATTCTGCAATGCAGGCTCATTGAGCGCATGCAAAATAAAGCTGAGTCCTGCACAGCCACCCCCAGTTACTATATAATCATATTCAAGCTTCTGGCGCATATTCCACCTTCTTTCCTTTCATCAGCTGTTTATCCCGACGCACTTTATCCCAGTATTTTTTGTGCACATAAAGCATTCCAAAGCTTTCCCCTTCATATTTGCTCAAATGTTTATGGTGCATTTTATGTGCCCAGCGAATAGCACGAACATAGGAATTGTTGGTTCTTGAAAACCACTTAAACCGCTGATGAATAATTACATCATGAACAAAAAAGTAGGCTACTCCATATGCCATGATACCAAACCCAATGGCTTGCAACCACCACATTCCAGGGTCGGATCCGTACATTATACACAACATGCTTGGAATGGCAAAAATGACAAAAAAGGCATCATTTTTTTCAAAAAAACCAGGCTCCACCTGATGATGATCTTTATGCAGATACCAGAGGAAGCCATGCATAACCCAACGGTGGGTGCACCAGGTAATTGCTTCCATGAGTAGAAAAACACCCACAATAATCAATAAATAATATACTGTCACCATCGTTGTAAAGTTAAACAAATGTCGTGATTCTAAAACAGTCAATCTGGTACTTATGTTCGGGAAATTGAGTATGTACTTGATAAATATTCCCATTCCCCATGACTGGAATCAGTTAGAACAACCCAATACAATGCGTTATTTGTGTAAACAATTAAAACCATGAGTACCGCACTATTTTATAAGGAATTAGGCAAGTTATTGTACGCAATGGCACTTGCTGACAAAACCATTACCAAAGAAGAAAAAGAGGAAGTAAGCAAACAAATTGCCGAGCGGTTATTGCACAAGGAAGTTGATGCTGATCAGTTTGGCAGCAATGAGGCTTGGATTACACAATTTTCATTTGATACCACTGAAGAAGTTGGAGGAAGTGGAGAAGAAGCATTTGAAGAGTTTCTCACTTTCATAAAGCAATATCGAAATGAGCTTACGGAACAGGAAATAGAGATATGTTATAGGCTATCGGAACATGTTGCGAATGCTTATAGGCATGTGAATAAAAATGAAAACAAAATGCTTACTTCCTTGCGCAATTACCTGATGGGACTTCATACAGCACAACTCATTTTCTAACTACACGAATATTCTTATGAAAAAAATTCTTCTTGTATTTGATGGTAATCATTTTTCGAATGGCGCTTTTCAGATGGCTACTTTTTTAAATGAATTTGAGCCCATTCTAGTGACTGGTGTTTTTTTACAGCCCATAGACTACCGCGATATCATTGGCTATAGCGGAATTGGAAGCGCTTCCCCTGTATCATTGAGTCCATTTGATTCAGACGAAGAATTGATTACCCAAAACATGAAAAAGTTTGAGCGCAAATGTATTCACGCCGGGCTTGAATTCAGAAGCCACAAGGATACAGACTTATTTGCATTGCAGGAGCTGCAAACGGAAACCCGTTTTGCAGACCTCATGATACTGAGTGGAGAAATGTTCTACGATAATGTAGGCAAGGATCAACCAAATGACTACCTAAAAAAAATATTAAGACAAACAGAGTGCCCTGTCCTTATTGTGCCAGAAGCATATGAATTGCCAACAAAAGTTTTGCTGTCTTATGACGGCAAACCAGATTCGGTATTTGCCATCAAACAATTTACTTATCTCTTTCCTCAATTTTATACATGGGAAACCAAGCTGATCACACTGGAAGATGAAGACGAACCACTGCCGCACCAGCAGCTGATTGAGGAATTGGCTGCAAAGCATTTTTCAAATCTTACCCTTGAAGTGGTACCTCCTGAATCCGAAAGATCCTTTGCAAACTGGATTTCTGAGCAACGGGAGTATCTGCTTGTTGCAGGGGCCTTTGGCAGAAGTGAGCTGTCCAATTTGTTCAAAAAAAGTTTCCTGTCAGAGCTAATCGAACTGCACAAGATTCCAGTGTTTATTGCTCATAAATAAGGGGGGCAGTATGCTGTGACTGTGAATTGCCCGGAAAATGAGGGTGGAATTTTATCCCCTTTTTGAAAATAGGTTATTGAACCAAGTTCTTTTTTTGATATCTACTTCAGGTTCTAGGGAAGCAATTCTATACTTGGTGGTAAATGCTTTGCTATCCTCAGGGCCTAATTCAATTAAACCCATTTTATTATTAAAGGCATCGGGAGGAGCACTGTGGCTCTCAATGGCAATGCTCGTTCTATCTTCAGGCGTATATATCAGAAGATAGGGATAAGCCTCATCGGGATACATGTATATGGCGAGGCGAATATCATCGTCAGATAATATACAGTGTGGCATCGGTTCTTTAAGATCCAATAGAAAGATATTGTCCATTTTCACATCCTTTAGAGGAGCTCCCTTAAACCACTTTTTATTTTTTATTATTTTACCTGTAGGCATTAGATGCTTATTGAACTCCAATTCTTTTTTTGAATTGAATTGCAGTCTTGCAGTATCTATACTATTCCCTAGTTTAAAATAAGGATGCCATCCATCACAGATCGGAATGGTTTGGCCACTGCGGTTATGAACAGTAGTAATGATCGTTAACCTGCTAGCCCCTTCAAGCCGGTAACGAATATTCATATCAAAAGCAAAAGGAAAACCAGGATCAGTGCCTTTGTAACGGTAGAGTAACTTACATTCTGCCATGAAAGCAGATGCTTCTGCAATCATAATTTCATGTGGTGCATCGTAGAGGAGTCCATGAATCGCATGACCTTCAAGCCGAAACTTTTCAATGGTATACTGTTTGCCTCGCCAAGAATATGTTGAGTTATTTAATCGGCATGCAAAAGGAGAAAGCTTGGCACACTTGAAACCATTGGTACAATTTGCTTTCCAATCTGCAGCATCGTTAAAACCATCAATCAGCTGAATCTGCTTGCCCTCTTTTGTGGTATTAAGAGAATTTAGAATGCCCCCGGCAGAAGGGATAATGGTTGCTGAGAATCCGGTTGTTTCATCTCGCAATACAATTTCTTCCCATCCATTTCGCTGAATGCGGTCGCAATAAAAGCTTAGCACCGATTGATTAGGATTTACTTCCATGTTGAGATGTTACCATCCAAGTATATAGGCAAAAATGAGTGGTACAACGATTGTTGCATCACTCTCCACAATATACTTTGGGGTATGAATATCCAATTTACCCCAGGTGATTTTTTCGTTTGGAACCGCGCCAGAATAAGATCCATAAGAAGTTGTTGAATCACTGACCTGGCAGAAATAACTCCAGAAAGGAACGTCATGCCACTCCAGATCCTGATACATCATTGGCACAACACATATCGGGAAGTCTCCTGCAATACCACCACCAATTTGAAAAAATCCTACTCCCTTACCAGCACTGTTGTTCCGATACCAATCAGCAAGCCAAACCATATATTCAATACCACTCTTCATCGTGGTAGGATTCATTTCATTTTTGATTACGTATGATGCAAAAATATTTCCCATCGTACTGTCTTCCCATCCACCAACAATGATTGGCAGGTTACGCTCAGCAGCAGCAATCATCCAGCTGTCTTTTGTATCAATTTCATAATCAGCCTTCATTACGCCGCTGTTCAGCAGTGTGTACATGAATTCGTGAGGGAAATAGCGCTCACCTTTCTCGTTGGCTGACTTCCATAATTTTACTATATGATGCTGTATTCTTCTGAATGCTTCCTCTTCAGGAATGCAGGTGTCTGTTACCCTATTCAACCCCTGCTCCAACAATTCCCACTCTTGTTGCGGTGTAAGATCACGGTAATTTGGAACTCTTTTATAATGGCTGTGGGCAACAAGATTCATGATATCCTCCTCCAGATTTGCACCAGTACACGAGATGATATCGACTTTACCTTGACGAATCATTTCAGCAAGCGAAACCCCAAGTTCTGCTGTACTCATTGCGCCGGCCAAAGTAACCATCATCTTACCGCCTTCCAGAAGATGTTGCTCGTATCCTTTTGCTGCATCAACAAGTGCCGCTGCGTTAAAATGACGATAGTGGTGTTGAATAAACTGGGAAACTGGACCTTTAGACATGGGTTGTTATTTTGTGCGAAGGTAATACATAGAATGGATAAGGCAGCTTAGCAAGAGGCATCTAGAGCAAGAAGAGTTCACTAATCCAATGACCTGAGATAGTTGCGCTTTAGATAGGCGATGCTATAGCCTACCCGGACTGAAATCTGTTCAATAGACGCCTTGTTTTCAATCATGGCTATCACAATTTCGCCTTTGACATGTTTTAATAACTTTAACCCGCTGGTATTGTGCTTCTTTAGAATCCGATTTATCTGAACCGTAGAAGTTGAAAAATATTCAGCAACGGACTCAACACTGATGAGGTAATCATTCTCTAGCATAGCGGCTCTAATCGCTTCTGGCGTAACTTTAGTCTTTCTAATGATCTCAAGCTTTAGTTTTTTTTGCCGCCTTCTGATGTTAAAATAGAGAATTGCGAAGATTACTACCAAAGAGATTAACAATACATAGACATATGTTGCGGGTGTTTGAACTTTTATTTCAAATGGAGTTAATCCCGGAATGACATCAAATATAAGCTGAGCAATATTTATTACATACAAACCCTCAATGGAGCCAGCAAATATATGACCTTCCCATTTGGATAAGGCTAGTTTATTAAACTCAACATTAGGCAATATATTATAACTTTTTCCATCGTGTAAAACATAGAGCCCATTGTATGTTGTGATGAGGAGCTCCTTCCCTATGTATATGCTTTGAACAGCTTCGTTCACACTAAAAAGTTTATCAATTTTCTTGCCGCTGATGTCAAAACGATATACCCCATCACGGCAAGACAATATTGCGCCATTTGCATTTGCATTTACATTAATATCATATACACAGGACCCTACAAATACCTTTTGGGTCTCCCCCTCCGTATTTAACAAATAAAGATTGCCATCTTCACCAGCAACAACCAATTGATCATCAATCCACTTGATATCATACAAGAGACCATGATCTTTAAAAAGTGTATCAATAATCACCCCAGTTTCAAGATCGATAGTTCCGACCAACTGCTCTGCAAGAAAATATATCTTGCCATTATGCTGCTTCAGTTTTCGAAATTCAGGATTAGACCTCAATTTGTTGACGTGTCGCCACTTATTATGTTCCAGCACCATGATTTCATCCATACAGAGATAGTATTGATCATTAATCTTAGCTATCTCACCGTTTGAATAGTCACCTCCCGGGATCAACGTCTCGGAAAAGGCCAAATGGAAGGTGTCGGTATAAACCCCTGAATAAGTGGAGGTTAATTTAATGGTATCGTCATTATATACACACCTCACGGAGGCTCCCCGATGTTTTACTGTATAAAAGCCCTTCACCTCATATTCAAGCAAATCTCCCCTGTATGCAATAAATAATTTGGTGCCGCCCTTAGATTTGGTGATATTCTGATGAAAGAAGCCGGGCAGTATGTTCACAATTGTCCTTTCCGCAACCAGTTTTTCTGGCAGTATATAATTGCTGTTAATTGTTGAAAAAACAGATTGCTGATTATTTGCAATCCAAGTGTAACGCCCGCTAGACAAATCAACACCCCGAATCTCCTGAAACCCTTCAATACCAAGTAGATATAAATGGTTTGCCGTTCGTACAATCACATTCCGACCATCGCCATCTGTATTATTCACGCTTTCATCAAAACTGTGTTTTTGAATAAATATCGTATCCTGGGCCTGCATTGAGAGAGTCCAGAGTAAAAAACAGATGATATTAATTAAATACTTCATGTTATATACTGGCGTCGAGATAAAAATCACTTTTGTGCATAAAAATACAAAAATTTCTATTTTTAAACACTTTGTTTTAAAAAACAACTTTTTTGTATTTATTCGTTTTATAAAAATAATTGCATAAATTTTTCAAAATGCGAAATTTAGGCCCCATTTAAAATTTTCTGTCCGCAAGGGTCAGAATAACCCGTTTTAAATGCAATATCCTAGACCAGCGCCCGCTTTTAGCGGGCGTTTTTTTATTTTTACGAAATAAAATTTCGAAAATCAGTTATTTATATATAAAGAATTTAAATATTTATTAATTAGACAACTCAAATAACTCCCCCCATCGGGTTGTAGACCTCTTGCTCCTCATTTCCTGCCGCATTTTCCAGTTTCTACTCAACCCAGATGATGCAAATTTTACCATATCATCGCGCATGCTGAAATTGATATTATCAATTGTCTTCATAAGTCCTTGATTTCCATTATTTATGGCCGATGAAAACAAATCTCCTTGAAGGGAATTCTCTGGCACAATTCCTCCAAGTAGAATACCCCCTTTTACATACTTCGTTCCTTCTCGATACATGGATTCCACCAAGAAGAGAGCGGTGCGGATAAGGATTGAAGTATCTGCGGTTGGACTCATCAGGGGAAAATATCGATTAATATACTGAGGATCATAGCTATACGAAGCTCCCGAAATTCCATTACTCACAACAAACACACTGATTGAACCAGCAGCACTGTGCTGACGGCGTAGCTTCTCAGCAGCCCTAGAGGTGAAGGTGGCAATAGCTTCTTTGATAGAGATCAAATCAAAAACAGGCTTGCCGAACATCCTTGAGGTGGATATCATCTTTTTCTTCTCCAATGGATCCCTCATCAGGATGCAAGAATGACCATTAAGCTCCCTAATCATCCTCACCCCAACGATGCCACCGAGATATTTTCTTGCCCATTCCTGAGGCATGTGTTTTAGTTGCCAGGCAGTATTGATGCCATAGTCCTCCTTTAACTTTCGTGCGTATCGACGCCCAATGCCCCAAAGATCAGAGACATCTGTAGCTTCCATCGCAAGCTGTAATGCATCTTCGTTGTCAAGTACCATAACACACCCACTTCCTTTCTTATCTTTTTTAGCCAACCGATTGGCAACCTTACTCAGTACTTTGGAAGGTGCTATCCCCACTGAAACAGGAATGCCGGTCCACATAAAAACAACATCACGCAAACGCTCAGCAAACCCTTGGAGCGCCTCTGCAGGAAGGTGATCAAGATTGATAAATGCCTCATCCACAGAATACACTTCTACACAGTGATATATTGCGTCATCTGTAAGGAATCGCAGGGTATCCATGACACGCATGCTCATGTCGCCATATAAGTGGTAATTGGAAGAGAATACTGCTACATCATGCTGCTTTAACAATGCCCTGCTTTCAAACAACGGAGCACCCATGTCGATACCCAGCTTTTTGGCTTCATCTGTACGAGAAATAATACATCCGTCGTTATTGCTTAATACCACGACGGGCTTATGGCGAAGGTCCGGCCTGAAGAGCCGCTCGCAGGAACAATAAAAACTATTGCAGTCAATGATTGCATACATACCCCCCCTTGGCCCCCCTTATACCCTATGAATTACATAAGTGACTACTCCCCAAATTGAAAACTCTGCAAAGGGATCCACTTCAATTGTTGCAAGGCGACTCTCTGGAATGAGTCGGATTTTATTGAAATGTTGTTCAAAGCGCCTGATGAGCATATCGCCATTAAGAACTGCAATAACCACCTTGCCATTGGCTGGCTTGATGCTGCGGTCAACAATTACGGTATCGCCGTCAAAAATTCCTGCGCCAATCATGGCCTCCCCGCGTACACGCATAAAAAAAGTAGCTGGCTTATTGCGAATCAATTGCTCATTTAGATCGATTCCGCGTTCTGCATAATCATCTGCTGCAGCACCAAAGCCCGTGGCATCAACTGTTTTAACATCCTGCTGCGTATAAGTCTTGGAGCCTTCATATGCGGCCCCCTGGTACAATTGCCCATCCATAATACTAATTTATTTAGCTAAATTATACTAAATTAATTAGTATTCAAAATAGATAAAAAACCCTGCAATGATTACTTGCAGGGTTTAAAAGTTAATCTGGATAAATGCTTACCTCTTAACCAAGAATATCTCCACCCTCCTGTTCTTCCAAGCCAGATATGTTTCGGTGTTGGGTGCGGCGGCTTTGGCTTTACCAAATGATTCCACTAAAATTCTGTTGCCGTCAATACCATAACTCACAAGATAATTTCTTGCAGTGTTTGCCCTGCTTGTGGAAAGTCGTTGATTATAGTCCATAGGCCCCTCTTGATCGGTATACCCATAAAGCATGCATTGTACTTTGTCATTTAATTTAAGGTGTGCGACCACAGCATTGAGCACCTCAAAACTATTTTTTGAAAGACTATAACTATCGAAGTCAAAATATATGGCAAGACTCATGGTGTCGGATACAGCACTAATATTTGGCTGCTCTGAGATAGTCTCGGGTAGAGCAGGCAAAATAGAATCGCGCTTCAACCAAATCGTATCCCTTTTGAAAATAGTATCCCTCAACACTTTAGGTTCGAGAGCAACATGGGCCACCGGACTTTCTTTATGCTTTTTACCTAGCCCTCCCATACTCACATATACATTGAGAGAAAACACCACAGTGTTGGAAAGATTTTTCAAAATCCCTAAACCATATCCCAATTGAGAAGTAATCATGACCTCTTTATTAAGAGACATCAGACGAGCACCAACACCAAAGGGAACGGTGCCATAAGTGGCCCCCTTTCGCATCATTCCATTAACACCTGAGAATATATAAGGATG
Organism: uncultured bacterium; assembly: GCA_903920455.1. Classification (GTDB taxonomy): domain Bacteria; phylum Bacteroidota; class Bacteroidia; order Chitinophagales; family Chitinophagaceae; genus Pollutibacter. The sequence continues at coordinate 1,571 of CAIXLY010000055.1, read as the reverse complement.
TAGGCGGCCCCTATCGGATAGATGATAATTGATCTCCGCCCGCGCACTTTGCGACCAGGTCTTCCATCCATCTGAGGCAAGCGGAGTCTTACTTCGGATTGAACCATAACTTACTCCCAAATCACCACTTAAGGCCCATCGCTTATGTAGATTAGCGTATAGTCCAAAAGCAATCGTAACGGTCGCCCTATCAAGATAGGATGGCTTCTGACCACAACACATGGAGTCAACCGGATTGGCATTGGTAACATCAAAATCTTGGATGTGAATCATGTTGGTTCCAATCATAGTCCATCGGGGATGATTGACAGGAACATTGCTCAAATTTAAATGCTGTTGTGCAAGACTATTCCCCACAATAAACAGAAGCAATAGCAATAAAGACAAAGGTTTGAATCCGCCACCCATGAGAGAATAAATTTGAAATCGAAACAGAAATTAAATGATCTCTCGGAAGGAATTGGGGAATGTAGGAGCCAGGGGCTGTAAGGGTGCAAATGTCTGCTTTCAGATTGAGATTTCCTAAAAATGGTGGAGAGAAGAGACTTATAAATACATAGATTTAAATTCAAAAGGCGTTGGAATCTAGAAAAAACAATCATATGATAAAACAATTTAATATAATAGACTCTGGTGATAATGGTTAAATATATATGCTAAATTTAATTACACATAAACCGCTTACTCGTGTCTAAACACAAAAACCACACACCCGAAATCACATTCCTTGAAGGACCACGCTCACGATGGATGGATTTTAAATTTGTAATCAAGATCGTCATTGAATTCATCCGAGGATTCAGAGCGCTACACTTTGTCGGACCCTGTGTAACGGTATTTGGATCGGCACGATTCAAAGAAGACAGTCCATATTATGATCTCACCAGAAGATTTTCCGCAGAAGCAGCAAAACTGGGGTTCACCATTCTTACAGGTGGAGGACCTGGACTGATGGAGGCTGCCAACAGAGGAGCAAAGGATGTGGGTGGAAAATCAGTGGGCTGCAATATTGTTCTTCCCATGGAACAGGAACCAAATCCATACCTCGACAAATGGGTAAGCATCCGATATTTCTTCGTACGAAAGACCCTACTCATCAAATATTCTTATGCCTTCGTAATCATGCCTGGTGGCTTTGGCACACTGGATGAGTTATTTGAAGCGATGACATTAATACAGACAAAGAAGATCAAGGATTTCCCTGTCATCATTTTTGATAAGGCCTATCACAAAGAGCTTATTGATTATATCGATAAAATGAAAAGAGAAAAAACAATCTCAGAAGAAGACCTTGCACTATTTCTAGTTACTGACTCCATTAAGGAAGCAGTTGCACTGATTAAAACATGCATTCTCAAATACGGACTCACAACTTCAACAAAAAAACCAAGCTGGTTGCTGGGAGAAAAACAGTAGCAAAAGATATTTACTCAACTGCTGATGAATTAGCATTTACAGGCGAAAATATGATTTTAATCATCTTTTATTTTGAGTATGCTCATTTAGGTTAAATATAATAACCCTCAAATTTGCTTCTTAAATGAAGCACTATGGACGGTAAAATTCTTGAC
>CAIXLY010000054.1 GCA_903920455.1 uncultured bacterium | reverse complement strand
GGCAGAGCGTTATCAAGTCAAGGCATGGCAATTTGAGCTTGGGCTTCGATACGATAACCGAAAGCGGGTTGGTATTACGGATAATGATAAACAGCCGTTTAATACCCTGACTGGAAATGTAATCGTTCCAGGCGAACCGTACGGGGATAAATATTTTTCTGGATTATCAGGAACTGGTGTTGTTGCGCATAAGTTTAGTGAAAACCTGCGTGCATCATTTACCACTTCATCTGCTTGGCGCGCACCTCATGTGAATGAACTATTTAGCAATGGGCTGCATCATGGTGCCGCAAGGATTGAAAAGGGAGATTATACACTCAAGCCTGAACGGGCATTTAGTGTGTTGGGGTCATTGGTGTTTAACAATGACAAATGGGAAGCAGAGGTTGGTCTGTATAGCAAATGGATTAATCATTTCATTTACTTGATGCCAACTTATCCTGCGTTGCTTACCATTCGGGGAGCCTTTCCTTCCTTTGTGTTCGCGCAAACCGATGCAAGGCTTACTGGAGCAGATATGAGTTTAGGTTATCTAATTGGCAATCATCTTCGAACCCATGCCAAGGCATCTCTGCTCAGGGCCTATGATCAGTCGGCAAAGACTTGGCTGATTCAGATGCCATCAGATAGGTTTGAAGTGGATGTTGAATATGAATTTGTGGATGGCAAAAAACTAGCGCAATCTTCTGTTAAGATAGGTCTACAGCATGTTGCGGAGCAAAAACGAGTACCTCCCACAGGCAATATTGAAGTAGTTGAGCCCAACGGGTTTGTGGGCATGCGTTCTGATTACATGCCACCACCTCCTGCTTATTCGCTTATGAATCTTGAGGCGTCAACAAATCTTGTATTGGCCAGCAGAACCGTTGGTTTTGTATTTGCAATTGATAATGTGTTCAATACAAGGTATCGCGACTATATGAATGCATTCCGGTACTTTTCGTTAGATAGGGGAAGAAATATTTCATTGAAAATTAAAGTTCCATTTTAGCAAAATGAATTGCAAGATTATACCACTGCTTACTTTTTAACTTTAAATAGTCAAAACCATGAACAACAAGATTTTTTTATTTAGTGTAATTTTTATGTTTGCTATTGCTTTGGTTGGCTGTAAAAAAGATCCTATCGCAGATCCTAACGAGGAAGAATTGATTACAACGCTCAGAATCACGCTCATCGAAAAAATATCACAGACTCAATCGGTATTCGAATTTAAGGACCTTGATGGGGAGGGCGGACAAGCTCCTTCCAGATTTGATCAAATTGTATTGGATAAAGGCAGCGAGTATGCCTGCAGCCTTGAATTATTGAATGAAAGTGCAGATCCCATAGACAATATCACTGCAGAAATTTTAGAGGAAGGCGAGGATCATGAGATATTTCTTAGTGCCACCAATTCGCTTGTTACTTTTTCTGATCTCAGCAAAGATATCAATAACCTCCCCCTTGGGCTCAGCTCTACTTGGGCAACATCTGGTATTAATGGGAATGGAACATTAACTATTACCCTGAAGCACAAGCCAGGCACAAAAGCGTCTGGAGATCTGGTTACAGAGGGCGATACGGATGTTTCTATTGATTTTACCTTGGTGGTTCAATAGCTTAATGTTTACTAGCTTTGCAGGATGGAAATCTCAATCACCACTCCCGCATTGCTTTTCCCAGCAATCAGCCTTTTGCTTCTTGCGTATACGAATCGATTTCTTGCGATTGCCAACCTGGTACGCAGACTTTTTGATGAGTATATTCATGTCAAGGACAAAAAGAATCTCTTGATGCAAATAAGAAGTCTCCGAAACAGACTTAATTATATACGGTTCATGCAAGGGTCTGGCGTATTTAGTTTTTTGCTTTGTGTAGCCTGTATGTATTGTATATACAAATCCTGGGATGATCTTGCCGGTCTTCTATTTGCTACAAGCCTGATCTCTCTTCTTATTTCATTGATCTTTTCACTTGTTGAAATATTTCAGAGCACCAAAGCACTTGAAGTACTGCTTAGTGAAGTGGAGGAGCTGTCTAAATGAGTTTAGTTGTTTATTTGTTGAGTTGTTTAGTTTTAAACACCTAAGCACCTCTACACCTTCTTCCTCTCTCCAATTTGCTGTCTCCACATTGCATAGTAAAGTCCTTTTTCTACAAGAAGCTCATCGTGCGAACCTGTTTCAACAATCTCCCCTTTCTCTAGTACATAGATTCTATCTGCATGCATGATTGTG
>CAIXLY010000053.1 GCA_903920455.1 uncultured bacterium | reverse complement strand
TTTGGGATCTCTTTTGACAATATCTTCTGCATGCATACTCGTTCCAAATAATTTACCCCATTCACTATTGTCTTGCCCACCACAATAATATGATGCCGGCCATTTCAGGTAGTTGTCTAATCCGCCAAACCACCATCCCATGGGCTGATAGCCCTCGAAGGAAGAGGCTCTTAAGAAATCAACTCCCTCACTTGTTACATCAATCCCTTTTTTTGCCCAGTATCTGAATATGTTTCGTTGAGCTTCTGTCTCATCTTCAATTGAAAATTTTAAATATGGGCTTATCACTCCCTTATCAAGGGATGTTTGATAATTTCCTTTGTTATCTTTTACTGGAATTGGCGGCCATGTGTGAAACGCATCAATATGGATCGTTCCAGCATCTTGTATTGGTAATAACGCACAAAGACTATCAATACGCTTTTGCGCAAACCCTAATGCCCATTCTTGAGCATAGCTAATGGGGTATCCCCACTCGCCTGACCTCGTGCTTCCATCAATATTTTTTGCAATAATATCATGATCAAGGTATTGATCCCATAATGGGCTATCCTCATAGGCATCAAACATATTGATATGAAGACTAACTGTTGTATTATACTGGTTGGCTGCTCCCATAAGCCATTTTATACTTTCTATAGCGGTTTTATCTTCTGGCCTTTTAAGTTTTTCATTGCCCTCGAACCAAGCAGGATATTTTGAATCATGCCCATTGTATTGCCATCCTACCAAATAAACGATTTTTGGGATGCCCAAAGTTAGGTTGTCTATTCTTTTGATCACATCAAGTGCCTCAGCAAAGCTTAATGCAAGAAGAGACGTTTCGTTATCTTTTCTCTTAAACTGCCCATCGAACATTGCTTGAGATAAAAACAGCTTGATGGTAAGGGTTTGATGATACAGTTTATTTCTAGGGATAGAAAGAGGAGGGAGTGATGAATATGAAATGAATGCAGTGTCTGATTGAGATTGTTTATTCGGATTGACTTTTTGTTGTGCATTTAATGCAACAAATAAAAAGCATGCCAATAGAGAGGGGATTAAAAAAGTATATTTCATTTATTTATTGGTTTAGACCAAGCAGGGTAATCATATGGCAATGTGCCTAGTCTCGCTACAATTTACAAACGATTTAAACCACCGTATAATTATTTTATTTAACTTGTTTAGAATCTCAAGTGAAACTTATCTTTCGATAAACTTATTGTATAGTGGCTGATTGGTTTTCGTTGTGGCTGTTAATTGTAATCTATCAACATTAATTACTGATTTCTTATGAGCAAAAATCTTTTCCTCTACAAAACCTCTGTAGTTGCTTCTTTGGCTGGCTTTCTTTTTGGATTTGACACTGCAGTAATATCCGGCGCAGAACAGTCAATTCAATCTTTATGGTCACTGAGCAGCACGCTGCATGGTTTGGCAATTAGCATGGCACTTTGGGGTACGGTGATAGGCTCATTGGTCGGTGGTTGGCCCGCAGAGGTCTTTGGAAGAAAAACAACATTGCTCTGGGTTGGTGTCTTGTATCTTATTTCCTCAGTTGGTTCAGCGCTTGCGCCAGAGGTTTATTCATTTATGTTGTTTCGATTTTTAGGTGGACTTGGCGTTGGTATTTCTACTGTCGCTTCCCCGATGTTTATTTCAGAAATTGCTCCTGCAAAAGATCGCGGCCGGCTTACTGGCATGTTTCAATTTAATATTGTCTTTGGTATTCTTTTAGCTTTTTGCTCAAATTCACTGTTGTCTGGCATTGGAGATAACGATTGGCGTTGGATGCTTGGTGTACAAGCGTTCCCTTCTTTAATATTCGCTTTGTTCTGTATCGGCTTGCCAGAAAGTCCACGATGGTTGATTACGTACAAGAATGATCTTGTTGGGGGGATGGCGGTTTTTAAGAAAGTAGACCCCACCTATACTGAGTCTGAATTATCTGCTCTAGTAGCTGAAATAGCATCCTCTGGCAAAGAGGTTAAGTTGGGCGGTACATTTTTTTCAAAAGGATTGATGAGGCCCATCTTTCTTGCTTTTTTTGTAGCATTTTTCAATCAACTTTCAGGCATTAACGCCATTCTTTATTTTGCGCCTAGAATTTTTGAAATGACCGGATTGCAGTCGCAGGCAGCCTTATTGCAATCTGTTGGTATTGGAGTAACGATGTTGGTGTTTACATTCATCGGCTTGTGGTTAATAGATCGTCTTGGTCGAAGAACTTTATTGTATATCGGATCATTTGGATACATTCTATCCCTTGGTATTACGTCATGGGCTTTTGCAAATGGATACTCTGAAATCATTCCATTTTTCATCTTTGTTTTTATAGCAGCGCACGGGATTGGTCAAGGGGCCGTAATCTGGGTGCTCATCAGTGAAATATTTCCAAATAAGTACCGTGCATTTGGGCAAACATTAGGAAGTTTCACACATTGGTTTTTTGCGGCATTGATCACCTTGTTTTTCCCAATACTCGCAGAAAATCTGGCCCCTCAATATATTTTTGGAATTTTCTTTGTGATGATGATCCTGCAATTGATCTGGGTTCATTTTTTTGTACCTGAGACAAAAGGTATTTCGCTCGAAGAAATGCACGTGCAAATGAGCAAGTAACAGTTCGTCTTTTGTACACTCATCCAAATCAAAGCAGTTGTTTAATGATTTGCAATTGCATTTGATATAGTATCTTCAATTATTAAAACGTTCTTTTTATGAGATTATTATTATGTGCTTTGCTTTTGGGACTAACATTTTCAGTTTCAGCTCAAAATGTCTACAACCTTATTCCTGCTCCGAAACAACTTACTCCACTTGAGGGTAAATTCATATTTAAGCAAGGCATGACAATATCAATTGGGGATGTTGTTTTCGAACCTGTAGCTAAATTATTATCTCAACGTTGCAATGCGTCAGCAGGCTTGACTCTTCCTATTCGTAAAGGAAAGTCGGGAAGAGGGATTGTCTTTGTTACAAATAACTCATTGGCAGATGAAGCCTACCAATTATCTATTGCATCTGGGAAAATTGAAATACAGGCAAAAACCGGGCAAGGTGCATTTTACGCTATTCAATCGCTTTTGCAGCTTATGCCTTCTCAGGTATATGGCACAACTCGTGAACCTATTGAGTTATCCGTTCCTAAATGTACAATCGAAGATGAGCCACGTTTTGCTTATCGTGGATTGATGCTTGATGTTGGCCGCCATTTTTTTACTTTAGAAGAAATCAAGAAATATCTTGATTTGATGGCGATGTATAAGCTGAATACTTTTCATTGGCATTTGACTGAGGATCAGGGCTGGCGCATTGAGATTAAAAAGTATCCATTGCTGACAAAAATCTCCTCTGTTAGAAAAGAATCTATGTTGGGGCACTATGGTGATGATAAGTATGATGGCAAGCCCTATGGAGGATTTTATACACAAGAACAAATCAAGGAAGTGGTTGCTTATGCCGCTTCAAAATACATTACCGTTATTCCCGAAATTGAAATGCCTGGTCACTCACAAGCAGTGCTTGCGGCCTATCCACAATTTGGTGCTAATGCCGACAAAATCTATCAAGTGCAGACCAGATGGGGTGTTTCAGAAGATGTATTGTTCCCGCGAGAAGAAACCTTTGCATTTCTAGAAGATGTGCTGACAGAAGTTATGGCTTTGTTTCCTGGTCAGTATATTCATGTTGGTGGAGATGAGTGCCCAAAGACCCAGTGGAAGGAAAGTCGCTTTTGTCAAGACCTAATCAAAAAACTTGGGCTCAAAGATGAGCACGAACTACAGAGTTATTTCATTGGCAGAATTGATAAATTCATCAGTTCAAAAGGCAGAAAATTATTGGGCTGGGATGAGATCCTCGAAGGCGGATTGTCGCCTAATGCTACAGTGATGTCATGGAGAGGTATTTCTGGAGGTATTGAAGCAGCCAAGCAAGACCATGATGTGGTCATGTCGCCCAATGGCGATTTTTATCTAGATTATTATCAGGATGATCCTAAAAATGAGCCTCTTGCTATTGGAGGATATCTGACTCTAGAAAAATGCTATTCATTTGATCCTAACTTCCCTGAGCTTACAGAAAAACAGGCTAAGCATATTATTGGGGTTCAGGCTAATTTGTGGACAGAGTACGTTAATAATTTTTCATATGCGGAGTATATGACATTCCCACGAGCATTGGCATTATCAGAAGTTGCTTGGTCTGCCAAGACTCAAAAAAATTATCCTGAATTTAAAAAAAGGGTAAAAGCACAGCTGCCGGCTCTTGATCAGCTAAAAGTGAATTACGCAAAATCATTTTTGAATCAACCCTAGTGATACATTCATATTGAAAGCCATTAAATATTTTATTTATGAGATCAATTCTTTTATTAGCCATCATCCTATTCAACTCTTGTGCTGATCAAAAAAAGGTTGATAAGCCAATCGAAAAAAATATTGTTCGTTATGGCATGGTAACTGGTTTGAAGCCCGATAAGATTGAGTATTATAATCAGCTTCATGCAGAACCATGGCCTTCAATTACTAATTTATTAACCTCTTGCAATATTGGCAATTACTCAATTTTCTTGCAGAAAATAAAAGAAGAGTATTATCTGTTTAGTTATTTTGAATATTCTGGGGTAGACTATGATGCAGACATGAAAAAAATTGCAGCTGATACCTCCATGCAAAGATGGTGGAAGGAAACAGACCCATGTCAGCTACCATTAGAGGAGGCATTGGCTAAGCATCAGATCTGGACTCCAATGCAGCAAGTGTTTTTTTTAAAGTAAAAAATTCTAACCTGGTTTTGGCGATCTATAATTGATGTTCAATTGGGGATTACTCATTTCAACTTAAAGTTTAATCAACTGCAGTGCCTGAATGGTTCTTTCCACTTCAGCAACCAAGGTGTATCGTCCAGGTTCAAAGTTTACTCCAAACACATAACTCACATTGGTTAATCCTGAAGCTGTATACACTATTATTCCATATTGATTGATTACTTTGATCTTTATACTTACTGGTAGTCCTCGATATTTTATAGGGCTCAATGTATAATAACTTGAACTCGGATTTGGGTATACCCTAATTACAAGTTGCTTATCTATCCTTGGAGTTGTTTCTGTTAGAATGGCCACAATCATCTGACTGGCCGTACAGCTGTTTGCATCTTTGGTTGTTATGGTATAGGTCCCGGCATAAATATTACTGAATGTGCCAGATAACTGATATGGGCCACCATTAAGACTATATGAATAAGGACCTGTGCCTCCAGAGGCCATGGCTGTAATAGTTGTTGGTCTTGTTGCTGAGGTGATTAGTCCTGCCGACAAACTAAGAAGCAATTTGCTTGGTTGATTAAGGCTAATGTAGACTGTATTCTGTTGGCCTTCAGCATCAGATACTGTATAACTATGACTGCCCGCTAAGACATCAGTATAGGTTTCTGTTCCTGTGTAAGGAGGCACACCTCCACTTGCTGATACTATAACCGATGTGCTTCCGCCAAAGCAGCTTATTTTTTCAGCTTTAGCAAACGCTCTAAATATTGATGGATCAAATTCATAAACTCCAGCATCAGGTATTCCGATAACTTCATTTCCTTCAAAGTCATAGTCTATACCTACGTCAATGCCAGCATCGATTCCGGGACTACCTGGGAGCAGATGAAAGTCCCAATTTGCAACCGAACCGGTAGTGTCAGTAAAAAGTCCAACCGAACTTGTTACTAATTCTGTTGGGTCTAGGCTTACTCCAACAGTACTGCCATTTGAAAGCCTAAATATATTATTTGAGTGATTTATTGCCTCAGCTTGCTTGCTATTGATGCCAAAGCTAATTCCTGTTTGAAGCCAAACTATGTTATTCCGAAATTGCACTAAATTCAGACCAGAGGTATCCGACATCCAAAATAACCTTGTTGGATAAGCGAATTGAATCTTTGTTTCTACAATTACATTATTAAAGTATTTCATGTTACTTATTGTCACTTTAAATGAGGAGCTATTATGAAAAACTCCACTGTAGCCATTGTTGATGATTTTGTTATACGCAATCAGATTGTCCATTGCCATCCCAAGTGTGCTACTTCCTACTTCAATAAAGCCGCAACAATTAATCGCGGTATTGTTCGTAATCTTATTGTTGTTCATTTGTTGCCCAAAAAATTCAACAGCACCTCCATCAAAAAGAAAGTCATAGCTATTCGCCCAGCATTCCTCAAATCGGTTGTTTATTATGTTGTTTTCTGAGCTGCCAATAACCATTGCGTTTGCTCCATAATCGTCATTGCCGCCAACCGTATTCCTAACTATACGGAGGTTGTAGATGTGATTTCCTGAAATGGTGGTATTGTTAGATCCATTATTCACTTCAATCCCTATGCCAACAAGTGTAATGTCGCAATTTCTAATCTGGCAATTTGGTGAGACATCAATTATTATTCCATAACTAATCTTTGCTGTTATAGAATGATTGTTTGCATCCATCGTATAGTCGATAACTTTTAAACCATCAACGATAACATATTGCCTGTTTCTTATCACTATTACGTTCGTGGTTGTATTGGTGAATTCAGGTTTTGTCCCAATTCCATAAGCTGTATATACAATTGGATTTTCTAATGTTCCGGAGCCACCAATATTCAACGTCCCACTAAATCTTTCGCCACTTTTAAAAAGCACGCTATCGCCCGGGCTTAACACCAGAGTTCCTTGGTTAACTTGAAGAATTGTTTTCCATGGGTTTTCAAAACTCCCGTCTGCCAGGGTGGACGAGGAGGAAGGATTAGCATAATAATTCTTTGCAACTGAGCCGTTTGATATCAAAAGTAGTAAAAGTACTATGTATGCATTTAGTGATCGAAAGATGGGCTTCATAAAACATGAATTTCAATTGGATTTTATTTGAGTTAATAAAAGTATCTTTCAAATTATCTATGCAATATGACACTCCAGTATAGATTGGCTGATTATAGTCACTTGCGGAGCCTGTCCATAATTGATTAACCTGTTTGACTAACGATTACGGCATATAAATTTCAATACAAAATAAACCACAAGCAATGAACGTTCATTTTTTGAAACGCGGAAGTTCTGTAATTTCAATATTGATCTGTATGTTCTTTTCAGGCTGTTCAATTGCCAAGCATTCCTATGACCTATCAAACGATTATATGTTTATCCAAAAAGAGGAACGCAGGAATAATTCTACCAAGTGGAAGCTAGTTTGGGAAGATCAATTTGGCAAGGGGCAGTTAGACGAGACCAATTGGACCCGGATTGGACTTTTTACATCACCACAATGGAAGATGCCTGTCGAACGGTGGCAAGAAAATACAGGCTGTTTCAGATATATTACAGCAACAGACAATAGGGTTGTTCAATTTGACAAGAGCAATATTTTGCTAAGGGGTATTATAAATCAAGATACCTTAAGCGGTGATCCACGTCCTTACCTTACCGGCGGTATTTATTCTTGGGGCAAATTTGCCTTTCAGTATGGCAGAATCGAAGTAAGGGCAAAACTCGATCCAGCTTTTGGTGCTTGGCCCGCGATTTGGATGTTGTCTGAAAAAGATGTCTATCCTAATCAGCATAACGGTGAGATGGATATCATGGAGAGGCTTAACCATGATACCTTTGCTTATCAAACAACGCACAATCATCATACGATAACTTTGAAACAAGAGTTTCCAAAGAAATATAATACAGGAAAAATTGACCCCAAAGAGTATAATGTATATAGCGTAAGCTGGTATCCCGATATACTTGTTTATGCCATCAATGGTATTGAAACAATCACCTATCCCAAAATGCCTAGTGCAGGAACTTTTCAATGGCCATTTGATCAGCCATTTTATCTGTTGATCGATCAGCAACTTGAAGGTTCTTGGCCGGGCAAGATCCGCGACCCTAAAGAACTGCCCATCAATATGACGGTGGATTGGGTGAGGCTGTATCAGTAGGTAATAATTATTGGTGAAATTTCGACTTTCTTCATCTTATCACTCATTTCCAAATTGACAGCGCAATTGGAAATGAATTATTAATTGGCTATCTTTTTATCATGAAAAAATTATTGCTTTTTCTGTTGGTGCAATCATTATTCTTGGTTGTATCTGCGCAACAACTTGAGTTGTTCAACAATAGTCAGTCTGCTTATACTATTGTGTTGCCCTCAAAGCCAACTACCGTAGAATTAAAAGCTGCGATGGTGATGCAGGATTACCTGCAAAGGATTACTGGTAAAGAATTGACAATTCGACAAGATGATCAAGGTGAGCAGGAAAAGGAAATACTTGTCGGAAGGGTTCAGCGAAAGGCGATGCTCGAATTACCTTTAGCGAAATTGCAAGAAGACGGGTTATGGGTAAAAACTGCTGGGAAAAAATTACTTATTGCTGGTGGAACAAAGAAGGGCGTATTATATGCAGCATATACTTTTCTTGAAAAATATCTTGGCTGCAGAAAGTATTCATCGGATTTAACCATAGTTCCCAAAAAAGCTACCATTGTCTTGAACGAGATTAATGATAGGCAGTTACCCGCTTTTACTTACCGGGAAGTTTTTTATAATGATGCTTATGATCAGGAATACTCAGACTGGCACAAGTTGCATTCATTTGAAGGCCGGGGAGTTGATAAAAGCCAATGGGGCTATTGGGTACACACTTTTGCAAGTCTGCTGGATATAAAAGAATATGGTTCTACGCATCCCGAATATTTTTCTTTTTACGATGGGCAAAGACATGCCGAAGCAATTCCCAATTGGGATGGTACCGGCTCACAACCTGAAGGGCAATTGTGTTTATCAAATCCTGATGTGCTTGATATTGTGTGCAGAAACCTGAAAAAGGCCATGGATAAAAAACCAGATGCCTTATACTGGAGTGTGAGTCAGAATGATAATGTGAACCATTGCAAATGCAAACCATGTGCAGCCTTAGACAGCACCTATGCCGCCTTCAAGCCGGAAGATAAAATGTATTCAACGCATGGCGGAGAGAAATATCCGGCATTAGGCATGGGATCAATTTTGCATTTTGTAAATCAGGTTGCAGATCGCTTTCCCGATAAAATAATATCCACACTTGCATATCAATATTCTCGAGTGCCCCCCAAAAACATAGCACCACGTAAAAATGTGAACATCATGTTGTGTAGCATTGAAAGTTCAAGAAATGATCCCATGGAAATTGGTGATACATCTTTTAGCAGCGATCTAAAGGGATGGGGCAAATTGACGGGGAATATCATCATTTGGGACTATACAATAAGCTTCAATCATTTATTTGCTCCGTTTCCAAATCTGCGTGTACTACAACCCAATATCCAGTTTTTACAGAGCAATAATGTATCTGCACTGTTTGAGCAAGGCAACATTCAACGAGGTGGTGAGTTCGCTCAGTTGAGGACATACCTGATTGCCCGTCTGATGTGGAATCCGCAATTGTCCATTGAAAAAGAAATGAATGATTTTTTAATAGCATACTATGGCCCAGCCGCACCTTATGTGAAAGAGTACATTAGTTTGTTGCATGATAATAATCAATCAGGGAGAGGAGTAAAAATGTCTTCCTTCGGATCGCCTGTAGAGTATGCGGAAAGCTTTCTGTCGAAAGATCTCATAAACAAGTACAATGCCATTTTTGATCGTGCAGAGGCAGCTGTAAAAAATGATGAGGCATTTTTCTCTAGGGTTCGATCTGCACATCTCCCCGTTTATTATGCCATGCTAGAGATAGCAAGAAAAGAAAAAACGGGTCCAAGAGGCGCATTCATAAAAGACTTAAATAATAACTGGATACCGAATCCTATTATAGAAAATGCTTTAAATGATTTGTATTATCACTGTATGCGTACCAATGTTTCGAGGATGGCTGAGTGGGATACCACACCTACAGAGTATTTTGAGAAATACAATGATTTCTTAGAAGCGGGGCAGAAATAGAAATAACGATTAGAAACACTTGTCTATCCAACAATAGTTGAGAATCCTTATTCAAATATGTGTTGCAGTTTAATCTTGATGCAAAAAAGGTTGATAATTGGGGGAAATCACTTGAAATCAACCTTGTAGTGGTCCCGGCGAGAATCGAACTCACATCTAATGTTTAGGAAACATCTATTCTATCCATTGAACTACGGGACCGGCTGCGAAATATCAGTTTGCAGAGTTGGCAAAATTAGGGATAATATCTGTTTGATAAAACTTAATTGTGGTATAGTTTCATTTAACAAGACCGCTAAGCTTCTGTTTTCATTCTGATTAGCTCGATTCGCGTATCAGTGACCTCCAAAATCTCAAACTCATATTTCCCGATGATAATCTTCTGCTTGACTTTAGGAATTGACTCGTTGAAACGGATAAGATACCCAGAAAGGGTCTCTGAGCCATTCATATTAAGGTCGAGCTCATATTTTTCGATGAGGTAGTCCATTTCCAGCCTTCCTGAAAACTCGTACTCGTTTTCGATAATCTCCCTCTCGGTCAGCTCCTCTGTATCGTATTCATCTTTTATCTCTCCGAAAATTTCTTCCAATATGTCCTCCATAGTAATGATGCCAGAGGTTCCGCCAAATTCATCCACTACCCAAGCCATGCTTCTTCGTTCCCGAATCAATCTATTCATCAACTCTGTAGCCGTCATGCTCTCTGGAACAGCTGGTATACTCAGTGTAACGGATCTAATGCTGGTTGGCTCTTTGAAAAGAGACAGTTGGTGTACGTATCCTATTATGTTGTCTATGTTTTTTTCATAGACGACCAACTTACTTAGGTTGGTGGAAACAAATTTATCTTTTAGGGTTTGTACTGACTCATTCAGGCTTATGGCTTCGATCTCTTTTCTGGGAACAAAGCATTGCCTGATCTTTACATAAGGAAGTGTTAGTGCGGCTTCAAAAAGTTCTTTGTTCAACTCCGGGTTGTCTGATTTGTTTTCTTCTCTCTGCTGCACAAAGTGTTCCAACTCCAACCTTGTGAAATTATTTTTATCTTTTCTGATTCGTACATTGATGATGTTCCTTAATACCCACTCTGAAATTGAAACAAACCAATTCGCAATGGGATAAAACAATTTATAAAAGAAACTCAGTAAAGGAGTTAGAAAAAACATGAGGGTATCGCTCTTGGCTCGGAAGACTGCCCTACAGAAGAAAAAGAACAGCATAAATATTGAAGAAGAAATCAACAAGTCAAACAGTATTCTGATATAGAGGAAATAAGCCACAAACCCTATTGGTAGGTAACTTTCTGTAGTTTTCCATAAGGGGCTTAGCAGTTCATCTACCAGTAGTCCATAGACTACGAGGGCTATAGAAATCCCCACGATCATGGAGCTAATGAATTTAGAAGGCTCGTCAAGATAATCAGAAAGTGTTTGGGCACTCTTTGATCTTTGTTTTTTTCTTAGCTCGATAGAGAGTCTGTTGAGAGATACAAAGCCAACTTCTATTCCCGCAAATAATCCTGCAAGAATAAATGCAACCAGTATACCAAGCAATAAAAGTGTTTCCATGAATTAATTTCTATCGATTCCTAACTTTACTTCAGACCAATGAATTGTTTTATAATCTCTGCGGTTTCAGCAGTTGCCCTTTCAATATCATCGTTTAAAATAACCTTATCGAAGCTGTTTTTGTATTGCATTTCCTCTTTCGCCTTATTTACCCGCATGCTTATATTTTCCGCATTGTCTGTACCCCTTTTTAGTAATCTTTGTTCAAGGACTTCAATGGATGGGGGTTCAATGAAAATAGATAAAACCTGATTGCCGAATAGCTTCTTTACACTCAATGCTCCTTTTACATCAATGTCCAGTAGTGGAGTCTTGCCTTCTTTCCAAATTCTATGTATTTCTTCAACAGTCGTACCATAATACATTCCGGGGTAAACCATCTCCCATTCGATAAATCGATTGTTCTCAATATTGTCTTTGAATGCTGATTCGGATATAAAAATGTAATCAACACCGTCGATTTCTCCTCCTCTTATTGTTCTTGTTGTAGCAGATACACTAAACGAAAGCTGGCCTGCCATATCCTTAAGAAGCCTAGTTTTGATGGTGGTTTTGCCAGCACCTGAAGGGGCAGTAAGAATGATAATTTTTTTTTCGTGCTCGGTATTCATTGTATCAATAGTCGATGCGGTTGATCTCTGCGCCCAGCAACTTTAATCTTGTATCAATTTGTTGATAGCCTCTATCAATCTGCTCAATATTCTGGATGATGCTTTTTCCTTCTGCACTAAGCGCGGCAATCAATAAAGCAACTCCCGCACGTATATCTGGACTGCTCATGGTGATGCCCCTTAATGATTGTTCTCTTTCTAATCCGATAATGGCAGCGCGGTGCGGATCACACAAAATGATTCTTGCACCCATTTCTATCAACTTATCAACAAAGAAAAGTCTGCTCTCAAACATTTTTTGATGAATTAACACACTGCCCTTTGCTTGCGTCGCAACAACGAGCAGTATGCTTAATAGATCAGGGGTCATTCCTGGCCAAGGATGATCGTAAATTGTCAATACAGACCCATCTATAAATTTTTGTATTTCATATACGGACTGCTCATGGACGATGATATCATCTCCTTTGCATTCCATATTGATACCGAGCTGTTGAAATTTTTGTGGGATAACACCGAGGTGTTCAAGGCCAACGTTTTTTATCGTGATATTGCTTTGTGTCATCGCAGCAAGTCCGATAAACGATCCTACTTCAATCATGTCTGGGAGCATGGTGTGTTCCGTGCCTCCAAGTGAATCAACTCCATGAATGGTAAGCAAATTAGACTTGATGCCGGAAATCTTGGCGCCCATTCTGTTGAGCATCTTGCAGAGCTGTTGAATATAAGGCTCACATGCAGCATTGTATATTGTAGTTGTACCACTTGCAAGTACAGCTGCAAAAATAATATTCGCAGTTCCTGTCACAGAAGGCTCATCAAGCAAGAGCTCTGTACCTTTTAAGTTATCAGCAGTTAACCTGAAAAATCCTTCCCCTTGTTCATACTGGAATTTTACTCCCAACTTCTCAAAGCCTATAATATGCGTATCAAGTCTTCTTCTTCCTATCTTATCCCCTCCTGGTTTTGGGATAAAGGCTTTTTTAAATCTACCAAGAAGAGGTCCGGCTATCATCACTGAGCCCCTTAGCCTACTGCTATTTTTTTGAAATGCAGGGTCCTCGAGTTTTTCAAGCAAAACATTTTTTGCTTCAAAGATGCAGGTGTGCCTATCTATTCGATTCACCTGTACACCTAAATCAGCCAATAGGTCTATTAATAAATTGACATCAAGGATGTCTGGAATATTACGAATAGTAACGGGTTCTGCAGTGAGCAATACTGCACTAATGATTTGCAGCGCTTCGTTTTTTGCGCCCTGGGGCTCTATTTCCCCATTAAGTTTTTTTCCTCCGTAAACTTCAAAAGCTTTCATGAAATATATTCGCCGGTCGGCATTTTATTTGAAGCGCTTTTTACCAAACTTTTGCTGCGGCCTATTTTTGCTACCACCATTGTTGTTGCGATTTCTTTGCTGGAAGCTGCCACCACCTTTACTGCGTTTCATAAATTGGTCGTCTTGCTCACGATAAGCCCTAACATAAGGTGTACTTGTAAAAGCAAGCTGTCCTTGCGTGATTGCATTGAGTTCACTGCGAATGCTCTCGTCTGGGATCAGTTCTTTATGCCATGTGTTGTAAGCCAACTTCATGTAATATGCAATAATATGTGCGAAGCCAGAGCGCTTCTCTTCATTCTCTTCAGCTAGTGCTTTTTGAACGATGAGTTCAAGGTGTTTACCGAGATGAGAATATCGTGGGTGTCTTTTAGGGTAGGGAAGAGGAGCTGGTTTTGCTTGTAATGACTCGCGTGTGGGAATTGGATAAGGGCTCTCTACTTCTAAATTAAAGTCGGCTATCAAAAAAAGATGGTCCCAAAGCTTATGCCTGTAATCCTCTACATTCTTGAGTTGGGGATTGAGGAATCCCATAAGCTCTATGACAGCCTGTGCATTTTTTTGTCTTCTTTCTTTTTCTTCGATTGACAAGATGTGACTCACCATCTTCTGCACATGCCTTCCATACTCCTTCATCACCAGGTGGTTCCTTGTGGTATTGTATTCCATTATAATTCGTTGAGAGCGACAAAAATAGGGATAATAGGGTGATTTTGACAATATTTTCGATCAGGAGTGACATTTCATTGCTTGTTCTGCCCCTTCCATGTTGACCAACATCATAGATGCGACCTTATCAGGGTCAATTTATGCTGATTGTCAAGCGCAGAAATGCAAATTGCAGCGCCAAAAATGAGAAATTTGCCGTAAAAAATGGCTAAATTGATTTCCCTAAAAGCCGACAAATTTTAACTAAAAATCAGCTATTATGAAGATTAACATTGCTATTGTGGGACTTGGATTTGGTGCTGAGTTTATTCCTATTTATCAGAGACATCCCAATGCAACAATGTACGCTGTCTGTCAACGCAATGAGCAAAAGCTTAATGCCATCGCCGATGCCTTTGGGATTGAGAAGAGATATAGTGATTATGATGAACTCCTCAAGGATCCTAATGTTGATGCTGTTCATATCAATTCACCTATCCCAAACCACGCTGAACAGTCGCTCAAGGCACTTTATGCAGGAAAGGATGTGGCATGTACCGTTCCAATGGCAACCAGTGTCGAGGATTGCATGAAGATTGTTAAAGCCTGTAAGGAAACCGGGAAGAAATACATGATGATGGAAACGGTGGTATACGCACGTGAGTTCCTGTTTGTCAAGGAGTTATACGAAAAAGGGGAGTTGGGCAAAGTGCAATTTTTGAAGGCCTCTCACCAGCAGGATATGGATGGATGGCCTGATTATTGGCCTGGGCTACCCCCTATGCATTATGCAACACATTGTGTTGGACCGGTTGCGGGGTTACTGAAGCTGGAAGCAGAATATGTATCGTGTTTTGGCTCAGGCACGATTCGCGAAGACCTTGCATCAATTCATAATTCGCCTTTCGCCGTTGAATCTGCTCACATCAAGTTTAAAAATAGCGACCTAAGTGCCTATGTATACAGGTCACTGTTCGACGTGGCAAGACAATATCGTGAGAGTTTTGAAGTCTATGGTTCAAAAAAATCATTTGAATGGGCTCTGATAGAGGCCGAGGAGCATGTTCTTCATACTGCAAAGCTTCCAGAACATGAGATCCCGAAAAAAGTAAAAGTTCCAGATTATGCACATCTCCTTCCAGAGGAGATACGTGACTTTACTACAAAAGGAGTGTATGATGTTGCAAGCAATACCCACCTGAGTTTCACACAGGGAGCCGGCCATGGTGGCTCACATCCACATCTTGCCCATGAGTTTCTGATGGCGTTGGTCGAAGACCGGGATCCCTTTCCTAATGCAGGACAGTCTGCCAACTGGACTTCCGTTGGAATTCTAGCGCATGAATCTGCTATGCAGGGAGGCAAAATCATTAACCTGCCCGATTATTTTAATATATAAAATTAACCTGCCAGGCCTCAGCAAAAAACAAACAAGAACACAATATAATCTTATCAAACAATGAGAATCCTTTTAATCCTTCTCTTCATTACATCCCAGGTTTTTGCACAAGAAAGCAGACGTCTTGAGGTTTTATTCTTGGGTGACAATAAGCACCATAGGCCTATAGAGCGTGTACCGCAGCTGATGGAAGCACTTGGTCCGAAAGGAATCAATTTCACCTATACCGACAAGTTGGAAGACCTTAATCCAACAACTCTTGCGAAATATGATGCATTGATGATTTATGCCAACTGGGATGTGCTAAGTCCTGAAGCTGAAAAAGCGCTTCTAGATTTTGTTGCATCAGGCAAAGGCTTTCTGCCCATCCATTGTGCTTCATATTGTTTTGCAAATTCGGATGCATATACAAAATTGGTGGGTGGTCGCTTCTGGCGCCACACGCTAGATTCCATTACAACACAGACTTTAAAAGCGGATCATCCCGTCATGCAAGGCCTTAGCCCTTTCACTTCTTATGATGAAACCTATTTGCACAGCGATTTGCAAGCGGATAACAATATACTTGCTACCAGAGAGATTAAAGCAGATCAGGCAAATGACAAACCTGGTGCCAAAACAGAACCTTATACCTGGACAAGAACACATGGAAAGGGCAAGATTTTTTATACTGCCTATGGGCACGATGAGAGAACATGGCAACAAAAAGGTTTTCAGGATTTGCTGTACAATGCAATCCTTTGGAGCGTAAATGACGAGGCGCTTGCTGCCTTCCAAGCACGAAACCCCAAACCATTTGAATTTAAAGAGGCTAAGCTTCCCAATTATGAGCAACGCCCAGGAACACAATACCAACAGTTGGCCCTCACTCCTGAAGAGTCAATGAAGCATATTCAAATCCCGGTTGATTTTAATCTTGAATTGTTTGCTTCAGAACCCAATGTGATGCACCCCATTGCTTTTAGCTGGGATGAAAGAGGAAGAATGTTTGTGCTTATCACCAAGGACTATCCCAATGAAAGAAAGCCCGGAGCCGGAAGTGATTATGTATTGATTTGCGAAGACACAAACAGTGATGGCAAGGCAGATAAGTTTACCAAGTTTGCTGAGGGCTTGAATATTCCTACAGGCATGGTTTTTGCAAATGGTGGTTTGTTTGTTGCACAAGCACCTGATATGATTTTCCTTAAAGACACCAATGGTGATGATAAGGCGGATGTTAAAAAAGTTGTATTTACTGGGTTTGGCACATTCGATACCCATGCTGGACCCTCTAATCTGCACTATGGATTTGATAACTGGATCTGGGGCTGCGTTGGATATGCTGGATTCAAAGGAAAGTTAGCGGCTACTGATTCACTGCAGTTTGGGCAGGCCTTTTATAGGTTCAAGCCCGATGGAAGTAAGTTGGAGTGGATGACCAGCACCTCAAATAATACTTGGGGTTTTGCACTCAATGAAACCAATGATGTATTTGGATCAACTGCCAACAACTCCCACGGATGGTATATGGCTATTCCTCATAGCTATTTTAATTCAGCAAAAAATCAAGAAAACGGTAGCAGGAGTACAGACACTCACCGTGATATGAAACCCATTACAGAAAAAGTTAGGCAGGTGGATGTTTTTGGTGGATTCACCGCTGCAGCCGGGCATAACTTTTACACAGCCAGGGCTTTCCCTAAAAAATATTGGAACAATATTGCTTTTGTGGCAGAACCAACAGGACATATTTTACACCAAAATAAAATGGTAAAAAGTGGCACAGATTTTTCTGATGCAGAAGCCTTCAACTTGATGGCTGCAGCCGATGAATGGTTCTCTCCTGTATTTGCTGAGGTTGGTCCTGATGGCGCAGTTTGGGTAGCTGATTGGTACAGCTATATTATTCAGCACAACCCGACTCCCAAAGGTTTTGATAATGGTGAAGGCAATGCATACATGACAGACCTGCGCGATTTCACCCACGGAAGAATCTATAGGGTTTCTCATAAAGAAGCTGCGGTCCAAAAGCCTATATCGCTTTCCTTGAATGATGTTGATGGGCTAGTGGCTGCCTTGAAAAGCGACAATATGTTCTGGAGAATGAACGCACAAAGAATGATTGTTGAGCGTGGACAAAAGGACCTAGTTCCACAACTTGTTGCAATTGCACGCAATCAATCCGTTGATCAAATTGGAATTAATGCACCAGCTATTCATGCATTGTGGACGCTAAAAGGATTGAATGCACTTGATGATATTACGCTTGCGTCTGCATTAAATCATCCTTCTTCAGATATGAGAAAGAATGCAATTAAGGCGATGGACTTCAACGCTGCCTCTGTTGCCAGCATCATCAAATTTAATCTGTTGAATGACAGCGATCCTTTGGTGGTGTTGAATGCTTTGTTGCTATTCTCAAAATCACCACTTGATGCTGCTGCAGAACAGGCATTTTTTGATCGGATGAATTCTTCAACTGAAACAAAAGACAGGTGGCTGCCAGAGGCTTTTTCTTGTGTGCTTACTGCCAACAAAGGAAAATTATTGAAGAAGCATTTTGAAAATCAGGTAAAGATTGTCGCTTCAAAAAAAGTTGCAGATCAGACCATGAATCATGATCATCATAAAATGACAGGCGGTGAATCAGGGGCATCACCAGTAGCGAAGTCAGCTGGGGTAGATTTAGTGGTTACAGGCATTAAGATTACTCCGGAGAATCCTGCAGTGCGTGAGTGGATTAAAGTTTCTATAGATGTAACCAATCGCGGCTCAGTAGATCTTCCTGCAGAAAAATTTGTTCCGCTCGAAATTCGTTTTGAAGGAATGGGAATTAAAGTTGATCAATTGAGTAGAAATTTTAAGGACGGAATAAAGGCGGGTGAAACTGTTTCAATTACAAACAACATCAATGGTCCATGGGTTGGTGATATTGCATTCACTACAGACGTGGTTGGCGAATACACGTTATTCGTATCACTGGATAAAGCCAATGAGATCAACGAGTCCAATAAACTCAATAATGAATTCTCTCAAGCAATTCGTTTCGTTGCACCTGCTGACATGAATACGTTTGCATTGTCTAGGGCAATTACAAGCTACGCATCGGTGTCACCTGCGGATTCACTGATTTCATTCATTAAAAAGTCAAAAGCGGCCAATGCTGATTTTGACAACTTGGTTGTTAAATCAATTGAATCCGGATGGAATTTTCAACTTAAAAAGGTTG
>CAIXLY010000052.1 GCA_903920455.1 uncultured bacterium | reverse complement strand
TTTACTGAAATACCGGACTCTTGCTTTTTTAAGGCGGCCACAATCTGGGCCTCCGTGAATCGTGTTTTTTTCATTTTGATGGTTTAAAAGTAAGATTTTCATCTAAACTTCTAAACTGTCATTGAAATAGGGACACTTACAATACAACTAAAGGAAAAAATCATAATGTTCATCAATTTTAATTGGAAAAATCTGATCATTAAGCATGGCATTCCCGCTATATCCAATAAATAGATTGACTTTGGTTCACCAGAAAAAGGCCTAAATAGTATAAATTCTCAATCTAAGGCAGTCGATCTAATGACACATAAACAGAGCTCCGAAAGCCATCGGAGCTTTTTCTGATCTCAAGAAGCCGATCTGAAAGAGCTTTTCCTATCCTATCAACTTTTAAGCGCTTCTGACCACTAAGAGATGAGTAAACATTAAGGAAAAGAAGCATTATTCAGATTGACAAGATGCTCCTAGGAGGGAAAAATCAGTTCTAAGCTGTACTTTTGCATTCTATCCTTAACCTTTCATTAACCCGGGAGAGGATATATTTGAAATTATAATAAAGAATATGAAGAATTTACTAGCAATATTGATCTTGATAGCCAGCATTTCTGCTACCGCACAGAAAAAAAACAACCCAACTAAAGTAAAGGAGCCATCCTCCAAAATAAAGCCAGACTATACCAAAATTAACCTGTCTCAACGGGCATCAGACCATCTGATGTTTCAGTTTGGCGTTGCCAATTGGGGCAGTGCTGATGCCATCAATTTAAAAAGCTTCAACAGAACCTTTAATACCTATTTCTTGTTCGACTTCCCCTTTAAATCTAACCCCAAATTCAGCGCTGCATTCGGACCAGGCATAGGTACGGACAATATTTATTTTGAAAAAACTGCCATAAAATTGAACTCGCCATCAGGTGTTACGTTTACGGCAGACAATGTAACCAAATACAAAAAGATTAAGCTGGGCACGGGCTATCTGGAAGCTCCGATTGAATTTCGCTATTCAACGAATCCTGAAAACATGAACAAGGGTTGGAAATTTGCAGTGGGTGCAAAAATTGGACTGCTTGTAGACGCAACAGTAAAAACTGATATCAACGCATCAAGTTCAACCGAAGGTGGATACGTGATGAAAATAAAAGATAAAAGATATTTTAACACGACCCGAGTTGCCGGTACTGCCAGAGTCGGGCTTGGCAATCTTAGCCTTTTTGGTAGCTTTACCCTCACCAGCTTCTTTAAAGAAGGTTTCGGTCCTGCGGTGAAGCCTTTTTCAATCGGACTTACTTTAAGTGGCTTGTAATTTATTATAGTTTGCTGGACAAATCTGCCTTATTTAAAACTTCTGAAAATGCCATACTTGTTGGGGTTATCCATAAAGATCAAACCGAACAACAGGTAAAGGAATACCTTGATGAACTTGCATTTCTTGCATCAACTGCTGGGGCAGTGACCGACAAAATATTTACCCAACGGTTGCAACATCCCGACAGCAAAACATATATCGGAAAAGGGAAACTGGAAGAGATAAAACAATACGCTTTAAACAAAGACATAAGCGTTTTGATATTTGATGACGAACTTAGCGGTGCGCAGGTTGGCAATATTGAAAAGGTTGTCAACATCAAAACAATCGACCGCAGCGATCTTATCCTGGATATTTTTGCACGCCGGGCAAAAACAGCACAAGCAAAAGCACAAGTAGAGTTAGCACAATACCAATACATATTGCCCAGACTAAGAGGAATGTGGAAACACTTGGAAAGACTTGGTGGAGGTATTGGAACACGTGGACCTGGTGAATCAGAAATTGAAACAGATCGAAGAATTGTACGCGAAAAGATCTCCTTGCTGAGAAAAAGACTTTTGGAAATCGAGAAACAGGCCTTCACACAAAGAAAAGAAAGGGGAGAATTCATTCGGGTGGCATTCGTAGGATATACCAACGTTGGTAAATCAACTTTGATGAACCTGCTTAGTAAGAGTGATGTACTTGCAGAAAATAAACTCTTTGCCACACTAGATACCACCACCAGAAAAATTGTTTTTGAAAACACGCCTTTTCTGTTGAGCGATACAGTTGGTTTTATTAGAAAACTCCCACATCATCTTATCGAGAGTTTCAAAAGCACGTTAGAAGAAGTTAAGGAAAGCGATATCCTCATTCATGTGGTAGACATCTCCCATCCTCAATACGAAGAACAGATGAAGGTTGTAAACAATACCCTCGCTGAACTGGGATGTTCAGACAAACCTGTGATTACGGTATTTAACAAGATGGATCTTTACGAAGAGCAAACCTATGATGAATGGCTAGATCCAGAAGTGCGTGCTTCCTTATTAATTGAGTTAAAGAAACGCTGGGAAAATGAAACAACAGGAAACTGCGTATTTGTTTCAGCAATGCAACGACGAGAAATTGACCAATTGAGGGCAACGATTCTAAATTACGTTCGTGAGATGTACACAAAAAGATACCCCTATAAAACAGGTTTTCAGGCAATAGATTATGGCAATTAGGGAATACAATTGGACATTCGTTGCCTCCTCAATAGAATCACTGGGTTTTGGCAACTACGATATCATTCAAGCAGAGCTTGGAGAAAAAACTATTTGCATTGCAAAATACAAAGATACCCTCTATGCTTTTCAATCCAAATGCCCACATGCCGGAGCAAAAATGGTTATGGGATATATCGACCTACAAGGAAATGCGGTTTGTCCACTCCACCGCTTTAAATTCTCACTAAAAAATGGATATAACACCACAGGAGAAGGATACAATATGAAAACATTTCCTATTGAAATAAAAGAGGACGGAATATACGTTGGTCTTTAACGCCCAAAATAAAATCCAGTTCTAGAGAGTCTTTACTTCTTTTTCCCAACCCGTTTCCTGCAATGCCGGATCATTTTCCTTACGAAGAAAGTCTGCCCCAGACACAGCTCCTGCAACGTCAACAGACATCATCGCTTCATCTGAAACAATGCTGACAGACTCTTTCCAAGAAGTGCTGTTGTCATTAAATGCTTTATTGGAAAGAGAATTATAACAGGAAATAATCGACCACCGTGGACTATCGCTCAAATTGGCTTCACTACGGTGAAGGGTATTGCTATGGAAAAAAAGTGCATCGCCTGGTTCAAGCTCAACAAAAACATGTTCCATGGTAGACAAAGCGTTATCCACCATCACCATATCTGCACCCACTTGCTCGCCGGCAAACCCATGATTGATACGACCCATTTTATGTGACCCTTTAATGACTTGCAAACAACCATTCTCCTTATTAGCATGCGTGAGCGCAATCATGATGCTCACGAGCTGATCAGGAAACAGGAACTGATTCTTATACCAATACCCATAATCCTGGTGCCATTCCCATGCACCACCGACCTTTGGTTCTTTCTGCATCAACTTGGTGTGAAAGTGACAAACCGGGGATTCGCTATCTAAAAGTTTTGATGCAGCATCCACCATTCTTTCACTTCTAAGCATCATGCTGTAGACGTCTTCGCCGGGAGTAAACCAAAGGGTTAGTTTTGAGTTTTTCCCTGTACTGTCGGTCACATTGGTGGCATTATCTTTCACTACATTATCCGTAGTTGCTATTGAATATAATTTATTGATTTCCGCAGCAGAGAAAAAGTTTTTTACAATTACATAGCCGTCCTCATGAAACTGATTAACATTGTCTGAGCTAAGTCTCTTTGCCATATTTCTTATTTTTTTTATCTAAAATAACAAGCTTTAAATTAAGCATTTTTTTCTCATAAACAAAGAACAGAATTTTTTCATGAATTTACTCACTAGATATATCTTTGATAAGCAGATGATGTTAGAGGGCGCGAATTTGGTACCTTTATTACGTTGAATATTGCTGCTGTTTTATAAAACATAAACATAGCTTACTCCCTATGGCGGATTATACCTTTTCAATTGTAATTGTAGCAAAAGACTCGGCTGATGTATTACCAAGATTATTGGATAGCCTCAAGGGGTTAACAGATGATATTGTTGTTTGCGACTCAGGAAGTAAAGATCAAACACCTTTCATTGCAAGTGATTTTGGCGCCAAGGTTCATCACATTTCCTGGGAAGGTTACGGCAGATCGAAAAATACAGCGGTACAATATGCTAAGTACGATTGGGTTCTCTCCATGGATTCGGATGAGAAAATTGATCAGACCCTCTATAATTCATTAAAGAATTGGCAACCCTCTGACGAACATGCTGTTTATCAGGTCAGGTGGAAGAATTTTATTGGAAACTATTGGATTAAAAATACAGGGGGTTGGAAGAGCAGGCTATTCAATAAAAAAATTGCGCACTGGAATAATGCAATCGCCCATGAAGATATTATCAGCGAATTGGGAATACATACGACGAGGCTGGATGGCTTTGTAGAACATTATTCACATCGCGACTTTGAACATCTTTTTACAAAGTACTTAGACTCCGCAATGATTACAGCCCAAAACCAACATCTTGGAGGAAAGAAATCATCAGTTCTAAAAATTATCATTAAACCAATTGCTGCGTTCTTCAGGTCTTACTTACTTAGAATTGGATTCCAAAACGGATTCATTGGATTGGTTTATGCATTTGCATCAAGTTACTATACGTTTATGAAGTATACACGCCTTTATGAATTGAATAAAACCAATAAATAACCTAGGCGTTGGCTATTGTATCAGATAAATGCCAGTAAGGGGTGTTTATTATTTTATGACTTGACTAATCATTGGCGCGAGCAATTTTGCCCAACGAGCATATTCTTTACCAGAAGGATGCAGCCCATCAGAACAAATAAGGCTTCGGTCATATCTTCCCTCTCTGGTCAACTCCGTAATGTCAAGATATTTACAACCATACAACTCCGTGACACTCCTGTTTACCATATTGAAGAGATCTATTTCCATCCTGATGGAAGCCGTATCAGTATATTGTAGCCGGGGGGCTACACTATAATCCGGAATGGATAAAACAAAAACATGACTGGTTTGGCCATAAGCAAGTTCAATCGCTTTGTTCAAGAGTACCTCAAACCCCTCACGATACTTTTGAAGGTCTGAGCCGAGATTCTGGTCATTTACACCAATGAGTAAGGTGACGATATTGTGCCTCTCGGGTTTTTCATATTCGATCCCTAACCTAAGATGCCCGGTAGTCCACCCATTGCCTGAAATATATTTAGGGGGAAGAACAACAATACCCTCTTGAGATAGGACCTGCACTGTTTGAGCCACAAAACGCTCAGGTTCATAAACGCCCTCTCCCATTGTATAGGAATCGCCAAGGGCCAAGAAGGTATTAATAGAAGTAGATGATCCCTGTGGAGGGAAAACCAGAGGGGCATCAGCAGTAGGAATTGCCTTTTGACAGGCCGAAAATAGCCACAGGATTAAAACAAAACAGCATCTCATATAAATAATACGATTGAAAAGAAAATTTGTTCACTTTTTAATAGTCAGATCCAATACTTTATTTGAAGTAGAATAATCCTCCCAGCGGACGATCCAAGAACAATAGTAGTTGTTTTAACCAAAAGATACATATGATGAAAAATACAATTCATTGTGATATTGGCTATTGATAGAAATGAGCTGAATTTTAGATTTTCAACCGCCGAGAAAGCTATCCTATCACAAAATATTTGCAGCTATACCTTACAAGAAAGCCTCCATAAATAATGGAAGCTTTCTTCTTTTGATCAACTATTTTATTAACAATGAAAATCTAGTAAGGGTTAGAAGGACTCAACTCCCAAACAGTCATGTTTTTTACTTTTGCTTCACCCCCATTAGAAAAAACACTTACTCCTCTGCCGCCTAGGGTTGGATATACCATTCGACCAATAGCCTGACGATCATTTGCAAAAACTTCAATAATTGACTTATCAATAAATACGCGCAATACAAGAGGTTCTCCGTTTTTTAACTCAAGCGGAGCCTCCTCTATAATTTTTCTACCAAAACTTAATCCTGATTTTCGCGTATCAAACTTTAGCTTCTTTTCAACATCATCATAATAAATCACCGTCTCCTCCCTCCCATCATCCGACATGCCAACCTTAATACCATATTGCTTGGATGCATTTGGCTGAAATGTAATTTCAAGCTCCATTAATTCACTACCCAACTTATTCACTTTGACCTGAGCTCCTGATGCAACAGCAATATCTGAAACAACCATCTTTTTTGTCCTCAATGCTTCAAGCTCCTTGATTGGCCTCATTCTCAACGTTCCATCGTCTCCAACCCAGAGCGTTCTTGGAAGTCCATACATGCCCGTCCATCCACTATAATTTACCACAGAATCTGGCCTATCATCAAAAATCCAACTCCACATAATCTGTCTGCCTTTACCATCAACCAATGCCTCAGGAGCAAAATATGCATTGTCTTTCCAGGTCATTCTCCCATGGTTATCAGGATAAAAATGATTGCCCGTATAGGTTCCTACATAATATTGCGCACCCATATTATGACTGATAAACAACAGCAGATGCTTGCCACTTGCTTTGCCTCCATCAGGCGATGATGGCAGAGGAAGAAAACTCGGACACATATTGTCTTCATTTTTATTAGTCCATTTTCTATCAGCAGTATAAAATTCATGTTCGTAGCTCCACTGCTTCATGTCAGCAGATGAAAATAAATACAAACGATCTCCTTGATAATTCAACGAATCATCTGGTAGGGCTTGTGCATTATTATCATTTGCAGGAAGTCCATCTCCACGTGATCCGTATTTTCTTAATACCAATAGATTTCCAGTAAGCATATAATACTTACCATCTTTTTTCCAAATATTAGAAGGATCTGCAGATCCAACATGAAATTCCTTTCCTGCTGAATTTTTCATTGTGGTGATGCCCCAATCTGTTGATTGTATCACCGGATTGTTGCCTGACTTTTTCCATGTGTTAAAATCTGGGTCAGTGCTTTTAGCTAAGCCAATTCCCCTGCTTCCCCATAACATCCAATACGACAGTACAGCAGAGCCATCATCATCAACAAAGGCTCCACCGCTAAAACAACCATCATCACCATCACTTGGCTTGATGGCATCCGGATGATGCCTCCAATGCAAAAGATCTGTACTCGAAACATGTCCCCATGAAAATCCCATCCCTGCCCTATTGTATAGGTACATCAGATGATAACGCCCATTGTGGTAAAAAGCACCATTCGGATCTCCAGGTCGGCCATCATCTTCCGGAATTGAAAAATGATACGCAGGTCTATAAGGATCAAGCAACAACCTATCCCTAAATTCTTTTGTGGTTCTAATCACCTCTTTAGAGATCGGCAGCTTGCTATCCAACAGTGGGTAAGGAGAAAGCGGTTTTTCTTGAGAGATGGCAGAAAATACAATAGACGAAAATCCAAGAAGTAGGCAGATCAATTTTTTCATTGCATCATTTTATTACTTTAATATACCGAATTCTAGTATGACAATACTCAAATGAAACTGGCATTTGGTGGCAAAAGTTAGGAATTGGCCGTTGAATTCACCAATTCACCCCACCCTCAACAAGAGGGGTTATTTTATTTTAAGGAACTATACTTTGAACAATAGCCTCACTAGAAATGTCTTTAGTATATGAAAATGTGGTTTTGCATTTGTGTTGTTTTGCTCATCTCCTGTTCCAAGGCGGATGATCAAATTCCAGCTGATCCAGCGGATTCAACCCAGCTCGGCATTAAAGATGGCCTAAGTTGGCTTGCCTTGGGGGATTCTTACACCGTAGGAGAAGGGGTATTTGCACGCGAGTCCTTTCCAATTCAAACCATGGATTTATTGATCTCGGAGGGGTATAAAATAGCAACCCCTTC
The DNA here is from genome assembly GCA_903920455.1 of uncultured bacterium. GTDB lineage: Bacteria > Bacteroidota > Bacteroidia > Chitinophagales > Chitinophagaceae > Pollutibacter. The sequence continues at coordinate 16,034 of CAIXLY010000052.1, read as the reverse complement.
CATTATCGCTGCAACGGGGTGGGCCACCAGAGATCTTCAAGACGCCATCGAACTCCGCAAACCAGTGCCTCATGATATTGTAAGTTTATTGATTGGTGTCAACGATCAGTTTTCACGCAGAGATACATTGGAGTATAAAGAACGATTTCAGAACCTGTTGATCAAATCAATCGACATTGCTCATGGAAAACCAACTAATGTATATGTCATTTCAATTCCAGACTACAGCATAACCCCCTTTGCCAACTATCTTGATACGAGTCTCATAAGAAAAGAGATTGATGTCTTGAATAAGATAAATCAATCCATTTCCGCGGACTATGGCTGTAACTATCTCAATATTACTGAAACCAATCGTGAAGCGAAGTTCGACCGCACGCTAATCGCAGAAGATGGCCTTCATCCTTCAGGCAAAGAGTATGCTCGCTGGGCAATACCATTGGCCAGAATAGTGAAGCAATCAATTCAATAGAAGTAAAGACATCGCACTAATATTTATAATAGTGCGCCCTGTTGACATAGAAATTGTGAAGAAGAACTAGATGATTTCTTCTTTCTTCTTCAACAGTTAATGGCAAATAAGTAAGCAGATATTCTATTTTTCAACCTAATACATTGATTGTCATACACAATTATGTTTTAGCCATTGCCAAAGGAACTTTAAGAAGTCGATACAAGGTGATTTTATTAGTAATTTTGCACCCATAAATGACCACAATGAAGGAGAAGCTTAAAAAGCTCGCTGCGCAACTGGAAGGTGATTTGTTTCACGACAAAACAATAAGAACATTGTATGCAACAGATGCATCTGCGTATAGGGAAATGCCGTTGGCAGTTGCAATTCCAAAAACAGTAACGGACTTACACGCCCTCATTTCTTTTGCTACTGCAGAACACACTTCACTGATTCCGAGAACTGCTGGAACATCACTTGCAGGACAAGTTGTGGGAAAAGGAATTATTGTAGATGTTTCAAAACATTTCAATCAGATACTTGAATTGAATAAAGAGGAAGGTTGGGTGCGTGTTCAACCCGGTGTGATTCGTGATGAACTTAATTTATTCTTGAAGCCACATGACCTGTTCTTTGGTCCAGAGACATCCACTGCCAATAGGGCAATGATGGGCGGTATGGTTGGCAATAATTCTTGCGGCTCCAATTCAGTAGTGTACCGAAGTACAAGAGAACATCTGCTCGAGGTAAAAGCATTGCTTAGTGATGGGTCTGAAGCCATATTTTCTACCCTAACCAACGATGAGTTTCATTCCAAATGCGAGTTGAATACGCTTGAAGGAAAGATCTATAAGTCAGTTCGCTCTATGCTGAGCAACTATGACAATCAACAAGAGATCCAAAAAGAATTTCCAAAGAAGTCTGTCGAAAGAAGAAATACGGGATACGCAATTGACCTATTGGTGGAAACTGCACCCTTTGTAGCGGGTGGACCAGATTTTAATTTCTGTACACTTATCGCAGGCTCAGAAGGAACACTTGCATTCATAACAGAAATAAAACTGAATGTAGTACCTGCACCTTTAAAAGAAACAGGATTGCTTTGTGTACATTTCAATTCAATCGATGAATCATTAAGGGCTAACCTCATCGGATTAAAATACAGACCCAGTGCATCAGAATTAATAGATCACTACATCCTGGAATGTACCAAAGGAAATATCGAGCAAAGTAAGAACAGATTTTTTGTACAAGGAGATCCAGGAGCGATTCTGGTAATAGAATTCATTAGAGAAACGAGAACCGAAATACTTGAGATCACAACACAGGTTGAAGCAGACATGCGCGCCGCCAATCTTGGCTATCATTTCCCGGTATTATTTGGGGCCGATACCAAGAAGATATGGACACTTAGAAAAGCAGGACTTGGCCTACTGAGCAACCTTCCAGGAGATGCAAAGGCAGTGCCAGTGATTGAGGATACAGCAGTAGATGTAGAAGACCTGCCAGCGTATATACGCGACTTCAATGAAATACTAAAAAAACACGGATTGTATTCCGTTCACTATGCACACGCAGGATCAGGAGAAATTCATCTTCGTCCAATCATCAATCTTAAAACAAAGGAAGGCAATGAGCTATTCAGAATCATAGCAGAAGAGGTTGCAACACTAGTAAAAAAATATAAAGGTTCGCTGAGTGGAGAACATGGTGACGGAAGATTACGAGGAGAGTTCATTCGGCAAATGGTGGGAGATAAAAACTATGAACTGCTCAAAGAGGTAAAACGTGTTTGGGATCCGCACAATATCTTCAATCCGAATAAGATTGTGGATACACCACCAATGAACACCATGCTTCGCTATGAACCAGACCAGTTTACACCTGAGTTCAAAACCATCTTTAGGTTTCATCAACAAGACATTCTTCAGCATGCTGAGCAATGTAATGGATCTGGCGATTGCCGTAAAACACATTTATCTGGTGGCACAATGTGTCCATCCTTTATGGCCACACGCGACGAAAAAGATACCACAAGAGCGAGAGCAAATATCCTGCGTGAATTTCTGACACATTCTCCAAAAGAAAATAGATATAATCATAAGGAGATCTATGATGTGATGAGCCTTTGCCTCAGCTGTAAGGCTTGTAAAAGCGAGTGCCCTTCTAATGTTGACATGGCAAAACTCAAGGCTGAATTTCTGCAACATTACTACGATGCAAATGGCATTCCCTTCAGATCTAGGTTGATAGCCAATTTTACTGCCGGCGCCAAATTAGGATCTGTTGCGCCTGCCATGTATAATTTTATCATGAACAACAAAATGACCAGTTCAGTGGTAAAGGGTATCGCAGGTTTTGCTCAAAAAAGATCTATGCCCAGCCTATCAACGGAAACCCTACGGAGCTGGCAAAAGAAAAATGATATTGCAAACAAGACTAAAAAGTTTGATAAACAGGTTTATCTCTTCTGTGATGAGTTCACAAATTACAATGATGCCCATATCGGCATCAAGGCGATAAAACTATTGAATGCATTGGGCTACGAGGTATTGATGACGGATCATGAAGAAAGCGGAAGAACATGGTTGTCAAAAGGCTTGGTCAGGAAAGCAAAGAAGATTGCAAACCTAAATATTGAATTGTTTAGCAAACTGATTACTGAAGAAACTCCCCTGATAGGTATTGAACCATCTGCCATTCTAACATTCAGAGATGAATACCACGACTTGGCTACAGATGAATTGCTAGAAGAGGCCAAGCGACTGGCAACACATTCACTGTTTATTGATGAGTTTATTGCCCGTGAAATGGATAGGGGAAATATAAGACCAGAGCAATTTCACAGTGACCACAAGTCGATTCTTCTTCATGGGCATTGCCAACAGAAGGCAGTGGGCTCTCTTGCAGACTCCGTTAAGGTATTATCACTCCCCAAGAATTATACTGTGAGCACTATCCCATCAGGATGCTGCGGCATGGCCGGTTCATTTGGCTATGAAAAGGAACATTATGATATCTCCATGCAAATTGGGGAACTTGTATTATTCCCAGCAGTCAGGAATAAAAAAGAAGGCTGCGTTGTTGCTGCACCTGGCACCAGTTGCAGACATCAAATAAAAGACGGAACAAGTGACAAGGCAGTGCATACCGTTGAGGTGCTCTATGAAGCCCTAGTTAAATAAACAGTTTATAACACGCAGGCTCGAAAAGAATTATAAAGGCTGTTTTTTTACACCCTGATTGGTGATCTTGACTGGAAGAATGAAGCCATCCTGATCAAACTTCATCTCATCAATACAAGTCACCCTTGAATTTGCATCGGTTTCAGTAAGCGGGCGACGATGATAAATGATATAATACTGATCCTTGCCGGGTATTGAAATAACCGAATGATGTCCTGCACCAGTTGCAACCGATGGGTCCTGTTGTAAAATTTTTCCAATTCGTTTAAATGGCCCGGTAGGATGGTCTGCGATTGCATAAGCAACACTATAATCCGGGCCGCCCCAGCCACCCTCTGACCACATGAAATAATACTTTCCATTCCTTTTGAAAACAAAAGGTCCTTCTACATAACCCAGTGGCGTTATCTCTTTAAAGGTTTTCCCATCACCATATGAGTTAAACCCGTTGAATTCATCGTTTAGCATGACAACGTTGCAGTGTCCCCATCCACCATAATACATGTAATATTTTCCATCATCGTTAAAAACGAATTGATCAATTGGCTGCGCCCCGTTATAAAATTTATCGATTAAAGGCCAGCCGATATGGTCTTTGAACGGACCTGAAGGAGCATCAGCAACTGCAACACCGATACCGCCCAACTCCTTGTTGCTTTGAATATCATTTGCAGCAAAAAAGATAAAATATTGTTTGTCTTTAGTTACAACAGCAGGTGCCCACATTGCCTTATTGGCCCACTTAACAATACTTGTGTCTAAAATGTGTTCGTGCTTATCCCATCGTGTTAGGTTCTTTGAAGAGAATGCATCAAGAAAAACCTGCTTTTCGTAAGGAGCAGAAAAGGTTGGATAGATCCAATACTCATCCCCAAATACGATTGCCTCAGGATCTGCATACCAGCCAGTAAACAAAGGATTGCCACTGTATCCCCTTTTACCTTTTTCTTGCTGGGCTTGAAGGGAAATAGATAAAATTAAGAACGCTAAAAGAATTTTAACACTGCTTAGTTTTCTGGTCATAGGAATTATTTAATCAATTGCTCGATTTAAAAAATGTATCAATGGCATCATCGTTTTAAAGTGATTCAGCACAACTTGAACAAGATTTTTTTGTTGAAGATCAGCATCTGTCACTGAAGTTGAAACAATAAAACTCTTGAGCTTCAATAATTCCAGAGCAGGATTTTCGATGCTGTATCCCTGAGGCGGGCGGGAAAGTTTTTCTTCCTGGTTGAGCGTCGAAAACTTTTTATTAAATGCCTTATCATTAATGATTGTATTGAACTCATCAAGATTGTAGTCAATCTCCATTCTAATTTTTTTCAGCTCAGGCCCCATGGGCATCCAAAACCCACCACCGATAAAACTCGCACCTGGCTCGAGATGAAAATAATATCCAGCACACTGAACCTTCTTACCCCCTTTACTAAAGCTTGCACCAAAATTGGTTTTATACGGTTCTTTGTTTTTTGAAAACCTCACGTCCCTATTGATTCTAAAGACGCATTGTTTTGGCTGAAGTTCACCCAATGATGAATCAATTAGTTTCATGCCCTCCAATACCTCCGTTACAAAGCTTAGGTATTCAGCCTTGACGATTTCGTAGCGAGATCTATTGGCATCAAACCACTCCTTGCTATTATGCTTTTTGAGGTCTTTAAGAAATTTAATGGTCTGCAATGTTATCATACAAATGAGTTATCCCTAGTATTCAGGCAAAGTAGTTATGGTGATGATTTAAAGGAATCAGACATGAATTTACAATCAATAGAAATAAGATCATGATTTCTCAGATTAAAGTATTGAATTTGGCGAATAAAAAATAGATACTTTTGAATACTCAAGCAATAAAACAATAAATAAAATATAATAACTGAACATGGAAATAGGGATTGACAGTTTTGCGGCAATGTTCAGTGGAGAGACTGCACACCCAGTTAGTGATGCTCTAGCAGTGGGGCAATTGTTAGAAAGAATTTCATTTGCCGATGAGGTGGGTCTTGATTTTTTTGGCATTGGGGAGCATCACCGTAAAGGATTTCTTGATTCTGCTCCTGCCATTTTATTGGCAGCCGCTGCAGCACGGACCAAAAAGATAAGACTGGGCAGTGCAGTAACTGTATTGAGTGCAGCAGATCCTGTTAGGGTATTTCAAAATTTTGCAACCCTTGACCTCATCTCCAATGGAAGAGCAGAAATGGTTGTTGGTCGTGGATCATTCATCGACGCCTTCCCACTGTTTGGTCTAGACTTGAAAGATTATGATGCATTATTTGTTGAAAAACTTGACCTCCTGCTCAAAATAAGAGACAATGAATTTATCACTTGGTCTGGAAAATTTCGTCCCGCAATCAATAACCAAGCCATTTACCCCAGACCAGTGCAGGATCCAATCCCAATTTGGCTTGGCGTGGGCGGAACACCCGCATCTTTTGCTCGAGCAGGCACGCTCGGACTTCCCTTAATGGTGGCCATTATTGGGGGAGAAACCCATAGGTTCAGGCCACTGATAGACATATACCGTGAAGCAGGCAGAAAAGCCGGACATCCAAAAGAACAACTTCAAGTTGGTCTGCACTCGCTAGGCTATATTGCTGATTCCACTGAGCAAGCACATGAGGAATTTTTTCCTGGCTATGCTGCCGCAATGACCAGAATTGGTAAAGAACGTGGATGGCCACCAACAACAAGAGCTCATTTTGAATCACAGGTTGGCCCGACAGGCGCATTGCTTGTAGGCGATCCAACCGAGGTGACAGAAAAAATACTCCGACACGCCAACGCACTTGGTGGCATATCAAGAGTAACTTTTCAATTGGATACCGCAGAACTACCTCATGAGAAAATCATGCACTCTATTTCGTTACTAGGCAACAAGCTAAAGCCACTCATTTAAGATTAAGCAACTCCAGATATACAATCTCATTGGTTTTGTGGCAACCCCTATGAGTTGCTCTTATTCAGCAAAACTCATCTCGTGTTCCTCAACTATCAATTTATTCTCGAGAATAGATACTCCAGGGGCATTCCATGCAGCAAACTCTGCATCTTCTTTTTCTGCTATGGAACGCACTTTTCCACGAAGGATAACCTTATTACCTTGAATATCTACACTAATTCCATTTGCATCAATTGTAGCGCTTCGGTGAAAAGCTGAAACAATCTTCTTCGTTACATCTGCTGCAATTGCACGGGGTTTTACAGAAATAAAATTATTAACCCCCCTGACACCAGCAAGGTTTTCAATTGCAATTTTTGCATTATTTTTTTGATACTCCCAATCCACTTCACCATCTAGCCTAACAATACCATCTTCAACCTTGATTTTAATTTTTTCCTCCTTTACAGGGGTGTGCCATTTGAGTGAATTTAACACAGCTTCGGCAATCTCTGTATCGGTTTTGCTATAAGAAGGCGAAATGCCGATCTGAATATCCTCAGCAATGGCTTTAACGCCTGACACTCTTTTAGTGGCTTTCTCCGCGGAAAGTTTTTTAGAATAGGAGTCTACCATGCCGGATAAAGTAACGATACCATTTTTTACGGCAACCCCTATTTCAGATGCAATGAGAAATGGCTCCCACTTGAGTTCGTCAATTACATCTTTTTGAATTTCTGCATCTGTCTTCATAGATAAAAAATTTAATTGTGATAAATAAGTTGATTGAAAAATGAAGGTCATTAATGTTGTATTGATGATATATGATGGTGGTTTATTCTTCAATTGATGTTAATCATAGATCTAGAATCCAAATGCATAGTAATAAATACCTACATCAAGGTTTGTGTATATAATTCGTGATTACCAATAAATAATAGTCAGATAACAAGATGACAACCCCGCGAACATTAACAGCAACCGCCGGAGCTGATAAATACAATAATCTCTTATTTAAAAATTTCTGAATTTGAGATCTGAGACCTAAGCTGCGTATCTTTAGCTTTATTATCAATTAAACAGAAAAGGGTATTAATACCATGGCTGTATACTCAAAAGGGAAAAAGTTAATGATTGTGCTGTATTGCTGTTGCCTAATTCCCGGGGTGGCACTTTGTCAATCTATACAACAATTCATCCTTCAGAAAAAAGAGCAGTTCTCCAATAGGTTTGCCGATACATCAAGCAAACCAAATTACCTTATCTATCCCACCCTGGCCTATACTCCAGAAACAAAAACAGAAATTGGCTTTGTGAATTTGTTTCTCTTCTACGCAAAAAATGACAAAAGAAATCGACTAAGTGAAATCAACACCTTTACCTTTTATACCACAGAAAAACAATATGGATTTTGGATGGAACATGCCATATATGGCAACAAGGAAAAGTGGTTCTATTTAGGCAAGGGGAAATTTCAATACTTCCCAATGAAATACTATGGCATTGGAATAAACAAAACAGGCAAAGAACACGTGCTGGTAAACAATTCCAATATTCAACTTCGGGAACGCGTGCTAAGAAAAGTGGTTGGTGATTTTTATGCTGGGATTGAGTTTGATTTTCAGAAAGTATACAATGTTCAGTTTGGGAGCAGCTCCTCACAAAACATAGATTATCCTCGAGGGCATACAGGATCAACAAATCTTGGACTCGGAATGGGCCTTGTCTATGACACAAGAAGAAATGTAATGAATGTTCGCAGGGGCAAGTTCGCTGAAATAGCCTACCTGAATTATTCACCTTCACTTGGAAGTACATATAGGTTTCAAAGCACACAAGTTGACATGAGGTACTTTAGACAAGGATTTCATTCAAAGCAAGTCTTTGCCGTCCAAACTCTAGGGGTTTTCAATAAGGGGGAAGTTCCATTCAACCAGATGGCGCTTATGGGTGGTGAAGTGATGATGCGCGGATATTACCAAGGCAGGTACAGAGACAATAACTTGGTGGCCGCGCAAGCCGAATACAGATTCCTCCCCTTCCCGTTTAGTAAAAGATGGGGAGCTACTTTATTTGCATCAACAGGTACGGTTGCACCAACAGTTTCTACTTTGATAAAAGCACCATATAAAATGGCAGGAGGAGTTGGCGCTCGCTATCTGGCCTTTAAAGCCAAAGACATATTCCTCAGGCTGGATATCGCATTCACATCAGAAGGTAGAGGGTATTATTTATTTTTTGGAGAATCTTTCTAGGGACCGTCCTACTATCGCATTTTCGTAAAGCTCCTGTAAGAAATCTGAGTCCCATTAGTCCATATTCAATGGAATAAATTGATAACCAGCAAGATAAGAATCAACAAGAATAATTGATCTCCCCATAGTTCATCAAATTACCCCTGCAACTATGCAACTTGCTAAACTTGCTATAGGATTGGTGTAGTTTAATTTGAAAATATCTCTACATTTATTCATAACCTACCCAACATGAAAAGAAGTGACTTTCTACAAAAAACATTCCTGACTGCAGGAGGACTAACTGCTGGTTCTGTCTTTGCAAAGAAACAAGTAGCTCCAGTAATGCTTTCGCCAAGTCAAGACCAGCCCATCGATTCTCTTAATATTTTTGAGCTTGAGCAAGTTGCAAAAGAGAGATTGCCTTCAATTGCCTATGATTATTATCGCAGTGGCGCATGGGATGAAGTGACGCTTAAGAGCAACAGGGAAGCTTATGAGAAATTCAAGATTCACTACCGCGTGCTCGTTGATGTTCAAAAAAGAGATTTATCAACTACTCTATTTGGACAAAAAGTTGCTTTCCCCATTTTGATTGCACCAACTGCATTTCATAAACTGGCCCATCCTGATGGTGAACTGGCCACTGCAAGGGCGGCAGTTCAATCAAATACCATCATGACCCTAAGCAGTCTTTCCAACACAACAATTGAAGAAGTGTCTGCAGCAACCAATCGTACATTTTGGTTTCAGTTATATATCAATAAGGACCGCGAGTTTACAAGAAACCTGGTAGCCAGAGCAGAGGCTGCAGGAGCAAAGGCGCTTGTTGTAACAGTAGACACACCAGTATGGGGAAGAAGAGAAAGGGATATCAGAAATGGTTTTCACCTCCCTCCGGGTTTATCCGCTATTAATCTCGTGCAGTCGGATAAAGATGCAGTAGCAAAGGGACAAACTGGTTCGGGACTCGGACAATCATTCGGCTGGATGTTAGACCCTACGCTTCAATGGAAAGATCTCGACTGGCTCGCCAGTATCACAAAATTACCTATCCTCATCAAGGGAGTTTGCAGACCAGACGATGCCATACAAGCAATATCACACGGAGTCAAGGGGATTATTGTATCAAATCATGGAGGCCGCCAAATGGATAGTGCACCAGCAACCATAGAGGTATTGTCTTCAATCGTAGATGCAGTCGGGGATAACATGCCAATACTATTAGACGGAGGAATCAGAAGAGGCACTGACGCAATGAAGGCCCTTGCGATGGGAGCAAAAGCGGTGTTGGTTGGAAGACCGATACTTTGGGGATTAGCAGCAGCAGGACAACAGGGAGTTGAAAAAGCACTATCGATTTTGAGAGAGGAACTAGACACTGCCATGGCACTAAGTGGATGCAGGAATCTGAAGGAGCTCACAAAAGATATATTGGGATAGCATGCAGTATTAATGGTTTAACTTGCACCTAAATCATCTGTACAAGAATTGCTTATGAACATGTGTCGAGTTATTTCTATATCCCTTATCAGCATCTTATTATTTTCCTCATGCAAAAAAGAAAACAACAACGACACAACTGAAATTAATATAGGTGGCCTTTTTTCGATAACCGGTAATTGGTCGTCACTTGGTGCTACATCTCAGGAAGCTATTAAATTGGCCGCCCTTGATATCAATAGCTATATGGAACAAATTGGATCGAGGTATCGATTCACTACCACCATCTATGATACAAAGCTAGATACCACGATAGCCTTGGGATCCATTCAGGATGCACACAACAAGAATATTCATTTCATGATCGGTCCACAATCAAGTGCAGAACTCGGAGCGATACGAAGTTTTGCAAATGCAAACAATATACTGTTGGTCAGTCAGAGTAGTACAGCAAGTAGCTTAGCAATTGCCAATGATGCGATTTTTCGTTTTTGTCCGGGTGATGCAGTAGAGGGAGATGCGTTAGCCAGAACCATATTCAGCACTGGCCGAAGATCCATCATTACGCTTTCAAGAGATGATGCAGGAAATAGAGGACTTCAACAATCAGTAGGAAACATTTTTACGTCACTCGGAGGCGATGTTGATGCATTAACTCCTTACACTACAACTACAACCGATTTTAGCGCGCTACTCGCAACACTTAAAACAACATTGCAACAAAAAATTAACAGCGTAGGCGCTGACCAAGTGGGCATCTATCTGGCCTCATTTGATGAATGCATTGAACTGTTCAAACAGGCAGACCAGGACCCCATATTCTCATCGGTACATTGGTATGGCGGCGATGGTGTGGTACTCAGTAATGCGCTCATTACAGATCTACAAGCAGCCTCTTTTGCGGCTAAAACATCCTTCTTTGCACCAAATTTTGGATTGCCCCTCATCCCCCATCCTGACTTATCTTCAATTGCAGCAGCTATACAGAATAGCACAGGAATTGAGCCAGATGCTTACGCCCTCGCTGCATATGATGCCATGTGGGTTATCGCACAAACTATTGTTGCTGCACCCGAGTCTGCAAATGACATCAGCAAAGCAAAGATGATATTTAACACAGAGGCATCCCGCCATTTCGGCATCACAGGACCAGTGCAGTTAAATGCTGCCGGGGATAGAAGCACAGGATCATTTGATTATTGGGGTATTGTTTTTGAAAATAGCATATACAATTGGGAGCTGGTTGGCAAGTCGCTGTAGTTTAAGCTAAAAAACCATATATTTTATCTCGAAAAGTCAACCCATTATTGATTGCTCTTGTTATCCTATGAGTTAGCTGTAGCTTTAAAAAAAAAAATAACATGGTTCTATACAACCCCAAAGAATGGATCATTGCCATTTTTCGATTTCATAAATCAGATACATTCAGGACCTTATTGCCCTCAATGATATTCATTGGCTTATATGCCTGGGGGATTATTTATATTGAAACAGACTACCTCAAACTTGGAGAAAAAAGCAATGCGAGAAATCTTACCGTAATGCACTCCCTGCTTGGATTTGCAATATCCATGTTACTTGTTTTTAGAACGAATACCGCCTACGACAGATGGTGGGAGGGCCGTAAGCTCTGGGGGTCGCTAATCAACAACAGCAGAAATTTTGCCATCAAACTAAACGTAATGCTATCGCCTGAAAATATACACGCTAGAACATTTTTCAAACAGGCCATCCCATTATATGCCGCTGCATTAAAAAGACATTTGCTCAAGGAAACAACACAGTTTGAATTGGATGAAAAGCCACATCCCAAGTTGCCCGAACTAAATAGCCACAATCATCTTCCAAATAAAATTGCAGACAGTATCTTAAGCGAAATCTTTAAACTACATCAACAAAAAGAGATCAATGATACACAACTGCTCATGCTTAATAATGAATGGCAATCTTTCACAGACATCTGCGGAGCATGTGAGCGTATAAAAAATACCCCAATACCATATAGCTATAGCGCATTCATAAAAAAGTTTATTTTTCTTTACGTCATAACCATGCCTTTCGGATTTGCATTAACCCTTGGATTCTATACAATTCCAGTAACGATATTTATTTTTTATATACTTGCAAGCCTTGAACTCATTGCAGAGGAAATCGAGGACCCATTTGGGAATGACAGCAACGATTTGCCGATGGAGAAAATTTCCGAAAACATTAAACGAAATATTCAAGATATATTATCATGATCGAGAAAAATAAATATTTACGAGATTAAAAATGAGACCCTATCAACAACTTTTCTCTGCACTGCTACTATCGGTCGTCATCTTGATACACTCATGCAACATGGAGACTGAATTTCAAGAAACTCCCGTTGTCTTTACACTCGGCGAAAACCAGAATGCAGGGTGGTCTTTTTGAGTTGCCGATTCCAAGATTTTCAAGGGTGATGCAAATAGAAGATGATTTTGTTGCTGCAAGTGTAAAGCATACCAAGGGGTTAATCCAATATACAAATAAACGTCCTAGATCAATAAACAAGCTATTTCAAAAACAGTCTTCTTGTCCCAATAAAAAACGGGATTAATATTGAGTATGCTATAATGAAAGGAATGATACAATTCATCCACCCCATCACCAGAAAGAAGCTGATGAGCAAGAGCTGAAAGCCAAGTCCATACAACGAAACCAATGCCATGAACCATTTTGGTATTGATTCAGCGCTTTGCGCGGAAGAATCTAGCCTATACACGAATTCATCAAAACCCCTGTATAAAAAACGAAAAATATTGAACAGGATGTTAACCATAGCCTGACTTTCCTCGGGATAAGCTTTAGGAACTTTGCCTTCAAAAATCTGACTGGTAATTTCTCCCTCTGTGTTATGCCTTAAAATCACGTGATAGTAATTGTAGATTGTACCCTGTATTTGCATGCAAATGAAAGAGCACAATACCCAACCAAAATTAGTTTGTGTGAGCCACCCAATTGTACATAACAAAGCGATATTCAAGAGCGCATCAAAAATTGAGTCTAAATATCGGCCTATAAAAGAGGGCTGATTTTTAGCCCTCGCCAGTTGACCATCAGCTGCATCCAAAATTGATTTTAATATCAGAAAAAAAGCAGCCGCCCAATAAGATGCAATTGTAATTGAATAAATGGCCATTGCACCAGAACACACAAATAACAATGTTAGATGGACTGGTGTAACAGGGGTCGTTTTCAGCTTTTCAGCAATGATATTGGCTATTGGCCTACCGTAGTCGGAAAAATCAATGAACTTATTTTCTAAAGTGAGTTTGGACATGAATTGGGTTTGGAATAGGGAAAGGAAAAACAAGATTGACCAATGACCCTAAGATCCCTAATCCAGTTTTGTTCTGCGAAAAATTGCTCCATCATCAAAAAATGAGTGAAAAATCGTAAGTAGGTAGTAATTTTTTGATATTTACCTCTTGCGGTCAAATGTAACATCCCCCGAGGAAAATCCAAGATTCTGTGGAAGGTTGGGAGATTATACAACTGCGGCAAGAATAACATTATAACTTGAAAAGTTAGCATTAATGAGGTGTCTCATCAATAATTATATTTATTGACTGAGTCCATTTCTCATTAACTTTAATTCCACACTATTTCTCAATCTAAAAATCAGCACTTTGTTAAACGGAATTAACCCACTTATTTCTCCAGACCTATTAAAAGTTTTAATGGAAATGGGACATGGAGATGAAATTGTTTTTTGTGATAGAAACTTCCCAGCAGCTTCCAAAGCAAAAAATCTGATTCGCTACGACGCCTGTACCTCCATAATAACCATGCTGGATGCAGTACTCCCTTTATTCCCTCTAGATTATGCAGCCAAGCACTCATTGGTGCTGATGCATCCAGCAATTAAACAAGCCACCGACCCGCCAATCTGGCAAGAATTTATCAATAAGGTCAAGCAGTTCCCAGATGGCGGAAAAGACCCATTATATATTGAGCGTTTGGAATTTATTGAACGCGCCCAGCAAGCTTATTGCATTGTGCTTACAGGTGAAACTGCAAGATGTGGTAATCTCCTGTTGCAAAAAGGCGTTGTTCCAGCATAAAAGCTAGTACCAACAATTTAGTGATGGGACAATCGTAAAACTGCCAGCAGTGTGAGAAAGAACGTGAGGGGAGAAACACATAAAGAATGCCCTAAAAACCTCTTATGGAAAAGAAAAAATCATTTATTACAGCTGGTTACGGACTAACCTTCATCATGGTGACCGCCCTATTCTTTCTTTGGGCACTTCCCAATACGATGAATGATATTCTAATCCCACATTTCATGAAATCCCTTGAGTTATCCCGCTTCAAAGCAGGATTAATTCAATCGGCCTTCAAACTCGGCTATTTTGTGTTTGCATTGCCCGCCGGATTGCTCATGCAGCGGTTCGGGTATAAATATGGACTTGTCATTGGATTGATTTTATTCGCGCTTGGCTGCTTTTTATTTTGGCCTGCAGCAATTGCAGGGAAATACGTTTTTTTTCTGGGGGCCTTGTTTGTGATTGCGAGTGGCCTTGCATTTCTGGAACTTGGAGCGAACTCATTGGTGGTTAGCATGGGAGATCCCACTACATCTGAACGAAGACTAAATTTTGCTCAGGCCTTCAATCCCATTGGTGCAATGTCTGGTGTTGCCATAGGAACAATTTTTATCTTTTCAGATACCGATTTGACGCCAACTGAAATGGAGTCAATGAAAGCAGCAGGGACACTGAAAGCCTATCTGGCTGAAGAGACCATGCGTGTTGGTCCCCCTTATATTACATTGGGAATTGTCGTGTTAATTTTTGCATTTTTTCTTTCAAGGGCAAAATTCCCAGAACAAGAAACCAAGGAAATTACACAAGCAAAGGGGAGTTTCAAGGAATTGAGAAAATACCCACATTGGTATAAAGGCATAATGGCCCAATTCTTTTATCTGGGTGCGCAATTGGGCACATGGAGTTATTTTATCCAGTATGTAAAAGAAAATGGTGATCTATCATCCAAATTGGCAGGTGCCTTTCTTGTTGGAAAATTAGCCGCCTTTATGCTAGGCCGTTTTTCTTCAACCCTATTCATGAAATATATTAAACCAGGAAAATTGATGGGCATCTATGCTTGCATCAATATCGTCCTAGTTTCAATCGCAATTTTATTTCCAGGATGGATTGGAATCTGGGCTATCTTCTCCACCAGCTTTTTTATGTCGGTCATGTATCCCACCATATTTGCTTCTGGTGTGAAAGGACTTGGCCCCAATGCAAAACTTGGCGCCTCGTTTCTGGTCATGAGTTTAATTGGTGGCGCTGTGTTAACGCCATTCATGGGACTCATCGCTGATCATTGGAATGCCATAGCCCCCGCAATGATCATCCCACTTTTTTCCTATATAGTTATACTCTACTATGGATTTATTGGTTCGAAACCGTCGGGGCCCCTATATGGAGAAAATGATATTCAGGCAGCTATCAAAAAATAAAACCCTAACAATCATGAAGAATAATTATTCCTTACTTAAGCCAATTTATTTATTTGGAGGCATTGCATTTCTATTGATGCTTACAATCAATACTTCAGCCCAATCATCTTTCCCTTTCAAGGCAAGTCTACTTACAGAAAAAGGAGATCTCTCTGCGAAGATGGTAGAAGGTGTTGGTCGATTTTTGCTTAGTGAAACTGAAAAGCAAAAAGAAAATAGATCAAAAGCATGGCAGTTCGATTTTTCTTCAGAGAACGGCTTTGATCAATCAATATCTGCTCAACGAAATTTGTTATCGAAGCGACTTGGTGTTGTTGAAGAACGGGTACAATCCCATATA
>CAIXLY010000051.1 GCA_903920455.1 uncultured bacterium | reverse complement strand
GGTTTCAGCATAGTGGATGCAAGAGATTTTACCGGGGAAGGCGCTGCAATTATCGGATGGCTTGATGCCTTTTGGGATTCAAAGGGATTTATTGCACCTGAAGAGTTCAGACGATTTTGTGGTCCAACTGTTTGTTTGTTGCGGATGCCGAAAAGAATATATACAACTGATGAAACTTTTCTTGCCCAGGCAGAGATATCGCATTATGCACCTAAAAATTTGTGGTCTGATGCAAAATGGAAAATCGAAGACGAAGGGAATGGCATTATTGCATCAGGAGTTTTTAAGTCTAGAGAAATAGTAACAGGTAGGGTTAATCAATTAGGGCAAATCAGTGCTTCATTAAAAGAAATTAAAGAAGCAAAGAGACTCGTTGTTACTATAAGTTGTGCAGGCACTTCAAACAGTTGGAATATTTGGGTGTATCCGTCTAGGCAAAATAATATTTCTACTCAAGTACGCATTGCTCATGCATTTGATGATGACACTAAGGCCGCCCTGGATAAGGGTGAAAATGTTTTGTTGTTCACTTCTCCGGAAGAGGGTTTATATGAAATAAAAAATTCATTCATGGGCCCTGATGAACTGCGGCAATTTCCCCCTGTGGAGAAAGGCAAGAGCGCTATTCCAGGCTCTTACATGCCAGCATTTTGGAACATGAGGCTATTTAATCAAATTGGCACCTTGAGTATTTTGTGTGATCCCCGGCATCCTGCACTTGCTTCCTTTCCCACTGAAGAACAGAGTGATTGGCAATGGGCGGATCTGCTTGGAAGGTATACCGCCCAGACATCCTATTTTATTGCTGGGGATCAAGCCTCTCATGAATGGAATGATAAGTTTAACAGATCAAAGTCAATTGTATTGAACGAGGCTCCTCAGGATTACAAGCCTATTGTTCAGATGATTGATAATTATGAACGCAACTACAAATTGGGATTGGTATTTGAGACGCGTGTAGGGGAAGGCAAATTATTAATCTGTGCTTTGGATCTTAGCACTGACATTGAAAACCGACCAGCGGCAAGACAGCTGAAATCAAGTTTGCTGATGTACATCGAAAGCAAACAATTTAATCCAACACATGAATTGCCAATGGAGTTGCTGGAAAAGATAGTTGGGCAGTGATGAGCTCATAAACCTATTCTAGAAATCAGTGGCCAGAAAAATTGATCTTCATCTGGTTCTCATTGCAATTGTTGATTGCTAATCTTGTTTCACCGCAATATCCGAAATCCAGTGCCGCTCACTGACATCTTCTATTTCCTCTTCTGTTTCTCCATAATTGTATTCTCTTATTTTATTTGAAAAATCAGCCAACACTTTATTTACCAGATAATTCACTGTTCCTCGTTCGGAGATGCTTCCAGCCTTTATTCCTGTTAGTACTTCAATGCCATCATTGATGGTATCTACAGCCCAAAGAGAAAATTTATTTTGTATAACTGCCTCAACCACTTCTTCTTTTAGCATTAGATTTTGAACGTTAGAAGAAGGGATCATGATTCCCTGTTCACCATTGAATCCAAGTATTTTACAAACCTCAAAATAGCCTTCTATTTTTTCGTTAATGCCCCCAATTGATTGTACTTCTCCTTTCTGGTTCACGGATCCTGTAACGGCAATTCCTTGTTTTATTGGAAGATTGGCAAGGCTTGATAGCAATGCGTACAATTCTGTGCTTGAGGCACTGTCTCCCTCAATCTCGGCATAGCTTTGTTCAAATACCAATCTTGCCGATAGGCTTACGGGCTTATCCTGGAAAAATCTTTCTGAAAGATATCCCGTTAATATCATCACGCCCTTTGTGTGTATGGGGCCACTTAATTCAGCCTCTCTTTCAATTGCAATGACACCTGTTTTTCCCAAATTAACGGTGCATGTTATTCTGCTTGGTTTGCCTATCATGATATCCCCCATGTCTATGATCGACAATGCATTTACTTGGCCAACCCTATTGCCGGTTAGATCAATAAGGAGCTGCTTATTTTTTATCATGTCGTTAATCTTTTCCTGAATAAGATTACTCCTGTATGATTTTTGCTCAATTGCTTTTTTTACATGAATTTCATTTATAGAGCTTGAATTTTCTTCCCGAGCATAGTGACTTGCCTCTCTGATGATGTCTGCTATTTTTCCAAACTGTGTGCTCAGCTTGTTTTGGTCTTCTGCAAATCTTGATCCAAACTCAACGATTTTTTTTAGCGCTTGCTCATTGGGGGGCGCCAGTTTTTCTTTTTCGCATAGTTTATCGAAAAACGACACATAGGCAGCAATATTTTCAGGTGTTCTGTCCATTACAGAATTGAAGTCGGCCTTGACTTTGAACAGGGCTTTAAAATCGCTGTCATAATTAAATAATATATGATAGTAGAGTGCACTTCCTACCAAAATGACCTTAAAGTTTAAAGGGATTGGTTCTGGCTTAAGGGTTCTTGTAGTTAAATATCCTAGCTGTTCCGTAGCTTCTTCAATCGCGATTTCCTTATTTCTCATTGATCGCTTGAGTGCTTCCCATGAGAAGTAGTTTTTAAGCAGTTCGGAAGCTCGGATAATCAGGTATCCACCATTTGCATCATGCAAAGAGCCCTTTCTAATCATGGTGAAATCGGTTACAAGCGAGCCCATAACTGACTCCTTTTCAACACTTCCAATCAGGTTATTGTATGTTGGATTATTTTCAATTACAATAGGGGATCCTTTCTGTTTAGAGTTATCAATTAGCACATTCACTTCATACCGCTTAAGGTATTCATTCCCCTTATTGATTGCTCCATTCATTTTTTCTTTATGCGAAAGCATAAAGTCTGGCAGATTACCCAGAATATCATCATTCACATTTTCTAGATATTTAGTAACTGCTAGCATTTCTTTGTATTTTAACTTGATCTCGTTCACCAATTCAGTGATTGCAAATGCAGCAACCTCACTTTCAAGTTTATTATATTCTTTCAATGATTCTTTCTCCAGTAAACGTTGTTGTTTCATTGCACTGTTCATTTCATCTGAAAAGCGAAGCTGTTTGTCTTGAAGCAGTTGTTTCTCTGGTATGGGCAGCTTGTCAAACTCTTCATCAGTTATTGGCTCTCCGTTGATAATAGGAACGGTATATATTTCCCATGGTGTCTGTTTTATCAGTAGTGATTCTTTCGCTGCTTTTTCATTGATGCTTAGTGTCATCTCAGATTGCTTCTTATCATTCTTTTCACTAATTTCCTTGCGTCTTTTTGAATATTCTTCGCTTTCAAAAACCTTAATGAGTGATTGCATCGACTCATTAACAAGTTCTTTCATGTCTTTTTTTAATTCTGTAGCATATCCAGACGGTAGTTCAAGCTTATTGGGTTGATAGGGATCCTTGAAGTTATTTACATAGCACCAATCACTTGGTGTTGGTTCATCACGGACCATTTTTTCCAGAAAAAGTTTTGCTGCTGTTAGTTTTCCTGTTCCCTCTTCCCCAGAGGCAAAAACGTTGAAGCCCTCGGCCTTTATTTTTAAACCCATTTTCAACGCATCCTGAGCTCTTTGTTGGTCGATTAATTCATCGGGCAGTTCAATGTTTTTTGCTTTAACTATTGTTGAGATTTCGTCTATGCAAGACTTTCGCAGAAATTCAGGTCTTAGAATTTGTATCATTCATTGAAGATTTGAGAAAAAGATACAACCACTAGGTGCAGACAATCATGACGATAGTCAGTCGATTTTATGATATGTTGGTATAGCCATTATGGATGAATGGATGGCGGCAGACTGTAATAGCTGCATAAGCTTTTTTCATTAATATTATTAATGATCATTTCTTGAATGTGACCATCAAGATAATTTCTCTATCTCCGAAGAATGCTAATTTGATTTGAAGCAGACGCTGCTCCATTTTTCAGGAAGATGGGTGTCATAGAAACCATGACTATTCAGCGCCATCGCGGGATGTGGGTGTAGTTCTTTTCCTCCTGCCATGAGTTTTTGGAATCGTCCAAGAAAAAGATTCCATACATCTCCTGAGGTGGGCGGGATTGAACGACCATTTGCAAGATGAACAAGACTGGTCCAAGGAATTGCAACTTCTAGTGTCCATCCTTGATCGATGTCTTTATTGTTATTCAGTGTGCCTTGAACCTGCACTGCTGTTTTAAGTCCGGGTAAGTCATATCCTGTAAATGCCCAACGAATTCCTCTTGGGTGTGTTCCTTTCCAAAATGTTGCTCCATTGCGATCATAATCTCCCCCAAATGTGTATGCCCTATCGCCATGTACATCAAATTCAGGGATATCAAAACGCCCTCCTTTTTTGTATGCGTCTTTCCAAATAAAGAAAACTTCATACACGCAGTTTCCTGCATTTACTTCAAGCTCATAGTAACAGTCTCCTCCGTCTATAAATAGTTCCAGATCATTTTCCAAAAAGATGATGCTATCTCTTTCAGTAAGTTTTGCTTCTACGAATGGCTCTTCAACCTTAAAAGCGATGTATAGGTGGAGATCATTCCACAAAATCGCAGTTTGTGTATTGTACATACCGGGTTCTCCCGTAACCATGTCTACAAAGCGGTTGCTCCAATTCGCCTTTTTCCAAATCTCTTTTTCTATATTTCCGTCTATTGCAATTGAGGCGTCTATTTTATGTGCGGTATAGTCCATGGCTGTATTGTGAGAAGAGTCTTAAAAAGTCAAAAGTATGGCTTTTTAATATGGACAGATTAAAATAGGGGAACATAAGGTGTTCTAATATTAATTGGGATAGCCATCAATTATCGCTCCTCATTAAGTAGTATGAACTTCTGGAATAAATAATCACCGCTACTCATGCCTACTTTCTTCATATTACATGCCATTTGTCAATAAGGCAGCTCATCAATTATATTCCCAGCTGGATAATAGCTAGTGACAACGACAAATCCACCTGAAGGAGTTCGAGCAATCCCTGCACCAACTTCTTTCGTATCTCTCCAAACTATTTGTGTGTAGTGTCCAATCATGTTTCTGCCGTTTCTGGCTTTTATTTTACCATAGGTATACTGATTTCTTTCATCGTACCATGCCCGAAATGCATCGGTTATATTATGGATTTCATAGGAGCTAGACCAATAGATGTTTTCGCCAACTGCTCTTCCATTGAGGTCTACACATTTGCTATGAAAGATCTTTGGCTTGCTGGATAGGTAATTTGCCCATTGCTGAGCATAGTTGGACAGTGCTGTACTCCATACAAGAGGTCCCACACCCACCTCCTTTCTCGCCTTATTATGCAGGTCTAATATCTTGGATGAATCCGATGGAGTCACCTGGGCAAATATTGGAAAAGAAATGAGCAGTAGGGCGACTATATTATACAATCGATTAGTTTTTGTTGGGTACTAAAGTCATACATAATTCATCTGCCATCATATAAAGAAATCCTAACTAACATGGGTTTAACAAATGGAGTAAGGTGACCAATATCAATTCGGCCAATTCAATGAATCATTTATATTGAGTTGAGGTGTTGATACCTTTATTGCTATCAATTGAGATTCTCCACGCATTTAAAATCTATATCATGGGAAGTACAATTATGACACCCAGGCCCGCTGAACAAAATAGCGTCCAAAAGAAAAAACATTATGTTGTAAAGGTGAACTCAATAGATCGTCTTACGCATGATGTATTGCGAATTGATACTGAGAAACCTGAAGACTATACCTTTCTGCCAGGTCAGGCAACTGAGGTTGCTATAAAAAAACCTGGCTGGGCGAATGAGCTACGCCCTTTCACTTTTACAAATTTATCCCACGATTCACATTTGGAGTTTATTATTAAAACCTATCCCTCGCATAAGGGAATGACAAATCAACTCCTTGATTTAAAGATTGGCGATAAGTTGATATTGGGTCGACCATTTGGGGCAATAAAATATTCTGGAGAGGGTATTTTTATAGCGGGGGGAGCTGGCATAACTCCATTTATTTCTATACTAAAGGACTTAGAGCGAAAACAAAGCCTTGGGCAAAACCGACTGATTTTTGCCAATAAGACTAAGGCCGATATTATTCTTGAAGAGGACTTTTCAAAATTATTAGGCCCCAATGTCATCAATATATTGTCGGAGGAGAAAATCGCCGGGTATCACCATGGGTTAATCACAAAGGATTTTCTGTTGGCGCACATCAAGGAGTTTAATTCACGTTTTTATCTCTGTGGTCCTCCCGTCATGTTGACTGCATTATTAAACCTATTGCACGATTTGGGAGTTAAAGACGAGTTCATCACAAGAGAAAAAATGGATTGATAGGTCCAATGCTATGGAGACAGAACACTATTGGAATGATAGAATTATGGAAGTTGTTGAAAAACTACGCAAAAGCCACCCTGAGCTTGTAAAATATATAGATGAGATGCCGATCACTATTCCTGACGAGAGAGACCCTCATATCAGTATAAGGGTATTGAAAGAATTTTATGAGTCGCTGATTAACCTAGAAAAGACTGCAGAGGTTGATTCAGCGACTCATATACATTGAGTGTAATTGTAATCATTAAACTCTGTAATAATCTGCTTTCCAATTTTTGATGGCCTGCTTGATTTCTTTTGCTGAAAGGCTTTCAGTTGCAGCGCGGTCTACCAAAGCAAGTAGTTCTTCATCAGGAGCAAAGCGCAGCGCAATAATTTGACTGATGGATAGCGTGTTTGGGAATAGTTTTCCAGCAAGCGCATAGTACCGTAAATTTTCTTCTGCCCTTATTGCCCGGTCTTGTGCCTTAAGCGGGAAAATTCTGGTGTATGCATAAAGCATAAAAAGGATCAAACTCGTTAATACCAAAAGCGCAGCGAGGTATTTATTTTCTGGGGTTGACTTTAATAGATAATTGATGGATCCTCCAATTAATGCAAATATTGCAAGTCCGGTTACGTAATGATAGCCAGGAACCATTCTTGAATGGTTTTTGAAATTTTGTTCTTTCATTATTAATAGTTGTTTAAGTGCGAAGATATAGACTTGTTCTGAGTATGATTTTTTCTCATTTTCAAAATCATCGAAAATGGGGGCTGGGTTGTCATTTTCGTCAATAAATAAACAATCCACCTGTCTAGATTGTTTGTAATGTTCCTTATCAAATCATGCTTAAATGCCTTTCATAGTATGTGATAATAGTTTAATTTTACCAACCATTAGTTTTAATACATATCATTCATCTATTCTTTCTAAATAAACTTCTTAACCAATAATAAATCTATAAACAATGGATAGTAACACACATTCTAGTGCATCTCCAAGTAGCGGCGGTGCAAGCAAGTGTCCTTTTAGCGGCGCAGTTCTACATCAAGGAGCTGGCGGCGGAACAAGAAACCGTGATTGGTGGCCGAATCAGTTGAAATTGAATATCCTTCGTCAGCACTCGACCTTGTCAAATCCAATGGGAGAATCATTCAATTATGCTGAGGAGTTCAAAAGCCTAGATTTAAAAGCAGTGAAAAAAGATATTGTTGACCTGATGACGAAGTCGCAAGACTGGTGGCCAGCGGATTATGGTCATTATGGGCCATTTTTTGTTCGTATGGCATGGCATAGTGCAGGAACTTATCGAATTGCAGATGGTCGCGGTGGTGCTGGTGCAGGAACCCTGCGTTTTGCTCCTTTGAACAGCTGGCCCGATAATACGAACCTCGACAAGGCTCGTTTGCTACTTTGGCCCATCAAACAGAAATATGGCAAAAAGCTTTCTTGGGCTGATCTTATGGTATTAACAGGCAATTGCGCCATGGAATCTATGGGTTTCAAAACTTTTGGATTTGGTGGAGGGCGTGAAGATGTTTGGGAGCCTGAGGAAGATGTATATTGGGGTTCTGAGCGTGAGTGGTTAGGCGACAAGCGTTATACAGGCGACCGCGATCTTGAAAACCCACTTGCTGCCGTTCAGATGGGTCTTATTTATGTGAATCCCGAAGGCCCCAATGGGAAGCCTGATCCGATAGCTGCAGCGCGTGATATTCGTGAAACATTCGGTCGCATGGCGATGAATGATGAAGAGACTGTTGCGCTTATTGCAGGTGGTCATACTTTCGGCAAAGCGCATGGTGCTGCAGATCCGAGTAAATATGTTGGACCTGAACCAGCTGCTGCAGGTATTGCAGAGCAGAGCCTTGGTTGGAAAAACACTTATGGTAAAGGGAATGCGGGGGATACCATAACCAGTGGGCTTGAGGGGGCATGGACAAATACGCCAACAACTTGGGACAATAATTATTTTGATAATCTTTTTGGTTTCGAGTGGGAATTGACAAAGAGTCCAGCGGGTGCAAATCAGTGGAGGCCTAAAAATGGTGCAGCTGCAGGTGCCGTTCCTGATGCCCATGATGCATCAAAGACTCATGCGCCAATGATGTTTACTACTGATATTGCATTGAGGGAAGATCCTGCTTATGGAAAAATTTCAAAAAAATTCCATGAGCATCCTGATCAATTTGCAGATGCATTTGCACGCGCATGGTTTAAGTTGACGCATCGTGATATGGGACCAATTTCTCGCTATCTCGGATCTGAAGTTCCAAGTGAGGTTCTCATTTGGCAGGATCCTGTGCCAGCAGTTACACATAACTTAATTGATAATAAGGATGTTGCTGATCTGAAAGCCAAGATTCTTTCAATCGGACTTTCTATATCTGAACTGGTATCTACTGCCTGGGCTTCTGCTTCAACTTTCCGTGGTTCTGATAAGCGTGGTGGAGCAAATGGTGCGCGCATTCGTTTGGCTCCTCAGAAATATTGGGAGGTCAACAATCCGGCTCAACTTTCAAAAGTATTGGATGCGCTTGAAGGCGTACAAAAAGAATTTAATGCTGCTCAGTCGGGCGGTAAAAGGGTTTCGCTTGCAGATCTTATTGTTCTTGGAGGTTCTGCTGGAATTGAGAAAGCTGCAAAAAATGCTGGCCATACCATTACAGTTCCATTCACTCCCGGGCGTACTGATGCTTTGCAAGAACAAACCGATGTTGATTCTTTTGCAGTACTAGAACCCATTGCTGATGGTTTCCGCAATTATATGAAGAAGAAATATACCATATCATCTGAAGAATTACTCATTGACAAGGCACAGTTGCTTACGTTGAGTGCGCCTGAAATGACGGTTCTTCTTGGGGGGATGCGTGTATTGAATACAAACTTCGATCATTCTAAACATGGTGTTTTCACTAAGACCCCTGAAGCACTTACCAATGACTACTTTGTTAATCTGATTGACTTCAGTACGACATGGAAGGAAAGTGATGGATCAAAAGACTTATTTGAAGGACGTGATCGTAAAACAGGCGAAATCAAATGGACTGGCACACGCGCAGATTTGATTATTGGATCAAATTCTGAACTACGTGGCGTTGCAGAAGTTTATGCTTGCTCAGATGCTAAAGAAAAATTCGTGAGTGACTTTGTATCGGCATGGACCAAGGTGATGAATCTTGATCGTTTTGAGTTAGCATAGTTTATTAAGATCAGTTAGATATTATCTGGAAGGTGGCTCATTATGGGCCACCTTTTTAAATTCGGGGATATTTGGTTGAGTATTGATTGCAAGGCAAAGCCATAGTTGTGATATTTTAATTAATTTGATGAACTGTTTTAAAATCAACTATTAAATAAGCAATAACAAACCGAACAAAATAATATTCTCATGAAAAATTTATCCAACACACAATCCAGACGTGATTTTATACAAAAAGCTGCCATTGCTGCTGCAGCTCCTTTGATACTTGGTAATGCAGTACATGCATTTCCCAAAAACAAAAAACTAAGACATGCATGTATTGGTGTTGGAGGAATGGGGGCACATGATTTCCAGCAATTCAGGGAGCACGCCAATGTGGAGATTGTTGCCATTTGTGACGTGGATGAAAAGAACCTGAAGGCTGCTGCTGAGTTCGTCCCTAATGCAAGAACCTATACCGATTGGAGAGAGTTGCTCAAGAAAGAAAGTTTACATATTGATTCAGTAAACGTCACCGTGCCCGATCATAACCATTTTGCTATTGCCATCACAGCAATAAGAGATAATAAACATGTGTATTGTCAGAAGCCGATGTGTCATGATGTAGTGGAAGTAAGGTATCTGACTGAAGAAGCTGTAAAAAAAGGAGTGGTAACCCAGTTGGGAACTCAGATAGCTGCAACATTTGGAGATCGTACTGCAGTGCAGTGGATCAAGCAAGAGGTGGTTGGCAAGATCAAGCATGCGTATTTGTGTTCTAATCGTTCTGGTATGATTGGCACTTATCGTTTGGCTGGTCCAAGGCCCGCGGAAAAAATGGACCCACCATCCCATCTTCATTGGGAAAACTTTATTGGTACTGCTCCGATGAGATCTTATGCGGAAGAGATCTATCATCCAGCGAAATGGAGAACATGGCAAGATTTTGGTACAGGATGGTCAGGCGATATTGGTTGTCATATTTTCGATCCGGTATGGAAAGGGCTTGGATTGAAAACACCAACCTCTGTAATTGCAAGAGTTCAGGAATCTTGGAAAAATTCTCCGGAGAGACGAGCAGATACTTGGCCCCAGAGCAATCATATCATATGGCAGTTCCCTGGAAATGCAATGACTGCAACTGAAAACTTACAGGTCGAATGGTTTGATGGAGAATTTTTTCCTCCGGAAGAAGTAAGAAAGTTATACAACGATGGTGTTGGTTATCCTGAAGAATGCTCTATCCTGATTGGAACAGAAGGCGCTCTTTTAATTCCACATGGTGGAATGCCGGTAGTTATTCGCACTAATGACAATAAACAGCCCGAGATTCCAAAATTGAAAGAAAGAAATCATTACCATCATTTTGTTGACGCATGTTTGGGAGGCGAAAAAACAGAATCTCATTTTGCGCAATCTGGTCCGATGACCGAGACTGTTCTATTAGGCACAGTAGCTATACGTTATCCGGATCAACTATTGGAATGGGATGCAAAAAATTTGAAATTCCCTAACTACCCAGCTGCAAATAAATTATTGAAGAGAAATTATCGAAAGGGGTGGGAGGTTAAAGGAATCTAGTTATTCCCTAGTCAATAGCTGTATTACCAATACTCCAAAGTAGCACCTGCTTTTGCGGTGATGGCAACATTCGCCGCTTCACTTGCAAACCTTATTTGTACGGTCCCGTTGGCTGAGGGCTTAATGATGCCCTCAATGATTGCAAGATTGCCATTGAGAAAAGAATTATTATTACATGCTGCAGGGATATTGATTGCACCGGCAAAATTCACGGTTTGAGCAGTAGCTGAAAGTGTATTTCGGCTTGAATAACTCAATAATGTGGTGGCTGGCGCATTGATCGTCCAGCGACTTCCGTTATTTGTTGCATCACTACTGTATGGGATCAGGGCATAGAAGCGGTAAATTATTCCAGAGATAACATTAAAGGATAAGCCTGTTAAATCTTCGAGAGTATTTGCAGTTCTATTGTCATTGATCACGTCTTCTGTTATGGTGATCATATTTCGGCGATAATTCCCAGCAGGTTCAGCAAAAGTTCCATCAGCTCTTAAAAAAGCAGTTGTTCCACCTCCGCTTGCCGGCACCAGACCTTTTGAAGTCGAATTAAAGGTATTTAACATTGCTGTTGCTTGTGTGGAAGTAAGGTCTTCCACGTTACCTGTTCCTGTTGAATTGCGACCTTTAAATACTTGTGTTGAAATTTGCGAAAGCATCGAATTTGTAATAACATTTGATTCAACAGATGTTGTGTTCCCAACTGAAGTTATGGGTCCTGTAAGATTTGCGTTAGTAATTACAGTTGCAGCAGAACCAGTTGTATTTTGATTTAAAATTGGGAAGTCGCTTGCAGTGGCAATTGATAAAGCACCAGTGCCGCCGGATGTTTTTATTAATCCGTTTGACGTAAGATTTGATAATGTGCTGATATTTTGAGATGTATTTACACTTACGGAGTTTGCATTTCTTGTTAATCCATTTGAGAAGGTTAGTGTATTTTCTTTCCCATTAAATATTGACCAATCTGTTGATGACAAGGCACCTCGATTTGATGCAGTCGCATTGGGCAAATTAAATGTATGGCCTGAGCCTGAAGATGAAATATTGAAATCAGATCCAGCTGTTCCAATTAAAAATGTTTGCAGGGAGTTTGTAAGTCCGTTTATAGAAGTAATTGTATTCCCAGATAGGATATTTGACAACAATCTGGTTGTTACATTGCCTAGGCCATCAGTGGTCAATATTTTCGAGTTTGAGGTATTTGTCCCGATGCCTTCAAGTCTTAGGTCTCCCGTTGTATGCAATTGTGCGGTAGGCGCGCTTGTCCCAATGCCTAAATTTCCCACATTTTTATTGTAAATGTTATTGCCCGATATCTTCCATTTGCTGCTGTCGAGTGTAAGTTTTGTGCCTTTTGGACCGATAACAATTTGTCCAAACCCATTTATTGCAACTATAAAAAAAAGAAAGAGTAACGCGGTGCTTTTCATTGTGGTATACTAATGTGATCAGTAACTTATCCTTGTGATAAGTTACTGATCAGGCATTATTTTGAAAGTGGATTAAAATTTATGAGATTAATTGAATTGTGTTATTTCACCCATTGCACTTCAATTAAATCTCCAGCTGCTACAAGAGATCCAACTGCTGAAGTGAGACTGACTTGTCCTGTGGTTGTTGTAAAGTCATTTACCGGCATAAGTTTTGCGCCATTTCTATAAACCCAAATCTTTGAAGCTGCAACTGGTAAGTTGGGTACCGTATAAGCTGTTTGTCCAGCTGTAGCACTAAAATTTACTTCACCACTTTGCAATAGTGACTCAGCTGCAACTCTTTTTAAAGTGCCATCTGTTGCCGATACAACAAGACTGTCGGTAGCAAGGGTTCCACTTTGCAGTCCTGTAATTTTAAGATTGTTGGTAGCGTCAGTAGCAATCGTTGTTGCTTTGGTTAGTGTACCACCCAGCTCTACCAGATTCCCTGTTTTTGTTAAACCATTCCCGAAGCTTAGGGCATTAAACAGTGACGATGCTGAAATATACTTCAGTTGGCCGGTTGATGGGTTTATTACCATTACGCTATCAGCTGTGTTTGAACCTGATTGTAATCCGGTAATCTGTAAAAAATTTGATGCACTTGTTTCAATGGTCGTAACACGATTCAGCGTGCCACCAAGCTCAAGTGTTTGTCCATTTTTTGTTAAGCCATTGTTTGCAAATTTTGCAAAGCTGCTGTCGCTTAATTGTTTTGGTGTTACATAAAGAAGCGTGCTGTCTGATTTGGTGATGACTGCTGCGGTGCTGGAGATGACCCATTTGATGGTACCCTTGTTGTCGATCACTTTGGTACTGTCTTTTTGTGCTGATGCTGTGAAACTAATTCCTGCTGCAATCGAAAAAAGTAGAAGTTTTTTCATTTTTTGTTTTTTTGTTTTATAATAATTGAATAATTCTAATTTGGTCGCCTTGTTTGCAGGGTAATTCCGATACAATCGAGTTGCTATTGTTCACCGTGAATGATATCAGTACCCCGTTTCTGTATAGCATTATTTTATTTGCATCAGTAATGATTGCAGGGGTATTAAATATATTTTTCCCGTTATATGAAACCATCTCGGTGTAGTTTTGAACAGCATTTGTTAGGGCTGAAATATGGATTGATCTTACCCTGCCATCAGCTGGATTTGCCACCAATATTTTATCTGTCTGAGGATTACCTACGCTTAGGGTGTCTATAGTTAGCTGACCTTTAATTTGCAAAGCAGATTTTGGTGTTGGGGTTCCAATGCCGACCCATCCTTTTTCTGTAATGCGAAGCCGCTCCAAATTATTGGTCTTCATAATAAGTGCTGCATTATTGGTTGGGCCGAGAAAACTGTTTGCCATAACGCCATTATTCCCATTCAAACTCCAGAGTTGATTTGTATTGCCTTCTCCTTCTTTTAGTGAAGTTGTTGCCCTTACCCATTTTACCCCATCAGCATAATATAATCCTGGGGTAAGATCATTAACCGATGCTGTATTATATACTACCATTCCTTGTGTAAATTTTTTCAATGGAGCGGAAGCAGTAGTTGATCTGAGCGCAATTCTTGGTAGAAGAACTCCTTTGCTACCGGATTCAATTTCAAGCATTGCATCTGGGTTTATGAATCTGGGGTTGTCGCCAATTTTAACCTGTGAAAAAAGAAGGGAATTAGATGATAATGCCAGGATCAAAATAATTATATGTGTTAGGCTGTAATATTTTTTCGTGTTCACTTGTGTCAATGCTTATTGTTTTATGAATTGTGTTGCATTTCCAATTTGTTCTCCATTGGGCCCTAGGAGTATAATAAAGTAGGATCCATGAATGAGGCTCTTAATTTCTATTGTCAGTATATTGTTACTCGACTTGATCTCAACTAATTTCCTGAGAATTCGCTGCCCGGCATTACTAACTATGACCAGATCTGCTTTGCCCTCATAGGTTGTCTTGAAGCGTAGATTTATATTTTCATTATTTACCACAGGGTTCGGATAGACTCGAACATTTTCTGTTTTAATGCATTTGTTATTAAATGAAATGGCAGGATAATATTCATGTGTACCGTTGGCATGTTGAATTTTTATTCTGTAATATGCAATGCCAGATGATTGCTCAACTTCTTTTGCATAGCGTTGGCCCGAAGATGAGCCTGACATTGACAGGGATGATATGGTGTTGAAGTTGATGCCATCTACACTTTGTTCTATGATGAATATGCTTGAATTATTTTCAGCTGATGTTTCCCATTTCAACATTGTGTTACAATCAGAACCACTCGCGTAAAAGGAAACCACTTTTACAATTGGTGCTGAAATTGTTTTCCCAATTGCAATGGCTGAGATGCCTGCGATCATGGTTCCGCTTATCCTGCTATTTTCCTTATTTCCTGTTGCAGTTGGTTTGCCACTCAGGTCTATCCAGCTTGTTCCATTCCATCCAACTAATCTCAATTCGGATTCTGTAGCAAAGCCAGTCATGTCTGGAATGCTGACTGTAATAGTAAGCCCGTCTCCATTGCCAGTTGTGCCAGCGCCCAGATTTCCTGATTCTCCACTCTGCCAATCCCACTGACCTGCTGGGCTAACCGACGAGATTGTTTCTGCTACTTTCGTAACTGAATGATTCCCTGCAAAAGGTTCGGTAGGATCAAGATTATTACTTGGGTCACCTTCAATCCATGCTGTTGCATAAGCATCTGTTGCTGCATTTAGGCTTGATATTTCTAATATTCTCAGGTCCTTGCCATTCCCAACGGGAAATGTAAATGCAGAATTTCCGTATTTCTTTATGTAACCATCGATATGTGCTTCATCAGAATATCCAATATAATTTGCATTTCCTACGGAACTGAAATAACCAGGATTGACATTCCGTTCCGAACTCCATGATGTTCCTTTGTATACTGAAATGTCGACTGTGCCGAAATTAAGTGCCTCTCCTCCGGAGAATACCCGATTTGATTGGGTATACCCTAGCAAAAGAAAAAATATGGAAAGTGCTAATAGCAAGATTTGTTTCATTCGAAAATTTCAGTTCCTTGTCTTAATGCTTAGTTGTTCTTAATTCGCAATGTTAATGCGAGAGGAGAAATCACGATATGACTTTAATCAAGAGAAAGAATGATTCGTGGTCAAAACTATTTTTAGTCTTTATTTACCTTGTATTTATCTTTTTGAACTTTGATAATTGGGCTCGTTCAGCTCATGAATAAAAACGCCCCTCCAACTTCGTTGGAAAGGCGTTTGTCCCCAGGACCTGCCTTCGGCAGGCAAGTTGGATTACCTGCGGTGATCCTTTTGTCCTACGAGGGGGCTGCAAACTAGAAAAGTCTTGGTTCGCTTCGCTCACTCTGTGATTTTTTCTGCCCACTCCCCGAAGCAAGCTTCGGTCACGGTCATAAAAAATCCCGCACTTCGTGCAGGACTTTTTTGTTTGTGCCCAGGACCGGATTCGAACCAGCACACCTCGCGGCGCTGCCACCTGAAGGCAGTGCGTCTACCAATTTCGCCACCTGGGCGGTGGACTGCAAATATACATCAAGGGAGAATAGAGGCCTACTTCAAAAGGAATTTTACATTCACATTTATGCTGATCTTGATCTTCTCAAAATTGATCTCCGGCAATTCTTCAGCATTTGAATCTGCCATTACCATGTTTTGCATCTTTGCCCTTGGTAACATCAATGTTGGCTCATTTAAATCACTGCTATAATCCATGATATGTAGTGGAGCGCCAATGCTTGCTTTGATCGGACTTGTTAATGCAATGGCTTTTTTATGTGCGTTGATTATCGCGTTAGAGCGACAAGCATTTCTTATACTTTCCAGATCGGAATGACTAACGCTCTCAATGTTGGCATTTGCAATTCCAAGCTCCTCTAATTTCATGAATACTCTCGTCGCCAGCATCGCATCGCCCACTTTCAATTTATATTCCTTGGTCTTGAGGATGTCTTTTTGCTTGAGCACATAAAATTTAAAATCACTCTCAATGTTGGAAGTAGTGAGATTTTTTTCTGTATTGATCCCAAGACCTTTAAACCCCATGACCATCTTTTTTTCCTGATCTTCTATTGACTTGCGGTTTTTAACATCGCCCTCAGATATGATGAATTTGATGTTGATCTCGTTCGGAGTAACCAATGTGTCTGCACTTCCGTTAACTTCTATGTAAGGCACATCCAAAAAAGATTTTGTTTGAGAAAAAGATGCTAAAGGCAGAATACTGAGCGTCAATAAGCCAATTAAAAGTTTCATATTAGTGTTTTAATGTTTGATATTAAGGCAATCTCTTTAAGGTCGATTGTTTTATTTATGCAATAAGATGCTTTCAATGATAAATCCCATAAAAATAGGCAGATCTAAATTTTATTTCTATGGCTTACCATCATCCAAAATTACAAAACTGTACTATGTAGTTATACTCCTCTCCTGCAAAGAACCCCTGATTATTTTTCTGCATGCGCTGCTTCCACAACTGCATTCAAATGGCTCCATTGTATGATCAAGGAATGTGGCATAGTCAAGGGTAAGCTCATCTCCAGTTCTGATGTCTTTAGTCGCAATTGTATTTAGTCCGGAGAATGCTGTATTGGGATCACAACTGTGATTTTGTGGCGACCATTCAGCAGGCTCTTCATCCCAGATCGCATATACCTCTTTGCCGATGGGATATGCATATCTTCTAAAATTTAATTTTGCTTCTTCATCCCAATGTTGATCAACGTGTGACTTTGAAACAAGTCTTTGTGGACGATCTTCGCCATGATAAATAATTTCACCTCTATTAATATTTGCAGTAGCATATATTCCGTAGCCTGAAATTGAGTTACCGCGAAGTTGATATGGCTTTTGTTTCTTTTTATGTCTACTTATCCCTTCTTCGATGATGTGTTTTAAAAATGCTGATTTTCCAAAACCATCATATTCAAGAATGAAATCGGCAGATCCTTCCAGTCCATCCTTATAAAACACTGAGCATGTAAAATTAATTTCGAGGAAGAAGATTTCTTTTTTATTATTCATTCTAAAATCAAGACGAGCATACCCTTTGCCTCCGAAACCCCTAAATATTTTTTCTGCTGATGTTCTTAATTCATTTTCAATTCCTTTGTCATGACAAGGAATATTAGCACCAGGATGAAGTTCTGAGGTCTTTAGTGAATATGTTTTAAACGTGAAGCCATCGGGGAATACATATTCAACTGGTTTAAAGGATCTACAGGTTTTGCCATCGGGGTTTGCTGCTACCAGCACGGTAAATTCTCTGCCATCAATATATTCTTCCGAAAGTAATTCAGGATACTCATGCAATAAAGACCTTGCCTTATTCATGAATTCGGATTCATTCATTACTAAGGATGCATGATCGATTCCCAAGCTATCACCTGCTTTTGCTGGTTTTATGAATAGGGGGTAGTTTCCATTTTCCGCTATTTCTCTGAGATCGCTATTAATATCTATCCTCTCAAATAATGGCGTTTTGACCCCCTCACAATAGGCAACATATTTCATTAGTGTTTTAGGGGGATCATACAATGTTGCGGTAGGTCCAGTGTAGGGCAGTTCTAATAAATCAAGCGTATGTATGACATCAATAGAAGGAATTTCCCAATCAAGGTATCCCTCACAAAGATTAACATAGACATCATATTTTTTCTTTTTTAACTCTTGCAGTTGTTTGTATACAGTCAGCTTGTTGAGTTGAATATGATCAATTTTTGCATTAGGAAGCAAAGAAGAAAGATCACGAGGCGGATCATAGTCTTGATAGTCAACTGAAGATGTCGAATAATCGGGCTGAAGAACACAAATCTTTAGACTCATTTTTTTTCTTTTCTGATTAAAGCATCTTGAATAATCTCCACAATCATATCTTTAAAAGATGTTTTATTGACCCTAAGAATAGCTCCGATGGAGGTAAAGTCTTCATCTTCGCTTAATCCACATTGAGCATTCACCTCTAGAACATATAGTTCTCCTGTTTTTTCATCTTGTCTTATGTCCACTCTTCCATATCCCGTTCCGCGCACCGAACGATATGCCTCCATGCTTATTTTAATTACAGCATCAGCCAATACTTCATCCACTTCCTTGTACGCATAAAAATTTTCATTTCCAGGCATTGGGCTTTCATCTTCATAGATTTCCCAGAGCCTGTCGAAGGAAAGAAATTTTTCTTTTTCTGGTAATGAGGAATGAAAGACGCGCTCAACGGGCTTATACACTCTACAACTTTCATCTAAGTGACTTGATCCTGTAATCATGGTTGTGAATTCGCGGCCGGTTATAAATTCTTCTGCAATGATGCCATCGATTGCAAGATTCCAGCCACGGTATCCATTGAACATATTCGTTAACTGTTCCTTAAGTGAGTCGTGGCTATCAACCACATTTCTTATTCCTACACCCATGCTCCCTCCCGATACTGATGGTTTTAGAATGATTGGCGTTCCGAGTAGTTTAAATAAATTACTTAGATCTTCTGTTTCAGAAGAAATCCCTTTCCAATTTGCTGTACGCACCTTTGCTTCATCAAAGGCTTTTTTCATAGGGATCTTGGAGGTGGTGATGCGATAGAAGTATTCATCTGACCCTGTGTAGGTAATATTTTTGGACTCTATTTTTTTTACAACCGATATTCCAGGTGTTCCATTCACTTCATCGCCATCGCAGAGGTTAAGTATCATTGAAATCTTTTCTGAACCTTCATTCGCTATCTTATCGATTGTGGTTGAAAAATCATTCATGGTCACGGGCTGCCATTCCCATTCGACGTCAAGTTCATTGAATATTTTAGTGTACTCTGCAATGCTTTGAGTAAAGTCGTAATAATAATTTATGTTGTTATCTGAAGATTCCAGATAAGGCGCTAAGACCCATATTTTTAAATTATCAAGGGGTATTGATTGGCCGGCAGAACCAGACATGATATTCTTTGATGATGTGTTGATATTGTTATCTTTATCCTGGTCTGATTGCATTTATAAATTTATCGTTATTAATGCAAATAGTGAAGTTCCCTTTTCATTACCAAAACTTGGGAATGAATCTACCTGCTTTTTTTTGGTATTCTTTGTATGCGGGGTATTTACCAGATGAGATTTCTTCTGAAAAGTTGGAACTGCCCTTAAATAATATTACCAATAATATACACCCAGGCATCGTCCAGTTCAACCACTCACCCGTTGCAGCAATACTCATTGCATAAAAACTGATCCATATTCCCTGTTCTGCTGCATAGTTTGGGTGTCTTACTTTGCTCCAAAGGCCAGTTGAGATAAAACCATCTGCATATTTCCCAAGAGCTTCCCCAGCTTTGATCCGACGGTATTTTTCAGTTTGAAAGTCATATTGTTGTTGGTCTGCCTGATATTCTAGAATAACCAGACCAACAAACAAGCCCGAAAGCAACACATCTACTAATCCAATTCCCTGGGAATGAGCTGCCAATGCACTGAGTATGGGAAGAGTAAAAAGAAATATCAATACGTTTTGATAGAAGCAAATGAAAAGAAGGTTAAATATCATCCAAACGATTGGGTTTTTGAAACCAGGTTTTTTCCTGAGGATCTCCCAGCGGTAATCTTCTTCACCCTCCCAAAATCTCCAGGTATATGCCCCTCTTCTTGCAAAATTATAAGTAAGCCTTGCTCCCCATAGTGAGACCAGCACGGACATCAGGATCATTCGTTCATTCCATCCACCCAGAAAAGTCATGTACCATACATATACAATAGGGATGATACTCCATAGCTTATCTACCTGAGAATTGTTTCCGGTCAGTTGGCCAACAATAAAGGTAAAGGCAATGACTGCAGCCAGAATCCATGAACTGTGTTTAAGTATCTTAAGTTGAAGGTCAGTTGGAGGTGTGCCAAGAAAATAGGCTCCTATAGGTAGCAAGATGATGGTTGCCATTAAAAAATTTACCGTTTTCTTCATTTTCTGATTTATGTGCGGGTACCGTTAAATGCAGTTTTTCATATCTAAGATAATATTATTAAAAATCTAACGACATGGTATAAAATAATTATTTTTCTTGTAGTATAACAGGGACAGCTGGTCATTATTTAAGGAAAAAGTTTCCGATGTAGATTACGCCAAATACAATGAGTAGAATACAAGCGGCAATCATTGCTATTTTTTTAAAGCCAGGGACTTTATTTTTTCGTTTAATAAATGCCCGAAGGAATCCGGCAGTTAGTATAGTAACAAAGAGCCAAACTGCGAAAAGCGAAACATCAAGAAATAGCTCATAGGACCCCGTTAAAACCAAGATGGTTTCAAAAATAAATATCAATCCAAAGGCTCTTACAGGGACACCCCTTTTGTTTATTTTTGAAAAATATTTAGGCAACATATTGTTCTGGGCTGAGCTGGCAATTAATCTTGAGGAGGCAATCATATTAGCATTGACGGCGCTGGCAGTAGAAATTAAAATCATTGTTGCGATTAGTCCTGGAGCCCATCCAAATGATACTTTCCCTAGGGCAGTAACGGCTACTAATTTTGATGAGCCTACCTCAGTTGGGGTAAGCACAAAATGATAAGCCAATGTTGTCAATAGGTAAAGTATCATGCATATGATTAGCCCAAAAATTATTGAACGGCTAACTGTTTTATTTCCTCCTTTCACTTCTGCGGTTAGATGGCTAACCATATACCAACCATCAAATGCATTTAAAGCACCTGTACATGCGGCAATGAAAGCACCAGTTATTTTTATCATGTCCCAATTCGCCATAATTGGGGCACTACTGAAGTTATTTAAATTTCCTTCTCCCGGCAAAATCAATAAGGTTATCAGCAAAATAATTGCAGCAATTTTTACTCCTGTAAATATCATTTGAAATCGATCTGCAATTTT
Source organism: uncultured bacterium (assembly GCA_903920455.1). GTDB lineage: Bacteria > Bacteroidota > Bacteroidia > Chitinophagales > Chitinophagaceae > Pollutibacter. The sequence continues at coordinate 14,665 of CAIXLY010000051.1, read as the reverse complement.
CATATTGATGGAATCAATCAATGTCATTCCAAACAAAAGAGCGATTGCAGTGAGCTTTATTTGAAAGTGGTCAAGGGAGATGAAATATCCTGCATATTCAGCAAAAACGAATGCAATAGCAACAGTGCCACAAGGATTTATGATCCAATTCGAAGCTAAATTAAAGGCGTATGAAATCCAAGGAGGGAACAATAGTCGGTAGTAGTCAAGCAAATTCTTTGCTTCAGGAAATACATTGCCCATGCCTGCAATTACCAGTCCACCAATTATTGAAACGACACCGGCCAATACCCAAACCAACATGATTAGTTGTGGAGATGGCAACACTTTAATCATAATAGAAGGCACGATGAAAATTCCGCTTCCTATAATTGTGCCAATGACGATTCCCAGACAGGATAAAAAAGACAGCTTGTAAGACATCTTGAATAATTATTTCTAACGCCTCGTTCTTTATGTCTTTTCAAGTTAAGCAGATCTTTTATGGATTAACGGCTTTCTATGAAATTCTATTGGATAAATTTTACTTGATTGGTGCTATCTAAATTTGTAGCCCACGCCCATCAGTTGTGTCAGTAAAGAATTAGGCGCATCTGTTGCAGTGCAACGGCCCTCTAGCTTTGGGGAGATGGGAGAATGCACTTTTAGGTATTCTTCTATAACCGTGTGTAATGTAGCCCCTAATTTTTTTGGTGATTTTACTCCTTCAACCCTACAAATTGTGGTATCGGGGTCGCCTTCTCTTTCACAGGCAACAAAATTGTATTCTTTTTCAAGGTCAATCTGGCTGCCTGCTACTTTTATCCAGTTAACCCTTTTGCCCAGTTCATTTCCTATCGTGAAATTAACCTCCATGCCGTTGAATCTTACTACCCATCCGCCAAAGCGTTTCGCCGGATCTTTTGCAAATGCATTTTGAAGTTCTTTCTCCATCCAGCCCCACAGCTGTTTCCCTGTGATGATTCCTGTCTTGGCCTCACTGTCTACCGGCAACATATTCCAGAGGTAATCTACCGTAATTTCTGCCTCACATGTTTTTGGGTCAGGTACAAGCGGCGGGCAAAATCTGAATCCATTGCTGAGTGCTATATCCGGCTTGAACTTCCACATGATGGCATCGGTGATGAAGTTGTCCATCGGAGTTTCAATTACATAATACCTAACCAGTGGGGTTTTTGTTTTTCCTATAACCCGATTTAATTCTTTTTTGTAAGGTTCACGTGCTTTATTGACCAATCGCTTCATTTCCTCATCCTCCTTATATATTTCGGGATCTACATCCATCAGTTGGTAGCTATGATCCTTCACAACGCCATCTTCAACTACGATATCAAGTTTTGCAATAAAAGAGCCAAAGGCTCCGGGCTCTGTGACTTTTGTGTATTTGCCTTCTATCGGTGTTCTCACCCTTTCATGTGTGTCTGCACCCAATATGTAATCAACTCCTGTTACTTGTGGCATGTTGGCTAGCCCAACCTGTTGTGCAAGTCCCATGTGCGTTAGCAAAAACACCATATCACATTGTTCATACTCTTTTAAAATCTTTATGTATTTGGAAACATTCAATTCGGGTGCTGTGAACTTGATGCCATCGCTGTAGGCCGGTGATTGTCTTTTTGGTGTGAGTGGGTCATTGTACCCGATGAAACCGATTTTTATTCCTGCAATTTGTTTAATGAAATAAGGCGGAAAAATGAGGTCTCCCTTCATTTCATCATTGGTGTCATGAAACATATTAGCACATACTTTTACTCCATTGTATGCGAACATGTCTTTCATCATCATTTCTTTCCCATAGACTACTTCCCAATTTCCGGGGAGCATGATATCATATCCAATATTATTCATGAGTGGAACAATGGCTTTCCCTTCGCTTAGTGCTGCTACGCCACTTCCTTGAAAGCAATCTCCACCATCAATCACTAGTGTGTTACTGGCATTTTCTCTGCGCAGTGTATTGATCATATTTTTTAGGGTAGCAAAGCCACCACGTTTACGATATACAGGGATCTCGTTTTCAATAAAGAATTCATCATGAATATTAAGCTGTGAATGAATGTCTGCTGTATGCAGCAAAGTCAGCAGCTTGGCTTTGCCATGCTGTACTGCTTTGTTTTGATTCATAGAACGGCTTTTGTAGGCTGCATCTTCTTGATTTAGCGCAGATGCCGCTAAAGGAGTACCTATCAATCCACCCCCAATACCCAATCCCAGGCCTAATCTTCCTGACTTTCGCAGAAAATCTCTTCTGCTGTTTTCAGAAAAAGAAACGTGAATTTCTCTTTCTGCCTTGCTAATTGATTCGGTTTCACATGAAGAGCAGGTGCAGGTTGTTATGTGTTTCATGATATTATTTTTAAGTTAACCCATGTTAATCCCACTCTTCATTTACTTGAGCGAAATTTTATTTTTTCCTAGCGGCAATAATGGGCTTAAATGGTCCATACTTGTGTTGTTCTTCAGAGAATCCATCTGTGTAGGGGCCGAATGGGTGATCAATCGGCTTCTTGGAAATATTTGGCCAGTCGTGGGACAGGTCTTTTTTAGGACGTGGTTGTGAGTTGATAAATGCTGCTACATCCCATGATTCTTCGTCAGATAGCGCTGGTGATTTATGGGATGCTTGGTTCAAGGGCATGTTATCACGAACATAGCCTGCCAGGCGGGAAAGGCGAAATAGCCCAGCTCCAATATTATAACTATTCGCCCCCCAAAGTGGTGGGTATGTAAAGCTCATGCCATCTGCTGCCATTAGGCCTTCTCCATTTGAGCCATGACAGCTTTGGCATTTTGCTGTATAGATCGTATTGCCGTTGGTGGGACTTGCTGCGCGATCAAGATATTCGGGAGGCATAATGCCAACGCCCTTGGGTGTTGTATTTTTTTCAACATCCCGACCAACCCATTTGATGTACGCCATCATTGACTGCATTTCATAGGTGCTGCTATCCAATGTTTTACCATTAAGGCTTCTCTCCATACAATCGCTTACGCGCTTATAAACGGTTTCTATGGAGCCACTTCTATCGCGGAATTTCGGGTAATTGGCACTTACTCCCCCATAGTTGTTGCCCCATCGTTTCTTTCCCGCATCCAAGTGGCAATTCTGGCAATTCATGCCGTTTGTTATTTGTGCAATAGTTCCTTTAGGGCCGAGATATTTTGCGGTGTTGGCAATAAGCTCTTCTCCATAAATAACTTTTTTTCTTTCATCTCCCTCAAGCAGGTGATCCCTGAACAAGCTTGGGGCGGACCACTCATCACTATTAGCACTTCGAGGTAGTTCTTTCTTCGGGGTAGTTGAGGTCTCAGCGACCTCGCTAATGAGTACAACGAATACACCTATGGTAATTAAGTAAATGATCCAGTTTCCTTTCAGGTTTATCATGCAAACAGGTATATGTTTATAAATGTAATCTAAACCGAATAAATCATATTGTGATATTGGTCACATAGCTTGGGTGCTGGAGATTAAAAGTCATAATTCAACACAAAATTCCAAAGACTCATATTCACTTTGTTGATGATGTATTTCGTGGCGATAGGGGTATTGCCAAGTTTGTTTTTATAAACATACAGAAGCTGTACTCCAAGCCCGTTTAAGAAGCCATTAAACGCATACCTCATATCGATGTTTAGCTGGGTATATGAGGGCATACTATATTTATTTTTTGCCGCATCATTGATGTTGGGAAGATCGAAGTATCCCAGTGCTGTTGATGTTTTGATATTTGTCTTTGGAATAGTATAGCCAACTTTTAATACAAATGCGTTGACATCAGCAAGTCCTTCATTTCTTTCGCGCGACATAAAAGTGTAGAATGGGTCTCTTCCCCATTCTCTTGGCATGAGGTATCGCCCAGTTGCTGTTATTCTATTATAATTGAAAGAAGTTTTCCATGATTTGTTTTCCCAACCAATGTTACCGCCAAAGGTGATTGACATATTATCTTGAACATATCTTTTGGATAGGGTTTTATTTCCGCCATCTCCAATTTTATGTTGTTGAATAATTTGAAATCCAGTTAAAAAATCTCCTCTAGAAGAAATTGTTTTTTTAAGGTCTATTTGTAACATCGATGTATTAAATATATTTTCTACAAAGAGGTTCCAAGCTTTCAGTGATACATTGCTGCTTGGCTTATGGGTTATCCCAAACATAGCAATACCTTTTGTTGTGGTGTTTCCTGTGTAATCAGATTTGCTGCCATCTTTATTTAATCCGGCTGAATATACCCCAATAGATTTCCCAACACTGAACCATCTGGTTGTACTCCTTGGAGAGATCTGGTTTAGCAATCCACCTTCAATTTTTATCTTTTTGATGCTATTGATTTCGGTCCAAATACCACTTACTTCTGTAGGCCTCATTCTACCATCTTGGAGGTTGATGAAAGGAGTATTAATCATTTGTTTGCCGGCAAGGATTAAGTTGCCCCCAACGGTATATTTTAAATAAAACTCCTCTAGTCTATTGATGTCACTTTTTTTATTTGGATTTTCAATATCAAAGAGTCCAATTTCGTATCGGTTCGATAGGTTTGTGATGGGGTCAGGCCTTGATAGATTGGATGAGCCAAGATTAAATGTAAAAAATCCGCTAATGCCAAGCTGCAGGCCTTTAAACTTTGAAGTTTCGAATTTAATTCCACCGCCACCAGCATTTGCGTAGTAGTCTGACAAGGCTGCTTCATTGTTTGTAGCCATGAAGAAATATCGAAGGTGGCCATTCATGGTCCCTTTCTTAAAGGCATAGAGCAGTGAGTTGGAGTCAACTGTTTCCTTCCCTTTTTCTTTCCAGATCGAAGGTTTTTCTCCCAGCTCCTGGTGTTGTGCATTGGATGTTGCTACCAATAGCATTGATATCCAGAGTAGGATTATCTTTCTCAATATCAAATTTTATGATCTAGCACATTCCAAGCACCTCCATTATAACATTCAATCCCCTGATTATCCAGTATTGATTTTGCTATGCCACTTCTGTTACCACTTCTGCAGCAGGTGATAATGACTTTGTTTTTCTTTTTCAGTTCTCCTGATTTGTTTTTTATTTCTTCGAGTGGGATATTGATTGATCCATTAATGTGCCCACTGTTAAATTCACCAGGGGAACGAACATCAACTATCATTGCACCGCTGTTCACCAACTTTGCGTAATCTACTTCTGGTGCTGATGAGAAAAGGTTTTTGAAGACATTTAGCATATTGATGATTTGGTGTTGGTTAGTGAAATATGGTGTAGTCGGCCAATAGTGCGATGTATATTCCAGTATAATTTGTTGAATACAATGTTTAGGAAACTACTGGGTTCCCTAAATTTATCCATTCGTTCATGCTAGCAGCGTAGTTTAGCACATTGGTATATCCTTCTTTTGCAAGTAAAGAATATCCAATGGTTGCACGATCTCCTCCCTGGCAATGAATAACCACTTTTTTACTTTTACTCACTTTGTCGAGGTTCTCCAAAAGTGTGCCTACAAAAACATGATCGGCGCCCTTAACATGGCCACTCTTATATTCAGTTGCAGCCCTTAGATCAACGACCTGGATATTTGGTTCAAGTAGTATTGATTTAAACTCATCAATATTGACAACCTGCACTTTGTCGAGTTTTCCACCTGCTTTAATATAGGATGCCGGGGATGCTACATGCCCCAGGATATTATCCAATCCAATACGCATGAGTTTGCGTGTTAGATCATCAAGTTGACTTTCCTCAGCCAGTAACATAAAGGGTTCTTCATAGGTAATGTACCACCCTGCCCAGGTGGCAAATGAGTTATTCCCTTGGATATTTATACTTCCCGGGATATATCCTTCTGCGAATTCAGTTTTGTTTCTTGCATCAATGAGTTTTATCCCCTTTGCCATTGCCTCCATCATCTCGTCATTGCTCAAGTGTTTCAACTTTGGGACTTCGGTGAGCAGTTTGCGGTTTACTTTGTTAAGTTTTTTCATCATTGCAAAATACTTTGGAGGTTCAGGCTGATCTTCCAAAAGGTATTTTACAAACCCATTTTCGTCATTGGTAAATCGAAATGCCCAGTTTCGAATTTTTTCATATCCTACTGTTGAGCTTGGCACAGCACCAAGTGCTTTCCCACAAGCTGATCCTGCGCCATGACCAGGCCAAACTTGAATATAGTCAGGCAGCGTGTCGAATTTTGTGATTGAGTTAAACATATCATGGGCACCTGCATTCATGGTGCCTGTCATGCCAGCCGCTTTTTCAAGAAGGTCTGGCCGCCCAACGTCACCCACAAATACAAAATCTCCAGTGAAGAACATGACTGGCTCTGGACTTGCAGGGGTATCAGTAAGCAAAAAGCTTATGCTTTCCGGGGTATGACCAGGGGTGTGCATTACATCAAACTTAAGATTACCCATCATGAAGCTATCGCCATCTTTTAATCCCACATGGTCAAATTCATATTCCCATCCCTGACCACCTTCATCTGAAAGATAGAGTTTAGCTCCGGTGAGTGCTGCAAGCTCACGAGATCCTGCAAGAAAGTCTGCATGAATATGTGTTTCCATGACATGCGTAATCTTCATGTTGTTTTGCTTTGCAATTTCGATGTAGGTATCTACATCACGCTTCGCATCGATTACTGCTGCCACGCCGGCTTTTTGACACCCAATGAAATAACTTGCTTGGGCTAAGGATTTGTCATACACGTGTTGGAAAAACATACTGTAAAATTTTAAAATTAGTTATTCAAAAAAAGCTCTTTAATAAGAATATAGATGCCCATGATCAGCACGAACCATCCAAAGCCCCGTTTCAGGCTGTCTGCAGATATTTTTTTACTGAAACTATTTCCAATAAAAATTCCAATGATTGCAAGTGCGGTTATTGATAACAGTAGAGTCCAGTCCATTGTTTGTTTTCCAAGGTCGCCGGTAAATCCGATGAGTGATTTTGCGGCAATAATTAAAAGAGAGGTTCCAATGGCTTGTTTCATTGGTAGCTTGCTAAAGAGCACCAATGCTGGGATGATAAGAAAACCACCACCTGCACCAACTAATCCTGTAAGCGTTCCAACCACTGCACCTTCCAAAATAATCATGGGGTAATTGAACACTTGTTTTTCTATCGTTGCGGCTTCATTTTTATTTTTTCTAATCATGGATACAGATGCGAAAAGCATGAGTAGTGCAAAAAGGACCATCATCATCAGTGATTTTGTTACTTCGATGGATCCTAGATTGAAGAGGTGTGTGGGGATTGCAGGAACTAAAAAAGCCCGAGTAAGATATACTGCTATTATTGAGGGGATGCCAAAAATGATTGCTGTTTTTATATTAATCTCACCATTTTTATATTTCGGGAAGGCGCCAATTAGGCTCGTTGCCCCAACAATAAATAGCGAGTATGCAGTTGCCAATACCGGATTGATTCCAAAGAGGTATACCAAGACCGGTACGGTGAGTATTGATCCGCCACCTCCGATAAGTCCGAGTGATAGTCCAATGATTAATGATGCGATGTAGCCAGCAATTTCCATTTCATTCATTTATGATGCAAATATGCACTTGCTTAACAACAAACAGTGTGACGGATGTCACGCAAAAGCGATTCAGCTTTATCTGGTAACTGGCAGCACTGTATTCCGCTATAAAACTAGGGTGATCGAAGATTTCAGCTCTAATTTCCGGGAAGGTCCTAAAACTATCAAGATTTTGCAGATTGGTACTCTTATTTTATATTTGCAGCCCGTCTTTACAGACAATGGGGAGATGTAGCTCAGTTGGTAGAGCATCGGACTGAAAATCCGTGTGTCGGCGGTTCAAGTCCGTCCATCTCCACAAAACCTCAGCAATTGCTGGGGTTTTTTATTTACAGGCGCTGCAAGTTTGAGCAATTGACCAACATAGAACGCTAATTCTTTCTGACAAAGAATCTTATCGCAGGGCCTTTTCCCCTATGGAATTCCCCTTCGTTGAAGATCACTTCTGTTTCTTTTAGTTCCAAGATTGTATAGTTAGGGAAGCCATCTTGAATTTCATCTATGCTGTAAAGTATAGTTTTATATAACGCAATTGATTTATATACTCCATCTCAGAAGTAAATCAGGCCTGTTTCTAATCCGGATCATGTTTTAGCAGAATAAAACGAAGAACCTTTATCCCCATATTTATTTCATGGGTAAAATAAGTTCTCGTGATCAGGGAAAAAAAACTGATTCACCATCACCTACAAGGAAGTCTCCATTTTTTTGGCTAGCTATTTTCATGATTGCAGGATTATTTTTTCTGCCCTCGTTATTTAATACCACACCTACCGGCAAAGAAATCAGCTGGCAACAGTTCAAGACCAATATGCTTGATCGAGGTGCGGTTGAGAAACTGATTGTTGTGAATAATGAACGAGTAACCGTTTTCATCAAAAAGGAAAAAATAAATGATCCACTATTCAACAAGGATCTAAAAAAAAACTTTGACAAATCTTTCAAGGAAGGTCCACATTATTGGTTTAGTATAGGCTCCATTGAATCCTTTGAAGACAAAATGGAAGCAGCTCAAAAAAGTCTGCCAGAAAGTCAACGTGTTGAAATTGCTTATGAACGATACAGTAATACTTTTCCAAGTATTATTTCCTTGCTTATTCCGTTCATTTTACTTTTCATTCTTTGGAGAATGCTTTCCGGGCGCATGTCTAATATTGGTGGTGGAGGTCCTTCAATTTTTAATTTTGGCAAGTCTAATGCAAGGCTCATAGAGAAAGAGGAAACCGTTGTTACGTTTGAAGATGTTGCAGGTTTGGAGGAGGCCGAAATGGAGGTGAAGGAAATTGTTGAGTTTTTAAAATCGCCTGAAAAATTCACTAAAGTTGGTGCAAAAATTCCCAAGGGAATTATTTTGGTTGGTCCACCAGGTACTGGAAAGACTTTACTTGCTAAAGCAGTTGCTGGGGAAGCGCAGGTTCCATTTTTTTCTATTTCAGGATCTGCTTTTGTAGAAATGTTTGTGGGCGTCGGAGCCTCGAGGGTCCGGGATCTTTTTAAAACGGCAAAAGAGCGAACACCCTGTATTGTTTTTATTGATGAGATTGATGCCATAGGCAGGTCAAGAGGCAAGGGAGCCTATCTCAGTGGATCAAATGATGAAAGGGAAAGCACCCTTAATCAATTGCTTACTGAAATGGATGGCTTTGATACCAACAGTGGGGTAATTGTTTTGGCAGCAACAAACCGTGCTGATTTGCTGGATCCTGCATTGCTAAGGCCTGGCAGATTTGATAGGCATATTTATCTTGAGCTTCCCAACATCAGGGAGCGTGAGGAGATTTTTAAAGTGCACATGCGAAATTTATTACTTGATAGTGATGTAGATATTAAAATCCTTGCTTCTCAGACTCCAGGTTTTTCTGGCGCAGATATTGCCAATATATGCAATGAGGCGGCGTTGATTACGGCACGAGGAGGAAAAGATAAAATTGGGAAGACGGAATTTTTTGAAGCGATTGATCGAATTGTAGCAGGACTCGAAAAGAAAAGCAAGATCATCTCTCCACAAGAAAAATTAATTATTGCGCATCATGAAGCTGGTCATGCTGTGGCGAGTTGGTTGTTAAAACATGTAGATCCATTATTAAAAATCTCTATTATTCCTCGGGGGAAATCTCTTGGGGCCGCATGGTATCTTCCTGAAGAAAAAAGTATCCGATCTCAATCTGCATTCACAGAGCATCTTTGTGCTACGCTTGCGGGTCGGGCCGCAGAAGAATTGATTTTTGGCGAGGTGTCTTCAGGAGCTTTAGACGATTTAGAAAAAGTGACCAAAGAGGCATATACCATGGTTGTTTATTATGGCTTTAGCAAGAAAATAGGCCATGTGAGTTTTTATGATTCGACTGGACTGGCACAAAATGGGTTTATGAAACCTTATAGTGAAGAAACAGGAAAGATGATTGATGAGGAAGTAAGATTACTTATATCGGAAAGTTATGAAAAAACGAAGCAGTTGCTTTTATCCCATAAAGCAGCGTTAATTCAAGTTGCCGAATTGTTATTGAAAAATGAAATTGTATATAGAGAGGATATTGAAAAAGTATTGGGGAAGAGGGAGGTGCTTGAATGAAATTCACTTACTTGGTTATATATTTATTTTTATAGATTTCCCATTTTCAATCAACGTTAAAGATTAAGCCATCTTTGCTTTGGTAAGAAGCGGCTTTATTCACCATCCATATCCTGTCCATTGAACGCCTCACATCCTTCCATTTATCTTAACGTCATGGTTAATTGCACAATTAACTGGTCAACTCATTCTGAAAGTCATCAAAGCGTGTAAAATTCTAATTGATTAGAGCAAGTTTGATTAAATTGCTACCTATGAAAAAATACATTTCTTTACTTTTCATTTTATGCTTCATGACTACAGTCGTTAGTGCACAAACAGAGACAAACACAAAGCAGCAATTAAGACATGTTGTTTTATTTTCTTTTAAATCAACGAGCAGTGCCGATGATGTAAAAAAAATTGAGGATGCGTTTCGTGCCTTACCCTCTAAGATTAAGGAAGTCAAAGGCTTTGAGTGGGGGAAAAACAATAGTCCAGAGGGATTAGACCAGGGCTTTACCCATTGTTTTCTTGTCAGTTTTAAATCTGAAAAAGACAGGGAGGTTTATCTCCCTCATCCGGCCCACATGGCATTTGTGGATGTGCTTAAGCCTCACCTTGAAAAGGTTCTTGTGATTGATTATTGGTCGGGAAAGTAATTTTATTGTTAGGTGTACAACTCTTTATTTTAAAAGCTTATTATGAAAAATCTATTTACGCTTCTTATTATCATTCTAGTTCCTATACTTGGTTTTGCGCAGAAAACAGAGCCAGTAAGGATTTGGTATAAGCAACCAGCTAATGCCAGTGTGAAAGATAATGTCAATGGATGGGAAAATAACAAAGAGTGGCTAAGGGCCTTGCCTGTTGGGAATGGATTTCTTGGGGCTATGGTTTTTGGCGATGTCAACTATGAGAGAATTCAACTTAATGAAAAGAGTTTATGGTCAGGCAGTCCGGATGACGATAATAACCCTGAAGCAGTTGGTTCATTGGATAAAATAAGGGAATTGTTATTTCAAGGCAAGTATAAAGAGGCAACGGATTTAACCTTAAAGACACAGGTTTGTAAAGGTGCTGGATCTGGCCATGGTAACGGCGCGAACGTTCCGTTTGGTTGCTTTCAAACCCTTGGAGATCTGTGGATTGATTTTGGTAAAAAATCGGAATACACCAATTATCACCGTGAGTTGGATCTAGATAGGGCGGTAGTTACAGTAAGCTATCAGCAAGATGGCGTTCAATTTAAGCGAGAGATTTTTTCAAGTAATCCAGGGCGTGTATTGGTAATGAGATTAACTGCAGACAAGAAAGGGGTTTTAAGTTTTACTAGTCGTCTTGATAGGCCTGAAAGATTTCAAATAACAACTGAGACTGATCATTTGCTCATGACAGGTACGCTAAGCAATGGTAAAGGCGGCGATGGGATGAAATATGCAGCTAGGCTTAAGGCAATTTCAAAAGGTGGATCAGTAACATTTTCAAATGGGTTGATGAAAGTAGAAGATGCCGACGAGGTGTTGTTACTTTTGACCGCTTCAACAGATTACAAACAAGAATATCCAACATTTGTAGGTGCTGATCCAAAGATCACTTCCATGAATCAACTTGCCCAGGCTGCATCTACACCATATAAGGAGCTGTTGAAAGCGCATACTGAAGATTATGCTTCGCTGATTAGTCAAGTTAAATTGAATTTATCTCCCAATGATCTCGATACGATACCCACCGATGTTAGATTGAGAAATCAAGTGATTAATCCTAATGATTTTCGCTTGCAGCAGACTTATTTTCAATTTGGAAGATATCTGTTGATTTCTTCATCACGCCAGGGATCACTGCCTGCCAACCTTCAGGGCATGTGGGCGAATACGATACAAACACCTTGGAACTGTGATTATCATACTGACATCAACATTCAAATGAACTATTGGCCTGCCGACTTAACCAATCTGGAGGAATGTCATGGCCCATTGACCGATTTGGTTGAGTCTTTGGTGAAGCCAGGACAGAAAACGGCAGAGGTGCAGTATAAGGCGAAGGGATGGTGTATTCATCCCATTACAAATGTCTGGGGATTCACTGCTCCAGGAGAACATCCTAGTTGGGGAATGCATCTAGGGGCAGGAGCATGGTTGTGTCAGCATCTCTGGGATCATTATAGCTATACACTTGACAAAAAATATTTGGAGCGCGTTTATCCTATCATGCTTGAATCATCTCGTTTTTATCTTGATTGGTTGGTAAAAGATCCTGCTACTGGCAAACTTGTTTCTGGTCCAGCAGCTTCTCCTGAGAACGCTTTTGTTGCACCTGATAGTTCGATAGCCCAAATTAGTATGGGCCCATCACACGATCAACAAGTTATCCGTGAATTATTTACAAATGTATTGGCCGCATCTGGAGTATTGGCAAATAAAGATCCGTTGCTATCTAAAATTGATGTTGCCTTACAAAATATTGCCCCACCTCAGGTTGGTTCGGATGGTCGGTTGATGGAGTGGAGAGAAGAGTTCAAGGAGACCGAACCCACACACAGGCATGTATCTCATCTCTATACACTTCATCCGGGGAATGGTATTGACCCTCAGAGAACTCCTGCACTTGCAGCGGCTGCAAGAAAAAGTCTTGATGGGAGAACGGATATTGGAACTGGCTGGTCTCTTGCTTGGAAAATAAATTTCTGGGCTAGAATTAAAGACGGTAATCGTGCATACAAGCTGTTTAACAACTTGCTGCGCCCAATTTATAATACCGGTATTAATATGTCTGATGCTGGCGGAACCTATGAGAATCTTTTTTGCGGGCATCCTCCATTTCAGATCGATGGAAATTTTGGAGGTACAGCAGGTATTGCTGAAATGCTTTTACAAAGTCATGTTAAAGAAAGAGATAGCCATGTTATTCAACTGCTTCCTGCGCTTCCCTCTGTATGGGCCAATGGTCACGTAAGTGGATTAAAAGCACGTGGGGGTTTTGAGGTAAGCATTTCATGGAAAGGCGGGAAGCTTGAATCATGCGAGATAAAATCATTAGCCGGGGCTGACTTGTATGTTAGTTATGGCGATAAATTAATTGTGAGGGAGACAAAAGCTGGAAAGACATATCGTTTGAGTGGTGATACATTTCAGGTAAATTGATCATCAGTGATTGTAATTCCCATGTATACTGAAAAGTGCAGGCATTTTAATACATTCGTGATTACTGAGTAATCAGCATAAAATTACTCATGCGAAATTTCAATATGAATCAAGTAAATAATTATAATCGTCTTTATTCTTTGGATGCATTGAGGGGGTTTGATATGCTTTGGATAATGGGTGGCGCTGAAATTATTCATTCACTATATACTGCAACTGGATCTTCCTTTTTGGGTACATTATCCACTCAGCTTTCTCATCCTGACTGGAACGGATTTGCCGCTTATGATCTAATCTTCCCATTGTTTTTATTTCTTGCGGGTGTTGCAACACCGTATTCACAAGAACGAAAACTGCAGGCAGGCAAGACAAAAGGCAGCGTCTTGTTCATGGTAGTTAAGCGTTCGTTGGCATTAGTTTTCTTGGGCGTGGTATATAATAATGGACTTGAAGTAATAAAGCCATTTAGTGAAATTCGGTTTGCCTCTGTGTTGGGCAGAATTGGATTAGCGTATCTTTTTGCGAATATCATCTATCTGTACGCTAATAAACTTAGCCAGTTAATTTGGTTTGTATCACTGATCGTTGGCTATTGGTTGGTGTTGAAGTTTAATGCTGCTCCTGGATTTCCTCATGGTGATTTGACGATGGAAGGAAACTTTGCTTCTTATATAGATCGCTTTATTGTTCCGGGAAAGCTTTATCGAACAACGCATGATCCGGAGGGCTTCTTTTCAACTATTCCAGCCATAAGCACAGGGTTATTAGGAATTATTGTTGGCGACATGCTAAAAAATGGACATCAATCAAAAAGCCTAAAAGCGCTTTACATGGCTACCATGGGGGGTGTGTTTTTAGGAGTAGCACAGCTTTGGAATATTGATTTTCCGATTAACAAAAATCTATGGAGTAGCTCCTTTGTCATGCAAGCTGGTGGATTGAGTTTGCTGCTGCTGTCTTTATTCTATTATATCATTGACGTACTTGGTTATCAGCGGTGGGCAATCTTGTTCAAGGTTATTGGCATGAATTCCATCCTTATCTATATGTCAGTTAAATTCATTGATTGGGACAACACCACACAGTCCATATTTGGTTGGTTGGGTGCTCTTGCTGGCCCTCAATTTGATGCTTTTATACTGTCTATCGGTCTAGTCTGTTTAAAAGTCGGATTTCTCTATTTTCTTTACAAGCAGAAGTTGTTTTTGAAAGTTTGAGTCGACTAATTTTCGCATTAATTATTCTGCAGATATCATTGGCCCAAAGGAGTGGTATATTTTATTTGATTGTACCTGCCATACTTCCGCCTCGCCCTCACTCAGGGAAACTGCATTGATGCAGCCCTGTTCTTTAAAATGTTGGGCAAATTCCCTGTAGCTTAATTCCAAGATTGCAAAGTATACCGTGCCGTCTTTTTTGATGCCTACGCCGTTGCGCATTAGCCTTTTCCCGTTAGGTAG
>CAIXLY010000050.1 GCA_903920455.1 uncultured bacterium | reverse complement strand
TTGTATCCTTCTTACGGGTTTATTTATTTACCCAAGTGGGTGAGAAGGCATTGGCAGACCTCAGATACGACCTATATGGCCATTTGATCCGCTTGCCCATGCAGTTTTTTTCAGAGCGAAGGGTTGGGGAATTATCGAGTAGAATCTCATCTGATCTGTCTCAGATTCAAGATGCAGTCACGTTCATACTCGCTGATTTGATCAGAGGGGTGCTCACCTTGTTTATTGGCATAGGGCTTATCCTGTTTATATCGGTAAAGCTTACCTTAATCATGCTCTCCGTGATCCCAATCGTGGTGGTCACCGCCGTAATATTTGGTAGGTATATCCGCAAACTTTCACGCAAGGCGCAGGATAATCTGGCCGACTCTAACATTATAGTACAAGAAACGCTTTCGGGCATTGCCAGTGTAAAGGCCTTCACCAACGAGATTTTTGAAACAAACCGATACCGTAAAAGTCTAGATAAGGTTGTTGCCCTTTCGGTTGCCAATGGTAAAACGAGAGGACTTTTCATCTCCATCATGATTTTTAGCTTATTTGGTGCGATCGTGCTGGTTGTTTGGTATGGCGTTGGTCTGCTCCAAACTGGGGAATTGACTTTTGGAGACCTTACAGCTTTTGTGGTGTACACCTCTTTTATAGGGGGAAGCATGGCTGGATTTGCTGATATTTACAGCAGCTTCCAAAAGACCCTTGGGGCCACCCAAAGGGTTCGTGAGCTGCTGAATGAAACCCCGGAATCAACGATATCAATATCAACTAGTAATCAGGTTATCAGTAGATTAAGTGGTGATATCTCATTTAAAGGTGTAGGCTTTTCTTATCCCTCAAGATCTGATGTAACCGTATTGGATTCTGTAACGATGGATATCAAAGCAGGCACTCAGGTGGCTTTGGTTGGACCCAGCGGTGCAGGAAAATCAACGATTGCCTCTATGATTCTAGGATTTTTTAAACCAGATCAGGGAAGCCTCAGTTTTGATGGGATTTCTATTAATGATCTGTCTATCAATGATTTAAGAGCCAAGATGGCCTATGTTCCCCAAGATATCCTGCTTTTCGGCGGTACGATTAGGGAAAACATTGCTTACGGAAAGATTGATGCTACGGATGAGGAAATAAGAGAAGCGGCTGAAAAAGCCTTTGCCTCAGAGTTTGTAGAGGCTTTTCCAGAGAAATACGAGACGATTGTTGGCGAGCGAGGTGTAAAGTTATCAGGTGGACAACGACAGCGGATTGCCATAGCCAGGGCAATACTCAGAAACCCGGTAATTTTGATTTTAGATGAAGCAACCAGTTCATTGGATTCTGCCAGTGAACAGCTTGTTCAGTCGGCTTTAGATAACCTCATGAAGAACCGAACTTCGATTGTGATTGCTCATCGTTTATCTACCGTTCGCAATGCCGATAAGATTTTTGTGCTAGACAAAGGTGTGGTGAAAGAATCGGGTACCCATGATGAGTTGCTGATTAGCAATGGATTGTATTCGCATCTGGTTTCTCTCCAGATGGAATGACAGTATAATTCTACTTATAATTTATATTATGTTAAATAGAATTAAAGAGAGTTTGATTCCTTTAATCAGTTGCTTGATTCTTGCTCTTCCCTTGGTGTTCGATAATGAACACAACCAGGTTCTCTAAAGAAACAGCTGCCCTTTCACATGCATCTCGGATATCATCTCTGCTTACATTGGCAGCAAAGGTTTTTTCTTTTAATCTTTTGAGCACGCCCTTGAGTTCCATGCCTTCATAACCACCTGGTCGCATTAATGAATATGCATGAATTAAACCAGAAAGTTCGTCGAATGCATAAAGCATTTTATCCATCCTGGTTTCTGGTTCTACCCCAAAATGCAGATGACCATGTGAAGCGATTGCTCGAATGATTTCAGGATCTACGGCTTTTTCCTCCAGATATTCGATAATCTTCTTGCAATGCTGGTCTGGCCATTGATCCCAATCCGCGTCGTGCAATAAACCGGCCATTTCCCATTTCCAGGTTTCCTCTTGATCAAGACCTAGAGTTTTCTTAGCCCAGGCCGCCATGAGTCCGCCAACTTGTTCCATATGGAGCTTCAGCCTATCATTCTTGACCCAGTCATGTAAAAGCGCCCTTGCCTCTAACCTTGTCAATACATTCCCTCGGTTAGAAGGATCCCCGAATGATTGTCTGCCTAATTGAAGTGACATCGTTGCTAAAATAAAAAAGAGAAAAGCGGAAGGCTTCTCTCTTTTGGTTAAGGAATTAGAATAATTTATTGATGTGCGGCATCAGCTTCATCGTATTTCTTTTGATAGAAATCTGCCTTTGCTTTGTCTTTTTTCATGTTGTAGCAGTACGTCAACAAAGTACAAGCTGATTTATAGTTTGAGCGGTCGTTCACTTTTAATTTACCCAGCTTATCGTAATAGTTAAATACAGCTTCAAGTTGTGGTATTGCCCTGATCCCTAGGGCATCTATGGCAGCTGAAATCTCTGCTCGCTTTTTTGTTTGGTCCGGACCTTGTCCCTTTATTTTGTAAAGATCTTCCTCTATAAACAACATTTGGTTGTAGAAATGTTTGCCAAGTGAAAGCATGGTGATGTATGAATCTGGTTTAAGGCTAAGTGCCTTTTCATACAAGCCCTCTATCTTCAAACATTGTTCTTGGTAGTTGGCAGCTTTTTTTGAAGATTCTGAGACATGCGTTTCACCAAATAATTCGGCAGCATATTCAAAGATTAAGTCAAATGATTCCGGATTTAGTGCGAGCAATTCTTCATAGGTCTTGAGTAGAAGCGCCATATCATTCTTATCCCGAACATTCTCTACCATAAGTTGAGGCAGATAATCATCTTGGGGATACAGCTTGAGTCCGGCATCCATGTATTTTTTCATCTTGGCCTCATCTTTCTTATCGTAGTAATATTTGGCAAGAAATCTGTATGGTGTTGCTCTATCAGGTGTTCCTCCGATATTTTCGTCAGCCAATTTGGTGAAGTACCCTACTGCTTCGTCCTCTTTTTTTGAATTTAAAGCTGATAGTCCGAGATATAAAGTCAGTGTTGTATCAAGTTTATATAAACCCCACCCCTGGCTAAAAATATATTCACCAGCAGCACTAGACTCTTTGAAAGTGCTGTAAGACTCTTCATACCTTGAGTTGTTATAATGATCTGCAGCTTCCTCAAAACCTCCAGTGTATAGGGAAACTATCGGTTCATATTTATCGATGGACAGCAACATCATGGTTTCATTCTTCTCAATTTCCATTGCCTTTTTAATAGCATCCAAGGCTTTCATTCTAAAGTTTGGGTAATCCTTTCTCAATGCCGGATCACTTTCTATGCCACTGAGAACTTTTGCTTTTAGATAATAGACCTCATGATTTTTCTGGTATTTAGGAACTTTCAACAACTCATCAATTGCTGTGTTGGCTTCCAAAAACTTTTTATCAGTTATGGAAGTCTTGATTTTAGTCAAGTTTTGGGCTGTAGCCGTAATAAAACCTGTAATTGCCATTAAAATGAAAAGAATTTTTCTCATTGTGTTGTATTTAAAATAATCAGATTTCTGTGTTTTCAGCAGCTGGTGGTTCGGTATCTGTTATGGTTTCTTCTGGAATTACTTCTTCATCAAGTTGAGTAATTGCTGCTATTTGGTCATCATCATCCAATCGAATCAACTTCACCCCTTGGGTAGCCCTACCTTGCTCACTGATTTGAGAGATAGCCATCCTGATGGTAATTCCTGATACGCAGGTAATCATCAGATCTTCCTTCTCGGTTACATCAAGAATACCTACCAATTTACCAGTTTTTTCTGTTACGCTGATGGTTTTGACACCCTTACCACCTCTGTTTGTTACCCTGTACTCTTCAATAGGTGTTCTTTTTCCATATCCTTTTTCAGACACCACCAGTACTGTTCTGGTTTTATCTTCCACGTTTACACAAATCATTCCTACCACTTCGTCTGTAGTGTCATCAACTTCAATACCAGATACACCGATAGCACCTCTTCCGGTAGACCTAACCTTTGCCTCTGGGAATCGAATAGCACGTCCTGATTTTACAGCCAGCATGATTTCACTATTTCCATCGGTCAATTTTGCATTTAAGAGTTGATCGCCTTCAACAATGGTGATGGCGTTAACCCCATTTGCTCTTGGCCTGCTGAAATCTGCCAGATCGGTTTTCTTGATGATTCCTTGTTTTGTACATAGTACGATATAATGACTATTTACAAATTCTTCATCTTGAAGATTTTTTACGTCTATGATTGCTCTAATCTTATCATCCTGCGGAAGCTGCATGAGGTTTTGAATGGCTCTGCCCTTTCCTTGTTTTTCTCCATCAGGAATTTCATACACTTTAAGCCAATAGCATCTTCCTTTTTCGGTGAAGAACAAAAGGGTATGGTGAGTGGAGGCTACAAAAAGGTGTTCAATATAATCTTCCTCTCTTGTTTTACCACCTATTGAACCGCGGCCTCCCCTTTTTTGTGCCCTGAATTCATCGGCTGGGGTACGCTTGATATAGCCCAAGTGAGAAACGGTAATGACAACATCTTCTTCTTTAATCAGGTCCTGAATACTTACTTCGTTATCGAGATACGTGATCTCTGTTTTTCTTGCATCACCAAATTTGTCTTTAACCTCAATAAATTCAGTTTTTATGAGATCAAATCTTTTTCCTTCATCGGAAAGAAGGTCTTTTAGATAAGCAATGATTTTCATGATCTCTTCAAACTCGGCCTTGATCTTATCGATCTCCATACCGGTAAGACGTTGAAGTCTTAATTCAAGTACTGCCTTCGCTTGTATTTCACTCATTTCAAATTCACGGATCAAGCCTTCTTTTGCCTGCTCAGGATTTGGAGCATTTCGAATGAGTTTAATTACCGCATCCAGGTTATCAAGCGCAATTAAATACCCTTGAAGGATGTGTGCTTTCTTTTCGGCTTCTTTGAGTTCGTATTGAGCCCTTCTTACAACAACTTCATGTCTGAATTCAATGAACGATGAAATAAGGTCTTTCAGGTTGAGTATGCGGGGCCTACCTTTTACCAACGCAACATTATTTATGCCGTATGATGTCTGTAGGTCTGTATACTTATAAAGCTGATTAACGATTACATTGGCAACGGCATCTTTTCTGATGTCGATCACAATACGCGTTCCTTCGCTTTCGTTTGATTCGTTGTTTACGTGAGTGATGCCATCAATTACTTTTTCGATTACAAGTGCACCGATTCTTGATGTCAGCACATCCCTGCTTACTTGATAAGGAACTTGGTTGATGACTATTTGTTCCCTGCCATTTGCCTTGGTGTCAATGGATACCTTTCCTCTCAGCACTACCCTTCCTCTTCCTGTATGCATTGCTGCTTTGATGCCTTCCATACCAAAGATGATTCCTCCACCTGGAAAATCAGGAGCTTTTACAAACTGCATGAGCTCATCGATGGTAATTTCAGGATTATCTACGTAAGCGATACAGCCATCAATCACTTCAGAGAGATTGTGTGGAAGCATATTGGTAGCCATACCCACAGCGATACCACTACTTCCGTTAATCAGCAGATGAGGAATTTTTGTTGGGAGTACTGTAGGTTCTTCAAGCGAGTCGTCGAAGTTTAATTGGAAGTCGACTGTTTCTTTGTCGATATCATCCATCATATATCCTGCTAGTCGTTGAAGCCTTGCTTCTGTATAACGCATTGCAGCGGGTCCTTCTCCATCTGGCGATCCGAAGTTACCTTGTTTGTCAATCGTTGGATATCGTGTATTCCACTCCTGTGCCATTCTCACCAGTGAGTCGTATACTGCAGTATCACCGTGTGGATGGAACTTACCCAATACCTCACCAACTATCCTTGCGCATTTTCTGGTGGGTTTGTTATAGTCCATACCCAACTCATTCATGGCATAGAGTATCCTTCTGTGTACTGGTTTTAGTCCATCTCTAACATCAGGGAGTGCTCTTCCTACAATTACACTCATGGAGTAATCGATGTAGGCAGCTTTCATCTGCTCTTCGATGTTAATTGAGATTATTCTGTTGTTGTCGCTTGTCTGTTCTGGGATGATCTGTTCGTCCATTTTATTGCAAAAAAATGAGCCTTTGTTAACAAATTAGTTGCTACCAAATTTACCCAAATTTGGCCGTATTTCAATGAAAGAAATGCCTATGATTTATCCACTTGTTATGCCGAAAAATTAGACAGGGGTCACTCCCCCGCCATCTTCAAAATTAGGTTCCATTCAGTCTCAAGAACAGGCTGAACTGATAGCCTACCCAGTCTGATGAGGGCCATATTGGCCAAGGCAGGAGTTGCTTTAACTTCGGCAAGCGTAACGCTTTTTTTTAACTTTTTATGGGGCTTAAAATCTACCGCAAGCCAAGCGGTTTCGGGGGTAGTTGGGTCTTGGTAAGATTCCTTTATCACTTTAGCTATTCCCACCACTTCCATTCCTTCATTGCTATGATAAAAGAAAGCGAGGTCTCCCTTTTTCATTGACCTAAGGTTGTTCCTTGCTGCATAATTTCTCACGCCATCCCAAAACGTAGAACCGTCTTTTACGAACTGATCCCAGGAGTACTTAAAGGGTTCTGATTTAATGAGCCAGTATGCCATAGGTATAAAAAATTTTGAATGATAAGGTATCAATAGCCACTTGCCAAAACATCTGCGATATGCAGAGAGCGTATAGGCAGTCCTTGGTTGCCTAACACTCCTCCGATGTGCATGAGACAACTGAGGTCAGTAGAGATCAGATAATCTGCTTTGGTATTGATGATATGCTGGGCTTTCTGCTCCCCCATGGCTACTGAAATTGCTTCAAATTTCACGGCAAAAGTTCCGCCAAAGCCACAGCAGGTTTCATTGTCCTGTAAGTCTATCAATTCAAGTCCCTTTACATTGTTTAATAATTTCCTGGGCTCAGACTTTATCTTGCATTCACGCAGTGCGGCACATGAATCATGGTAGGTAGCTTTTCCCTCAAATGACGCGCCTAGATCTTCTATTTTTAAAACGTTAACCAGAAAATCAGTCAATTCATAAACCTTAGCCTGTAAAGCTTTGATGTTTTTTTGATTAGTCGCGTTGTCATATATTTTCGAATAGTAATTCTTTACAAAACCGGTGCATGAGGCACTGGGAACAACTACATATTCTGCATCAGAAAAATCAGCAATAAATTTATTGCAAACCTCTCTTGCTTCACCCCAATATCCAGCATTGAAAGCGGGTTGTCCGCAGCAGGTTTGTGTTGGATTATAAATCACATTACAACCGGCCCTTTCTAGTACTTTGATGGTGTTAAATCCCGCATCAGGATAGAGCTGATCTACAAAACATGGGATAAACACATGTACATTCATGGGGATGTTTATGCTTTTTGGGTCGATTGATCAATTTGTAAAGAAATGGACATCATTTTGATTGCCGCGTCTGCTGCTTCTCTTCCTTTGTGCCCATGTTTGCCCCCTATTCTCTCCCTGGCCTGTTCTTCGGTATTTACAGTAAGTACTCCAAATATGGTAGGGACGGGCAGTGTGAGATTGAGCTGGGTTATGCTATCTGCTACTATCTTGTTCACATAGTCAAAGTGCGGAGTATCTCCCTTGATGACTGCTCCTAAAGCAATAAAGGCATGCGGACGAAGATCCCGGTACTTTAATTTTTCCCAACACTTTCTGATCGCGAAGGGTATTTCAACTGCGCCTGGTACGGTAATGGTCAGGATGTTGGATAGTCCTTCATGAATAAGGTGTTGCCTGCACCCTGCTTCAAGCGCATCTACGATATCAGCGTTCCATTCTGTTTTGACAATAACAACACAGGCACTTTTGATTGTAAAAGTGCCTGTTGATAATTTTGTATTGAGTCCTGATGAAGACATAAACAGAAGTTATTTGGTTGCGCCAAGTCTAGCAAGGTATTTGTCTACAACAAACCCTTTTTCAGTTCTTGGGTATTTGTCCTTTAGTTGTTGATAAAGCTCAATTGCTTGTTCGTTGTTTCCAGTTATCTCACTCAGCAAAGCTGCACGAAATAAGTATTCTGAAGAAATCGCTTGGTCTTCTTCAAACAGGCTGCCTGCTTTTTTATAATGGGTAATGGCGTCATCATTTTTCTTAAGTTCAGCATATGCATCACCAAGAAGTCCTTCAGCCTTAGCCTCAACCTGTTTGGCACCGTCTGCATTGAAGTCTTTTAACATGTCTGCCGCTTTTTGGAATTCACCCAAATGCAGATATGATTCGCCTGCATATAGTTTTGCAAGATTGGCTGCTGGGGTCCCATCGTACTTATTGATAATTTTAACGAAACCTGCTACAGATGCATTTCCGTTTAGCGCCAACGAAAAAGAATCAATTCTAAAATTTTTCTCGGCTGCAAACATTTCTTCACTTGCCTTTTGTTGTCTAGGCAGTTGGATAAAATTCATGTAGCCAAAATAACCACCAACGACAAGCAATACAATTGCTGAGACAGCGATGATCATGTTTTTGTTCTTTTGCCAGAAACCGATTGCTTTGTTTGCTACTTCTTGATCGGTTGATTCGTGTGATTTTTTTTCAGACATATAAAAAATTAAAAGATTAATCTACAATGAAAGGATAGTCTTCTTGTTTATAAACATCCTTCAGCAATTCGCTATCATCAGGCCAAGGACTTTCTTCTGCAAAACGAACCGCTTCATCAACTACTTGTTTAATCCTGTCGTTGATTACTTCAATATCTCCTTCAGTTACACCAAAAGATGTAAGGAGTTTTTCTTTGGTTGTTTCAATCGGGTCTTTGCCTTTGTATTCTTCAAGTTCATCTTTGGAGCGATACTTCTGAGGATCACTCATGGAGTGCCCCTTGAATCTGTAGGTCTTCATTTCAAGCAATGTTGGTCCACCACCTTCCCTTGCTCTTTTCACTGCTCTAGCCACGGCATCGTGAACGGCTTCTGGACTCATGCCATCAACCATATCACCAGGCATATCGTATGCATCCGCCAATTTATAAATATCTGTAACATTCGAAGTTCTTTCCACTGAGGTGCCCATTGCGTAATGGTTGTTCTCACAGATGAAGATGACCGGAAGTTTCCAAAGCATTGCAAGGTTAAAGGTTTCGTGCAAAATTCCCTGACGGGCTGCACCATCACCGAAAAAGGTTAGGCAAACATTATCTGTTCCTCTGTACTGTTCAGCAAATGCAAGTCCTGCTCCTGTACCTATTTGGGCTCCAACAATTCCGTGACCCCCAAAGAAATATTTCTCAACACTAAAAAAGTGCATGCTCCCACCCTTTCCTTTAGAGCATCCTGTTGCTTTTCCAAACAGCTCAGCCATACACTCATTCGCAGTCATTCCTTTGGCAAGTCCGAGTCCGTGGTCACGGTAGGCCGTGATAAAGGGATCCTCCTGCCTTGTTGCTGTCATGCAACCAGCAGCCAATGCTTCTTGACCAATATATAAATGGCAAAACCCCCTAATTTTCTGCATGCCATAAAGCTGTCCAGTCTTCTCCTCAAATTTGCGGAGTAGCAGCATCATTTCATACCAGTATAGGTAGGTCTCTTTTGTAAATTTTGTAGGCCCCATATCGAATAAAGATTCTAATTCTGAAAGATTGGCAAATATAGTGCGAAAATGATAAAACTCTTACATAAAGGCAGTTATACCGGTTAATTTTACCTACATGCTGTATTTTTACATTTATCCCACATGTTGTTTAGCATCAAACATATCCGTCTAACCCATTTTAGGAATTATCATGCCTCCTCTTTTGCTTTTGATAATAGGGTGACTGCCATTTGCGGACTCAATGGGGTTGGTAAGACAAACCTATTGGACGCTGTGTATTACCTCTGTTTTACAAAGAGTTATTTTAATAAGACCGACGGACTTTCAGTTGAGCTGGGCTCACAGGGCTTTAACATCACTGGTGGGTTTGATCGAAAAGACAACGAGGTTGCCGTTTCTTTAATCCTGAGGGAAAATAATAAAAAAGAGTTGTGGTGCGATCAGGAGCAAGTGACCCCTTTTTCCCAACACATCGGACAATTTCCTGTTGTTTTCATAGCCCCTGATGATGTAGTATTGATAACCGGGGGGAGTGAAGAAAGAAGAAGATTCCTCGATACGATGCTATCGCAACTTAACCACGAATACCTGACTCAGTTAATTCGCTATAACAAGTGTCTGCAAGATCGCAATCGATACCTTAAGAATATTGCTGTCAGTCATGGTCAGGTGGATCATCTCCTTATCGACTCTTTTGATCAGCAATTGCTTGAATCGGGTATTTTTATACTCAGCAAGCGGACTGAATTCTTATCTCTTTTTATTGGAGATGTACTTGATTTATTCACTTACATCGCGCATGGACATGAAGTTCCAACAATTAATTTTCAACCTTCCACAACGGTTGAGTCCTTCAGAAGGGATTTGATAAATGCACGGGGCAAGGACATCATGTTGCAACGAACATCCATTGGGGTTCACAGGGATGATATTGATATCAATGTAAACAACCTTCCCTTCAAGCAAAGCGCTTCTCAGGGACAGAAAAAAAGTTTGTTGTTCGCTTTAAAGCTTGCTGAATTTGTTACCTTGAAAAAGCACTTTGGCTTTGAGCCAGTCCTGTTGCTTGATGATATTTTTGAAAAGCTTGATCAAGAGAGATTGAAACGGTTACTCGAATGGGTCTGTGTCAAGAACAATGGTCAGGTAATTCTGACAGATACCCATCACGAAAGAGTTCAATCATCGATGGATGAGATCGGTTTACCTTTTCAACTTATTCAACTATAGTTTTATGTCAGATGCTATTTCGCTTGGTGTTGCCTTAAAAAGATTTCTTGAGAAAAGTAGAATCAAGCATGATATACAGTCATTACAGATTGAAGACCATTGGGCTAAGATCATGGGAGCAACGATTGCAAAATTCACAGACAAGATAGAAATCCGCAACGGCACTTTATTTATTTATACCTCAGTTGCCCCACTGAAAAATGAGCTCGTCTTTCAAAAAGATTTAATCCTTCAGCGCGTAAACGAAAGCATGGGTGAGCAGGTTGTAAAAGAGGTTGTAATTGCCTAAGTCTTTAAAATGTATATCTGACGCCGAGACCGCCCCACCCTTCAAATCCGGGTCCTTGACCAAATTCGAATGAAGGTTGCCAATCTAGGGATATGTTCAGTGGAGCTCCATTAATTTTATAATCTAATCCCAGTACACCATCAATGCCAATCAGGGTACTTCCATTATAATTTTTTGAGTTGTATGCACCAAGGTGTGCACCTGCTCCATAATACCATCTTAATCCTGGTGCATTGTTAAAGTCATTATGAAATTCCAGCAAAGCAGTTGCGCGAAATCCCTTATTCCAAAAAGCGGCCAGTCCCTCAACATACTTATTGCCATCAATACTCTTCTTTACAGAAATGGATCCAGGATAAAATTTCACCCCAACTGCAGTTGAATAGGAACTTGAATTGTCTTGTGCTGATACAGAGATAACAGTAAGCACTAATGCAATAAGGAAGCAGGGTATAATTTTTTTCATACCGCAATTAAACCAACATTTTTCGATTTTAGGATATCTACGTTGAAAAATTAACATAAAATATTATCCTGCAAAATGAATATAACTTTTGAGGTTTTCGATGGTGTCTTTTTGGTCCATAATGGTTTCTTTCACAACATCGATGATGCTGATCACACCAACATATTCCTCATTATCAAAAACAGGGATATAGCGAACGTTGTGGTTGGTCATCATCTCCATACATTCCTCCAACGTGGAATTCGGTGATGCCTTCGGGAGGTATTCTGACATGATTTCACCAACGTTGAGTTTACTTGAGTTCTTGCCATGCAAAATCACCTTTCTTGCATAGTCTCTTTCTGTAAATAAGCCAAGGTATTTATTTTCATTCATCACAACAACAGAACCAATATTCTTTTCTGCCATTAACTTTAGTGCATCAAATACAGGAGTGTTTGAACTTACCGCAACGTTGATTGAGCCCTTTCTTTTGAAGATATCTGATACTTTTTTCATAAACCTAGATTTAAGGATGAAAAAACCTACTTCAATTTAAGAAAAATTTGAGCAATTTCAAGCAGGGAGAATCACCAGATAAACTGAAAAGTATTTATTTAATTTCTACTTTGCTAAAGTCGCTTTTCCCCCATTTCCCAAGTATTTTTCCTTGATCAAGTAGGTAAAGTGTTGGATTAGAGCGGGCAGCTGTTTTAATCGCCACCAAATCACCTTTGTATACTGGGATGTTGAGGGATTGCTTTTTTAGTTCAAATAGTAAGTTCTCAGCATCTGAGCTGACTGCAATCATTGGGATATCTTTTGCTTCAGCTTGTTTATAAATTCTTGCAGCATCAGTAAGCCAACTCTGAGCATCATTTTTAATTGACAATGTAAAAAGTACGTATATATTTCCGGGATGGGTTAATATGGCGGTGGTGGTATCTGTACCACCAAGTGAAAGAATAACAAAATCCTTGATTTCTGGTATTGCGTTTCCTTCTCTAATCAGTTTGTCATATCGCTTTACAAATGTGTAATCTGTTTCATTGAAGTCTTCAGGAAAATGCTCTGCATCAAATTCAATTTCTTTTCCTTGCTTTATATACACAAAGTTGATCACTGTACTATCTGGAATAGATCCAGCGGGGGCTTTCATCTTTTCAGGAATCAAGGTTCCTTTTTTGTAAGGAAGGCAATCAACGATTGGGAGATGTTTTAGTACGTGAAATTGTATCCAAACCGAACCAATAGTCACCAACAATAAAATTGTCACAGAAACAATCGTGCTTGATAATGCTCGAATTTTATCCTTGTTGATGAGGAGAAATCCGATGATGAAGAAAAGGATGAGGTCTTTTGTAAAAGATTGATTTGAGGTAAGCTTGATGCAATCGCCAAAACAACCGCATTCTTTTATTTTTCCTGAAAAAACCGCATACCCAGTTAGAAAAGTAAAAAATATAATCAAAAGAAAAAGTAACCAGCTGAAAAGCTTGAACTGCCAGCCGAGTAAAACCGCTACCCCCGCGATAATTTCAAATGAAATCATCATGATTGAAAATGCCAGTGTGTATTGGTCAAGAAAACCCATTCCCCAGATCTCAAAGAACTCCTGCATTTTATAGCTAAGTCCCATCGGATCATTGGCCTTGATTAAGCCGCTAAAAATGAATAAAACTCCTACGATTATTCTAGAAACACGAAGTGCAGTTTTCATAAATAAAAACTTAAGCGGTATGTCCTGATTTGTTTTCTTCAATCAGAATAAGTGCAAAGATTGCATAGTTGATAATGTCTGTAAAATTGGCGTCAATGCCTTCACTCATGATAGTTTTTCCGTCGTTTGCAAGAATTTGCCTGATCCTGCTTAGTTTCATGATGATCAGATCAACAAAGCTTTCTTGGCTCATTTCTCTCCATGCTTCACCATAATCATGGTTTTTATCCAGCATAGTTTCTCTTACTGCAATAATTTGTTGATTATATTTTACATCTACATCAGCAGGATCCAACTCATCAACCTCAGCATCTCCTAGGATTAGTTGGATTAAGCCAATCACACCATAGTTGACAATACCCCTAAATTCAGCATTGATATCATCACCTACTTTTTGGGTTTTGAGTTCTTGTATTGTCCGTATGCGTTTTGCCTTGATGTAGATTTGATCTGTGATGGATATAATCCTCAGACACCTCCATGAAGTGCCATAATCACGGGTCTTTTTTAAGAAAATATCTTTGCAGGAGTTTACTGCCCTATCGTATTGTATGTTTGTGGAATCCATGCTATTCTTAAGTAAAAATCCTTTCAGCCTAGTTTTAGATAAATTTAGTTCAATTTTACAACCTATGCAGGCAAAAATAGTAAAGGAATCAACATGATTACACTTAATTCAAGGGGAAGGCAACTAAAGTCTGAAAAAGCACTTGTCATGGGCATCATCAATTGTACTGATGATTCTTTCTACAAGGCCAGCAGCTTGCAACAAACTGATTTAATTTTTAAGCGAATAGATGAGATGGTTTCTCTGGGCGCTGATATTATTGATGTAGGTGGACAAACTACCAAGCCCGGATCGCTACAGGTTTCTTTAGATATTGAGTTGGAACGAATCTCTCCTGCTATCTCCTACCTTAATTCAACATATCCTGATGTGTGGGTATCGATTGACACTACCCGATCGCTGGTAGCCTCCCATGCGGTTGACCTCGGTGCTTATATGGTTAATGACATCAGTGGCGGTGATATGGATCCAGAGATGATACCAACAGTGGCCCTTTTGGATGTGCCCTTTGTATGCATGCACATGCAAGGTCGCCCCAATACCATGCAGGATAGTCCTCATTATGGTGATGTTGTAGCTGAACTCGTGAATTTTTTCAGTAAAAAAATCATGCAATGCAAAACTGCCGGAATTAAAGAAATCATTATTGATCCTGGTTTCGGTTTCGGAAAAACACTTGAACATAACTATACCCTCGTAAAGCACTTGCATCAATTCGCTTCCCTGCTTACTCCGTTACTTGTTGGCTTTTCTAGAAAGTCTATGATCTATAAGCCATTGGGTACATCACCGGAAGATGCCTTGAACGGTACCACCGTCCTGAATACAATCGCATTGCTGAACGGGGCTTCAATATTGAGGGTTCATGATGTTAAGGAGGCTATGGAGGTTGTTAAACTGATAGAGCAACTGCAGCGAGCATAAAAAAAGAGCATACTCGGATGCTCTTTTTTTAGAATGTATTTGTTTTGACTTATCTGCGTCTTCTTCTCATGTCTGTTTTAGGACGATTAGGATCCTGTGGTTTTACTTCTACCACTTCAATATCAAAAATTAGGTTTTCATTTGGCTTGATAACTGGTGCGCTGCCTTGTGGACCATAACCCATGCTAGAAGGGATGAATAGTTTTCCAACGCTACCTTGTTTGAAAGCAGTAATACCTTCAAGCATGCCTTGAATAGCACCTTCTTGTTTTGAAACAAAATAGAAAGTCTCCAAACCATGTGGTGTGAATTGTTTACTGCTGTCTGTGTTTGAATCAAAGTATTTGCCTTTAAAGTTTGATCCGGAATATTTTACTCCTATAACCATGCCAGAATCAGCCTTAGGCCCAGTGCCTTCTTTTTCAATTAAAACAAAAACGCTGTTGTTAACCTTCGTAGCCTTGATATTTTTTTCTGTCAGGTATTTTTCAATCTCCTGAAGTTCGCGATTTCTGAAGTTGTTGATCTCTGAAGTGTAATCTGCAATAGCAATGTCACGCGCAGATTTACCATCCTTGTTCTTGAAAACATTAATGATCTTAATGGTTACTGATTGTTTATCACCCTTTTTCATATAAGGGGGCACACCAAATTGTGGATTTTTTTGAAGTGTATCAAAAAACTGATAGCAAAGTGCACTATCCCCGACATTCATTTTAGTTAAAAATTCAGAGAAGTCGTGGTAGCGGCCTACACTATCAACTTGATCATACGCTGGCATGAAATCGTATGAACTAACGATGGTAGAATCCTTGAAGGTAAGCTTGTATTGGAATTTTACGATGTCTCCATGCGCAAGTTTCTCCCCTTTGGTATTGCCTTTGATGATTTTGTACTCAAGTCCTGATTTTGTTTTTTCAAAACCAATCTTGTTGCATGCATTCAGCAAAAGCAATGAGCTGGCAATTAGAAGCAGTGTTGTTTTTTTCATTGTTTGATAGTTAATGTGTAGTTGTATATTCTTGCAAGGCCTGTTTAAAAAGTTCAATATTCTTTTCAAGTGAATCAAAGCTTCTGCCCCCTGAGGCGTTGTAGTGTCCGCCCCCATTAAAATATTTTCTTGCAAAGCTATTGCAATCAAATGTTTCCTTACTCCTAAAAGACCACCTTCTTTCTTCATCCCTATCAATTAAAAGGGCTGACATTTCAATTCCTTTGATTGACAGCGGGTAGTTAACCAGCCCCTCAGTATCTCCTGTTTTAATATGGAATTTCAAGATATCTTGTTTGGGCACTGCAATCAAGGCTGTGTTGTATTCATAAAAGACCTCGAGACAGTTACTCAATACATGACCAGTAAAGCGAAGTCGATTTTCAAGGAAGTTATCATATACGGCAGAATGTATTTTCGAATGGTCGATACCATACGACTGCAGTTCAGCCACCATAAAGTGCACACTGGGTGTGGTGGATGCGAACCTAAATGATCCAGTATCTGACATTACTCCAGCATATAGACAGGCTGCAATATCCTTGTCAATCAGGTCTTTTCTTCCTGAGAGCAAGATAAAATCGTAGATCATTTCAGCTGTCGAGCTTTTGCTGATATCGCTTTGGCCGAAATTGAAACATTCTGTTTGTGGCTCACGGTGATGGTCTATCAATACTTTTTGGCAAGACAAACCTTCAAGGACTTTTTCCATGTTTCTGGTTCTGCCAAAATGGTTGAAGTCTAGACAAAATAACCATTTGCAGGTTGAAAGGTATTTTTCAGCTTGCCCCCGGTCTCCTTCGAAATCAATTACTTCATCACAGCCCGGCATCCACTTCAGAAAATCAGCCCAATTGGTTGGTGAAATGACTTTTACTGGATGTCCAAGATGCTTTAAAAAATGAAAAAGTCCAAGTGCCGAACCCATTGCATCAGGATCTGGTTTTTGATGCATGGTAATGACAATCGGTTCCGATGTCTGCAAGGCGGTGAATATCGATGAGATTTCTTTCATTTGGACAGCAAATGTACGGTTAAAGCCAGAAAATGGATAATCCCTTTTTTTCTTGGGTTGTGGCATGGCTTAGGTTAACTTCGCATTTCTAAAAAAATGAATTTATGAGTAACAAAACGTTTACAATGGTAAAGCCAGATGCATTCGCTGCTGGAAATGCCGGTGCAATTCTCAAACATATTGAAAATGCGGGTTTTAAAATCAAGGCGATGAAGCTTATTAAGCTAACAGCTGAAAAAGCAGGTGAATTTTATGCCGTTCACAGTGAAAGACCCTTTTATGGTGAATTGGTGGCGTTTATGAGCAGTGGACCTATCGTAGCAGCCATTCTGGAAAAAGACAATGCAGTTGAAGAATTCAGGAACCTTATTGGGGCAACCAATCCTGCCAATGCAGAAGAGGGAACCATTAGGAAGTTATATGCCAAAAGTATTGGCGAAAACGCTGTTCACGGAAGCGATAGCGACGAAAATGCTGCTATCGAAGGAAGTTTCTTCTTCTCTGCTTTTGAGAAGATCTAAGCATTTAGGGTCGATACCATGGTGAAAGTTGACTTTTAAGCTGGTAAGTCTTTTTGGGTTCCAAGAATCAACAAAACAATCCGAAGTATGAGTTTTTATCCTGAAAATGGATTGAACCAATATTTCGGATTTTTTATTCCAACTTTCCCTTCTCCGACGTGTTATATTTGCAATTCAATCAGACTGATGGCGTATCAATCCCTGGAACAGTGTTTGTTAGACCTTGAACAACACGGACAATTAATTAGAGTGAAAGAGGAGGTTGACCCACATCTCGAAATGGCAACCATCCACCATCGGGTCTATGAAGCAGGTGGACCTGCCCTTTTATTCGAAAATGTCAAGGGTTCTAGATTCAGAACCGCTTCCAACATCTTTGGATCCCTGGAGAGAAGTCGTTTTATTTTTCGTGATACCTTGGATCAAATGCAGAAACTGATCAAACTCAAGAATGATCCGATTGCAGCACTAAAAAATCCTTTTCAACATCTTGGCGCCCTAATTGCTGGCACTAAAGCCTTGCCGCTAAGAAACCCAATCAATAAGCCCGTGCTTTTTCAGGAAATTTGTATCCAAGATATTCCACAAATACAACACTGGCCAAACGACGGAGGTGCCTTTGTTACGCTCCCACAAGTGTATACAGAGGATATAGAACATCCTGGAATAATGAATGCTAACCTAGGCATGTACCGTATTCAGCTTTCTGGCAACGACTATATCATGAATCAGGAGATTGGTTTGCACTATCAATTGCACCGTGGTATTGGTGTTCACCAGACTAAAGCAAATAAAAAAGGCCAGCCTTTAAAAGTCAGCATCTTTGTAGGAGGTCCACCATCCCATAGCGTGGCAGCCGTAATGCCGTTGCCTGAAGGGTTAAGCGAAATGACCTTTGCGGGGGCTTTAGGTGGAAGAAGGTTTAGGTATGTCTACAGGGATGGGTTTGCGATTAGTACCGATGCAGATTTTGTGATAACAGGGGAAGTACTCCCGGAGCAAAATAAGCCAGAAGGCCCATTTGGTGACCATCTTGGTTATTATAGTTTAACGCATCCCTTTCCGTTGATGCGCGTGCACAAGGTGTACGCTCGGAAAGACGCAATATGGCCTTTTACCGTTGTTGGCAGACCCCCTCAGGAAGATACCAGCTTCGGACAACTCATTCATGAGATCACAGGTGCTGCAATCCCAAAAGAAATTCCTGGCCTGAAAGAAGTCCATGCCGTTGATGCTGCCGGTGTTCACCCCTTATTGCTTGCCATCGGAAGCGAAAGGTATACACCCTATTTACCTACAAAGCAGCCTGCAGAACTACTAACCATTGCTAATCATATTTTGGGAACTGGACAGCTTAGTTTGGCGAAGTTTTTGTTTATCACTGCAGACGATCACAATGCTCTATCAACACATAACGAATCGCAATTTTTACAATATATACTTGAACGACTGCTTTTAGATAGGGATGTCCATTTCTACACACACACCACAATCGATACACTGGATTACTCTGGGACATCACTCAATTCAGGGAGTAAGGTTGTTTTTGCGGCTTATGGGGATCCAATAAGGGTCTTGGATACAGCAATTCCTGAGTCAATCAAAAACCTTGAGGGTATCACTGCTTGTCGTTTAATCTTCCCTGGTGTTGTTGCCATTCAAACAGAACCTTATACCGATAATAAACAGATCTCAAAGTCAATTGAATCTTGGAATAATCAATTGTCTGATCGAATTGAAACCGTTTCCGGCACTCCCCTGTTGATCTTGTGTGATGATGCAGCCTTTACTGCTGCCAACATAAGAAACTTTCTTTGGGTTAGCTTTACGAGGTGCAATCCATCTCACGATATTCATGGTATTCTGGAAACTGTTGTCCATAAACATTGGGGCTGCAAGGGGCCAATTGTTCTTGATGCGCGGATCAAGCCACATCATGCCCCGGCCGTAGCATTAGATCATGCTGTGGTGAAGAAAACCGATCAACTGTTTGAAAAAGGAGGAAGTTTATATGGTAAGCTTTAAAAGATGGGAACACCTATTCTAGTATTACATTTACTTAGATCATGATCAGTGAATTACGTTTATAAGTAACAGCGAACTTATTACAACAAAATAAATGCGAAATCATTTCCTGAATCTTGAACTGCCTATCATTTTAATCACACATTAGTAGATATCTTTTATTAATTTCATAAAGTAAAGTCCTAATATAAATAAGTATGAAGCTTGTCATAAAACTGGTATTTTTTATTTCATCTTTTTTTGTTGTGATGCTTACAACATCATGCCGTAAGCAAGACAGCCCTAATAAAATAGTTTACGGTCCATCTGTGTCGATTGGCGATGGCGAAGTGCGTGCTTGGGTATCTGAGGATCCTTCTGGAAATCCTACAGCGGTTGGCATTAGCCTATCCGAAGAAGCGCTCAACGACCTTCCTACAATGAACCACGAATATTTACTCACGTTCGATCCAAGTTCGGCTACCCATTTCTATACATTTGTATCCTTAGACTGGAGTGCACATGGACATATACCCAACAATGTGTATGATATCTCCCACTTTGATGTTCATTTTTTTAACATTGAACAATCAGAGCGCATGATGATTGGATCAAACGGAACTAATGAGATTTCATTTCCTCCTGCAGCACAATACATCCCCTCTTCATATGAGCTTTTAATAGGAGGAGCGCCTATGATGGGCGCTCATTGGTTTGATCTTTTAGGAGATGAGTTTAATGGTAAGACATTTACAAAAACATTTATTTGGGGTTCAAACAATGGGCAGGTTGTTTTCTGGGAGCCGATGATTACGCATCATTATTTGATGACAAAACCTAATTCGGTAACAGCCTTGCGTCAGCCTGCAGCTTTCCAGCAAGACGGGTGGTATCCGCAATCTTACACAGTTGAATATTCATCTTCAACCAAAGAATATATTATTTCTCTAAGTAATTTGTCATTTCAAAAGGGACAATAACGAGGGGTTTTATTTTTCCTGAAGCACTTCTTTTGGGTTCTGGATGTTCGGGTTAAACCCAACATGTGCCGCCAGTTGAATTAGTTTCAGTTATGTTTAAAAAACAGATTCATCTTTTTAGCTGAGGGTAGCATTCATGATATTCTTTAATCAATAAAACACTTTGACATGACTATTTATGATTTTATCATGTCAGTTGACAAAAAAATAGCTCCTTCTTTTTCCTCACTATATCTTGAGGCACTCTGGTACGCCGGTATTGATGATTGGGATAAAGCGCATCAACTGATTCAAGATGAGCCAGGCAAAGATGCAGCCCATCTTCATGCCTATCTACATCGGGTTGAAGGCGATCAAGGAAATGCAGATTATTGGTATAGAAGGGCTGGTGAAGAAACTCCCAAGTGTTCACTACAGGAAGAATGGAAAAGACTCGTTGAAAAATTTATTTCATGATTTTTTAACTCCATGCAACATTATACCAACTCGTCTCTCATGCTCACTCCATCATCTGTCATTGCCCCAATATTTCATTCCGAGCGTAGCGAGCTTGCCTGCCGAAGGCAGGGAAGCTGTAGAGAGAACGTTAAGTTGTAAATTGCCATTGAACTCTTGTTTAGAAAGATCTCTCGCTTCGTCCGAGATGACACAAAAGGGACAAGGGACGAGGAATACAATGTTTTTTTGTTGATTTGTTTAGTTGTTTAGGGTTTAGAAATAAACCCTAAACCTATCTCACCCTGCCTAAATTTCTCTAAACCTCCCTAACCCTCTCTAAACCTTGTTTTTCTTCGAACACACCGCGCCCAATAAAAAAAGCCAGCACTTACGTGCTAGCTTTTTGTGTTGTCGGGAAGACAAGATTAGCTGCGCTGATCTTTTTGAGGGAGTCTAATACAAATTAGCCTTGAAGGCTTCGCCTTCTTCGTCTTTTTTGTGCGCTCACTTTTTTAAGCAAGCTTTCAACGCTCGCGCACAAAAAAGCCCTGGCTATCGCCAAGGCTAATTTGTGTTGTCGGGAAGACAAGATTCGAACTTGCGACCCCTAACACCCCATGCTAGTGCGCTACCGGGCTGCGCCACTTCCCGAAATCATAGCAAAATTAAAGAATTTCATCCCTATTTTCATTGTTTTAGCGGTCAAATTACTCTACAAATCTATATCTTCACGTAATTCATAACATATGACTATCCTCATCCGCAATGCCTGCATAAAGGATAAAAGCTCCCCACATCACGATAAAGTTCGAGATGTATTCATCTCCGATGGTAAGATCGTTGATATTGCAGAGCAAATTAATACTCCTGCCGATACCATAATTGAATCCAAAGGTTTACACCTTTCCCCCGGTTGGGTGGATATTTTTGTATCAGGTACCGATCCGGGATTTGAATTCAAAGATGATCTTACTTCGATTGCTGCGTCAGCTGCTGCAGGTGGTTATACCCATGTCTTCTTAACTCCCAATACAAATCCAGTAACTCATAATAAAACCGGGGTTCAATACATTACTGAAAAGAAAATTTCTGATCCAGTGCAGCTTCACCCCATTGGGGCAGTTACCAAAAACACAGACGGTAAAGAGTTAACAGAGATGTTTGATATGAAGCAGCATGGAGCTGTTGCCTTTAGTGACGGATATCGAAGTGTACAGTCTGCAGGATTACTCATCAAGGCCTTGCAATATGTTAAGGCCTTTGATGGCATAATCATTCAGATACCAGACGATCAATCTGTTGCGCCACATGGCCTTATGCACGAGGGAATAGTATCAACTCAAGTTGGTCTTCCTGGTAAACCTGCACTTGCAGAAGAAATAATGGTCTCAAGAGATATTGAACTTCTTCGGTATACTGATTCATCTCTCCACATCACCGGTGTAACACTAGCCACCAGTGTAGCGATGATCAGAAAGGCAAAACAAGAGGGATTAAAATTGACTTGTTCAACAACTACGCACCACCTCACTTTTACAGATGCCGAAATGCTTTCCAGCTATAATACAAACCTGAAAGTAAATCCGCCACTAAGAACAGAAGCAGACCGACAGGCTCTTATCAATGCTGTGAAAGACGGAACAATTGATTGCATCACCTCTCACCATACGCCTCAAAACATTGATGCGAAAGTTTGTGAGTTTGAATATGCTGGCTATGGTATGCTTGGCTTAGAATCTACTTTTGGTACGCTAGGAAATATAGGCCTAACAACAGATCAAATACTCCAGGTGATTTCTGTAAACCCAAGAAAAATATTCGGTATTGCTCCTTCTATTGAAATTGGAGCTGAAGCAGACATCACAATCTTTAATCCAGATACTAAAAAAGTATTCACGGAACATGATATTAAGTCTCGCTCCTCAAATTCTCCTTACTTCGGGATGAACCTCAAAGGTGATGTTATTGGTTCTCTCCTTTCCACTCAAAAAAATATTAAGTAATCATGGAACAAAAACCAGTTAGTCATTTTTTAGCGGGAGGTATTTTGGCCTCTTTGGTGATTCTCTATTCTGTAATACTTATTCTAACCGATCAACTCCAGAATCAGCAGCTTGCCTGGATTACTTACATTTTAATCATTGGATGCCTGATTTATTTTATCCGTGAATTTGGAAAATCTGTTGATTCCAATGCCTCATTTGGAAAACTTTTTTCTTTCGGTTTTAAGGCAACTGCCTTTGCAACAATACTCATGTTGGCATTTCAAGTTATTCTTAACCTGATTTTCCCTGAACTAAAGGATCAGATGATTGAGGCTGCAAGGCAAAAAATGAGCGAAGATCCACGAGTAACTGAAGATGCAATAGATATGTCTTCTGACTTTCTTCTAAAAACGTATTGGCCATTGCTGATTGCGGGAACCATCTTTGGTTCTCTTGTTGTAGGCGCTATTGGTTCATTAATTGGCGCTGCACTTACTAAAAAAAATCCCCAAACTCCCTTTCAACATCAATAAATGAATATTTCCGTCATCATACCACTCAAAGACGAGGCTGACTCATTGCCGGAATTGTGCTCGTGGATCAAGAATGTTATGGATTCCAACGGATTTTTATTCGAGGTCATTCTCATTGATGATGGTAGCCGCGACCGTTCATGGGATGTCATTAACGCTATCCATAAAGATGACCATCGATTCCATGGTATAAAGTTCAAAAGAAATTACGGTAAAAGTGCGGCATTGAACGTAGCCTTTCGGGAAGCTATTGGAGAGGTTGTAATTACTATGGATGCAGACCTTCAGGATAGTCCGGATGAGATTCCTGCTTTGTATCATAAAGTTGTGGATGAGGGATATGACCTGGTAAGTGGATGGAAGAAAAAGCGCTATGACAATGTGTTGACCAAAAATATTCCCTCTAAACTTTTTAATGCCGTTACAAGAAAGATGTCAGGCATTCAACTGAATGATTTCAATTGTGGATTGAAAGCATACCGTAATGAAGTCATTAAGCACGTCGAAGTATATGGTGAAATGCATCGTTATATTCCCGTTTTGGCCAAGTGGGCTGGGTATGACCGAATTGGTGAAAAAGAAGTAGAGCATAGGGCCAGAAAATATGGGACATCAAAATTTGGATGGGAACGCTTTGTAAATGGTTTTCTTGATTTAACCACCATCATGTTTCTTGGGAAGTTTGGCAAGAAACCAATGCAATTTTTTGGGTTGCTAGGTACCCTTGCTTTTCTGATTGGGTTTGTCTTTATCGCCTATTTGGTGACCTCCAAATTAATCGATTTTAATTTTGCCATCACATCCAGACCAGCGTTTTATATTGCTCTCACCATCATGATCATCGGAACACAGTTATTTCTTGCTGGATTTATTGGAGAATTGATTGCGAGAAACTCTAATGACAGGAACACATACAATATTGACGAAAAGTTCTAGCTGCTTATTCGCTCCCTTGGAGTTTTCTTAATGATCTCTTTTAAAAAACCTGTTCCGTATCCTATCATTTGTATCCATGCTGCTGCAATTGATAACATTGATACCTTTAAACTGTTTGTTTTAAACCCACACTCAATTCCAATAGCAATAAAGTAACTGATGTATAAAACTGAAATCAGGTTAGATATTGCATTGCTGAAGATTGAAATAAATGGGATTGAAAAAAAGCCCAATGTAAAAACAAGTGGGAATAGATGAACTAATTTTATTGATCCAGGATGTGCCCTATTCACAATGATCCTACTCTTACCAAAGATGAACACTTGTTTATAGAATTTCGCTAATGAGGTTCTTCTCTTATGATAAACATAGGCATCTGCAATCAACACTGACTTATAGCCCCCTTTTTTCATTCTAAAGCTGAGGTCGATATCTTCTCCAATTTTAGTGTAGTGAAATCCATCTAGTTCAGTAAAGACCTTTTTTTTGATGCCAAAATTAAAAGAACGTGGCTCAAACCAGGTGACCTGTTTTTTCCCACCTCTAATCCCCCCTGTTGTAAGATATGAAGTCATGGTATGGCTGATGGCCTTTTGCAGGGCATTAAAATCTTTTGAAGCCCTATCTGGACCACCCCAAGCATCAACATCATATTTTAATAACGCTTGTTCAACCTTTATAAAATAATCATCTGGTATAATACAGTCGGAATCAAAGAATACGATATACGATCCCCTAGCCAAGGATACACCAATATTTCTTGTATGACCAGGGCCAGTATTTGTTTTGAATTGATACTGAATATTTAAGAGGGTAGAATATTTGTCAACGACTTCTTTACAATCCAGTGTAGAGCCATCCTCAACTATAATCACCTCAAAATTTTTAAACAGTTGATTGCTGAGGCTATTTAATAATTCCCATACCTCATCAGGCCTATTGTATACGGCAACAACAATGGAATATTTAGGTGCTGGGTCAATCATCGCATGAAATTAACTAAACTATTGCTGTTAAATGTAAAACATACTTTAACTTGATTTAATTTTATAGCTATATTATTTTTGTTTTTTTCACCTAAACTAGGGTACTTATCATGCATTGTAGACAGTCGCTGTTCATATCTATAGTTTTTTCGACCTTCTTATTTTTTGTTGCTCCAGCATTGTCTGCTCAAATCACTAGTCAACAGAAGATTGAGCTTACCCAAAAAGAGGATAGCCTAACTCCGCTCGCCAAATTGATTATTCAATCTGAAGATGCTTCTGTTAGATTTAGGTCGGACAGTCTTTTCACCAGAATGCTTGTGAGATCTCTCCGGATTCCCAATTCCTTTTACTTTCCCTTTGACTCACTAACTACTGTCTCTAGACTATACAGTCCGGATAGCACATTCAGGATATTTACCTGGCAGGTTAGTCGAGATGAGCAAATTCACAGGAGGCATGGAGCTATTCAAATGAAGACAACAGATGGGAGCTTGAAGCTATTCCCCCTTATTGATAGAAGTAATTTGATTGTCAGTCAGCAGGATACTGTAACCAACAACGAATGGTGGATTGGTTCCATCTATTATAAAATCATACTCAAGGAGCATCTTGGTAAAAAGTTTTACACGTTTTTAGGGTATGATGAACATTCGATTCGAAGTACAAAAAAGCGGATAGAGGTTATGCATTTTAATGAAAACGGGTCACCCATCTTCGGTGGGGTATTTTTTAATTTTTCACAGGATAGTATTCTTCAAAAAGATAAGTCGCGCTATTGGATCGAGTACAAGAAAAATGGAAATGCCAGACTGTTGTATGATGAGGAAATGGATCTCATCATGGTAGAGCATCTGATTTCAGAAACAAATGAGCCAGTGAAAAAGTTTACCTATATCCCTGATGGCGACTACGAAGGATTTAAGTGGATTAAGGGCAAGTGGCAACACATTGAAAAGGTCTTCAATTTTAAACTTGAAGATGGACAAGCGCCGGCAGAAATTCCTTTAAACAAGGGGGGATAGTATATTGGGAGTCGACTTACTTTAATATTTACTCATCTAACTTGAGTACTGCTAAGAAGGCTTCCTGTGGAACTTCAACATTGCCTATTTGACGCATTCTTTTCTTTCCTTCTTTTTGCTTTTCAAGTAATTTTCTTTTACGGCTTATATCACCGCCATAACATTTGGCAGTAACATCTTTTCTCATTGCCGATATATTTTCCCTTGCAACAACTTTTGCTCCAATTGCAGCTTGTATTGCAATTTGGAATTGCTGCCTAGGCAATAGCTCTTTAAGTTTTTCGCAGAGCTTTCTTCCGAAATCTTGAGATCTTGCTCTGTGAATTAGTGCAGACAAGGCATCGACCTTTTCTGCATTCAATAGGATATCCATTTTTACGATATCACTCTCTCTATACCCAATTGGGTTGTAATCAAAAGAGGCATATCCTCTTGTTTGACTTTTGAGTTTATCATAGAAATCAAATACAATTTCTGTGAGGGGCATTTCAAATACAAGCTCAACGCGGGTTTGCGTTAGGTAGCTTTGGTTTAAGAGTATTCCTCGTTTACCAAGACAGAGCGTCATGATATTGCCTATATACTCAGGCTTGGAAATGATTTGTGCTTTAATGAAGGGCTCTTCGATACGATCCATTTGGGTTGGATCAGGCATTTCACTAGGGTTGTTCACCTGGGTGATTTGACCATTAGTGCCATAGGCAATAAAACTCACGTTCGGTACCGTGGTGATAACGGTCTGATTGAATTCACGCTCTAGTCTTTCTTGAATGATCTCCATGTGAAGCATGCCAAGAAAACCACACCTGAAGCCGAAACCTAGTGCTTGAGAGGTTTCAAGTTCGTAGGTAAGTGAAGCGTCGTTGAGTTGAAGTTTATCCATGCATTCCCTCAGTTCCTCAAATGCATCTGTTTCAACTGGGAAGATGCCTGCAAATACCATAGGTTTTACTTCCTCAAAACCTCTGATCGCAGGCGCTGGATTTACAGCATTGACTATGGTGTCTCCCACTTTTACTTCTTTTGCATTTTTAATACCGGTAATCAGATAGCCAACATCACCGCATTGAACCTCTTTCTGCTCTTGCATCGTTAGCTTCAGGATACCCACTTCATCCGCTCCATAGTCCAAGTTTGTAGATACAAATTTGATCTTCTCCCCTTTCTTTATACTTCCGTTTAGGATTCTGTAGTAGACAATAATTCCTCTGAATGAATTAAAAACACTGTCAAATACCAATGCCTGTAGTGGAGCGTCAGGATTGCCTTTGGGAGAAGGAATTCTTTCGATGATGGCCTCAAGCACTGCTTCTATGCCAATTCCTGTTTTCCCACTTGCTAATAAAATATCCTCAGGCTTACAACCAATCAACTCTATGATCTGGTCTTTTACTTCCTCTATCATCGCACCATCCATATCAATCTTGTTGATTACGGGGATGATTTCTAAATTATTTTCAACTGCCAGATATAAATTTGAGATGGTCTGTGCCTGAATACCCTGCGTGGCATCAACCAATAAAAGGGCTCCTTCACAAGCTGCAAGTGCCCTACTAACCTCATAGCTAAAATCAACGTGACCTGGGGTGTCAATTAGGTTCAGTATGTATTCATCACCTTTGCCATTTGTATAGTTGATTTGTATCGCATGACTTTTAATGGTAATTCCTTTTTCACGCTCCAAGTCCATGTCATCCAAGACTTGATCCATCATGTCTCTTTCACTGATAGTATTGGTAGCCTGTAATAACCTGTCTGCAAGTGTAGATTTACCATGGTCTATATGGGCAATGATGCAGAAGTTTCTGATATTTTTCATGAATGGGTATCAGGGAATTGAAAAAGAAAAAAAGTTATTAGACAAATACAAAGCTAATCATTTTAGGCTGAAAGAGTTGAATTTAAGAGTTTTGTATATGTGAATAAAAGCTTTCTAAGTAGACTGCAAAACATGTATTTTTGCGATACTATATGGATAATATCAAGATTTTATTTGATGCCGCAGTAAGTGAAGTTGAATCCCTAAGGGATAGGCCCAGTAATGAAACATTGCTGATGCTTTATTCACTATTTAAGCAGGGTACTGAAGGTGATAACACGAAAGAGGCTCCTGAGAATCCATTTGACTTCGTCGCAAAGGCTAAATATGAAGCTTGGTCTGCCTTAAAGGGCAAATCGACTGATCAAGCCATGCAAGAATACATCGAGCTTGTTGAAAAGCTGAAGAGCTAATTTGTTTTAATCTGCCCTTCAGCTTTATTTATTGTTATTTAAGTGCCTTGATAATTTGAACAAATTCCGAAGGTATCAATGAAGCACCACCAACTAATCCGCCATCTACATCAGGCTGACCAAAGAGCTCAACAGCATTTGAACCTTTCACACTACCTCCGTATAAAATAGAGATATTGTTGGCAATATCTGATCCGTATTGTTTGGCTAAAACATTCCTTAGATGTGCATGCATCTCTTGGGCTTGTTCTGATGTGGCAGTTTTCCCTGTTCCAATTGCCCAAATCGGCTCGTAGGCAATCACGATTTTTTGAATTTCAACCTTATTGAGATGAAAAAGTGATTCGTTTAATTGATTTTCAACGTAATCATTTTGGGTTCCTGCCTCTCTTATTGAAAGTGCTTCGCCGCAACAAAAAATTGGAGTTAGCCCCTTTCCTAAGCAGAGGTTTAGTTTTTCAGCTATAACCTGATTTGATTCATCGAATAATTCTCTCCTCTCGCTATGCCCAATGATGCAATACTTGATATCTATTGAGTCTAGCATATCAACCGATACTTCCCCTGTGTATGCGCCAGAAATTTTATGATGACAGTTCTGTGCAGCGATATGGATGTTTGCCCTGCCCTTAATCACGTCGTTTGATACCGTTAGATATGGAAAAGGGACAGCAAAAATAACTTTCTGCGTCGTGCTTGGGTCTATGTCAGAAGATAGAATATCATTCAGCAATTGTGTTCCTTCTTGAAGGGTTTTGTTCATTTTCCAGTTTGCTGCAGCAATTTGAGTTCTCATGATGATTTGATTGTTTGGTACAAATTATAAATTATTGATGTTGTTTCCTTATCGAGTTCTTTGTCTTTCATGGCCATCCATAGATTTATCTCTTCAAGAAGTTTTTCAAATTCATAAAAAGATTTACCATCACTGCCCCATGAAAATGCGGGTATAAATTTTGAACTGAGTCCGGTGTGGCTAAAAATATTCGCATAAGGGCCGATTACTGTTCCACTGTTAAACGAGGTATTGATGGCAGATTTAACATGATCGCCCATAAACATTCCTACTTTTTGAGTAGCCAATCTAAAGGCTTTTGCATGAATGTCCCATACCTTAATCTTTCCTCCTGTATTCTTTAAGTTCGAGCATGAGCTACCTGCGCCTAGGTTACACCATGCACCTATATAACTATCTCCAATATATCCGTGATGAGCTTTATTCGAAAAGGAGTGAAAAATTGAATTTTTTATTTCTCCTCCAACAACGCAATGAGTGCCGATGGTAGTGCCTCCATATAACATTGCACCCATTTTGACAACGCTATTTTTCCCAATATAGAGAGGGCCTCGAAGCATTGCACCTTCCATGACCAATGCATTATCGTCTATATAAACTGGCCCATCATTAAGGTTGATAAAACAGTGTTCAAGCGTTGCTGTTGGACTAACATGCAGATCATGTAAACCCGATGTGGTTAAAGAAATGGAAGAAACTGATCTGTGATGTTGTGGGGTCAAT
Organism: uncultured bacterium; assembly: GCA_903920455.1. Taxonomy (GTDB): domain Bacteria; phylum Bacteroidota; class Bacteroidia; order Chitinophagales; family Chitinophagaceae; genus Pollutibacter. The sequence continues at coordinate 42,758 of CAIXLY010000050.1, read as the reverse complement.
AGCTTCACATCTTCACAAATGCCCCAACCATTCAGCGAAATGACGTCCCACAATCGATTGATTTTTTTTAGTCCAGATTCTGGTAAAATATCTGATGAGAAAAACGCCTTGAGGTCAAAACAAGCGTCGGGGATGAGATTTGCCGGAATTATTTTATCGGCTTTTGAAATATCTGATTCATTTAAAAGCTCAAGGTCAAACGATTGTTGTTTTGCGAGGAATTCCCACTTTTCCCTAATCGAAAGTATACCTACCTTAAGATCACAAAGATCTCTTGTAAGCGTTAGGGGGTAAAAATCCCGTTTGAGCTCTGAATGGTTTAGTAAAAGCTTCGGCATTGAGGTTAGTGGGTGGAATGTCTACGACCTTTGGCGCATATGGAAAACCCTCCATTAAGGAGGGTTTTGATTGAATTACTTCTTTGCGTATTTTTTCTTGAATTTGTCAATCCTACCTGCAGTGTCAACCAGCATATTTTGGCCAGTGAAGAACGGATGGGAGGTGTTTGAAATTTCAAGTTTAATTACGGGATACTCTTTGCCATCTTCCCATTGGATAGTTTCCTTTGAGGCGGCAGTTGAGCGTGTAAGGAATGTAGTTCCGTTACTCATGTCTTTGAAAACTACAAATCTGTAATCGTCTGGATGGATACCTTGTTTCATTTTTATTGATTTTTAGGCTGCATGGATTTGGCCATGGCATTTATTAAGGATGCGAAGTTAGTTAATTTGAGTGATATATTCAATTTAGAGAGGGATTAACTCCTCATATTCTCAAATTGAAGCGCAAGAGACAGGTCAGCTTGCTTACACTCCTGCATGATGGCCTGTAAATCATCAATCTTCTTGGCCGTTACCCTAATAATATCGTCCATTATTTGGGTTTGAACCTTCATTCCTGAGTCTTTAATGAGTTTAGTGATTTTTTTAGCGTCATCTTGTTTGAGGCCATTTTTCACAATCACTTCTTGCTTTACCGTTTTGCCGCTTTGGTAAGGTTCCTTTGACATATCAAAGGCATGGGGGGATATACCCTGCTTATTGGCACGGTTGATTAACATTTCAGTCAACTGACGCATTTTCATATCATCAGAGGTTTCCAGGACAATTTTCATGTCTTTTTTATTGAAATCTATTTCTACTGCGGAGTCTTTAAAGTCGAATCTATTTAAGACCTCTTTTTTAGTAACATTCACTGCGTTATCGAGCAGTTGAGCATCTACTTTGCTGACAATATCAAATGATGGCATATGGGTATGATTAAATATTTATTGATTTTGGTTTTCCCAATGTTGTCCATAAAAGGCCTCCGCCAAGGATTAAGAGAGATGAAATTAACTCTGCCTGCGTTGGATGAAAGCCCAACATATCATAAGTTGTGTTTACTCTTATCTTTTCAATCATGAATCTTTCCAATCCGTTTAGTATTAAGTAAAGGGCAAACAATCTGCCCGGTATTGTGATTTTTTTTCTAACACTCCAGAGCAACAAAAAGAGCAAGCTACAAGCCATAATCTCATAAAGTGTTGTTGGAAAAACCGGAGGAATCAATTGGTTGCAATAGCTTCCTTCACAGTTTGGAATTGGCGTACCCACACCATTGACATTATGGGGGAAATTATAGGCCCAGAACCAGTTTGGCAGTATATCTGAGCCTTTAAAATTAATATGGGGAATGTTATCAATGCTACCAAATTCAGATACCAAATACCTTGTGAATTCTGGATTTCTTTGAAGTGAATTAACGAACTCGCCTTCTGAAGCTTCAATTATTTTATTTTCTGAACTGACTGTATAAGCAGAATTAAAAACGCCCCAGTCACCATCACCAGAAACATGACATCCCATTCTTCCAATCGCATAGGCAATCATTAGCGCTGGTGCAGCAGCATCGAGAAGATATTTTATTCCAAATTTTTTACTCTTTGCATAGAAAATAATTGTTGTTGATGCAAGAATAAGTCCACCGTAAAAAGTTAGTCCACTTGGTGCCAGTAGATTTCCAATTGGATCTTGTATAAAACGATCCCAGTTTTCAAGATTGTCGAAAATCTTTGCACCAATAAAGCCTGTAATAGCAGCATATACCGTGATATCTCCAACCCTTTCGTGGGGCCATATCTTAATTGTTTTTTGCTCTGGCTTCTTAAGCGTTGTTTTTTTCTTTTCAATAAATTTAAGTCCAGAAAAAAGGGAGGCTAATAAAATTCCTCCAATCCAACTACCCTCTTTAGAAAAAATGTAATCTGGAGGATTGACATGACCTGAATTTAAAAATATTCCTAGAATTTTATACCCAACTAGAAAACCAAAAAGAAAGTGCAGTGTAAGATCAAGGGCAGTTGCTGGCTTTCCAATCGTTGTTTTTTCCTCAGTTGGTGAAAGTAGCCCAAGGGATTCTTTGCGTTTAAGTTCTGTGCTGATAATAAAAGCTCCGATAACAAAAGCAACAGCAACCAATAAGCCAAAGGAATTAATATATTGGGTGAATGCCCATGGTTCTATGCCAAGTGCATCTTTGAGGAAAAAGTATAGGTTTGGATACATTTAAAGGGATTGGGATAAAAAAGGCGGCCCAGTAAAGGCCGCCAAATTTGTAGATTAGTTGCAGTATTCTTCAAAAGCTGCGATCAGATTTTGTGCAATCATTTGTGCGGGTCTACCCTCAATTTGATGTCTCTCGATCATATGAACAAGTTTACCATCTTTGAAAAGGGCTACTGCTGGAGATGATGGAGGATAAGGCAACAAATGCTCACGAAGTCTTTTCACGGCATCAACATCAAAGCCTGCGAAAGTTGTGGTTAGATTATCTGGACGTTTTTCTGAATTATGAACAGACATCAACACACCAGGCCTTGCACTCCCTGCAGAGCAACCACAAACAGAATTTATGACAACCAAAGTAGTTCCCTCAGCACTAATTTTTTGGTCTACATCTTCAGGTGTAAGAAGCTCATCAAAACCATGTTCAGTGAGCTCTTCTTTCATTGGAATAACAATTTCTGCTGGATACATAGGTTTTTATTTTTGTAAAGTTACGGCAGAATTAGTGCATTATAAGTATGACGTTATGACATTAATTGTTAATTCATGAAGACAAGATGGCATCGAATTATTTTTAAAACTTTCAATATTCGCACAAAAAAGCGGTAGTTTTTCAGTTTACACAACTTAAAAAGGTAACACCCGTATCGTTTAATTTACAAATTCTTTTTAAAAATCTTATAACCTAAACCATTTATTAATAGTGCTTTAGGTTTTTGTTGACAATAATTTGTCTGCTTTGTTTTAAATTTGTCCAAACCCCAACACATTGAAATCTCTATTGACTATCGTTTTAGTGTTCCTGCTCAAAATCAGCTTTGCTCAAGTTCCGATTCCTTCACCATTAAAGGATACTACCGTAAAGCAAACCGACAGTCTTCTAGCAACTGATTCCGCTCTTCTTGTTACTGAGGTGAAGGCTAATCCTGATTCTATCCTGAGAATTATAAATCTTAATCCCTTCTTTACACTTCAAGTTGACTCCACCCTTATTTATGATTTTCAAATTAATAAACCTGCACAGAGTTACTTTTGGTTTTTGAAAACTGCTCCTGTCGGTGTAAAAATTGATAGGAATTCAGGGTTGCTTTCTTTTAAGGCGGATCGTTCTTATTTCAAAAGCGGTAAACTAAAGTATGACACTCCCTATAATATCGAAATGGGAGTTCAAAATTTAAAGGATGCCAACGAACGGATCGAGTCTAGTTTCATCCTACTTTTTTATAACACCGAAGTGATTGTTTCTAAAATAACTCCTACAGTTGGCAACATGATGCTCATTCAGGAAGGTGATTCCGTTCATTTTAGGGTTCAATGTGAAGAGGGGACTTTCCCAATTGAACAAATTACCATCAACACCAATGAGCCGATTAGTAATTTTAATGCAGTAAAAAATTGTAATGATGAGTTCATTTGGAAGGTACCGTATGACTTCATTAGAGATAATGATACGGCAAGACAAAAAATACTGCTTCTTCAGTTTATAGGTTCAGATAAATTTCAAAACAGGGATACTGCTACTGTGAGACTCTATATCAAGCCTGGAATAAATTACCCTGAGAAAGTTCTAGAACATCGTCAGGTTGAAAATGAAATAAAAAGATATGTTAACAATCTCAAGCTAACTTTCTTCGTTGTAAGTTCTAATATCAATCAGACAAAAAAAACCAGAACAACCTTTGATATTTCTGGATCTTCTACAGCGATGTTGGGTACCGTTCTGGCCACTGCTGGCGGATCAGAGTCTGTAAAAAATATTGGTAAAGTTCTACCAAGTATCGGTCTAACTTTGGTTCCGGTAAAAGAAGCAGTATCCCCCAACAAGGTTCAGGAGCAGAACACCGCTTCCGAAATTCGATCAACGATCAAGCGTTTTGACTACATGATGTCAGACAATATGCTTATCGGTGAAAGAGACACTGAAATTCTGTCCAAGACTAAAAAATTGCGCGATGAGTTAAAGCAATCGCAATTGCAATTGGTTGATCTGCCTATGTTAGAATTCGATCCTCGATATTCACAGGAAGAAGCTGAGAAATACTTCAACAATCCTAAAGTAAGTAAAAAGTATAAATTAAAAGTAAACTAGAAGACCAGTTTACTTTTAATGCCTGCTGACAAGACTTGCTAGATATAACCGAGAATCTTTAGCATACTCTGTGCTGTCTGCTCCTTAGCATACACCCAATCGTGCAATTTGCCATGCTTGTCTTTTCCAATGATAATATGTTTGGGAGATGGTATCATACAATGTTTAATACCGCCATAACCACTGATTTGATCCTGATATGCACCTGTGTGAAAAAAACCAAGATATAGCGGTTCTTTTTCATCGCCACCGGTTAGCTTAGGGAGAAAAACTTCATTGACATGTTCTTCTGAATCATAGTAATCATGACTGTCACATGTTAGTCCACCAAGTACAACACGTTGATATTCGTTATTCCATTTATTGACGGGAAGCAAGAGAAACTTTTCTCCAATACCCCAGGTATCTGGCAATGTGGTAATGAAAGATGAATCAATCATGTACCAAATCTCTCTATCATTTTGAACTTTTTCAGCGATGACAGAATAAATATGGGCCATGCTCTCTCCTACAGTGAAACTTCCAAACTCAGTAAAAATATGAGGCATTGGAACCTTGGCTTTTTTGCATGCCTTTTTTATTGTTCCAACAATTTCATTAATCATGAATGCATAGTCGTATTCAAAACCTAGTGAATGTTTGATTGGAAATCCCCCACCAATATTTATGGAATCAAGTTCTGGACAAATTTTCTTAAGCTGACAGTATAGGTTTATTAATTTATTTAACTCACTCCAATAGTAGATATCGTCCTTAATTCCTTTGTTAAGAAAAATATGAAGCATTTTCAATTGAAATTTATCTTCATACCCTTCTATTTGATCAACATAGAACTCAAGAATATCTTTGGGTCTTATTCCGAGTCTTGAGGTATAAAAAGGAAAATTCGGTTCTTCTTCTGCCGCTACCCTAATACCAACTTTGAATGGAACCTTTACACTCCTTTTATATCTATCCAGTTCTTCTTTATTATCAAGCACTGGGATTACATTTTTAAATCCGGTATTGATAAGTCTGGCTATTCTTGTAGTATAAGGTCTTTGCTTAAACCCGTTGCAGATAATAAATGTATCCTTGTTAATTTTCTTTTTCTCGTAAAGTTTATTTATAATCTCTATATCATACGCATAGGATGTTTCTAGATGAATATCATGAGAAAGAGCTTCCTCAAGGATAAAAGAAAAGTGAGAGCTTTTTGTACAATAACAATAATGATACTTTCCTTCGTACTTATGTTTTTTAAAGGCCTTATTGAAAAGGTCTTTTGCCTTATTGATCTGTCTTCCAATTTTTGGAAGGTAGGTCAGCTTCAAAGGGGTACCATATTTATCAATCAAGGCTTTTAGGTCAAGGTCATTGAAATGCAGGTTGCCATCTATTGTTTCAAATCCTTCTTGAGGAAAGTAGAATGTCTGTTTAACTAGATCTGTATAGGTATTGCTCATTTTTCGGGACTATAATTTAAATATCAATAATAGATTACAAAATTAATTTTTTTCACGACCTAAAAACAAAAAGCCGAATGTTTATTTGAACATTCGGCTTTGAGGGGAATTCTTAATAATTACTTAACGGATTGAACAAGTTGCTTGAAAGATTCAGGGTTGTTCATCGCCATTTCAGCCAACATTTTGCGATCCAACTGGATTCCTTTGATGTTTAGCTTGTTGATGAATTCTGAGTATTTCATTCCTTCTTCTCTAACGGCTGCGTTAATACGTACAATCCAAAGGCTGCGATAGTCTCTTTTTTTAAGTTTACGGCCTACATAGCTATATGTAAGTCCTTTCTCAAGTACATTCTTCGCAACGGTGTATACATTTTTCCTTTTACCATAAAATCCTTTTGCTTGTTTGAGGATTCTTTTTTTCCGGGCCCTGGAGGCAACGGCATTTTTTGAACGTGGCATATGCTAATGAGTTTAAATGAATGTAATGAGTAGACTTACTTTAGACGTAAAAGCCTTTTAACAAAATCAAGATTACTGTGGTGAACCTGTCCGGTTACTCGAAGTGCACGTTTGCGTTTGCTAGACTTCTTTGTGAGTAGGTGACCTCTTGTTGGCTTTCTGTAGGTAATTTTACCCGAGCCGGTAACCTTAAAAGTTTTTTTAGCCCTTGAATGGGTTTTAACTTTTGGCATAACTGTATTTTTATGTTTACCCCTACTGGTGTCTTCGAACAGACGAAGAGCTTATGGGACCATTTGGGAATACTGTCTAATCCAAAAAGGATCAAACGGACGGCAAAACTAAGCGTTTTTATGGATATATCATCATTTATCCCCCTAAAATCACTTTTTTAGCTGCTCGCTGCTCCAATTGTTGTTTTCTTCATCAAAATCGGGAAAAACCTTATCTGGATCAATTGTAACCCGGGAAAGTAGATCCTTGGAAGGAATTCTAGCCTTTATGGTAATATTATTCTGCCATACTTCCACTGGAAGGCTAATGCGACCCTTTATTCCGGAAATCGTTTCGAACTCAATGACCACGGGCATTGCCATTTTCTGCAAATTATGAACCGTGACTATTGCCCCATTGGCAGGATTATTATCTTGATACGATAACTCTCCTACGGCTTGATCAAGCCTCCAGTTCTCCAAAATCATGCCTTTCCAGAACCATCCCAGGTCTTCACCTACACTGCTTTCGATGCTTCTGAAGAAATCCCATGGAGACGGATGCTTAAAGGCCCAGTCGCGTATATACTTTTTAAAAGCTGTGTCAAAACGTTTTTCACCTAAAATATGTTTTCTTAACAGTCCCAACGCATAGCCTGGTTTTAAGTAAAGTGAAAGTCCTATGTTAAACTCCTTCAAACCATCTGGTGTTTTCATGATACTCTCTGAACGGTCACTGAACATAAACTTAGCCATTGCATGAGCGTTCATTGCCTCTTGTTGATATTCACCATTATTGAAATCCTGGGAAGCAATTTCATTTATAAAGGTGTTGAAACCTTCATCCATCCAACCATATTTTCGCTCATTGCTTCCAACAATCATTGGAAACCAGGTATGGCCAAACTCATGGTCTGTTACTCCCCAAAGATCTTCTGTTTTAGCAGTTGAGCTACAAAAAACAATACCAGGATATTCCATGCCGCCTATATTGCTGGCCACATTTGTAGCTGCTGCGTATGGGTACTCAAACCATCGCTTGGAATAGTTTTCAATACTTGCCTTTGTATACTCAGTACTCCTACCCCATGAATCATTTCCACTAGAGCTTATCGGATAAACGGATTGCGCTAAAGATTTTTTGCCACTGGGTAAATTTATTCTTGCAGCATCCCAAATAAATGAAGCCGAAGAGGCCCAAGCAAAATCTCTGGCATTAGAAATAAAATAACGCCAGGTGTTTTTTTCTTTGTTCAATTTAGAAGCAGGGTTGGACACCTCTTCCATGTTTCTGACCATGATGGTGGAGTCACTTAGAAAAGCACTTTTGTATCTATTGAACTGTGCGGGGGTCATCACTTCTGACGGATTGAGCAGATCACCAGATGCTACAACTACATGACTTGCTGGAGTTGTGATGGCAACATCAAAATTTCCATATTCCAAGTAAAATTCACTGGCACCCAAATAAGGCAAAGTATTCCATCCTTGAATATCATCAAACACACAAATTCTAGGATACCATTGGGCTACGGCAAAAATATTTCCATCAGGGGTTTTAAGCACACCTGTTCTGTCAGCTCCATATTCTGGGATGGTATAGGTGTATTCAATTTTAATTACAATCCTATCGCCTCCAGCTTTAATGGCTTTGGGTAAATCAACGCGCATGCGGGTATCATAAATGTCTGGTACTATTGATGTCTCATTCACCTTGCTTCCAACAGCAGACAATATTTTTACTGTCTTGATATTGTATCCGCCTTCAAAATTGTTTGATGCATTTCCGTATCGACTTCTTCCTGCAATAGGAAGTTTTGCATAACCACGTGACGTTGGTTTAAAAAGATTCTGATCAAGTTGGAACCAAAGAAAATTCATTGATGTCGGGCTATTGTTCACATAGGTCATGGTTATCGAACCACTAATTTGATTTGTTTGGTCATTGAGTTCGGCTCGAATGATATAGTCTGCCTTATTTTGCCAATACTCTTTTCCTGGTTCCCCATTGCCCGTACGAATATTATTTCCATACTGACTATAGAAGAGTGGATTGAATAGTTGATTGGGGTCGTATACTGTTTTAATGGGTTGTTGTTCCTGAGCAATAACTAAATTGAAAGATGTCAACAAAATTGATAGGATGAATAACTTTTTCTGCATCATATTTTCAGATTAAATTAATAAAGACGGATTTGTATATTTATTTAAATATAGTTGTTTATTTCTTTATGATTTTTACTCCTACTTGTCCGTTAAGACCAGCTATAGGGGCATTAACTTTCATTATTGATAACTCCACTGATTGGGCTAATTTAAATTTTTTTTCTATTTCACTTGCAATTCTATTGGCTAATACTTCCAGCAACTGTTCTGGCTTGGCAAATTCAACTTTCAGTAACGTAAAAACATCCGAATAGTCTATGGTGTCGGATAGCTGAATTATTGGATTTTGCTCATTACTTTTTAAAACTATTGAGATATTAATACAGAATTCGGTTCCAGATATTCTTTCGAGATCAGTAACTCCATGATAGCCAAACAGGTTGATGTCTTTTAAAATTATTTCCATGTAATAATTGTTATTTCTTGAGATTCTCTGTTGCCCATTCTTCAATAAACGATTGTTCTTTTTGTGGTTCTATTATTTTTTGGGGAAGTCGGAAATTCGTGAATACTGAATTCTTGATATCAAACAAATAAAGTTCACCCATTGTAGTGCCATTCTCATTTGTAAGCAGTGTAAGAACAAACTGATTTTCATTTATCCAGTCAGCTGTTTCAACAAGTTGTCCGGGCCCTAGATACATCAGCTCATATCTTTTTCCATCTGAATATCCAAGAACAACCTGCTGGTCAGCATCGGATGTGATTAATGACTGAACAATATTGCTATCCTGCTGGTTTTGACCAGTTAGAGAAAAAAGATCTATAAATTTCTTAGCATCAGGTGAAAAGACAAGCAAATGGTTGTGCCGATTTTCTGTTTTTTTATAAAGGGTATCTATCAGTTTTAATGCCTCGGTATGTAAGACAACTCCAGTACATAAAAAATCAGTTACCCTTATTGTAGAATCTTTTTTTGAATAATAGTCAATCCACTGTTGTAAGTTCTGAGGCACCATGGTAATGGCAAGCGTATCACCTTCTTGCAGATACTCAACACTAATTTCATTTGTCATTATTTTTTTTGAATTGCATGTACATGCGCCGACAAAAAAAAGAATGAGCAATAGTGAAAATATTTGGGTGGTGCTTTTCATATCAATGACCGAAAAACAAATAAGCTACTCCAATTGCAGTAAAAACTCCTACTAAATCGGCCAGCAACATGCTTGGGATAGCATAACGGGTATTTTTAATACCCACGGAGCCAAAATACACTGCAACAACATAGAATGTAGTATCGCTACTCCCTTGAAAAATGGCAGAAAGTCGACCTGCAAATGAATCTGCACCGTATGTATTCATGGTATCAACCATCAATGCCCTTGCCCCACCACCACTCAGTGGTTTCATCATGGCAGTTGGTAAAGCCAAGACAAACTCAGTATCCATGTTCATGGCAGAGAAGGCTGATTGCAGACCTGAGGTTATAAAGTCAAAAGTTCCAGATGTTCTTAGAACACTAATGGCCACAAGCATGGAAACAAAATAAGGTATTAGCTTGATTGCGGTTTCAAATCCACCCTTTGCACCATCAATGAAGGCTTCAAAAACGTTTACTTTCTTAAACATACCTCCCAAAAGGAAAATGGCAAAGATCATTAAAATGAGTCCATTGCTTAATACGGATGAAAAAGATTCAATTTCAACCTGACTAAGAAAGATTTTTAGGTAAGCGATTAATAGTCCAATGAAAGCAGAAATTCCAGCAATCCATAACAATATTACAGGTTGTAATAAATTAATCTTTTGTCTAATGGAAACAATAACGAGTGCCGCAACTGTGGCAACAAATGTTGCTATCATGCATGGCAGGAAAATATCTGTAGGGTTTGCGGCTGGGGGTGTCACTGAAGCCCTCATCGCAATGATGCTGATGGGAATTAAGGTTAGTCCAGATGCATGCAATACCAAAAACATAATTTGAGCGTTACTGGCAGTGTCTTTATTCGGATTTAGTGTTTGTAGGCTTTGCATTGCTTTTAGCCCAAAGGGGGTAGCCGCATTATCCAGGCCTAAAAGATTAGCAGAAAAGTTCATCATCATGTGGCCATAAGCAGGATGCTTAGGAGGTAGTTCCGGAAATAGCTTGCTAAAAAATGGCGAAACTATTCTTGAAAGAAACCTGATTGCTCCTGCCTTTTCTCCTATGTTCATAAAGCCTAGAAAAAGGGTCATTATCCCAATCAGTTTGAAAGACAGTTCAACGCTGTCTCCTGCAGATTTAAACACACCGTCAGTAATCTGCCTAAAGATTAGCGGATCTCCGGTAATGATCCATTTACCTAGCGCGATTGTGAACGCAATCATAAAAAAGAAAAACCAGATATAATTAAGAACCATTTGTTGAGGTATTGGGTAAAATCTATTTCCTACAAAGAACGCCTTATCGCCTCAATCGCAGTATCTTTGCAAAGCAAAAATTAAAATACATGGCATTACAGGCTGGCATTGTCGGATTACCAAATGTAGGTAAATCAACCTTATTTAATGCATTGAGCAATGCAAAAGCTCAGGCGGCAAATTTCCCTTTTTGTACAATAGAACCCAATGTTGGCGTAATTACCGTTCCTGACGAACGCCTTTTTGAGCTGGAAAAGCTCGTAAAACCTCAACGTGTAGTTCCAACAACTGTTGAAATTGTGGATATCGCTGGGTTGGTAAAAGGTGCTAGTAAGGGCGAAGGTCTGGGAAACCAATTCCTGGGTAATATCCGCACAACTGATGCGATTATACATGTTCTTCGTTGCTTTGAAGACGACAACGTGATTCATGTGGATGGAAATGTCAATCCTGTTCGTGACAAAGAGGTAATCGATACTGAATTACAGTTAAAAGACCTCGATAGTGTTGACAGAAAGCTTTCAAAAACTGAAAAAAATGCTAAAAATGGCGATCGGGATACCCTTCGTGCAATTGAAGTGCTTAAAGCCTTGAAGCTTCACTTGGAACAGGGTAAAAATGCAAGGGCTTTTGATGTTTCTGCTGACGAAAGGGAACAGTTTATTGCCGACATGTTTTTATTAACCATCAAGCCGGTGATTTATGTCTGCAATGTTGATGAAAAGAGTGTTGTAAGTGGAAACACATTTACAGCCAAGGTTCATGAGGCGATCAAGGACGAACGCGCTGAAATACTCTATATCAGTGCTGAGATTGAAAGTGAGATTGCCGTTATGGAGAATTTTGATGATCGAAAACTATTCTTAGAAGACCTTGGTCTATCTGAAAGTGGTGTTGTAAGGCTTATTCGATCAACTTATAAGCTGCTTGACCTTGCTACCTATTTTACTGCTGGTGTTCAAGAAGTGAGGGCATGGACCATCACAAAAGGGATGTTGGCCCCACAGGCTGCCGCCGTAATTCATACAGATTTCGAAAAAGGTTTTATCAGGGCTGAAGTGATTAGGTACCTTGATTTTCTGGAACTTGGATCAGAGACTGCATGTAAGGAAGTAGGGAAAATGGCAGTGCAAGGCAAAGATTATGTTGTTCAAGACGGCGACATTATGCATTTCCGATTTGCTGTTTAAATTGTACTAATCAAATCATATTAAATAAAGAAAGCCGAAATAGAACTATTCCGGCTTTCTTATTGATAAAAGATAATCGATTTACTGAGGCAAAAGCACTTGATCAATTTTATGAAGTACTCCGTTGAGATAGTGTTGATCACTAGTTCCATTTGGCTCAGGCGTATTATTTATAAGGATGTGTGAATACGTATCATTTGCATAACCAGTCACCACAGCATCAGATACAAACATACTACCAAATTCAGCAACAAGCGCAATTCCAGGATGGTTAGAAACTACTGTGTTCAACACAGTTTTATATACCCCGCCATCTATAGGAAAGCTATTGGTAAACGCTCGATTAGTCATGATATGATAGACAATAATTCCCTTTACTGTTTGAGCAGATAAAGCGCCATATAAAGCCGGATTGCTAAACACTGCTGGTGTGCTGGCAAGGTATTGGGCAGTTGGATATGCTGTTGCTGCAGGCATTCCTTGTAAAACAAGTGCTTTGTAAATAGCCCCAGTTAATAATGCCTTGAATGCTGCGTTCGTTGGAGCAAAAATTGTAAAGTTGGCTCCGATATTTTTAAGCAACCCCTCCAGGTTTGAAAGGCTAGAACTGGCTACTCCACTATCAGCACGCTGAACAGCAGCTTTAAGGTATGTTAGTTCTGGATCTTCGCTTATTCTATCCCATAGAAATCTAGTAGGAGGCATTACAACAAGTGCAGTAGTATGAATTACGCCATTTGTAGCTACTTTATCTGTTTCCTTAATTGGGATATTATTGATCCATGCGCCATTGATAGCACTTGGGAAGGATGTAAGTCTTAATAAAGAACTGACACTAGGTGCTGGATTTAATAATGAAGGGTATTGTAAATTTGGGAAGGTAGACGGTATTTTACTTGCAGTTACTTTCTGAGGAACAACATGATATAACAAAACTGGAACCAATCGTTCGAGTGGCAACATGTTTATGATGTCGTTATTCAAGCCAGAGTAAGTAAATGCTTGGTTGTCGGGCGCAAATAAAGTGAATGACTTTGAGTCATCCCACAGTGTAGACATTAAGCCAGCCCGTGTAAGTGCATTTTTTAGGATACTGTAGTTTGAATTTTCACTTAATATAGCTGCAATTGATTTCTCACCTGAACTTGGAGGAAATACTTTGCCTACTGGCTCTGGTACGTCCTTGTTACAAGACAAGGATAATATTGACATGATCAAGACCAATGGAAGTAAGTTCTTAACCGGTATGCTTATTTTTTTCATAATCTTTTATTTTAAATACGTTAAAATCAATCTGTGGTGTTTAGAAAATATTATATCCAAAAGAAACATAATATAGACCACCAATAGATGGATTAGCAAGACCTGTAATATAATATTGGTTAAAGAGGTTGTTTGCCCCCAATCTAATGATTGAATTGACCTTAGGAAATTTGTAGCCAATTTGCGCATCAAGTATATGATACGCTGGAACTGTTCCATTAGCAAGATCACTTTGGTAATCTACTTCTGCCTGCCAACGGTAAACCATGTTAAATCCAAGTCGTTTGCTCTTGCCAATTCCATTATTACCAAAGCCAACATTTGCTCTGTATTTAGGGGTATTGTAGAAGGTGATATAGCCCACCGGAGCGTTTACAAGAATATCAGATGATATGTTTGAATTTAGATAAAACCCTTTATTGAACTTATAATCAAGTGATAAGCCCCATCCGTGTGTTTTTACTTTTGATGGTGAGTTAGTTGGAACTGAAAGAACTCTTCTTTTTGATGGATCAATAATATCATAAGGACTAGGATTGCTCATAATAGATTGAACTACATTAACGCGGGTAAGGAAATCTTGATAATTCCCTATATATCCATATGCATCAATAAGCAATTTTGAATCTGCAAGAAGACCTTTATAGCCAATTTCATAAGATGTAACTGACTCAGGTTTGAAATCTCCAAATTGCTGAACAACGAATTGATTCTGTTGAAGAGCAGCGAGTGAATATCCTGGGTTCTGCCTTAGACCATAGTAATCAAGCATTTTTGGAATTCCTCCAATTAAGGTTGCTCCTGCAGCTTTTAGATTGATGTATTGATATTGATTTGAAGGGAATCTATATGCTGTTTGATAAGAAAGGCGGATGTTGTTGTTTTTTGCAACTTTAAAGAGAGCAGTAGCCCTTGGGGTAAATCTGCCTTTAAAATTTTCATTTTTATCATACCTACCTGAAACAGTAAATTTAACGATGTCTTTTATAATACCTTTTGACATCTGAACATAACTACCAAACTCGCTTATTGGAATTTTGTTAGCAGAATCCGCAAAAAGTGTTCCCTCAGAGTTGAGCATAAACCTTCTGTAGTTCGCACCAACCAAGATATCTACAACATTGCCGGTTAAGTGACTGAGGTTGTATTGACCTTCGATGGCATAAAGATTTGTTCTATCAATCAATCTTCCACCACCTTCAGAAATGGCTTTAGATCTAACTGCATCAAACAATGTGTTGAATTCTTGGGTGCCAGGTACTGGTCTATATGCATCAGCAATAATACGCGCTTTGTTGTGAGCATCGATTGAATTTAGACCATTTAACCTTCTATCAAGATACGCAAGTCCGTATTGTTTGTACCATCCATTGACTGGATCTGATGAACTTTTCCATGCCTCATTGAACAAGCGGGTAGTAATGGTGGTGTTGTATGTTTCGCCAGCATTTTCTTGGGTAGTATAAGCCCTAAGTAGCCAATTGTTGTGTTTGAGTTCAATTTTGTATTGACCCATTTTTAGATTTTTGAGAGAATATCTTTCAGTTGCTGTGTACACAGCATTACCGGTACCCCAAAATCCAGACACAATCGCTTCTATCGAATTTGTCAATTTATAATTCAATGAACCACCAACCTTATAATTGACAGCATTAGGACTTGTTACATCGCGCTCATGATATCCAGTTCTTGAAACCATCGAATCGGACTGTGCTAGCAAACCATTAATAAAAGGTGCTAAAAAGGGAGCTTGTGCTTGAACACCCCTTAACACAGCATTGATACTTGCAGATGTTTCATCGCCGTAAATGTTCATCCCATCATAGTTAGGGTCAGTATCACGGGTACCGTAAATGATTCTACCCAATTGGGTTCCAGACCGCTGAACATTTCTTTCATCACCAGCTAACCAGTCTTTTGCTTGTAAAGCACTGGCAGTAATTTTGAAAGCAAACCTGTCTGAAACTTTTTTAGCATAACGCAAATCATAATTCAAATATGGTGATGGGTCACGGTATTTACCGTCAACATGCATTACACCGTTCTTTGCTTGAAATGAAAGTCCTTGATATTTGAAGGGGTCTTTGCTGTTGATCAATAGAGTACCATTCATGCCACCTGGACCATAAAGTGCTGAAGATGCACCTTGAAGTAATTCCATGCTTTCAACATCCAACTCACTCAGACCAATGATGCTACCAGTAGAGAAATTCAGACCCGGGGCTTGGTTATCCATCCCATCTATAAGCTGAGTAAATCTTGTATTACCACTACCAGCGAAACCTCTTGTAGTTGCAGTTTTAAAGTTAAGACTGGAAGCAACCATGTCTACCCCTTTTAAATTGGCAGCAATATCATAATAATCGGCAGCTGGAGCATTTCTAATTGCTGTTAGACTTACCCTTTCAATGGAAACAGGAGATTCTATTATTCTAACAGGAGTTTTTGTAGCTGATACAACTACCTCTTGGCCGAGTGTAGCATCGCCTTTTAAGGAAGCTGACACTACTTCACTTGCACTTTTCACGGTAACTTCTGAAAATTCATACCCCACTGATGAAAACAACAAGGTTATTGGGAATTTTGTCGAAGTTGGTAGGCTTAGCCTGAACTCCCCCTTTGAATTTGTAAAAGTACCGACGTTGGTACCTTTAACTATGACCGATACGGAATTTAAGCTTTCACCTCCTGTAGCAGCATTCACTTTACCCGTAACTGTCAAATTTTGTGCACTTAAAAGAGAAGGGAGTGCAAATAGCAGCAAGGCTGCTATGATCGTAAATCTTTTCATAAGCAATTTTTTGGAGTCAATTTGTTAACAAAATAGGGAATGTTCCTATTAAAAAAAAAATTAAAGTTTTTTTTTAATAGTATTAGAGGGCTCAAAGTTGGAAGTCTCAATCCAGCTTGCTATTTTAGGGGCATGAATATCTACAATTTTCCAGGTCAAACTGCTTTCTATTCGGGCAAGGTAAGGGATGTGTATACCATTGATAATAAATACCTTGTGATGGTTGCGAGCGACAGAATTTCTGCATTTGACGTTATTTTGCCTAGTCCGATTCCGTATAAGGGGCAAGTTCTTAATCAGATAGCTGCCTTTATGTTATCCAAGACCCAAGATATTTGTCAAAATTGGCTGCTCGATGTACCTGCTCCAAACGTCTCATTGGGGTATAAATGCGAGCCTTTTAAAATCGAATTGGTTGTCAGGGGTAACCTAGTAGGCCACGCCTGGAGAACATATCAGGGCGGTGAGCGGCTTTTATGTGGGGAATTGATGCCCGAGGGGCTAAAGGAAAATGATTTTTTCCCAACCCCCCTTATTACACCAACTACTAAAGCCTCTGCTGGGCATGATGAAGATATTGCTGAAAATGAGATAGTTAGGCTCGGTTTAGCAACTGCTGCAGAGTGGCAAATGCTCAAAGAACTTACTTTAGCGCTTTTTGAAAGGGGTAAACAACTTGCTAGCAGTAAAGGGCTAATCTTGGCTGATACAAAATATGAGTTTGGAAAACTCAATGGTAAGATTGTTTTAATGGATGAAATCCATACTCCAGATTCTTCAAGATACTTTCATGCAGCAGGCTTTAATGAACGTCAGGCTAAGGGCGAAAGACAATTACAACTCAGTAAGGAATTTGTGAGAGAATGGTTGATGGCAAATGACTTTATGGGTAAACCAGGTCAGACTGTTCCGGCTATGTCTGATGAATGGTTGTCTACCATTTCAGCACGGTATATTGAACTTTATGAAAAAATCATCGGTGAGAAGTTTGTCCCCATGAATGTAAATCATCAGGAAACCTATGTAAGAATTGTTGAACGATTAAACACTCTTCCATAAAAAAATGAGTGTTTGGGTCAGTGTCATTTTCCCAATGACCTCATGCGTTCTCTCGATTTATTGAAAATATTCTTTCCTTTATCTATTCCCTTTCGCTTCAGCTTTTGCTCTTCTGGATCAAGTTGGATAAAAGATTTGCAATCAACGCTGCAACAACCATCAAAAACGCTTTGGCATGATTCACATTGAATGAAGAGCAGGTGGCAGCTGCTATTTTTGCAATTAACATGAACGTCGCATGGTTCTCCACAAATATGACAGTTTGAAATGATGTCGTCTGAAATTCTCTCCCCAAGTCTTTCATCAAAAACAAAGTTTTTACCAATAAAGTGATTGTCAAGGTTTTTTTCTCTTACTTGATTAATGTAATTGATAATCCCGCCTTCAAGATGAAATACATTCTTATATCCCTTATGTAACATCCATGCACTTGCTTTTTCACATCGTATTCCACCGGTACAATACATAATGATTTGCTTTGCTTTATCATTGATGAACATATCAGCAGCCATGGGTAGTTGTTCACGAAAAGTATCACTTGGTATTTCAATCGCTGTTTTAAACCTTCCTACCTCATACTCATAATGATTCCGCATGTCAATGACTAATGTAGATGGGTCTTTTACCATTTCATTGAATTGTTCAGCATTTACATAACCTCCTTTATTAGACATCGAAAAGAGCTCGTCGGTAATTCCATCAGCAACAATTTTTTGTCTAACCTTTATGTCCAGTACGTAGAAAGAATTTCTATTTTCATCCACTGCCTTATTTAAACGAAGACCTTTCATTTCAGGATGAGTATCAATGAATTCTTTGAGTTGATCTAGATGATCAGTTGGACAACTGATTTGAGCATTAATCCCCTCATGGGCAACATAAATTCTACCTAACACACCAAGCGTTGATAGCATCTTGTACCAGAGATTACGAAAGTCTTCTGGGTGAGGGATTGTAAAATAGCTGTAGAAGGAAACTGTAATTCTTGGGGTAAGATCTTGCCTTGCCTTTTCTTTTAGGTCTTTCCTTGATACCCTATTATGAAGTGAAGCCATATAAATGATTTTAATTCCTTCGATGGAATCCTGTTTGCATGACAGGCAAAATCCAAACACTATAAAATTAAGAAAAAGATTGTTAGCCTCATTAAATAGTTGAGTTTGTCACAATGCCACTTCTCTAACTCTGACAATAAAAGGGATAGTTATTTTTTGAAAAGAAGCGCCATTGACCTTGCCGTAAACGCAGTTATTCCTGCGGTAATTCCACCAATTAAGGCTGTTAGGGCAATTAACATAAAAGGGTTGTTGTTTTTTATGATCAACATTGCAATTTTTTGTGCAAGAATATGATTGTTTGCAAAACTTATATAAAATGCTAATCCTCCCCAAAAGACGAATACCCCAATGAAAGCTGAGAGAAATGCTAAAATCTTTTGTTGAGGAATGAAAAATCCCGATAGGAAGGCAGCAATGGCAACACTCCACCAAGGAAGAAATAAACCTAAACTAAAGGCAAGGGATGCCGTAATAATTGCTGAGACAATAAACTTCATATATAAAATTTTAAATTAAGCCGGCTTAAAACTTATTTTCCATTTAATTCTGTTGTCAGTTGTATCTGTTGTACCCATAAACCATAATTTATAATACTCCCCTATTGACCAAGTATCGATAAAGTTATCATAGAAATAACTACCTGGGTTGCCACTTTGACCGCCCGGGTAAACTCCATAGGCATTGGTAGGGGTTGTCATCTCAATTACCATTTTCCAACTAGGGCCGTGATCATGTTGGGTAGCGTTGATAATTCCATTACCCCCCCCTGTGCTAATTCCAGTTCTTGCAAAGGGCATTGCATTATTTTTCAACAAGTGGTAAACGGTTGTATTTTTATATTTGCCCCATTCAAGCTTGTTGTCTCTTTCAAGTTCAGTAAGCATGAGGGATGCTTTTTTTAGAGCAGAAGTTACTTGAGCAACAAGATCTTCTTTTTCCGGGGTGTTGATGTTGTCGATAAACTTGAAAGTGCTATCTCTTTTTAGGGCTTCTAATAAAACAAATTTTTCCGGCTTAATAACTGGAATCTTATCGCGAATAAGATCATCATTGAAAATATTGGCATGTAAAGAATCCCACCAAGCAATAAAACAGACAACTCCTTTATCATTTGCATTATTATAGAGATCCCACTGTTCAACCAGGTCTAGGTACTTGCTTTCTTCAGTTGAAAGAGATGATCGATTAACGTAATTAAGTAGAATTGGTCTAGCTTCTTCTGCAAACACATTGTAGTTGTTATTCTGAAGTGCTTTCATGTCATCTACGGTGATATTATGCATCTCCGTTAAATTTCGGTTGATGGTGATTGGTCGATACACTTCATAGCTACCGGGAATAAAATATGGGTATGACGAGTCTGCTACTCTTTGATTAGCGCTACTTACAAAGCCTGATGCGGGGTTAAGGCTACTGGGGTTTTGTTCCAATGGAATATAGCCTTTCCACATGTAACTGCTATCAGTTCCTGGCATTACGAATAAGCCCTGGTCTTTCCAACGAAGCGGAAATGTTGCCTGTTGCCACAGTGCAATATCACCAGATTTTGAGGCGAAGATCATGTTTTGGCCTGGTGCATTGAAATGGCGAATTGCTGCAAGATAGTCGTCATAGTTTTTAGCCCTATTCAGCAAGAGCCACATTTTAAGGACATTTGATGAATCGTGTGCTACCCATCTGAGCGCATAGGCTTTTTCTTCTGTGAGGTCTGTTTTAAAGCTCTTGTCATAAGTAACTGGTCCAAATACAGTATAGGCTACAGTATCTTTAATACTTTTAGTATTCTTAACGCCAATATCTTCAATGCGCAATTCGGTCTTTCTCCATTCGTTGTTGAAAAAATATTCTTCCTTGCTGTTATCTTTGAAACGAATTTCATAGTAATCCTTTACATCACGGCCTGCATTAGTAAATCCAAAAGCAATGCTATCATTGAAACCGATAACTACTCCAGGAATGCCTGGAAATGAAACCCCGTAGGCATTGTAATCAGGTGTGTGTATTTGCACTTCATACCAAATAGAGGGTAGCGTCAAATTTAGGTGTGGGTCATTACACAGGATGGGCTTACCACTAGTTGTCTTGATACCAGATACAGCCCAATTGTTACTACCGTTGGAAGGATCGGGTTTGAAATCTTCCGTAAAGTGAATGGTATCCTTTCTCATAAAGTACAAGGAGTCGGCTGATTGCGGTGGGGCTAGCGCAATTTCTGGGGTAGCGTAAGCAGTACCCTTGGGTATAACAGGATACAAAGAATCCGGTAGATCTGAATAAAGGATGCGAAAATTTTCTTCACCAAGTATTTTTAATGCGTTGGTAAATTCAAAATCGCGATCATAACCGGCCAATGTATTGGTCATTTGTTTGATAAACAGAGCAGATTTGAGATTTGTCCATTCCTCTGGTTGATAACCAAGAAGCTTGTACTCTATAGGAAGTTCACTACTGCTTAAGTGCCTAATATAATAATTCACTCCAGCAGTATACGAATCCATTGCTTGTTTTGTAGCAGGATCTTTTTCCATTTCACCCAATGCATTTTCAGCTGCAAAGACCATTCCAACACGGCGTTGGTTTCTGTCAAAATTGATAGCCTTATCTCCTACTATCTCACTAATTCTTCCAGCGGCAGCGTGAGTTTGAAATTCCATTTGCCATAACCTAAATTTGGCATGTAAGAAACCTTGAACAAAAAATGCATCATTTTCATTTTCAGCAAAAATATGAGGGACTAAGCGTTCATCTAGGTAAACATCCGTTTTACCCAGAACACTTGAAGTCTTGATGTCAAGATTAAAGTCAACATCAGTTGCTTCAGCGTTTTGCCATATACCTTCTTGGACACTCAAAAAACTACCAAGTGCCAGGGGCAAGACATTTCTTGTTCCAAGTACATAGATGAGGGCAGCATTCAAAAAGAAAGAAATAATAAAAATAGCGTATTTCATACTAAAAGATATGTATTAAAGTTAAGCTATATATTGTAATGGATTCCCTGATTCACTGTTATAATTTCTATTCAGAAACTAGCTAAAATGTTTTATTTCTTGTCCAAAGTCATGCTCAGGAAATCTTGCTGCTAGGGTTATTGCAAGTTCCATGAATTTACGCTTGAATTGATGGTGTTCATCAGAATGAGGATGCATTGGTGTGTGTGTAACAGCTTGATGTAGCTGTTCAATCTCTTTCATAACTTCCCTCGTTCTTCCATTCATGAATCCGGTACAGAACTTTTCCCAGACATACTTTGTGGCTAGATAGTTTGGATGGACCATATCTTCTGCATAAAATCTATAATCTCGAAGGTCATCGATAATCAATTCATAAGAGGGAAAATAACTGCACAAAGGGAATGACTGCACAATTTTATCTACTGCGTGAATAAGCACTGCCTTACTTCTGTTGTTTTCGATGAATCCATCCCTCAAATGTCTGACCGGACTAATCGTAAAAATTATTTTAATGTTTTTATTGAAGGACAACAGAGTGGAAAGTAAAGATTGAAATCCATCTAGAATCTCGACAGGCTCTAGCAGTCGCTTTGTAAATGCGGAAGACGGAAACTTATGACAGTTTGCAACGATATCACGATTTTCCAATTGATAAACAAAAGCTGATCCAAGGGTGATGAAGAGGAAATCTGTTGTCTTTAAAAAATCATGGGCATTTTCGATTTGATGAGCCATTCCTGATAAGGCTTTATCCTTGTCTTCGTGACTAAGTTTTGAATGAAAATCCCAATTATTCCACAGACTATTTTGATGAAACAGATCCTTTTCTGTAGGCTTAATCAAACCAATATAGCTATCTAGCGCTTTGAATATACTAATTGGGTTAAATAAGGTGCCATGGGGATTTTGTAAAGTAGAAAATTTGTACTTTTTTAGTTGTGAATAGATGTGCTCAGTAAAGCAAGAGCCAACAAGCAACAACTTATCATTGATGTCAACTTTGATTGAAGATGAAGGAGGATTATATTCCAAGCGGAATTCCATAAACTGTTTTTATCCTTGTTTTAAATCCCCATTCTTTGTTTACTTGCCTCAAACAATGTTATACCAGCTGCGATGCCTACATTGAAAGAGTCGAATTTTCCAAGCATGGGGATTGTAAATTGCACATCAGCCGCCTTGGTTATGTATGGCTGAATGCCTTTGTCTTCACTCCCCACAACTATGCATGCAGGTTGATTAAAATCTAATTCAAAAACTTTTACACTAGCTTTCATCTCGGATGTAAAAACTTTGATGTCATTTAAATGAAGTGTATCCACAGCTTTAAGCAGACTATTTACCCTGCAAACAATAATTTTTTGTAAAGCTCCCGCAGATGACTTCATCGCATCTTCATTGATTGCTCCAATGCCTTTATCTGGTATGATCATAATCTGTGCGCCACAACAAAGCGCAGTTCTTGCAATGGCCCCTATATTTCTAACATCGGTAATGCCATCCAACATAATGAACAGGGGAACCTCTCCTGAACGTATAATATTGTCAATCGATTCTTGTAACTCATGATATTGGATGATGCTATTAATTCCAACGACACCTTGGTGGTTATACCTGGTCATTGAATTTAGTTTTTCCAATGGAACCGAGTTGATTGGAATCTGCAATTGTTGCGCAAGTAGCTTAATTTGTTCTATACCTTCACCACTGGCATTTTTTTGGATAAATATCCTTTCAAGTTGCTCCCCTTGCGTGAGGGCCTCAATAAGGGGTTGGCGCCCTATAATATTTGTTGAAGTAATTTTCATAGCAAGCTTATTTTTCGAGCATCATTATTTTTAATCTCAATATGGCGGCAACTGTAATTGCGTCTGTTATTGTATTGTCTAAAATCATTCGATACACCTCATCCACCGTCATTGTTAATAAAGTTAATTTCTCTGTTTCTTCTGGTTCAGATTCCTCTTGCGAAAGGTTGGTGGCAAGATAAACAATTGCCAGTTCATCAGATACTGAATTTGACAAATGCATCTCTAATAGCTTTTCCCACTTTTCAGCTTTTAATCCCGTCTCCTCTTTTAATTCCCTTTTGGCAGATTCTAGCGGATCGGTGTTGGGGTTGCCGCCACCTTCTGGTATTTCAATGCTGTATTTGCTCAATACAAAGCGATACTGACCAACCATATGGATTTCCCCTTTATGATCAACTGGTATGATTCCGATGGCAAGATTTTTATAATGCACTTTGCCGTATATGCCATGATTGCCTGAGGGATTGATCACCTGATATTCAGTTACCTTAATCCATGGATTTTCATACTTAGTTTGCTCATTTTTTATAATCCAATCGCTTTTGTCGGTACTCATAGTGCAAAAATAAATAAACCCTCCAATGTTGGAGGGTTTATAATTAAGTTATCAGGATCTACGTTATTTCAACTTGAATGCAGCTTTGACCTTTGGTATGTAATCAAGCTTTTCCCATGTAAACAATTCCACTTCAAGTGTTTTCACTCCACCACCTGGTTGGTTAAATGACTTCTTGACGATCTCATTTTTCCTACCCATATGTCCATAAGCGGCTGTTTCCTGATATATAGGGTTCCTTAATTTAAGCCTTGTCTCAATTGCGTAAGGACGCATATCAAAGAGTTTTTCAACCTTTTTAGCAATTTCACCATCTGTGAGCTTAACGTTTGACGTACCATAAGTATCAACAAAAATACCCATGGGTTGAGCCACACCAATTGCATAAGAAACTTGCACAAGCATTTCGTTAGCCACACCTGCAGCAACCATATTTTTTGCAATATGCCTAGCAGCATAAGCAGCGCTTCTGTCTACTTTTGAAGGATCTTTACCACTGAATGCCCCACCACCATGTGCACCTTTACCACCATAGGTATCAACTATTATTTTTCTTCCAGTCAATCCTGTGTCGCCATGTGGGCCACCAATCACAAACTTTCCGGTTGGATTGATATGGTATTTAATGTTTTTGCTAAATAATTTTTGAACTTCCTTTTTACAGGCTGCCTTTACTCTTGGGATTACGATATTGATGACATCATTGTTGATTTTATCAAGCATTTTTTTATCATTCTTATCGAAGTCGTCATGTTGAGTAGATACAACTATCGCATCAATTCTGATAGGCCTATCGTTATCGTCGTATTCAATAGTAACCTGGCTTTTTGCATCAGGGCGCAGATAGGGCATCTTGCTTTTCTTTTCTCTGCGTATGGCAGCCAATTCGATTAATATTTTGTGGGCCAAATCGAGCGCAAGTGGCATGAAGTTTTCAGTTTCATTTGTAGCGTAGCCAAACATCATTCCCTGGTCGCCGGCACCTTGATCTTCTTTTTTCTTTCTTTCAACACCACGGTTGATATCTGCTGATTGCTCATGTATTGCTGAAAGAATTCCGCATGAATTCGCTTCAAACATATACTCACTTTTGGTATACCCGATCTTGGCGATTACATCACGCGCGATTTTTTGTACGTCCAATGTACAATTGGATTTGACTTCTCCAGCCAATACGACTTGACCTGTAGTGACCAGCGTTTCGCAAGCAACTTTGGCCATTGGATCAAAGGCAAGAAAATTATCAATTAGGGCGTCTGAGATTTGATCTGCAACCTTATCTGGGTGTCCTTCTGATACACTTTCGGAAGTAAATAGGTATGGCATTGATTAATTTTTTGTAAATATAGAGTGAAAATCAAAGTTTTGAATAGACGATACGCAATTTCATTTTCTTGGCTGGATTTGAGTGATTTCCTCCTCCGAGCACGACATTTCCCATACCCAGTGGGTTCACTGAGAAATACATTAGAAAATCCGGATAGACTACAAAATATGGGACTGAAAGCCTTATTGGAAAATTTGTAGTGTTCCTTGTTACAATATCTTGAAGATGTCGAGTAATATTTAATTTATAATTCGATACGCTTTGATTTTCGCCATCGGTTACACGCTTTTTCTGACTTCCAAAACGCACTGCTTCAAACTGGCCATTGTTAAACCCATCTAACAAAAATGGATAAAATCTATTTTTCAAAGTGTCTATTACATCAGCATAAACATATTCTGGAGTGGTAAAGATTTCAGGTCTTCTGCCGGTAGTCACAACCTCTTCCATCGATAAATGGGCTAAGTGAACCATAACATTACCTTTTCTTGATTTGAAGTCAGCTATTCCTGGGATGCGCAAAACTGCATATCTACCTGGATCAGCCTGAATATAAACAAGACTATCTCCATTGGGTTTTGGCCCTAGATGCTGTTCAGCCTGGCTTCCGGCATAGTCTCTTGTAATTTGGTTTGCAGCTGGACCAGATACTCTGGTGATGACGTTGAAGTCAATGAACGTGGTGTCTAATAGTCCATTTTTATAATAACGATAGTAGATCCTCATATTTGTTAGAGAATCTGCCATGGCGAAACTCATGATTGCATTGGCATTTGCACCCAAACCACTTACCTCCGGGACAATGGCAAATCCTTTTAAAAATGCATTGTAGGTGGAGTCAGTTTTATATTGACTACCTGAAGTAGTATCATCAACAAGGAGAGACTGTCCAAAACTATTGTTTAGCTTAATTCTTAGCTGGTTGCTCACTTTCTGTTCAAAAACGGACAAAGAGTCTTTTAGGCTTGATGGACTAAAGGTTGTTGAACCAAGTTCCTCACCATATGCAACTGTAACATTTGTTTTGTATGCAGAGTCACGCTTAAGATCTCCTGTTATTCTCCGAACTGAAACTTTTTGGATAGCATTGGTATCACCATATGTTTTTAGCCATTTTAGACATACAACGGCAGAATCAATAAAGAGACTATCGGTTACATTTTGAAAACGAAGTGGCAACATATTCGGCTTGAACTGGATATAGATTGAAGCAGTTGTTTTGCCAAACAATGGATCATCGGAGATGTGACCCAGTAAAAAAACGCCAGGATCTCCACTTGCATTCCTACCAAGAATTGGCAACAAGGAATCTGGTGTAAGATAAGTTGAGGCAATCACCTCAAGAGAGGTATCAAAGGTTGTAATATTGTCAACCACTGGAATGAGATCCACGCCAATGTCCGTGCTTTTGACTTTTGTACAATTCGACAAGAAAAAGAGGAAGAATAAAGGGAAAAGGCCGTTCAACAAACTTCGATATCTCACGTAAAAATTATTTAGCTGTTCTGACGTAATTATTTATTGGCAAGATCGCTATACAATTGTAAAAACTCTGTTAAATCAGACTCAGGATTAAAGGGTATAACTTTTTTGCCTTTTACTTTTGAAAAAGCCTCTAGTAACTTCTTATCAACCTGATCATCACCAAAAGAAATTGCATCTGCAAAGCTAGCCGCTCCACTAAACATAGCCGAATTGGTCAGCTCTTTGAACGGAGTCAGGTCTGATTCTTTAATTCCAGTGTTGATTAAACAAAGCTTAAGAAAATCTGAACTCAATTTTTCCTTGAAGGTATTTTGACCAATGGTAAAGAGAACTTTACTATTACTAAAAACAGGTTCCTTTTTGTAGGCAGTTTTTATAAACAGGGGGATAAGTGATGTCATCCAACCACTGCAATGTATAATATCTGGAGGCCATCCAAATTTTTTGACTGTCTCAAGAGCTCCTTTGCAAAAGAAAATTGACCTTATTCCATTGTCACTATACCATTTCTCATTTTCATCATGAAAGATATATTTCCTGCGAAACATATCTTCATTGTCAAGAAAATATACTTGAAGTCGGGCATTAGGAAGCGAGGCTACTTTAATTTGTAGAGGGTAATCATCATTTTCGATGGTTATATTGATACCTGACAAGCGAACAACTTCATGAAGTCTATGTCTACGTTCATTTATAGTACCGAAACGAGGCATGATGCAACGAACTTCAAAATTGGTATCGTTTGCTTTAATAGCAAGTTTGTTTACTATCTCCGAAAACTCCGTCAGTTCCACGTATGGAGACATCTCATTAGCGATGAAGAGAATTCGTTTTTTGGTGACCATGCAATAGTTTTAGCGAAATGAGAATGGTTGCAAATCTACGAAAAATACCGGAATGTAGCTTTTGGGGCCTTTTACAATCAGTTTTGACCCCGGGAATAAAGCCCAGTATCTTATTGTTTAAAGCCTTAAAAGGCTAACTTTATTGAGTAATTCATTTGCTTTTATGCTTAAAAAGTCGCTTTTTTCAATATTTCAATTCATTTTATTCCTTTCTCTTGGAATCTTCTTGATTTGGCTATCAACAAGATCCTTTTCAGGGGCAGAAATATTGCGGGTAAAGAACCTCGTTTTTACAGCGGATTGGAAGCTGATTATTCCCTGCATGGGAATACTGGTTTTAAGTCATTATATCAGGGCAATCCGTTGGAAAATGATGTTTCTTCCTTTGGGGTATGCGCCAAAGACCAGAAATGTCTTTTTGGCTGTAATTGCTGGATTTTTCTTCAATTTACTCTTTCCCAGACTTGGCGAAGTTATGAAATGCACGTTGTTGAGCCGTGATGAAAAGATACCCATTGATCGGCTAATTGGCACAATGGTAGCTGAACGAGTGATTGACGTCATATGCCTACTTCTGGTGATTGTCCTAACAATAATAACCCAAATGGAACTGGTTGGAGGCTATGCTCAAGAAATATGGAACGCAATTACTGAAAAGCTTTCCTTGTCAACATCAAAATTAATACTGGCATTATTTCTCATCATTTTTGCTCTTTCTCTAGCTTTTATCTTTTTTCGAAAATCTTCATCATCAAGGCTTATCAAAAAAATTCGGGATTTGTTGACGGGGGTTATGCAGGGTCTTTTGAGCGTAGCAAATATCAAACGTAAAAACATCTTCATTTTTCACACAGTTCTCATTTGGTCGCTCTACCTGCTTAGTATTAGAGTTGGATTCTTGGCCATGCAAGACCTTGTCCACTTAGGATGGGTTCCTTCTCTTACAATACTAACCTTTGGGAGTTTTGCAATGATTGCAACACAGGGAGGAATAGGTGCTTATCAGCTCATTGTTCAAAAAACACTTCTGTTGTATGGGGTGAACGAAGTTACAAGTCTTGCCTTTGGCTGGTTGCTTTGGTCAGTCCAAACGGTGATGATGTTTATTTTGGGTCCAGTTTCGCTAATTATTTTATTTTTTAGTAATCGGAAAAAGAGAAAAGAAAATAGTGGTATTGTTTTTTAAATTTTTCTCAATTTTTATTTTACCCTTTTTGGTTAATTGCGAATGCATTAAATTGCTTTTAATACTCTATATATGAAAACTTTTTCAGCCCTATTGTTGGGTTTTATTTTTCTTTTTTCATGTTCCCCAATATTTTCTCAATCTAGTTCTATACCCTCTTCAACATCTTGGCATTTAGAGGATAGCCAGCTTAATGGCGTGTATGGAATCAGTTTAGAGAAAGCGTACAACGAACTATTAAAAGGGTTAAAGCCGCAGAAAAAGGTTGTTGTAGCTGTTATTGATTCTGGAGTTGACACCTTACACGAAGACCTTAAATCAGTTTTATGGAAAAATAAACGGGAAATACCATCAAACGGAATAGATGATGATCATAACGGTTATGTAGATGATACGAATGGGTGGAATTTCATTGGAGGAAAGAATGGGCAAAATGTATCTAAGGATAGCTATGAAGGCGTCAGGGTATATTTTAAATATAAAGCTGAATTTGGTGAAAAAGAAATCGATGCTGATACACTGAGTTATGAAAAAAAAGAAGCCTATAAATCATACAAGAAGGCGCAAGTATTGTTGGAATCACAAGCAAAAGACGCTGCGCTATATGTACTTATTCTAAAAGACGTTGTTTCGAAAATACCAGGTGCCGACAGCACTATCCAAGCAGCTATGGGGAAAACTGAATATACAGGTGACGAACTTCAAAACTTTAAATCTGGAGATCCTGTAGTGAATAAGGCTAAATCTGTTGTACTTGGTTTTTTTCAGCAGACCAGAGAAATGAACCAAACAAATTCTTTTCTAATTGGGGAATTGATTCGCTTCTACGATAGTGAAAAATCCAAAATTGAATCCATTGAACATAGTCCCAAATCTTACAGAAACGATATTGTAAAGGATAACTATAATGATATCAACGATAGATTTTATGGCAACAACGATGTTATGGGTCCTGAGTCTTCTCATGGTACACATGTTTCTGGCATCATTGGTGCAGACAGAGACAATGGAATTGGGATCAAAGGAATCGCCAACAACATTGAAATTATGACCATAAGGGCCGTGCCAGACGGCGATGAACACGACAAAGACATTGCTAATGCAATTCGCTATGCGGTTGACAATGGTGCTTGGGTAATCAATATGAGTTTTGGGAAAAGCTTTTCTCCGGAAAAGCATTGGGTTGATGAAGCTGTTCGATATGCAGAAAGCAAGCAAGTTTTACTGATTCATGCCGCTGGGAATGATGCCAAAAACATCGATGTAGAAGATAATTACCCCTCTTCAAATTTGCATAATGACACAACGAAGATGTTTTCGAATTGGATAACTGTTGGTGCAAGTGGGTCAACCGATGAAGAGCTTGTTGCATCATTTTCAAATTTTGGAATGAGGGAAGTTCATGTATTTGCACCTGGTGTTAAAATTTATTCAACAATTCCAGGAGGGAATAAGTATGGAGAAAAAGACGGCACAAGCATGGCATCACCAGTAGTTGCTGGACTTGCTTCCCTCCTTTTTTCTTATTATCCTAATTTAAGTTCGGCTCAGGTTAAAAAAATAATTGAAGAATCTGTATTAAAAATTCCTTCCGCAACACTGGTCAAAGATGCAGCTCCTGATGAAATAAAGAATTTGCAAGAGTTATGCGTTACTGGCGGCATTGTCAATGCTTACAACGCATTTAAGCTCGCAGCAAATGTCAAAGGTGATCGAATATTAAGCATTGATAAACAAATCACACCAAAGAAAACGAGTAAAAAAACATCAAATTTACAACGTTGACCTATTGGTTGATCACAAGCGTGTCTTGTCTGATCATATCAAAAATAACTTGACAAGTTTCATTGATATAAATGTCTTTAGCAATATTTGCAACCCATTGTTTTCTTCTTTCTAATTTATCGTTGTCTGCTGAAAGTTTTTCTTTATCAGAATCTAACATTGCTACTTCAAGAACCTTAGCTGCTTTATTCATTTCATCAATCTTTTTGAATGCATCGCGAAGCACTTTCTGCTCAGCACGATATTTTGCTAACTGTAGAGAAAACACTTTCTCATTAGCCTTTTCCATTAATACCGATGATTCTTGTATTGCATTGAATGTTGGATTCACACTTACACGGTTAAAGCTTTTCTGCTTGACGTTGTCCATGTTGAAGTCAGCTGATACGGCTGTATAGAATGCTTTTTGAATTTCATCCCATGGCAAGGCATTGGGATTGTCTTTTTCCCTGTATTTTAGGCTTTCGTATTGGTCAGGGAGAATGATGTTTGGCGTTACACCCTTTAATTGTGTTGATCCACCATTAATTCTATAAAATTTTTGTAAAGTAAGTTTAATGGTTCCTAGTTCTCCATTATCATCAGTAAGTACAGCACTAGATTCAAGGCCAATATTTCGCTGTACAGTTCCTTTGCCATAGGTGGATGTACTTCCGATAACCACTCCCCTTCCGTAGTCTTGAATGGCAGCGGCAAAAATTTCAGAAGCGGATGCAGAAAATTCATTAACCATCACGGTCAATGGCCCATCATATAAAACAGTTTTATCACGATCTCTAAGTACACTCGGATTGCCATCACGGTCTTTTACTTGTACAATTGGACCTTCAGGAATAAAAAATCCTACCATTTGTACAACATCGTATAGGGAGCCACCACCATTATTTCTAAGGTCCATGATAATACCATCGATGTTCTGTTGTTTTAATTTAAGAATCTCTTTGGCAACATCCTGTGCACATTTCGGACCATTGGGTCTTTCCCAGTCTGCATAAAATTCAGGGAGAAAAATATAGCCGATTTTTTTATCCCCTTCTTTAATTATTGCGCTTTTTGCATAGGTTTCATCTAAAACAACTTCATCTCTTATCATGGAAACAACCTTAATTGAGCCGTCAACTTTCTTCAGTGTCAATCGAACTTCAGTTCCCTTTTTGCCTCTAATTAATTTTACAGCTTCTTCAGTTTCATAGCCTGCAAGATCTGTTGGTTCACCCTCACCTTGCGCAACTTTTAATACTTGATCACCAACAGCAATCTGTTGTGATTTCCATGCAGGCAATCCTGCTACAAGCATAGCGATGCGAATAGCCCCCTCATCATTCTTTAAGGAGGCTCCAATACCATAAAAACGACCACTCATTTGTTCATCAAAGCTCCTTTTTTCAATGGGGGGGAAAAAGGTAGTATGAGGGTCCATGTAATTTGTTATTACATTGACCAACATGTCAAATCGCTCATCAGGTTTAATTTTGTTAATCAACCGGTCGAAATTTCGTGTTATGATCTGATTGACTTTACTGCTTGCCTCTCTTTCTAACACTAAATCAGACTTATACAAACTGTCATCCTTTTTCAACTGAGCTCTTTGATCTAATAAATCCGAGAAGCGCTCAAGTGTCATAAATTTCAATTTCTTTCTCCATGCCTCTTTTCTTGCAAGTTCATTCTTTGGGTAATCTAGTTTATCTGGGTCAAGCACTATTGTTTCTGAAGCATTAAAATCAAAGGGCTGATTTAGCAAGCTTGGGTAAAGAAGATTCAATTCTTTTGTTCTTTTAATAAAAATGGCATCAACAGCATGAAAGAACTGAATTGAGGCACCATGCAGTTCATCGTCGATGGTCAATTCGTATTTTTTAAGCTCTTTTATATCGTTATATAGAAAGATATTTTTGTCAGGATCCAATGACTCAAGATATTGTTTGAATATATTTTTTGAGAAATCATCATTGATTGTTTTTGGACTATAATGAACTGCCTCAAGCATTTCTGTTACTTGCTTAAAAATCAGCTGAAACCTATCGGGAGGGTTGCCAAAACCTGAAGAATTTAGGGCTACAAGAAAACCAGCGATCACGAGAATGATCACAATAGGCAGGGAGCGTTTACTTAGCATAAATTTTAGAAGTTTTGATGACATCCTCAAAAATAACCTTTTTAGCTACCCAATATGACTAAGATGCGATAGAAGGAATAAAAATATATGTTAAGTTCTGTCCCCTGACCTAATGGCTTATTATTAAAAAAGGGATTTCCAGTAACACTGAAAATCCCTTAACTTGAAGGGAGGATGATGGGTCTCGAACCCACGACCTTCTGAACCACAATCAGACGCTCTAACCAACTGAGCTACAACCTCCATGAATTGAGCATGCAAAACTAAGGCAAATGTTTTCTATGTCAAAATCGATTTTGACACCGATCCAGTTGGGGTTAACTTCGCAATAAATCAACAAAATGAACTTTTTGCTAATCCTTATCCCTTTCATCTCTGCCTTTATTGGGTGGTTTACCAATTGGATGGCACTTAAAATGCTCTTTCATCCAAGAAATCCAGTAAAAGTTTTTGGAATTACCTTTCAAGGGATCTTTCCCAAGCAACAACGTCAGTTTGCTGAAAAACTGGGAAAACTGGTAAGTTCAGAATTACTTTCTTTCGATGACATTAAGAAAAAAATTGCCGATCCTAAAAATATTGAGGCAATCATGCCTATGTTGGAACAAAAGATCGACTTTTTTTTAAGAACAAAGCTAAGTGACGTTTTTCCAGTTATTTCTATGTTTATTGGAGACAGTACAATAAATCAGCTAAAAGGTGTTTTTATGAGCGAATTGGAAACGATGTTTCCAGACTTAATCAATTCATATATGAAAACACTAGAAACACAGCTTGACTTAGAAAAGATAGTAACTGAAAAGGTTTACGGTTTTTCTAGTGATAAAATGGAGGCCATTTTAAATCAAATTATGTCAAAGGAATTTCGTTTTATAGAGATCATCGGTGGTGTACTCGGCCTGTTAATCGGTTGTATACAAGTGTTGATAACACTTATTGCCTAGTTTGGTATTATCCCTGAGCTGAAAATGATTTCTAAAGCATTTGAAAAGTTGATTTTTGCATCTAAATGCCATTTGAACGAACATTCATATTGCCACGAATTCTAATAAAAAGAAAAATAACTCATATATCTAAATTCAATGCGCATACCCCTATTCATAGTTTTTATATTCTTTTCAGGGATAAGTTTAGCCCAAGTGCCTGGTGTGGCGAGGCCCATTGGCAAAAATGCTCAAAACATGAATTTTGGTCGTTTTTATGGAAAAATCATAGATGCCAATTCTAATAAGGCGATACAAGCTGCTTCAGTTCAACTGATTCAGGTTAAAATTGATAGTGCTACCAAATTAAAGAAATCTATTGTTGTAGCCGGACAGCTGACTGATGGAACTGGGGATTTCAGTATGGATAACCTGTCCATAAATAGTCAATACACCTTAGCTGTTACAGCAATTGGATATTCGACCATTGAACGCACTTTAAAGTTTGATGTTAAAATGGGTGGTGATTTCAATAAAATCTTGAGTAATGCAGATGTTGATTTGGGTAATATAAAGCTTCAGGTGGATGCCAAACAATTGGCCGAGGTCACGGTTACTGGATCTAAGCCTTTTATGCAGATGGGGGTTGACCGAAAGATTTTTAATGTTGAAAAAAATCTCGTATCAACTGGACAAACTGCAGCAGAATTAATGAAGAATATTCCAGGTGTGGATGTTGACATTGACGGTAATGTTTCTTTAAGGAATTCTTCTCCAACGATCTTTGTTGACGGTCGGCCAACTACCCTTACGCTAGATCAAATTCCTTCAGATGCAATTCAAAGTGTTGAATTGATAACAAATCCTTCGGCAAAATTTGATGCCTCCGGCGGCATGTCGGGTATCATCAACATTGTGTTGAAGAAAAATAGAAAAGCGGGTTATAACGGAAGTATCAGGGCCGGAATTGATTCTCGTGCAAAACCTAATTACGGTGGTGACATCAATTTCAAACAAAATAAACTAAACGTCTTTCTTAGTAGTTCTCTAAATAAAAGAAAGTCAATTGGTGAGGGAACTTCATTAAGAAAAGAATTTTTCGAGTCTCCTTTTATTAATTATGATCAGAAAAGCAACCCCAATAGCAATGGATTTTTCAATTACAACAGAGGTGGTTTGGATTTCTTTATTGATAACAGAAATACCATTACCATTTCAGGAAGTTTTGTCCAAGGCGACTTCAATAATTTCGATAATCTTTTTATTCAAACTGATACTGTTCATGAGTCATCGATCTCTTCACTGCTTTCAACACGCAAAACTAATTCCAACTTCCATTTTCAGAATGCTGGGGCTGCTCTAGGGTATAAAAAGTTATTCACTAAAAAGGGAATGGAATTAACTGCAGACGCTAATTATAATAAAAGTAATAACAAAAGTACTGGAGGTTTTCTAACTCAATATATTGATATTTTAAATGTACCCAAAGGAGACAATATCAACCAGAAGCAGCAAGGGAATGGTGGAAACTCCTTTTACACTTTTCAAACTGACCTCACTAACCCTCTTGGGGATCATTCAAAGATCGAATTAGGATTACGTGCAGCGATTAGAGACTTTCAAAGTGAAAACTTAAATTTTATATACAACATTGATTTAGATGATTTTATTCCGATAAATTCAATCAATGCAAAATATAAATTCAATGATAAGGTCTTTGCGGCCTACGGAACATATTCAAATGTAGTGGGCAAAAAAACAAATTATCAACTTGGTTTAAGGTTGGAGAATTCCAAGTACACAGGCACTTTAATAACTAACAATAGTAGTTTTGGGAACACCTATCCATTAAGTTTATTCCCCAGTGTAAACTTTACACACCAGATTAATCAGTCGCAAGACATCCAATTCAGCTATGCCCGAAAAATAAATCGTCCCAATTTCTTTCAAATCCTACCTTTTGTAGATTATACAGACTCGCTGAATATAAGCAAAGGAAACCCTGATTTAGTTCCAGAGTTCACCAATTCAATTGAACTGAACTACCAAAAAACTTTTAAAAGCAATCATAGTGTTTTGATATCTGGCTATTTTAAAAAAAGCAATAACCTCATTACGCGTTTCCAAGTCCGTGAGCAAAGCACTAATCCGGACAAGAGTATTCTCATTAATACATACATAAATGCCAACAGCAGTCAAGCTTATGGAATTGAATTTACAGCCAAAAATCCTGTTTATAAATGGCTAGAGATTAACACAAATCTGAATTTTTTCAATTCAAGTATCAACAGCAGTAATCTGCAACAAAATCTGAATAACTCACTCTTGAGCTTTTTTGGAAAGTTAAACGCCAATATAAAGCTACCTGCAAACTTTTCACTTCAATTGACGGCTGACTATCGTGCAAAGTCAATACTCCCTCAAAATAGTGGTGGTGGCAGAAGTGGTGGCAGTGGCTCGGGCGGAGGAGGAGGCGGTGGCTGGGGTGGATTTGTTCAGACTACAGCCCAAGGTTATCTTGATCCAAACTATGGCTTTGAATTTGCCTTAAAAAAAGATTTTTTGAAAGAAAAACGAGGGTCTTTAACCTTGAGCATGAGCGATGTATTGAAAACAAAAGTTAATGGCTCATATTCAGAATCAATTTACTTTACACAAGTAAACTCAAGGCGTCGCGATTGGCAGGTACTTAGGCTAAACTTTAATTATCGATTTGGTAAAATTGACGCCTCACTTTTTAAAAGAAAAAACACAAGAAGTGGGTTAGATGGAATGCAAGAAGGTTTGCAGATGCAACAATAATAAAATAAATAAATAAATAAATATAAATCTGCTTATCCTCTTTTCCCTTCGAGCATAGGTACAAAGGAAAATTCATCGAATCTTTCTTCAACTAGTGTATTGTCCAGTTCCTTTTTCACCCTCAGCATTCGTTGATTTTCACCTTCATTTAAGGGAAGTACCATAAAGCCTCCCGGCTTAAGTTGCGCAATCAGTTTTTCAGGAATACAAGGGGCTGCGGCTGTAATGATAATTTTATCAAAAGGTCCGAACGTTGGCAAACCATCAAAACCATCCCCAAAAAACATCCTGATGCTTGGGTATTTTTCTAAGTACTTAAATTTTTTATTCTGATCAAACAGTTTCTTTTGACGCTCTATAGTAAAAACCTTTGCTTTTAGATCGCCGAGAACACAGGACTGATAAGCACTGCCAGTGCCTACTTCTAAAACTTTATCGTACGGCTTGATGCTCAGCAATTGAGTTTGATAAGCAACAGTATAAGGCTGAGAAATTGTTTGTTCTTCTCCAATGGGAAATGCCCTGTCTTCATAGGCTTGTTTTTCAAATGCTGAATCAAGAAAAAAATGTCGTGGGATATTCATAATGGCAGATAGTACCTGTTCATCAGTGATTCCTTTTTCTCTGATTGAATCAACCAGTTTTTTCCTCATTCCCTTATGTAGGTAGCTGTCTTCTGTTGTTCGCATGTATAAGCAATGATAGTATTTGTTAAAGGTAAAAACTACTTTTATTTCAAGTCAAGTTCTTTAATGATCAATTCTATTTTCTCCCCGAGCTCTGCATAATGCTTATCAAACAATACAGAATTTGGCAATGATCCTTGAACACTAAAGTAGAACTTTATTTTAGGTTCTGTTCCAGAAGGTCTGGCACTTATTTTACTACCATCTTCAAGTATAAATTGAAGAACATTGCTTTTAGGCAAATCTATTTTTGTGATTTGGCCATCAATTAAATTTTTTGCCTCTTGTTTTTCATAATCATATAGTCCGGTTACAGCAATTCCAGCCAATTTCGTCGGTGGATTGTTTCTAAACTTATCCATCATAGCAGCAATCTGTTCTTGGCCGTCTCTCCCCTTTTTTGTGATTGAAATTAGATGTTCTCTAAACAATCCGTATTGAATATATAATTCAATCAACTTCGTAAACAGATTCTTTCCAGCATCTTTTTCATATGCCGCCATTTCACAAATTATTGCTACAGCACTAATTGCATCCTTGTCTCTAAGCTGATCTCCAATCATCAATCCGTAAGATTCTTCTCCACCGATGATATAATTTTCTGTCGACTCTTTTTCCTTAACGAGTTCTGCAATCCATTTGAAGCCCGTAAGCACATTATAGCATTTGATATCATTGCTTGCCGCGATGATATCAATCAAGTCGGTAGTAACTATAGTTTTTGCAACCATATCATTTGGCTTTGCCAATCCTTTCTTTTTTCTAGCTTCAATGAGGTAATTAAAAGCAAGTACGGCTGTTTGATTACCATTTAGCAGTACCCAATTGCCATGGTTGTCTTTAACCCCAACCCCAACCCTATCGGCGTCAGGATCAGTTCCGAGCAGTATATCGGCGTCTATCGTTGCTGCCTTTTTTAATCCAAGACTCATTGCTTCGCTCTCTTCTGGATTGGGATATACGACAGTTGGGAAATTTCCATCAGGATCAATTTGTTCTTCTACCAAGTTGAGGTTGGTAAAGCCGAACTCTTTTAAAACTTGAGGGACTAACGTGATTCCTGTTCCGTGAATTGGCGTGAACACAATTTTCAGGTCTTTCTGACGTGTTATCACCTCTGGATATACACTCAGATTTTTTACCATATTGATATAAGCTTTGTCCATCTCCTCACCTATAGAATGTATATTCATCTCCCCACCGTTCCATTTTACTTCATCAATTGAAGAAATTTTATTGACTTCTTTGATTACATTTTCATCATGTGGTGGAACCAATTGGCCTCCGTCATTAAAATAGGCTTTGTATCCATTATATTCTTTTGGGTTATGCGAGGCAGTGCAAACAACGCCACCCTGACATTGTAGGTGACGAATTGCAAATGAAAGTTCTGGAGTAGGCCTCAGTGAATCAAATAGATAGACTTGAATACCATTGGCAGCCATTACGTTAGCAGTTATTTCTGCAAAAAACCTGCTATTGTTTCTGCTATCATGAGCTATGGCCACTCTAATTTGTTTTCCAGGAAAACATTGAGTAAGATAATTGGCAAACCCTTGTGTTGCCATTCCTATCGTATATTGATTTATCCTATTTGTCCCTGGGCCCATAAGACCTCTTAACCCACCAGTTCCAAACTCAAGGTTTTTATAAAATGCATCAGCAAGTTCTTGCTCGTTATTAGACATAGAACGTATGGAAGCTTTTGTAAGCTCATCATAATTGCCTTTAAGCCACTGGTTTACTTTGTCTTGAATAACTTGTTCCATATGACAAATATTTTTACAAACTTAACGAAGGAACTGTGAATTGCCATTAACTTCAATTTATAATTCATCCGTTTTTGTCAAACAAGACTTACCTACCTCTCTTAATTCTTTTTTTGGCTTCGCAAACCATTGCGCAGGATACTACCGTTAATGCCCCTACAAAGAAAAGAATCTGGACAGTCGGAGCTGTAAATGTAGGTTTGTGGAGCGGTTCCTTTTATGCATTGAACAAAACATGGTATTCAAATCATCAACAAACAGCGTTTCATCTATACAATGACTGGGGAGAATGGAATCAGATGGACAAATTAGGCCATGCTTGGTCAAGTTATCAAATTGCCGACCATAGTGCTAAAATATGGCAGTGGGCTGGACTAAAGCCAAGCAAAGCAGTTTGGGTAGGCAGTTTAAGCAGCATGGCTTATTTGAGTATTGTTGAGGTTTTAGATGGTTACTCTGAAAAATGGGGGTTTAGTATACCAGATCTACTAGCTAATTCTTCAGGTTCCTTATTTTATCTGGGTCAGTCGCTTTTATGGAAGGATCAGCGCATACGCATCAAGATGTCCTATTCTCCTTACCATTATGGAGAAATGAAAAACCGTGCTGATCAGTTGTTTGGTAAAAGCGGTGTGGAAAAATTACTCAAAGATTATAACGGACAAACGTATTGGACAAGCGTCAACATTCGTTCTTTTTTCCCAAATTCACCATTTCCAGTTTGGCTTAATCTTGCTGTTGGGTATGGATCTAGAACTTTGCTCGGAGGGTATGAGAATAAATGGATAGAACCAAATGGTCAAGTAGTCAATCATAGCGATATCAATCGTTACAGAAGAATCTATGTATCACTTGATATTGATCTAACAAAAATAAAAACCGAAAAGAAAGGGTTAAAGACAATATTTTCTGTTTTCAATGTGTTGAAGTTTCCTGCACCATCTTTTGAACTCAATACAATGGGAAAGGTAAGAATGCATCCAATATTCTTTTAAAACACAATTGGGTATTTTTCTTTCATTCAGGGTAATCGGCTAACAAATAATTGCTGAACATACTGTAATTTAGTAGTGCAATTCTCCATTATGCAGTTCATTCCCCAAATTTTGTTTTTATTTCTTCTTTGCGTAGGTGTTTATTTGTTTTCAATACGACTAATTGCCATTCGGAGAAATATTTTAAGGGGAAAATCCGAGTCATTGAATGATCAACCCATGGAACGTTGGAAGAATCTTTTCTTGCTTGCATTGGGTCAAAAGAAAATGTTCAAAAATCCAATAGTTGCAATATTTCACCTATTCATCTATCTCGGTTTTCTGATCATCAATATTGAGATGCTTGAGATTGTTATTGATGGTCTCATTGGATCTCATCGTGTCTTTTTTTCAATCATCCCTAGTATTTATACTTTTTTAATTAATGTCTTTGAATTTCTTGCCTTTTCGGTAATTGTAGTCTGTGTGTTTTTCTTGTTCAGGAGAAATGTGATTCACATTGCTCGATTTAGGTCGTCAGACTTAATTGGTTGGCCAAAAAATGATGCTAATTTTATTTTGGTTGCAGAAATTATATTGATGATGCTTTTCCTAAATATGAATGCTGCAGATACCCTTCTTCAATCTAGGGGCGTTAATGATTATTCTTCAACGCTCACAGGTAATTTTATTTTTTCATCTTACTTACATCCACTGCTGAACGGATACAATAACGAAATACTTGCACTTATTGAGCGCGCTAGTTGGTGGGCACATATCATCGGTGTAATTGCGTTTTTAAACTATCTGCCTTGGTCAAAACATCTCCATATTATTTTAGCTTTCCCAAATGCTTATTATAAAAGATTGACACCAATTGGGAAGTTTGCTAATATGCCAACTGTTCAACAAGAAGTTTTATATGCATTTCAGCCAGAGCTTGCTAATCAAGAAATCACCAATGCTGCACCATCAACATTTGGTGCCAAAGATGTACATGACCTGAGTTGGAAAAATATTTTAGATGCTTACAGTTGCACTGAGTGCGGCAGATGTACCGCAGCATGCCCTGCCAGTCAGACCGGAAAATTGCTTTCTCCGAGAAAAATTATGATGAGCACGCGCGATAGAGCAGAAGAAATTGGAAGGGTGATTGATAAGAAAGGTAAATTTGATGATGATGGGAGAAAATTGCTTTTCAATCATATAAGCGAAGAGGAATTAAGGGCATGCACAACGTGTAATGCCTGTGTTGAGGACTGTCCGGTTAGTATAAGTCCGGTTGATATTATTATTCAATTAAGAAGGTAT
The DNA here is from genome assembly GCA_903920455.1 of uncultured bacterium. Lineage (GTDB taxonomy): Bacteria > Bacteroidota > Bacteroidia > Chitinophagales > Chitinophagaceae > Pollutibacter. The sequence goes on along the minus strand of CAIXLY010000050.1, from coordinate 1,599 downwards.
TTGATTATGGAGCAAAGCAGTGCGCCTAATGAATGGACGATGATGTTTGGAAATGTAGAGAATAATTTTGCTCCTTGGAAATTTTCAACTGAGCAAAGAACAAAATGGATAAATGACTAGATGTCAAATTTACACTAGTCCAAAAATTAAATAATTCAAATATGAATGTGCCAATACTATCAGATGAAATTGCTAAAGGGAATAGTCCAGATGTGCTATTCTGGGTTGGCTGTGCAGGTAGTTTTGATCAAAGAGCACAATCCATCACTAAAGCTTTTGTTTCTATTTTGAACAAGGTTGGAATCAATTATGCAATACTTGGTTCCGAAGAAATGTGTACAGGCGATCCTGTGCGTCGCGCAGGAAATGAGTTTATGTTTCAGATGATGGCATACCAAAACATTAATTTACTCAATCAATATCATGTCAAGAAAATAGTTACTGCCTGTCCACATTGTTTTAATACTTTAAAAAACGAGTACCCTGATTTAGGAGGCAGTTATGATGTTGTTCATCATTCCTCATTTCTTCAAGATTTAATTGATCAAGGTAAAATTATTATTAAGGAAGGAGGTAGTTTTAAAGGCAAGAAGATTACCTATCATGATTCTTGTTATTTGGGCAGAAGCAATGGGATTTATGAGGCACCTAGAAAAGTTATTGAAGCATTAGATGCTGAACTTGTTGAAATGAAAAGATGTAAAAGCAATGGTCTTTGTTGTGGAGCTGGTGGATCGCAGATGTTTAAAGAGGAAGAAGCTGGTAATACCCGAATTAATTGGGCAAGGACTGAAGAAGCCGTTGCATCTAGTGCTGAAGTTATTGCCGCAGCTTGCCCTTTTTGTAATACCATGTTGACTGATGGCATCAAGGTTAAAGAAAAAGAGAACGAAATCAAAGTATTGGATATTGCAGAATTAATCGCCCAATCAATTTAACATGAATCTAGACTTTAGCTATCTTATCCCTACGGACTTTAGTAATTCTTCGAGAGTTTGGATTTATCAAAGTAATCGTTTGTTTACCCTTAACGAGGCATTGGCGTTAGAGGAAAAGCTAACCATGTTTGCCTCTTCATGGAAATCTCATGGTGCTTCTGTTAAAGGTTTTGGAACATTGTTTTTTGGCCAATTTATTATTTTAATGGCGGATGAAGAAGTAGCCGGAGTAAGTGGATGCAGTACTGATAGCTCTGTTAGGCTCATGAAATCCATAGAGGAGGAATTCAACGTTTCACTTTTTGATAGAACCACACTTGCCTTTTATATCAAGGATACCATTCAGTTATTGCCTTTATCTCAAATTCAGTACGCTATTGAACAGTCCTTCATCTCAAAAGACACGTTATTCTTTGATAACACTGTTCTTTCAAAAGCAGACCTTTTGTCTAAATGGCTAAAACCGGTTAAGGAGTCTTGGCTATCTGAACGATTTACCCTAGAATTTAATGGGTGACAATTTGTCACTTTTCGTCTTTTCCCATAACTTTGCTCCATGCTGAAACTTGTGAATACTGCGGTTGATGAATCCCGTCAAGGGGAGGCTTATTCAGTCAATGCTATAGTCTTTTCAGACAATACCAAACGGTTTTTCATTGAA
>CAIXLY010000049.1 GCA_903920455.1 uncultured bacterium | reverse complement strand
ATCAATGCACTCAGAAAATCACGCATCTCTTCAACCCCTTAAACTGCTTAAACCTCTTAAACCTGTATTCCCTTCAACCTCTTAAACCTGTATTCCCTTCAACCGCTTAAACTGCTTCAACTGCTTAAACCTGTATTCCCTCATGACACCTTCGCCCCCGGCGCAACTACCCCATCCGGTTGCACAAAATGCAGCTTCCCTGCTGCATCTTCGGCCATGAGGATCATGCCGTTGCTTTCAACGCCGCGCATCATGCGTGGAGCGAGGTTGGCAACAACAACAACTTGCTTGCCTATAATTTCTTCGGGTTGAAAATGCATGGCGATACCTGAAAGAATGGTGCGTTTTTCGAAACCGAGATCTACTTCAAGTTGAAGGAGCTTGTCGGCTTTGGGAACTTTCTGTGCAGATAATATTACTCCGGTGCGAAGATCAATTTTCGCAAAATCATCAAATACAATTTCTGACTTTATATCTTTTTCAGGAGCTTGAACTGCTACTGATTGTTCCTGTGGTTTTTCCATAACACCTGATTTGAGTTTTTCAATTTGAAAGGCAATCTCTTCGTCATCAATCTTCCTGAACAACAACTGTGGCTCACGAAGTGTATATCCTACACTGAGCAACTTCATGCTTCCAGCATTTTCCCAATCCAATACTTTATCTACCACCTTCATCATATGACAGATTTTTCTTGCGGTTACTGGCAAGAATGGATTGATCAATACGGCAAGATTTGCAGTGAGCTGCAAGCAATGGTGCAGGCAATTATCAATCTGCTGCTGGGCTGCAGGATTTTCGGCAAGCGATTTCGCTACAATCCAAGGCTCTTTTTCCTGCATGTACTTGTTTCCCTTACGGGCAAGATCGATGACATCAAACATCGCCTCGCGGAATTTATATTGCTCAAGAGATTGCCCCACACGGTTCTTGATATCAGCAATATCTTTTACCAGTTGTCTGTCTTTATCATCTTCCAATTCAATAGAAAACTTAGGAACCTTACCGCCACAGAGTTTGTGCATCAACACGAAAGTGCGGTTAATATAATTACCAAAAATTGATACGAGCTCGCTGTTCACTGCGTCTTGAAATCCTTTCCAAGTAAACTCACTGTCCTTGCTCTCCGGAGCAATCTGCGTTAAGTAATAGCGAAGCATATCCACACACTGCTCTCCCCCATTTTCCTTCTTCACAAAATCATTGATGTAATCACGCATGTCTAGCTTCCAGTTTCTGCTGGTGCTCATTTTATCCCCTTCAAGGTTCAGGAACTCATTGGCTGGAACATTAGCAGGAATGATGTTTCCATGCAATTTTAACATCACCGGAAAAATAATGCAGTGAAATACAATATTGTCTTTCCCTACAAAATGCACCAGTTGTGTATCTTGATCGTACCAGTAAGGTTTCCAATCTTTGTTGTGGTCAATCGCCCACTGCTTGGTTGCAGAGATATATCCTATCGGCGCATCAAACCAAACATACAATACTTTACCATCGGCCTCTGGCAATGGCACTTTGATTCCCCACTCCAAATCGCGGGTGACTGCACGTGACTGCAAGCCTCCGTCAATCCAGCTTTTGCACTGTCCGACTACCGAAGCACGCCAATCATTTTTATGATCTTCAAGTATCCATTGGCGTAAAAAATCTTCATGGCGCCCTAGTGGCAGATACCAATGGGTTGTTTTCTTTTTTATGGGAATTTGTCCACTGATGGTGCTCATCGGATTGATGAGTTCATCCGGACTCAACGCAGTTCCACAGCTTTCGCATTGATCACCAAAAGCCCGATCGCTTTTGCAATGTGGACAGGTACCTTTTATATATCGGTCTGCAAGAAATGTTTGCGAACCTTCATCAAAATATTGTTCTGTTTCTTTTGTTTCTAACTCTCCCCTTTCATGCAGGTAGGTAAAAAATTCCTGAGAAGTTTCATGATGCAAAGGATCAGAGGTTCTGTGATAGACATCAAAGCTTATCTGAAGATCTGCAAAATCCTCCTTCATCGCCTGATGATACTTGTCGATAATCGCTTGTGGAGTCGTTCCCTCTTTCATTGCTTGAATAGGAATAGCGGTACCATGCTCATCACTTCCACACACAAAAACAACATCCCTTTTTTGGGCTCGCAGATAACGGGTATAAATATCTGCAGGGATATATGCACCTGCCAGATGTCCTACGTGTTTTAATCCATTGGCATAAGGAAGTGCGCTGGTAATCAAGTATCGTTTGGGAGCTATATTCATTATCTTTTGTTCGTAGCTGCAAAAATAGCCAAATAGCTTGAAAGATAATCTCTCCTTACCTGTCATCCCGAGTGCAGCGAGCTTGCCAGCCGAAGGCTGGGGATCTGCCTCAACCTTGTACCAGCATGTATGAATTAGAAGTACATTTGATTCATGAAAATGCCCCCATTTCTAAAGCCCGGTGACACCATAGGATTGGTTTGTCCAGCTGGCTATATGGCTGCCGAAAAAGCCAAAAACTGCATCAAGACCCTCAAAAAGTGGGGATATAAGGTAGTCAAAGGCAAGACCCTAGGTGGCAAGTCGAAAAATTATTTCGCTGGCACTGATGAAGATCGGCTGAAAGACTTTCAACACATGCTCGATAACCCAAGGATTGCTGCAGTATTATGCGCCAGGGGTGGCTATGGTACAACACGGATCTTGGACAAGATCAATTGGAGTGAATTCAAGAAGAAGCCAAAATGGGTTATTGGGTATAGCGACATCACCATCTTGCATGGCTTAATGCATGAGCAGGTTGGTGTGGCGAGCATACACGGTCCAATGGCAGGCGCATTCAATGAAAATGAACCGGAGAATAGGTTTACCCTTTCATTGAAAGACAGCATCGAAGGCAAGCCAGTGCAGTATATGGCGAAGCCACATCAGTTGAATAAAGTCGGAAAAACAAAGGCTCCAGTCGTTGGTGGCAATCTTGCGTTGCTTGCCCATGCCATTGGCACAAATGCCGCTTACAATACAGACGGGAAGATTTTGTTTATTGAAGATATTGGAGAGCAGTTGTATAATATTGATCGCATGATGCAACAACTCAAACGATCGGGCAAACTAAAAAAACTCAAGGGTTTGATTGTAGGAGGATTTACCGATTGCAAAGACACCACAAGACCATTTGGGAAAACTGCATATCAGATTATTTCAGAAGCCGTTCAAGAATATAAATATCCCAAGTGTTTTGGATTTCCAATAAGTCACGAGAAGGAAAACGTAGCCATCGTTATTGGACAGGCTTATCAGTTGGTGGTTGATGAGGAGATGGTGAGTTTGGTTGGTTGAAATGGTTGAAGGGGTTGAAGGGGTTGAAGAGGTTGAAGGGGTTGAGGGGGATGAAGGGAATACAAAGTTGAAGATGTTGAAGATGTTGAAGAGGTTGAAGAGGTTGAAGGGGTTGAAGATGTTGAAGCTTAAACCACTTCAACCTGTATTCCACTTCAACCGCTTAAACTGCTTAAACCCCTTCAACCTGTATTCCACTTCAACCGCTTAAACTGCTTAAACCCCTTCAACCTGTATTCCCCTTCAACTATTCCAACATCCTACCCAATAAGGTGCTTCAACGCACTTCCCACTTTAGGATAAATAAAATTAAACCCAGTTTGCTGGAGCTTGGTAGAATCAACTGTTGCGCTTTTTAATACCTCGATGCTCATCTCACCCAAAACTAATTTGAGAACAAGAGAAGGCACTTTGAGAGGAACAAAGAATTGTCCATTCATTGATTTTGCAATGCCGAGGGCAAGCTCTTTATTGGTGGTCACTTCCGGAGCAACCAGGTTGTAGACCCCTTGCATTTCCGGAGTTTCAATTGCATGAATAAATGCGCGGCAGAGGTCATCAATATGAATCCAGCTCACCACTTGATCACCAGAACCAAGTATGGCAGCTACTCCAGCCCTTACTGGCTTTTTAAATTCGGCAAGTGCGCCACCTTCATTGCTGAGTGCGATACCTAGTCGAAGCTTCACCAATCTTTTATTGAGTGTTTGCACCTTGTCGATACTTTCTTCCCAGGCCTTGCAGGTTTGACCAAGGAAATCATCAGCAGATGGATTTTCTTCGGTAAAAGGTTTTCCGTTTGCTTTATCCGGGCCATACCATCCGATGGCTGATGCACTAATGATTGCCTTAACCTTATTGGGTTGTGTACAAAGACAATGATAAAGAAGCTCACTAGATTTTGTTCGACTCTGCCTAATTTCTTCCTTGCGTTTTTTTGTCCACCGCTTTTTTGCAACACCTTCACCCGCCAAATGCACTATATAATCTGCTTGAGCCAAAGCTTGTGAATCGATGATATTTTTTTCTATATCCCAACGCGCATAAAATATTTTACCACTCGGCCTAAAACTATTTTGCGGTGAAGTGGTACGGTAAACAGATGCCGTTTCAATCGGGTTTCTTGACAATATAATCACATCATATCCTTGGTTTAACAGGTGCCTACTCAAGGATGTTCCTATCATTCCAGTTCCTCCTGTGATCAATACGGTTGGCATGGGTGTTTGTTTTGGGCAAAGTTACTGATTTTAAATACAAGGTTGAAGGGGTTGAAGGGAATACAAAGTTGAAGCAGTTTAAGCAGTTGAAGGGGTTGAGGGGAATACAGGTTTAAGCAGTTGAAGCAGTTGAAGTGGTTTAAGCTTCAACCTCTACAACCATCTCAACTTCCTCAACTTTTTCCTCAACCTCCTAAACCGCTTAAACTACTTAAACCTGTATTCCCTTCAACTGCTTCAACCTTGTATTCCCTTCAACCTGTATTAAAAAAGCCCCAGCTAGAAAGCCAGGGCAATTTAATAAGCTAGTTTTGATCTTTCATTAATCCGGTTTCTTTCCTTCGAGGAAAGTATTAATTGTATTTATTTGTGTGATGTTATTTTCATCTAATCCAACCGAGTAGTTGCTGTAGAATTTCTCTACCGACGCCAAGGTGGTATTATGGACTTGCAGGTTATGCCTAACATAAGCAGGAATATTTTCATATTCATTGTTAGGGTCTGCTGCATTGAAATTGTATGACAAGTTCCTGAGTTTATAGAGTCTCTCTGCAGCCTTGTTCTTTTGAGCTTCTGCCTCATCAAATGCTACAGGCTCTTCCATCATTGGCTCGGGGGTTATCTTTTCCTGAACATCCTGAACTACTTCCTGTGCCGGTTCATGATATACCAGTTCAAACGAAGGCTCCGGTTCTTTCTCTTCCACTTGTGGAACTATTTCTGCAACCGGTTCAGGCATTGGTTGTTCAACAGGCTGAGGAGTAGCTTGCTGAATAGGCCTCACTTCTGCAACTGGCTCAAGGTTTGGCATTGCGGCTGCAGCCTGTTGCGCTGGAGTATCTGTTGCGTAGATCTGGCTTGGTTTTTGGAGAAACCCTGTGGGGGAAGGCAAGGGACTAGGGACAAGGGACGAGGGACTAGAGTTTGACTCTACTAAACTTCCTTCAACCTCTCTAAACCTCTCTAAACCTTCCTCAACACTTTCAATACCCAAATCCAATTCAAAAACTAGTGGCTGCTCATCAACCATCTCAACTTCCTCAACTCTCTCAACTTTTTCTTCAACCACTTCAACCGCTTCAACCACTTCAACTATCTCAACTTTTTCTTCAACCACTTCAACTGCTTCAACCTCCTCAACTTTTTCCTCAACTTTTTCCTCAACCTCCTCAACTTTCTCAACTATCTCAACCTTCCTAACCGGCTGCGGATTCACATCCAACATAAACATCACCTTCTCATCTTTTTTCTCCTGTTGTTTTTCTGCAGGTGAGTTGCCTAAAGCTGACTTGCCTTCAAATCCAGTTGCGATGATGGTGATGCTGATATCATCACCTAGGGATTCATCGTAGCCGAGGCCGAGAATGATATCTGCTTCAGGACCGGCTTGTGTTAAGAGGTACTCCTGAATAGTTTCCACTTCATCCATCGTAAACTCTGATTCTCCAGAGCGAGAATTGATATTGATCAATACCCACTTTGCACCACTGATGTCGTTGTCATTTAGCAAAGGAGAATTCAGTGCCTGCTCTATCACCAGCTGAGCCCTATGCTCACCACTCGCCCTGGCACTTCCAAGAATGGCAACACCACCATTGCGCATCACAGTGCATACATCGGCAAAGTCAACATTGATCTGTCCCTTTGTATTGATTACATCAGTAATACATTTTGCTGCGGTAGCCAATACATTATCGGCAGTAGACAACGCAGCACTCATGGTGAGGTTGCCAAACTGATGCCTTAACTTATCGTTGCTAATCACAAGCAATGTATCTACAACAGATTTCATTTGTTGAATCCCAGCTTCTGCATGCAGCGCCCTCTTCTTTCCTTCATAGGAAAAAGGTGTGGTAATGATTCCCACAGTGAGGATGCCCATATCGCGACAAATCTTTGCAATGATAGGCGCTCCGCCAGTTCCGGTTCCGCCTCCCATGCCTGCTGTAACGAAAGCCATTTTAGTATTGACCTCAAGAATGCGACGAATCTCATCCAGACTTTCTTCAGTTGCCTGACGTCCGATTTCAGGATTTGCTCCGGCACCAAGACCCTGCGTGAGCGAAGGGCCCAGCTGAATTTTGTTGGGCACCTTACTTTGAGAAAGCGCTTGTGCATCTGTATTGCAGACCATGAAATCCACACCGTCTATATCTAGACTGTGCATGTAGTTCACTGCGTTGCTGCCACCGCCGCCAACACCAATTACTTTGATGATGGAGGACTGTTCTTTTGGGAGATCGAATTGTATCATTTATTGTGGGTTTTAGTAGTTTAATGGGTTGAAGCGGTTGAAGCGGTTGAAGGGGTTGAAGAGGTTGAAGAGGTTGGAACTTAAACCGCTTCAACCGCTTAAACACCTTCAACTTCTTACAAACTCCTATCCCCCTCCTCTTTAAAAAGATCTATCAGTCCGTCTTTTATTGAATTCATAAAATCACCGAGTGTTTTTCGTCCGCCTACTGGTACTGCAGAAATCACCACTTGTTCTGTATCTGCAGCATCTGCAGCAGCAGGTCTTCTATACACAACACGCTTCTCTTCTGGATTCAATCTGTTTTGGTTGTTCTCATACACATTATATCCCTTGAGAATAAGACCTATACAGGTTGAATACATTGGCTTTTCCAATTCTTCAATATGACTTGCTGCGAGGTGTTCATTAGGATAACCAATGCGTGCGTTGAGTCCGGTTGCATATTCTGTAAGCTGAATCAAGTGCTTAAGCTGAGAACCCCCACCAGTAAGTACTATGCCGCCGTTCAGCATTTTATTGTCTAGTCCAACTTGCTTAAGATGGAAGGTTACAAATGCAAGGATCTCACTCATTCTTGCCTGAATAATGGAGGCAAGATTTTTTACACTGATTTCACGGGAAGGCAAACCACGCAATCCAGGTATTTTAATAAACGCATTGTTTTGTGCTGCATCAGCAAGTGCGCTACCGTATTGCACCTTCATCAATTCTGCCTGAGTCTTGAGTACGCCCAATCCGAGTTTGATGTCATTCGTGATGTTTTCTCCGCCAAAAGGTATAACTGCGGTGTGCTTGAGTATACCTTCATAAAATACAGCAAGGTCAGTTGTACCGCCACCGATATCAAGTATCGCGATACCTGCCTCTATATCTTGATCGCTCATTACTGCGGCAGAAGATGCAAGTGGTTGAAGCATCAGGTCTTTCACACGAAGACCTGCTTTCTCTACACTTCTGTTGATATTGCGAATGGCATTTTTGTCTCCTGTAATGATGTGAAAGTTTGCTCCAATTTTCACTCCAGTATACCCAATTGGATCGGCAATATTTTGAATATTGTCAACCGTATATTCTTGAGGTATGACGTCGATGATTTGATCCCCTGCTGGTATATATGTTTTGTATTGATCAGCAATCAACTGGTCGATCTCTACCTGCTTGATTTCGTCATCCGTAGAACGACGAACAATATCTCCACGGGTTTGCAAACTCTTAATATGATGTCCTGCAATACCAACATACACTTCATTGATCTCCAAGCCAGGATTTGATTCGTAACAGTTTTTCAACGCTGTTTCTATTGCCCTAATGGTTTGGTCGATATTCAACACCATGCCGTGTTGCACACCATTGCTGCTCGCAAGGCCAAAGCCAAGGATTTCCAGCTTACCAAATTCATTCTTTTTGCCCGCAATAGCAGCGATCTTTGTTGTACCGATGTCAAGTCCGACGATGATAGGTTGCTCGTTTGTCATAGCTGTCTGTTTACTTTATTTTTTGAATCTATTTTTAAATTAGTAGGTGCAAGAATTGGCTGAGGAATTGGAGCATTGGGATTAACCCCCAATGAATCAATCGGTAAGGTCGTGCTATTAACCACCTCGAAGATGCTTTGCTTTTTTATGCAAACTACCTGGTCCTTAAACTGAAGATCGATGCTCGAATATTTACTCCATCCGTCCTCATTATTGATGTGGGTATAGAGCGCCTGAAGTTTTGGAAACAGATTTTCCCAATCGCTTCTACTTCCAAGCAACACCACCTGATCACCCACTTGTGTTACCAGCTCAAAACTATTGTCGGGGTTGATGTTAATTTGCTCAACCTGTGCCTTTAAAAATTTATCCTTGGAAATATATTCCGCCAATCCAACAATGCGACTCATCAATGCTGAATCAGCTGAAGATGCCTGTGCAGGATGGATATAAAAATTCGTGAAGACTGGAAGTGAGATTACATCACTAGCCTTTAATGGAAGCACTTTGAAGGTATTGTCCATATACACAGAATTCCCCTCTGGCGTAAACAACCTGGCAACTGGCGTGCGTTGCGACACCATGATATGAAGCACATGCTGTTGATCAAAAAACAGATCAGCATCCAGAATCCAAGGATTCTTTTCCAATTGTTTTTCCAGGCTGTAGATGTCTGCAAAATTGATTGCCTTGCCCTTTGGATGGTTGCGCTTCTGATCTGGAAAAAGTGCAGACATAATCTCTGCTTCATCAAGCATCCTGAATGATTGTTCCTCGTTGAACTCAACCAGCACATTGCTGCAACGTTCAGCACGCTCTTTCTTGACGGCACTGACCAACAAAACCAACACACCCGAGCCAATTGCGGCCCAAACAATGATGTTTAGTATTTTAAATATGGTTTTCTTTTTTATCATGCGATCTGTTGCAATTTTTCTTTTATAGGTTCAACCAATTTATCTATGTCTCCAGCACCTGCTGTGATCAACAACTCAGGAGTTGCTTCAGAGAGATAGGCTATTAATGCTTCCTTTTCTATCAACTTCACATTGCCTGACATTTTTGAGATGATCATCTCACTATTGACACCTGCAATCGGTAATTCTCTTGCGGGATAAATTGGCAACAACAGTACTTCATCTGCCATCGAAAGTGTTTCAGCAAATCCATCTACCAGATCTCTCGTGCGTGTAAAAAGGTGCGGCTGAAAAACAACCGTACATTTCTTCTTCGGATACATTGCTTTAGCGCCAGTGATCAATGCCCGCAACTCTTCCGGATGATGTGCATAATCATCAATAAACACCATATCATTTGTTTTGATCACATATTCAAAGCGCCTTCTTACTCCTTTGAAGGATGATAGCGCAGCACGAATCTTTTCGTCATCAATTCCCAAATGCTTAGCTATGGCAATTGCAACCAGACTGTTCTCCACGTTGTGCATCCCACCCATATTCAATTGCAGACCAATTATCGTCCATCCCTCACCCATGACATCATATACAAAAGCACCATCATGAATGCTGAGTGATGTTGTTTTAATGCTGGCGGTCTGGTTATTTAAATGATAGGTTAGGTGATGTGCAGCTGTAAAATCTCCCTCACGCTTCAATCCTTTATGAGAGATAAGGAGTCCGTTTTCTTTCAGATTATGGGTAAACTGAATAAATGTTTTTTCCATTTCTTCCGCCGTACCATAGATGTCGAGGTGGTCCGGATCCATAGATGAGATGGAAATAATATTTGGATAGAGCTTCAAGAAACTTCTGTCGTATTCATCCGCTTCGATTACACAAACCTGATTTGGATGACTCCAGAAATTGGTGTTGTAGTTGGTGGAGATGCCGCCAAGGAATGCAGTACATCCATAACCTGAATCACGAAGGATATAGGCCACCATGGTACTGATGGTTGTTTTTCCATGTGTACCGGCAACACATATATTAAATGTGTTCTTTGATATGATCTCCAAAACATCGCTGCGCTTGAGTAGCGGAACCGAAGCCTTTCTGTAGTTCTCAATGATGGCATTGTTTGAAGGAATAGCTGGCGTGTACACTACGATATCTGCATCAGTTGGTGCAAGTGAAGCATCGTCAACATAATTTACTGGCATGCCCTCTTCAACCAACTTTTCCGTAAGTGCAGTAGGCGTTTTGTCGTATCCTGAAACTGCCACACCTCTGCTATGGAAGAACCTGGCCAGTGCACTCATGCCTATGCCTCCTATCCCAATGAAGTAGGCCTTTTTAATATCTGATATGTTAATCAACTCAGCCATTCTTTTTATCCAGGGTTTCAATTATTTTATTTGCAATGAGCATGTCAGCATCAGGAACAAACAATTTTCCTGCTGCCTCACCAAAGGCTTTACATTTTTCTTTATCGCCTATCAAGGCAATTGCTTTATCAATAAGCTGATCAGCTGCATCACTATCCTTCACCATCCATGCTGCACCATTGTTTACTAAAACAGAGGCGTTCACTGTTTGGTGATCCTCTGCGGCATGAGGCAATGGGACAAGGATCGAAGGCTTTTTAAATGCACAAATTTCAGCGAGTGCGATTGCTCCAGACCTAGACACCACAAGATCAGCCGCAGTATAGGCATAGTTCATTTTGGTGATAAACTCGGTGGCGCAGACTTCCCTCCTGCTTCTGATCGAATCAGGGATAACATCAAGGTTTCCCTTTCCTGTTTGCCAGATCACTTGTATTCCAGCCTGAAGCAGTTTAGCCATCCCTGTAGTGATGGATTTGTTGATGCTTTGTGCACCCTGACTTCCACCGATGACAAGCAAGGTTGGCTTATCCTCCTTCAATCTAAATAACTCAAACGCTTCCGAACGCAACACTGTAGAGTGGGCTATTTCACTTCGTACTGGATTTCCAGTGATGCAGATTTTTTCAGTAGGGAAAAACCTTTCCATGCCTGCACTGGCAACCATGATTAAGTCGGCATGTTTACCCAACATCATGTTAGATTTTCCTGCAAATGAATTTGCTTCGTGCAAGAAAGTGGCAATGCCATTTCGTTGTGCATACTTCAGTACCGGGAAACTTGAGTAACCGCCAACCCCAAAAGCAGCATCAGGTTGAAATGATTTAAATATTCTTTTCACCTGGAAATAGCTCTTGATCAGCTTGAATGGAAGACTCCAGTTTTGTAGTAATGAAGAACGGTTGAAACCTGCAATATCAAGTCCCTCTATACGATATCCCGCAAGCGGAACTTTTTCCATTTCCATCTTACTCTGTGCGCCAACAAACAAAATTTCAATACCCGCATCGATTCTACGCAATGCATTGGCCACTGCAATAGCCGGGAAGATATGTCCCCCTGTTCCTCCGCCTGCTATGATCATTTTTTTCAGTTTCATGATGCACTAGCCTCCTTCGCTACATCTGGTTCTGCTTTTCCTTCAAGCTTCTCCACATTTCTTGCCACGCTGAGTATAATTCCGATCGACAAACAGGTAAAGAGAAATGAACTTCCTCCCATACTCACCAGTGGCAGTGTTACTCCTGTCACAGGAAAGAGATTTACGTTTACCGCCATATTAGCCATTGCCTGTATGACCAGTGTAAAGCTCAATGCCAGTGCAAGAAATGCTCCAAAGGCATAAGGGCACTTCTT
>CAIXLY010000048.1 GCA_903920455.1 uncultured bacterium | reverse complement strand
TCAACCTCCTCAACCCCTTCAACCCCTTGCGAGAGGGCGCAGCCCGATTCTAATGAGTTGATGTGTTTAGCCGGCTACAGGTACATGTCTGTTGAAACTCTCTTCAAGAGAGATCAGTGTTTCAGTTCTTTCTATCCCTTTTATTTTTTGCAGTTGATCGTGAAGAACAAATTTTAATTGATTGATATCACGAGCAACTACTTCCAGGAACATGCTATAATTACCTGTGGTATAATTGAGGCGAACGATCTCAGGAATTTTTTTCAAGTCTTCCGCCACCTGATCATAGAGCGAACTTTTCTCAAGAAATATGCCTACAAAAGCCGTGATGTCGTAGCCAAGGAGTCGAAGATCAACATTCAGTTTAGTGCCTTTTACGATACCTATTTCCTGAAGTTTTTTTATCCTTACGTGTATGGTACCCCCTGATACAAAGAGTTGCTTACCGAGGTCAGCGTAGGATATGCCTGCATCTTCCATCATAATTTGGATGATTTGAAGATCCAGTTTGTCAAGATTTAATTTTCCACCCATTATTGCAGTCAATTTTTGATTTATTCAAATAATAATGCAATTTATTGAATAGATTCAATAAATAAAAAATAATTATTGAATTATTATCAAAGAAAGGCATTAAATATTAAATTTGCGTCAGTTCTTTCCCATTGTGGGGTGATGAAATTTGGCAGACATGCCCCCTTGTCTCGGGGGTGGGGATCACAGGATAAACATAGTGTAGAGCCGCCGGTAGCAATACTGGCGACCAGGATCGACCACTGAACTTTGCGCTATAGCTAACTGCCCCGTGGAGGTTCGACCCCTCCCCCTACAGCATTTAAAAGCCCATAATCAATTGTTTATCAATTTTTTATGGACTTTTTTGTTTTGATATGGTTTCAGTAAAAGTTTCACTACGGGTTTAGTGGAGCTGAAGCAAATACAATTCGAAAGTATTGACGAACCTGTTAAGGTATTTGAGGATTGAAAAACATCTTAGTCCCTGAAATTCCTAATCTTCATTAATTAATACTCTTCTGTAAGCACCCCGTTTCTCCTACACATCAGTATATAGTAAATTAATTTTAAGTTGTTTTATTTCCCATTTAGCAAGTATTAGATTTACAAGTGACCCATGATAGAATACAAGGCTATCCTCATCAATAAAGATTAGTAGGTGCTAAAACAGAGAAGTCGAAATAGAAGTTTTTATATTTTAAAAGATTTGTGCCGCTCATTTCTAAAAATTGCACGTACAAGTTGAGCTCAGCAAACATTAAGCCATCTGAATTAAAAAATGACTTTGAAAAGAAGATTGCTAAGCAGCTATTCGCTGTTGCAAAAACTTATTAATATAACGCTTCATCAATACACTCACAATCAAAGCCACAACAAATAAACCACAAAAAATATAAAGGGTTAGTGCATAACTGCCTGTACTCTCACCTATCCAAGACACAAACATCGGCCCAATAAGCCCTGCCATGGCCCAGGCAGTTAAAATATATCCATGAATGCGAGCGAGTTCCTTTGTGCCAAAGACATCTCCAATATAAGCCGGAATGCTAGCAAAGCCGCCACCATAACAAGTTAATATTGTCAAGAGCGCTATTGAAAATAAAATAGGATGAGAAATTGATGGTAGCATTAAAAATAAAGGTATCTGTATGATAAAAAAAGTAATGTATGTATTTGGCCGACCTATATAATCAGAGCTAGATGCCCAAAAGATCCTGCCCATTCCATTGAGCGCTCCCATCAAGCCAACCATGATAGCAGCTGCAGCAGCTGTCATACCGGTGATCTGCTGCGCCATCGGTGAGGCCACTGAGATGATGGCAATGCCGCAAGTGATATTGATAAAAAGCATAATCCACAGGTAATAAAACTGAGGCGTTCTGATGGCTTCGTTTGCTGTTAAATTTCCAATATTTAATTGCATTCTGGTTGAACTGCTCTTACCATCACTTGTAGACTTCATGGATGATGCCCATTCAGGAGGCGGTACCTCCAAGTACAAAGAACTGCTGATCATGATGGTTAAATAAACAGCGCCTAGTATGTAAAAGGTATTGGCCACACCAACCAATCCAAAAAGCCAGTTCATCACTGGCCCAAAGATCATGGAGGCAAATCCAAAGCCCATAATCGCTAGCCCAGTTGCTAAACCACGTCTGTCAGGAAACCATTTTACCAAGGTGGCTACCGGTGCTATATACCCTAGGCCAAGACCAATCCCTGAAACACAACCGTAAAAAGCCAGAAAAAGGAAATGATTGTTCAACGTGATAGAGAGCCCCGTGCCAAAAATACCTGCACTGTAAAAGACCGCAGCAGTCAAACCCGATATCCTAGGCCCCTTCTGCTCAACGATTCTCCCTAAAAAAGCAGCAGAAAGTCCCAGAAAAAGTATGGCCAAAGAAAAACCCAGATTGATGACAGATTTTTCCCAACCGAGTAAAGTATGAATGGGCAGCGTGATGACAGACTTGGCGTAAATAGATCCAATCGAGATATGAATTCCGACAGCGCTAAGGGCGATGAGCCAACGATTTTTATATTTCGTTTCCATTAAAACAGTTCTTAAAGATCATTGGCGTATATGGCTTATTAGCATCTTCCGCCCCAGGCAATGAGTGTGATTTTTGCTGTAGCACTGGATCAGGGATAAGATAATTTAATTTTCAAAGTGATCTATGCTACAATAACTGTTCAACTCGTTTTACCTGATCATCAATTACGGTACTAAGGTCATTCTTTTTAAGGAAACATCTTCATATTATCCAATGCTATTTTCAGCTGCAATTTTTTCTTGACTGGTGTACAACCTAATGAAAAGACAGCAACATTCATGGCTTTTGCTACACCCATGTAATGGACAAATTCCAAATCGTGATCAAAAGAGCTTGTTTCAAATTGTAAAAATATAATAATCAATTCCCTACTTTTACAGATGAGAAAAAAAATCCTTCTTCTAGGCTCAGGTGAACTTGGAAAAGAGTTCGTCATTGCTTGTCAGCGTTTGGGCCAATATGTAATTGCTGTAGATAGTTACGAAAATGCGCCCGCTATGCAAGTTGCGCATGCATTTGAAGTCATCAATATGTTAGATGGTAATGAATTGGATCGAATCGTTTCAAAGCATCAACCGGATCTTATCGTTCCCGAAGTTGAAGCAATTCGCACAGAACGTTTTTATGATTATGAAGCACAAGGAATACAAGTTGTTCCGAGTGCCAAAGCAGCCAATTTCACAATGAACCGTAAGGCAATTCGGGATCTTGCATCAATTGAATTGGGCGTGAGGACTGCAACGTATCGTTATGCTAGGTCTTTTGACGAATTGAAAGCTGGTATTGATGTTACAGGACTGCCAGCTGTTGTGAAACCTTTGATGTCTAGTTCTGGAAAAGGTCAATCTCTTATTAGAACTGAAGCAGATATTCAAAAAGCATGGGATTACGCGATGGAGGGTTCTAGGGGTGATTTGAAAGAAGTAATTGTAGAAAGTTTCATCGATTTTGATTACGAGATTACCTTGCTTACGGTGACGCAACAGAATGGACCAACTTTGTTTTGTCCACCAATTGGACATAGACAAGAACGCGGAGATTACCAAGAAAGCTGGCAACCCATGGAAATGATACCCAACCACTTACTGGAAGCACAAGAAATAGCAGCAAGAGTTACTGCAGCTTTAGGGGGCGCTGGCATTTGGGGAGTAGAATTTTTTATTACGAAAGAAGGTGCTTATTTTTCTGAATTATCCCCGAGACCGCACGACACAGGAATGGTAACCTTAGCCGGAACACAAAATTTCTCTGAATTTGAATTACACGCAAGAGCAGTGCTGGGGTTATTTATCCCAGAAGTTACACTTTTACGAAATGGTGCAAGTGCAGTTGTTTTAGCTACATCTGGGTCAACCGATTTTCCACAATATACTGGGTTAGAAGAAGCTGCGAAAGTTCCAAATGCTGATTTTAAGATCTTTGGGAAACCAAGTACACGACCTTACCGCAGAATGGCTGTTGCTTTGACGTATGGTACAGAACATGTAACCGAGTTGGTGGAAAAAGCTAAAAATCTAGCCGCAAAAATATCTGTGTAAGTCGTCAATCGAATGAGAAATTAAGGAAATCATCGCTACACCGTAGCGATAACAGCAACCCTAAAGTCAGAAATCTTAGTTAAATACCTTTTAATCTGATTTCTGTGAATTTATGATACGACGGTGTATGGACTGCTTGTTTACTAATTATATTAAATTATTATTATCTATTAATTCTGATGTTGTATAATCGACGTTCAGGAAATATTATCCATGGTGCTAACCTAGTATTCAACATATAGATTCGCCATCCAGCATTTGAAATCCGTAGTTTGAATCCCTTTATACCCATCCACTGATTGCTTCCACCCTATTTTCAACTTTTCCCTTTCCCCTGTGTTTAAAACCTATCCTAATTTAATCAGTAAAAGATAAAATGCGCTTAACATATCAACACTATGAAAATCAATGAGCCTAAAGCCTCTAAAGAAGAGATGCTAAATCGGCTCCACAGCCTCGACCCAATTCAATATGGGAAATCCAGAAACTTTGTAGATGGTGCAGTAACCAACCTGTCGCCTTACATATCAAGGGGCGTCATTGACACAAAAGAAGTACTTGAACATTTGGTGAGCAAAGGGTTTACGTATTTCCAACTCGAAAAGTTCATACAACAACTTTCATGGCGTGAATACTTTCAAAGCGTTTGGCAATCAAATGGTGAAGGCATTAATGCTGATCTAAAACATGATCAACATGCAAGAATCACCCATGGTATGCCGCGGGCAATGCATGAAGCATCAACAGGCATTGAAGCGATTGACAAGGCAATAGACTTATTATATAAGGAAGGCACCATGCACAATCACCTGCGCATGTACACCGCATTTCTGGGCTGCAATCTCGCGGGCTTTCACTGGAAACAACCTGCCCAATGGATGTATTACCACCTCTTAGATGGAGATTGGGCATCAAATGCATTATCATGGCAATGGGTAGCCGGTACATTTTCAAACAAAAAATACATCGCCAACCAGGAAAACATCAACCATTACACAAAAACCTCCCAACGAGGAACCTATCTGGATACATCCTATGAGGAGTTGTCAATTCTCAATCCTCCGCAACTGATGCTTGACCAATATGAACCTGCACTAAAAACAATCTTGCCGCCATCTGAGCACCTACACGTCGATCCAGACTTGCCTGTATTCATCTATAATTATTACAACCTGTCACCAACCTGGCGAAAAGATGAAAAGGCCAATCGTGTTCTGCTGCTGGAACCTCAGATTTTTAATCAATACCCAATCTCAACGCAGTGCATGAATTTTGCTTTGGAGTTAGCCAAACAGATCCACGGAATACAAGTTTTTGTAGGGTCTTTTGAAGACCTAAAAATAGCAGCCCTTAATTCCCCCATCCATTACCGTGAGCATCCCCTTAACAATTACTATCAGGGAATCAAAGACGAACGCAACTGGATAACATCCAGCCATAACAATGTACAGGGATCATTTTTTTCTTTCTGGAAAAAGGCAGAAAAGGAAATACGAAAGACCTATTTCTAAAAGCAACAGACTCTTTGGTAAAGAGATAATCGAAATAAAATTTATTTCTCCTGCCGTGGAGAAATGGTTTTAATGAATTTGACTTCCTCAAGACTGAACGGAGTTTTATCCTGACGATAAATATCATGGAACCAGAGTTTTGGCTCTTCTCCATTTTTAATAGGCGTATCCCAAGCAAATATGGTGTTGGTCTTGCCGCTGACAAACCCCCAGTTAATCGCCCCAATATGTTCAGCTTTTAAGAATGGCATGATGGTCTGAAAAGTACTGGACGTTCTTCTTGCCATATACTCTGTACAAATTAATGGGCGATTATACTTCTTCAAGCTATCAACCATAACGCGGTGATTCTCCAATGCAGAATAATTATGATAGGTGATGATATCTGAGTGTTCAAGCTGATATGCATTAAACTGTTGATTACTTGTCCAAATGCCAACAGATATTGGTTGGGAAGGATTAACTTCTCTAGCCCAGTTGAAAACCGACTTGAGCAATGCAAAACTTTTATCCCCATGTCCGCTGTTACCTGGCTCGTTATAAAGATCCCACAACAATATCCGTTGATCATTTTTAAACGTTCCCATAATATCCTTCACATAGGATTCCAATGTGTTTAACGTATCCGGATACCGATATAACATGGTGCCCGGATCCCTTACCCAACCTGAATTGTGTACGCCTGGCTTAGGATTGGGCTGCTTGCCAACCCATGCCGTGTCATTCCAACAATCATCGAAAAATACAAACAATGTTTTGATCTTGTGCTTCGATGAAATCGATAGGTATTGATCGAGACGTTTCTTGAAACCCTCTCTATCGGCTGTCCATAACAAATGATGAAGATAGACGCGCATGACATTGAAGCCTAGCTCCTCAGCCCAACCTAACTCCTTATCAATGGTGGCCGCATCAAATGTCTCTGCCTGAAACATCTCTAATTGATTGATCGCTGTTGATGGCTGAAAATTACAACCACGAAGCCAACCCTGTTTGGTATACCACTCATTGGCGCGCGCTACATTCCACCTTTCCCCTTGCCCTTGTACATCTGCCATCGAAATCAAAAACAATCCGATAAAACCAAATACAATAAAAGTTCTTTGCATATTCATTATTGAGAAACTAAATTAAGTCATTAAGATTAACCAACCATGATCTGATCGCAGAATATCGACATGGGTTGTCCAGATCTAATATGCCATGATGGTGATTTCAGCAAACTTTCTGCATGTACCTTAATATATCTTGCTTTCTCACCAGCATTCAGATCAACTGAAAAAGAATGAACTGACACATTCTTTAATGCTGCATTTGCTTTAGGATTAGGGTTGTGTGGATTAATCAGCATCAACGGCTTTTCATAATACTTGCCATCAACTGATAAAGAATATTGAACAAATGATGGTAACGACATTAGATGCCAATCGGGTTGCGCTTGTGGATTGAGAAAATCCATGTTGATGTGATTGATGTCCACAACATCTCCAAGATCGAGAATGAAATCCATATGCTCGCCTGTATAAAAAACCCAATTGGGATCAGTATTTTGCCAGGATTCATAAGAGGCAAATATTCCATCGGTTAGCGATTGGACCGGCTTGGATTCCTTATCAGGTAATGTAATAGGCGTAATGGTTTTTTTATAGGACTTCAACCGCGGGGCATTCTCCATGTTACTGAACATCCTTTGATAAGCAGCAAGATAGTGTGCGGGTGTTCCACTGCGTTCTCTCAACAACTTCAGACCAACATCATGACAACGATTTACAAAAGTCTCTACAAGATTTTTCACCGCTCCCTTGGGGAGAACAACACCCTGCTCATTGCGATAAAATAAACTTCGTGGAGTATCAATTTCTGTCCTGCCAATTTGAACAGCTGCATACATAATGGGAAGTCTTGCTGTCTGAACCCTTCTTAACAACATCGGATCTGAATGAGCTGCAGCCTCAGCTTGATCAAACAAATTATTGTACTCCGTCATCATTCCAGCAGACAAGTACCCTTCCTTGGCGTCTATAGGGTCTCCAAAAATACTGAGCGACTTCTTGCTTTCAACCAAAGCACTTTGCATGCGATCAATATATTTTCGAATAAATCCACCTGCTTCACCAAAATAACCATTAAGAAACTCGTTTATAATAGCCTGATCATCGGCATTAGGATTCCACATCAATTTCGAGATCAAATAAGATCGCAGCAGCGCCATCTCTGAAGCTGCCTCATTGTTCGCTTGCATGAACAGGGCATTCACATTGTTATCAGTATAGAACTTAACATTGGGTTTTATCGTAAATAAATTGGGGAAGGGGGATACAAAATTGGTGAACTGGATATTATAATCCCATATCAATATATCTTTTGCTAATGCTCCCCAATCTTTCAGATCATTAGAAAAAGCTTTATCGGTCACAAACACCGGAGCCTGCCTTGAACTCTCAATATTGCAGAGCATGATATTAACATTGGGGGCTGCTTCTATATTTTTTGGCGCTTTTCTAGAATACCAATACGCAAGTGTTGAGATGATCTTATTGGGGAATGCTTTGGCAACCTGATTCACAAAAAATACAATAGACCCGCTGGGCAGTCCGCCGTACTTGTTGTTCAGCGCAGTACACTGCTCACACCTGCAGTATTGATCGTTGTCATCCTGACTAACCGACCAATACTTTGCATTGGGCTTCTCGGCCATCTTAATACGCAAGTTGGCAATCAACAGTGCTAACACATCTGGATTTGATAAACAAAGCTGTGTGCCTGGCCTTCGCTTTCCATCAATAAAAGAATAATAATCTGGATGGCTTTCACCAAATTTCTTCTCTGGCACTAAGGTGTCAAAGGTATGAACAAAGAGTCCCCAGTCGCTTCTGGATGAGATCTTATGCCAATCGGCATAGGCCTGCTCTCCCATATCACTATACGAAGTTGTTCTGTATTTTATTCTTGGATTGAAGACCTTGTTCCTCTTTACAAATGGATTGTTCAGTGATGATGGATTAAACGTTTCTTTTGGTGCATATTTCCTGAACCCCAATTCTTCCAAGAAGTCATAGACTCCATATTGCAATCCACCTTTGGTTCCACCGACAAGCACAATGCTATTCCCATAACTACTCAGCATATATCCATCTTCATCCAATTGATCAATAGAGATTTTCTTTGAAAGGGCAAATGCTGTTTGGCCAATATAAATGGCACTGCTGTGTTTTATTGTGTCCTCATCAACAAGCGTAATTTTGCTATCAGCAACTTGAGACAAGTAATGCTGAAATAGCTGAGCCGCTAATTTTTCTTTCTCAGTAGCTTGCTTTGGAATAACGATCGATAAGATAAGAGGCTTGCCAGATAGAAATTGTTCTCCAATGATAGTGGACTTCCATTTTGCACTAACCATGCCTGGAAAGAAAGTTAATCCGGTTAAGATGGTGCCGGCAGCAGTTAAAAAATCTCTTCTTTTTACTCCCTGGTTTTTGAGACTTATATCTTTCATATAAATTTTTTCTTAGATCAATAGCTCAACAATATTTAGATTCCTAAGTAAGCAAAGCACATTGCATTACGTATCAAAGAATCAAATAATAAATTTTGAAGCAGCATTAGCCAATGCTAATCATGCAAATAAAAGGTACGATTTATATGGAATAAATTACTGTCCCATCCTTAACATATCGGCATAGCCGTTGGGCAGTGGACTGTCTTCAATAGCTTTTGCAGCCTTTTCAATATCATAATCAAACCGGATAAATTCTACGGCGATTGTGTTCTTGTCTTGAATGCTGCTATCGTGATTAATGGTGAGTATAACATAGCATCCCTGCGGATTACCATCTTTAGGCTTGCCTACAGAGCCAATATTGATAGCATGTCTATTATGCATAGTGCCAGAAGCCTCATCAGACAATATCCTATGAAAAGGTTTATGGGTGTGGCCAAAACACAAGATGTCTGCATCAGCATCTTTCATAATTCGCAACATGCTCTTTTCTTCTCTGTCTTCAAAAAGGTATTCATTGATCTTACGCGGACTACCATGTACCAACAACAGATTAAGCTTGTCGTCATTCAGCTGAAACTCAAGCCTGATATGCGAAGGCAGGGTTCTCAAATATTTTCGCTCCTCAGGCTTTACCAAGTGATTGGTATAAGAAATGGATATCTTCCCCATATCTTTTTCAGGCTCTGATTTGTAAGCACACCCACACTCATCAATCATCAATCCAATTCCCTGATCATAATTTCCTGCTATTGTCGGGATACCTCTTTTTCTTATTTCATTCACTACTTCGTTAGGCCAGATATTATACCCCACCAGATCTCCCAAGCAATAAACAGCATCAACTTGTTGTTCATCAATACTCTTCAAACATGATTCCAATGCAGGCAAATTGGCATGGATGTCAGAAAACAATGCAATCCTCATCTTAGTTATTTTACATGTTTAATATAAAGTCGATCTCTTAACCAAAAAGCCACATTGACCAGGATGATCAATGCAGGCACTTCTACAAGTGGGCCAATGACCCCAGCAAAAGCTTGTCCACTATTGATACCAAACACCCCTATCGCAACAGCAATGGCCAATTCAAAATTATTGCCTGCTGCAGTAAAGGCAATAGAAGTATTCACTGAATAATCAGCGCCCATCTTTTTACCGATCAGGAAACTTACAAAAAACATGATTGCAAAATAGATAACCAACGGTATAGCAATCCGCACCACATCAAATGGTATCTCCACAATCAGTTGTCCTTTTAAGCTGAACATCACCACAATGGTAAACAACAAGGCAATCAATGTGATGGGAGAAACGAAGGGGATAAATTTTCCTTGAAACCACTCCTCGCCCTTAGCCTTAATCAAGTAATATCTGGAAAGAAATCCTGCTACAAAAGGTATACCCAAATAAATGGCAACGCTCTCGGCGATCTCTATAATAGAAATGTTAACCACAGCACCTGAAAAACCAAAGAGAGGTGGCAACACAGTTATAAACAAATAGGCATATACACTATACAATAAAACCTGAAAAATACTGTTCAAAGCAACAAGTCCTGCTGCATATTCTCTGCTCCCCTCCGCCAACTCATTCCATACAATCACCATGGCAATACACCTTGCAAGACCAATCAGTATCAGTCCAACCATATATTCAGGATAATCCCCCAAAAAAGTAATGGCCAACACAAACATAAGAATCGGTCCAATCACCCAATTGAGCAACAGTGATACCGATAACACCCTTGTGTTTTTAAAAACCTCTCCCAATTGATCATACCTAACCTTGGTAAAGGGAGGATACATCATGAGGATTAGACCAATTGCAAGTGGAATATTGGTGGTTCCTGTTGAATATGAGTTGATGAATTCAGACGAAGAGGGGAAAAAGTACCCAATAGATACCCCCAACAACATAGCCAGGAAGATCCATAGGGTTAAGTACCGATCTAGAAATCCCAATTTCTTTCTTTCGTTCGCTGGTGCACAATTATGAGTAGACATTGATAAGCTTTAAATGATTAGATTAGATAGATTAACAACACTTCGATGGTGTGGCTTTGTATTGCTCGAAAAATAGATTCATCTGCAACTTCACCCGATTCCACACTTTTTCATCAATGCAATAACAAACTGAATTGCCCTCAATATCGCCTTTGATAATTCCGGCCTCTTTCAGTTCTTTTAAATGCTGCGAAACGGTGGATTGAGATAAGGGCAGCTCATCAACGATATCTCCACAAATACATGACTGCTTCTTGATCAGTAAATTCAAGATGGCTATTCTTGCAGGATGGGATATCGCCTTGGCATACTTGGCCAAATCAGTCTCTCTTTGCTTATACTCTCCAGTCTTTGTTGTTCCCATAATATATCGCAATATTACGATATAGTTTTAAATAATCGCCATTCGAAACAAGCAATTCTGTCGACAGTTAAAAGAAATTAAATTCAGGTTCGCCCATGGGACAAACTATTAGCTGTACCTTTACCAGGTCTAATAAAGACAGGTTTTCTGATTATAAACTATATACTATGGACTACACATTGATTGGATTAGGAACAATAGCATTCTTGATTTTTATAACTGGACTGGTAACTGTAAAACAAGGAACCATTGCGGTAATCACCTTATTTGGGAAATACAGGCGTATACTCAGGCCGGGACTAAGGTTTAAAATACCCTTGATTGAAAGTGTTTACAGAAGGGTAAGCATACAGAACCAGAGTCTTGAACTTGAATTCCAGGCCGTAACCATTGACCAAGCAAATGTGTATTTTAAAAGCATGTTGCTCTACTCTGTTCAAAATGATGCTGAGGATACCGTCATCAAGGTGGCCTTCAAATTCATCAGCAACAAAGACTTCATGCAGGCATTGGTGCGTACGGTAGAAGGAAGCATCAGGTCTTATGTGGCTACAAAAAAACAAGCGGAAGTGCTTACCGCCAGAGGCGAAATTGTAGAATTTGTTAAGGACCAGATTGATCAGAGTCTTGAAGAATGGGGATATCATCTGCAAGATTTGCAGATCAATGACATCACGTTTGATCAGCAGGTAATGGACAGCATGAGTAGGGTGGTGGCAAGCAATAACCTCAAGGCCGCAGCGGAAAACGAGGGACAGGCATTATTGATTACAAAAACAAAGGCAGCAGAAGCAGACGGCAATGCGATTAAAATTTCAGCCCAGGCAGAAAAAGAAGCCGCAATGCTAAGAGGTCAGGGTGTTGCATTATTCAGACAAGAAGTAGCAAGGGGTATGTCTGAGGCAGCAGAACACATGAAACAAGCAAATCTTGATACCAATGTAATCTTGTTTAGCATGTGGACAGAAGCTATCAAGAATTTTGCAGAATATGGTAAGGGAAACTTCATTTTCTTGGATGGTAGTCCAGATGGAATGAATAAAACCATGAATCAAATGATGGCCATGCTATCCACTAAAGTCGATTCAAAAAATAGCTGATTTCCAGAAATCAACTTGTTGTGTTGACAAAATCATAAAATGAGAAGGAAGTCAGTCGCGTAAATTTATCCGCGACAAAATTGTGCTATTTTCGCAACTTCTTTTATTCTAGTCAGTGAATAATTTATGCTCATGCGCCAATTTCTCCTGCTCTTAGTTTCAATACTGGTATTTAACAGTTGTACATTTCTAAAGACAGTACAGACTAAAGTATTTCCTTATAAAGATGTGGATGTAGAAACGCTGACACAAACTCCATCAATCCCTTCAACCCCCTCAACCCCTTCAACCCCTTCAACTCCTTCAACTCCCTCAAACTCCCCCTCCCCTGCCCCTCCGCCGACCCTCCCCTCTATTCCCAGGGAATTCCGTGCAGCGTGGATTGCATCTGTTGCCAATATCAACTGGCCAAGCAAGCCGGGCCTTTCTACAGAGGAGCAACAGACAGAAGCGATTGATTTGTTGAATTATCTTCAAGCAAATAATTTCAACGCCGTCATCTTACAGGTTCGGCCACAAGCAGATGCCCTATATGCAAGTAGTATAGAGCCCTGGTCTTACTTTTTAACTGGTCAACAAAACAAGGCCCCCTTCCCCTTTTATGATCCACTTTCATTTTGGATTAAAGAGTCGCATAAGCGAGGCATGGAACTTCACGCATGGCTAAATCCATATCGCGCACACCATACCACAGGAAAGAACATCAGTGAAAAATCAGTTGTTCGGACCAATCCCGAACAAGTGTATCTGCTTAAAGAAGGATTTTGGTGGATGGACCCTTCCTTAAAATCAACACAGGATCGTACCTCCAAGGTGGTGCTTGATATTGTAAAACGATATGACATTGATGGTATTCATTTTGATGATTATTTCTACCCCTATCCTTCATACAATGGTGATAAAGATTTCCCAGATCAAAAGAGCTGGAATGAGTACCTGAAAAATGGTGGCAATCTTACAAGAGGAGATTGGAGAAGAGAGTCGGTCAACATATTAATTGAGAGATTATACAAGGAAATCAAAGCAGAAAAGAAATATGTAAAGTTTGGGATTAGCCCATTTGGAATCTATCGCCCAGGATATCCAGCTTCGGTAAAAGGCTTTGATCAATATGAAAAATTATATGCCGATGCCAGACTCTGGCTAAACAAGGGCTGGTTAGATTATTTTACTCCCCAATTGTATTGGCCCATTAATAAGCCTGGGCAAAGCTTTCCCGTTCTGTTGGAATGGTGGCAACAGGAAAATAAAATGCAACGGCACCTCTGGCCTGGTATCAGTATTGGAACCGACAAGTACGGAATTACAGACAATAAAGAAGTACTGGATCAAATCAAATTATCCAGAACATTAATTCCAAAGAGTCAGGGTGTAGTTCACTGGAATATTTCATCACTGACTAAGAATCCAACACTAACCCAAGAACTCAAACAGGGCCCTTATAAAGTGCAGGCATTAATTCCTACAAGTACTTGGCTGAATTCCACACTACCAGCAGCCCCAAGAGTGACTATCAAAAAGAATGGTGAGTCTATCAATGTAACATGGAATAGCACCGAAAAAGAATCATTCAGGTGGGTAGTGTATTCCCAATACGATAACAAGTGGGAGTATGAAATAAAAAACAGAGAAGAACTAACCACTTCACTAAAGTTAAAAGTGTCAAATGGCTCAGGAAGTTCAGCAACACTAAAAAATATTGTTGTTACCGCCATTGATAGAACAGGAAATGAAAGTGCGCAAAAAATGATTTCTGTAGAATAATTAAAAACTCAAATTCACACCCAATAGTATTCGCCTACCATTCAACTGCAGTTGGTACAGTCCGTTTGTATACAATCCAACTGTCCGTTCGCTATACCTATTGATATTAAGTATATTAACAACCTCAAGACTAGCTGTCAGCCGCCGACCAACTGTTGCCTTACACCGGCCGTCTAACATAGGAAAGAAATTATCTTTCCCAGCGTGCATTGCAGAATACTGAATTGATCCTGATAGCTTTGACGCAAATCTGACATTGGCATAAGCCCCATACCGAAAGCGACAAAAGATTGATTGTGCTGAAGCTGACGACCTAGATGAATAAATGGCAATGTTGTTATTATAAAATACCTCGACATTAAATCGGCCCTTCCAATTGCTGATCAGTTTTTGGTCTAGAGAAACATTATAAATCGAAGATTGAAATAATTGTTTATTGAGTTGCTGAGGCATCTTCATTAAGATCAAACTGCCATTAAAAGCATATTTAATTTTTAGTGGAAATAGAAATTGTTGTAGGCTAGCAAGTGCAGAAAAGTTTCTCTGACCCATCATGATAAAATAATCTACTGCAGTAAAAGAAGGATGAACAAACGAACCAGCGCCGATTTCTTTGCGCGACTGCCTGGCCCTAATCGAAAACATCGCAGTTAGCCCTTTGTATAAATCAATCTTTGTAATATCAAGTTGCAACTCAGCAGAGTTAGGATAAACAACTTGAGCTGAGGGGATTTGTATTACCCCATTGTATAAAAACAAGGGGCCAGCATGAAATATCCTAAGATCGGGAGCGGATCTTTCTAACACAACCCCAAACCTGATTTTCTCAAGTGGCTTTTTCTGCCACACAGTTGAATGCTCTACCCTATAAATAAATCCATTGACGCTATTTCCGTTTTCGCGATGAAAAGAAGCAGTACCAATTGCAGCTTGAAATTCTTGTGAAACCTTTACAAAAATCTGTCTAACAACAGTCAGATAGGAATAGGTTTTACCTTGAGAAAAGATTTTCTTGTTTTCATCAAGTGCTGAATTAACGCTTTCAAAAGAGGCCCTTAGCCCAAAACGAATCCTTGCCTTTGAAATGGATAATATCCGCCCAACATGAGTATGAAGTAATGTGCCGCGATGAACTAATTGCTGGTCATATAAAGAAGAATGCGTGGCATATGGAATCAGATTAAAAAAAGAATCATTAACTCGAATCAGTTGGCAATTATTATTCAACGCAAAATAATTTTCTAGAACAAGAAGTCCACTGCTTCCATGAGACCAGGTCTCCTCTTGATGAAAACTATAGCTATACCCTTGGTGTTGCTGCTGAAAAAAACGATTACTATGTTCAAGTAAGTAACGGTTTTCCTTCACCCCGCCCCTAAGATCTTGATAAGATGCTATAATTTGATAGCGGCCCACCCGATTATAATGATTGTCCCTATCCAGCACCAATCGAAAGCCGGCTTTTTTATTATTGCTGTTTTCGGATAAAGTAGAAAAGGCCTCTACAGATGAAGCACCAGGAATTGAAACTTGCTGTGCATTAGTTGAGAATTGAAACAAGACTTTGTTTTCAATATTCAATGCGGTTTGCAATTTCAATTGGCCGCTAATCCTATGATTAGACAAGACCATTGCACTGTAATCATTATTAATGAGTCTATACTTTGCTGGAATATGCTCATGTTGTTGTTCAGCATTTGTCAAGAAAGGCCATGAACGGTAGATCTTATCTCGATATGCCGATCCAG
The DNA here is from genome assembly GCA_903920455.1 of uncultured bacterium. Taxonomy (GTDB): domain Bacteria; phylum Bacteroidota; class Bacteroidia; order Chitinophagales; family Chitinophagaceae; genus Pollutibacter. The sequence goes on along the minus strand of CAIXLY010000048.1, from coordinate 20,755 downwards.
ATTCAAGATGTTGTTGGCTATTTTCATCATCAACAACTCCCTGCCCCCCAATATTATTCTTATCTAAAAAGAACAATTGCTTAGAGTTGTTATGAAGTCTAAGCAAGTCGGCATTTATAGATCCATAAGAACCAAGGTTACTTGAAGCAGAAAGATTGCCGGTTGGGCGACCCAAAAATTCTTTGTTTATTTTTAAGTTGATGGCAATCGCATCGGAATTGACATGGTCTTTCATCAGCCTGTTTTCTTGAAAATGCTGAACTACTTGTAACTCCTTAATTGTGGATGCCCGGAGGTTGCGAGAGAGTGCGGTGTAACGAGCACCAGAAAGGTCATCGCCTTCAATCAGTATCTTACTAATTTGCTTCCCATTAAATAATATGCGGCCATTTTCATCAACGGTAAACCCAGGCATCCTCTTCAGCAAGTCTTCAAGCTTAACGCTATTGATATCAATGTACTGGGCAGCATTAAAGCTGATTGTATCGCCATGTATTCTCAGGGGCAACCGATTGCGCTTAACCAATACTTCAGGAAGCTCATGCTTAAACTTCATAGAAGGTAGCGTGTCAGGGATATGCTTTCCATTGGCCGCCAACAGAAAAGATATAGAAAAACAAAACAATAAAGAAAGCAGCCACCTCCGTTTGCGCATCAATCTATCTTCTCCCATGAATAAATTGTAATGCGCGGCTTTGTCTGACAATCAACACAATCAACAGCAGACTGTGTGCCAAGTGAAGCAGTCAATCGGTCAAACATCTTTTTTACAAAAGATGCAAATGCAGGAAACCCTTCAACTCCATTGGCGATGGCGGATTCAAAATGTTTTTTTTCAAATCCTGCTCCCTCCTGAATGGATGAAAGTGTCATATGCCACTGGTCTGCATCATCATAGGCTTCGAGTATCATTCCGGGTAGGCCACCTAATTTCCATGGCCCATCTGCAATAGTGATCGAGGGTGCATACCACGCTGTATATCCCCTGCCCTTGAACTGCGTCACCGCCTTCAGACATGGTATGCCCCCGATCGTTCGTTGCTCATTATGATGAATCCATTGCATTGGAAATAAAGTATCTGCAAACACATGCGTTCTTTGTCTGATATCTGAAAAATCAAAGAGTAAGGAATTTGATTCAAAATCTTTGTAGACGGTAAAGATGCTATCTGGACTAAGATCAATATTATGTTGATCGTCAGAAATCAGGGACCCTTTATCTTTCTTCATGGTGAACAAAGACTTGTCTCCATCAACAATCAACCACCCTTTGTATTGATTAAAATTATCTGACCGTTCAAAACGGCTATTGAACTTCCCTTGAAAAGTATAAACGGTAGGCTTTGTTTGTCCAATTACAAAGGTGATCGGAAATACAACAAGAAGCACTTGTATAAGATTCATTTTCATATTCATGATTTAATGCCAACAATTGCATAATACTCCCGGCACCATCACATCATAATTGTTCTTACTGTTTTCACTGCAGCACTCAAACAGTTCACCGCCATCGTCGTGGCTTTATTACAAGTTGGTGCTGTTGTAGTGCAACTCACTTCTGCTTCAATTGGACCAAGATTGATTGTTCCCTTCATGGTCACCGAACATTCAACGGCGACCGAATTTTCGACTCCCATTTGATGTTCGATATTCGTTACCGTGATCCTAGACACACTGTCTTTCGCCCTCTCAAGCGATGAAGGTTCTGCCGCCTGAGAGAGGAAAGCCGTCAGCATCATTACAATTGATAAAATCATTCTTTTCATACTTCTAATTTTAGTTTTTGTTTTAAAATGGCCGGGAGTATTATGCGGCAACAGCTTACGGGCTCCTGCGGGATAAAAGTAGAATGCGCTGAGGCCCTTAAAAAGTGATAAACAACAAATTATGAAGAGAATAGTACACCAGAGTTATGTTGAATAACCCTTTGAGGCGAACATAACAATACCAGCATTAAAGAAAGTCGCGTAAAATATTTATATTAGAGTACCCCATAAAACTATCTTACTATGAGTGAAGTAATATTCAATAAAATAGCTACGCTGCTGTCTTCAAAAAAAGGCATCAACAAGGAGCTCATTTCAATCGAACAAAGTTTCGAAGACCTCGGACTGGATTCATTGGATGCTGTTGAATTGATTTCTGATCTAGAAGATGAATTCAACGTCAACCTACCGAATATTGAACTGCAGCAAATAAAAACAATCAGGCAGGCTGTGGAAGGAATTGAAAAGTCAATGCAACCCTAAATATACCCGTATGAATTCAAGAAGGGTTGTAGTAACTGGAACGGGTATTGTCTCTCCGATAGGATCAACCACGAAAGATTTCTGGAAGAGCGTCGTTGACTGTACATCCGGAATCGGTCCATACACTTCAGTTAACCCAGAAAATATCCGTTTTAAAAATGGGGCAGAAGTAAAAGATTTTGATCCCACCATTCATATCGAGAAAGGAGCACTTGACTTGATGGATCGTTTCGCTCAGTTTGCAGTAGTGGCCGCTCAACAAGCCATCAAACAAGCTGGGATCACCTTTACTTCGGAAAGTGCACAGCGTACAGCAGTAATTTGTGGAAGTTCAATCGGAGGTGTTCATGCCCAGGAACAATCATACTATGATCTCTATAAGGAGAATAAAACCCGCGTTCATCCCCTTTCCATTCCAAAGACCATGCCCAATAGTGCTTCCAGCAACGTCAGCATGCAATTTGGAATAACCGGTCCGGTCTATACCATTTCAACAGCTTGCGCCTCATCAAACCATGCCATTGGAAATGCCTTTTGGCTGATTAGAAGTGGTGTCTGCGATCAGGCACTTGCGGGTGGGAGTGAGACACCATTTACATTTACCTTTTTGAAAGCCTGGGAAGCGATACGAGTGGTAGCTCCAGATACCTGCAGGCCTTTTTCCAAAACACGCCAAGGCATGATACTTGGAGAAGGTGGTGCCATGTTGTTTTTGGAGAGTCTTGAACATGCACAAGAGCGGGGCGCTGAAATACTTGGTGAAATCGTCGGATTTGGAATGACCTCAGATGCCAGCCACATTACCAAGCCTGATCAACAGGGAGCAGAGCGTGCCATGAGAATGGCATTGGAAGATGGATTGGTTGTTCCAGAGCAAGTAGGATATATCAACGCACATGGAACAGGCACCTTGGTGAATGATAGCATGGAAGTTGCTGCAATACGCAATGTATTTGGCAAACATGCAGAAGCATTGGCCATCAGCTCAACAAAATCATTACACGGACATGCACTTGGTGCAACCAGTTCGTTTGAAGCCGTGGCCACCATCATGGCACTCAAAGAGGGCATACTCCCCCCCACTGCCAACTTTGAAGAAAAAGATGAAGCCTGTGATCTTGATGTCGTTCCCAATCAGTCTAGAAAAAAAGACATCCAATACGCCTTATCCAACGCATTTGCATTTGGCGGATTGAATGCTGTACTGGCCTTTAAAAAGTGGGAAGAATAATCTGCGCAGAGCTTTACCTTTGCTGCAGGTATGGGACAAAAAAAACTAATTCGATTTGCTGAGATCTTGACCTTCAAGAACGTATTGCAGTATCCCGAAAATACTGCAGGAAATTGGCATGAACATTTCAACAACAACAAAAAGGTTGTACTTGAGCTCGCTTGCGGGAAGGGAGAGTACGCAGTAGGACTGGCAAAAAGATATCCTGAAAGGAATTTTATAGGTGTTGATGTAAAAGGAAACCGAATTTGGGTTGGGGCAAAAAAGGCGCTTGAGGCGGAACTTCAGAATGTCGCCTTCATCCGATCACAAATTGGGATGATAGAAAATTATTTCAGTCCAGGAGAAGTTTCGGAAATATGGCTGCCATTCCCCGATCCGCAGCTGCGGATCGGAAAATCAAAAAAACGGCTCACCCATCCAATTTTTTTGAGAAAATATAAACAAATACTGGAACCCGGTGGTTATATCAATCTCAAGACTGATTCACCGGTATTGTATGGCTTTACAAAACTCATCATAGAGATGTACAAGCTGGATGTACTTGAGGATAGTGCCGATGTAAACAAGGAGCTAAAAGAAAATGAAGACCTTCAGATTAGAACACACTATGAAAGTTTGGATATTGCGAAAAGCAATAGAATTCATTACCTAAAATTCTCAATACCCAATGATCTTGACCCGGCCATCGATGAAGAACTTGCCATAAGAGTAAGGGAAATTGAAAGCATGGTACCAGAAGCTGCAAATGATGAAAAAGAAGAAATTAATTGAAGGTGAGCATTATTACTACAACGAACTGGGCTATATGGTCCTTACGGCTAAATACCATATGGAAAACGGCAGTTGTTGTGGAAATGGATGCCTAAATTGTCCATATGACTATAGCAAGGTGCAAGAACCAAAACGCAGCGAGTTGCTGAGAAAGTATGCCAGCGAAGAAAACAAAACTGCCTAAAGATCTACTTAGTCCGCCCTCCTCACGAAACTTCTTTGAAGATGTATTTGATGTTGTTCGTCAGATACCAAAAGGACGTGTCACCAATTATGGAAGCATTGCCAAATATCTCGGAACAGGATCATCCTCCAGGATGGTTGGTTGGGCGATGAATGCATCACATGCTGTAGTTCCACCAATACCTGCGCAAAGAGTAGTGAATCGAAATGGTCTACTCACCGGCAAACATCATTTTTCAACCCCCACTCAAATGCAAGAGCTTCTTGAAAAAGATGGAGTAGCAGTAATTGGCAATAAGGTAGTTGAGTTCAAAGAAATATTCTGGGACCCCAATGAGGAACTTATTTGATTTCAGAAATTAGCTGCTTAGATTGAAAACAGTATCAAGCCTATAGGATTAACAAACAATGATTTCTATTGATAGTAAGGGCTAATCATCAAATAAACAATAACCCCTGTTACAGAAACATAGAACCAAATTGGCCAGGTGATTTTTGCCAACTTTTTGTGTCTTGGCCATTCAGCTGTTAACGCCCTATAGGCAGTAAACAAAACAAAGGGCATGATGATGCCGGCAAGAATGATGTGACTAATTAAAATGAAGTAATACACCGCTTTCATTATCCCCTCACCGCCATAAGATGTAGAATCAGATAGGAGGTGATGTAAAATATAAGAGACCAAAAAGAGTATAGACAATATCATTGCGGCAATCATCACTCTCTTATGCAGCTCATATCTCCCTCTCTTAACAGCAAGCAGACCAACGAGCAACAAAAAAGAAACAACAGAATTAATAAGTCCATTCACTTCTGCAAATACATGCACATTGAAGGGTAGATCAAGTTCAAGTTTCACCCTTGAAAGAAAAACTACAGCGACAAATACAATTACGGAGAACAATATGATTAAAAAGTTTGCTCTCTTATCATTTTTTTGAATACTTGCAGACAACATTAGCTATTGGTTTTATAGTTAAATTATTTTCTAAAAAGATTTCTTTTCTTTTTCTTATCCCGTTCCATATTTAATAGAACAACATCCTTGATTAACTTATCAAGGTTACTGCTATCAAGCCCATTATACCAACCACGAACGACCAACTCACGATCGAGTATGAAAAAGTTTTGGGTGTGAATGAATCCAGTATCAATATTCCCTTCTGCAGCAATTGATGCCTTGAATTCATTCAATGCGATATCATATATCTCTTTGCGGTCGCCTGTAAGCATCCACCAGGTATCGTGATCGATACCAAATTTATCACCATAAGCCTTAATCTTAACAACAGAATCACGAACAGGATCAATAGTAATTGAAACAAATCGAACCAATGAATCCGTTTTTTTAAATGCTGTTTGAAGCTTCTTCATGTTATTGGTCAGCTTCGGGCAAATTGAAGGACATGAAGTAAAAAAGAAATCTACTACAATCACCTTGCCCCCTAAATCACTTAAACCTACCTCTTTGCCAAACTGATTCTTTAATTTGAAGGGCTTAACCTTATGCCAAATCGTATCATCGACTTTTCTGCCTTTTTCGGTTTTTACACCTACACTATCATAAAAATACCGACGGGGCATTTTTATTGCATCCCGGCTAAGGTCGCTCACGAAGAGATAAGTCAACACAGGAATGATAACCACCAGAATAAAGGCAAAAAAGGTTCTTTTTTTCATTTACTATGAATAATGAAAACAAAAAAAGCACCATTAGGGTTGAGCCTGAACGATGCTTTTTTTAATCTATTTGGTTTGGTTAATGATGTTCACCTGATGAATGAGATTCAGCGGGTGCAGTTACAGTTGGAGCCTTATTGTAGGTGTTCCTGAGATTTTTCCAAGAGCTTCCTTCGTAAAGAAATGCACCGATAAACCATACAAAAATCAACAAAGGCAATACGATGGTCATGATTAGGTTTTTAACCTCATCCCCAAGGTGCATAAAAACCCCTACAATGTAAAATGCTTTTGCCAATGAAAGAATTACAATTACTCCTTTCAAAAATAGTTTTAGCAGGGCTGCCATAGGGAATGCATACATGCTGAGGCCTAATAGCAATTCAATTATAGTAATTACAGAGAGGATTATCGTTGTTCTGATTACCTTTTTGACAAATTCTTTTCCCTCAGGCTCGTGATGAAAAGATACTTCTGTGATGAAATGTTCCATTTTCAGTTCTTTTATGTGTTAGATTAGATAGAAGCAAAGAAATACAAATACCCATACAAGATCTACAAAGTGCCAATAGAGACCGGCCTTCTCAATCATCAGGTAATGTCCTTTCCTTTCAAATGTCCCGTTCCACGCCATAATCAACATCACGATATTGATAACAACGCCTGAGAGAACGTGGAATCCGTGGAAGCCAGTGATTCCAAAGAAATATCCTCCAAATGCAACAGGGCCAGGAGTTGAAATATGTCCTTCCTGTCCTGGAATTGTCACATGAGGCCCCCAAGGGTTCATGGTAACTGTTGTTCCAATATGCTTGATCTCTCCATTGATGAGTACAGCATGATCACCGGTAATAAGGTGGGTCCACTCCCAAGCCTGACAGCCAAGGAAAGCAATACCACCAATTACAGTCCATATCATCCACTTGATAACCCCCTTCTTGTCGTTATGATGTCCAGCGTGCACGGCCAATACCATGGTTACTGAACTCACAATCAAAACAAATGTCATCAAACTCACGAATGCGAGTGGGAGATTTGCATGACCAGTAAATGGTAGTGCATTAAATACTTCATTCGGGTCTGGCCAATAATTCTGACTAAAACGAATGGTACCATAAGAAATCAAAAATGCACCGAAAGTGAAGGCATCACTCATCAGGAAGTACCACATCATCAATTTTCCGTACTCTACATTGAAGGGGCTTTTACCACCGCTCCACCATTTGGAATCCACTTGTGCTTGGGCTGTTGCCATGCTATTGCTGTTTAAGGGTTTAATTTAACCGGATTATTTCATCCAATTAAAAAATATAAATAAGTAGATCCACAATAGATCTACAAAATGCCAATACGTTGCCACTACCTCCAGCGGTACGGTGTTATAGTTCCTGGTAGAACTACGAACAGCCATTATCGCCATCACCACCAATGCAACAACTCCACCCAACACGTGCAATCCATGCAAACCAGAGATTGCCACAAGAAATGAATATGAGGCATTTGACCCAGCGCCGACAATCCGAATATCCCTTTCTGCAAATTCTTTGAACCCTGCTATTTGCAAGGCAAGAAAGAGAACACCAAAGATTGCAGTTATCCCTAACCACCTTCGGTATGCTTTCATTTCTCGCTGCTTGAGCGACCTTAAAGAAAGATATACCGTAGCGCTGCTTAAAAGAATAGCCAATGTTGAGAACCAAAAAATACCCGGTATCTCAATCATCATCCATCCTGCTTGGCTTCTCTTAACAATGTATGCACTGGTCATCCCAGCAAACATCATCAAGATACTGCCTATGGCTACCCACATGGTAAACTTGTGGGGATGCATTCGTTTTTTTTGATCGCTTACTGCTTGAATCATGATTTATTTAACTTTTACGATCTTTCAAGTAATGAACTTCAATCACCTCATTTCTTGTAACCCTGTTCTCTTCACTTTCTTGTTTTTTGTCTGCCAATAAGGCCAGCAACACAACAGGCAAATAGATATAAGATCCAAACATCACCCTGCGGGCCGACTTCACATCCATCTCACGAAATAACCTAACACAAAACCAAAGCATCACAAGATTAGCTACCAATACAATCACCGCACTCACCAAACCACTCATCCCAAAAACAAATGGAAGTACCCCAATTGGAACAAGGAGCACTGAGTAGAGTATGGACTGAACCGCTGAGTATTTAGTTGGACCCCCTCTTGAAGGAAGTAGCCTAAATCCTGCTTTGGTGTAGTCTTCATGCGATACCCAGGCTATTGCCCAGAAATGAGGAAACTGCCAAAAAAATTGCAGGGAGAAAAGAATCCACCCTCCAATACCAAGTTCAGGATCACCCGCAGCCCAACCAATCAAACACGGAAGAGCGCCTGGAATTGCCCCCACCAACACTGCTATTGAATGAATCTTTTTCAATGGAGTATAAATAAACCCGTAAAGAAAAAGGCTCAACCCAGAAATTCCAGCAGCAACCCAATTAAACCAAATGCCAATGATAAAAATGCCAAAGACTGCCGCAATTACTGAAAATGTAGCTGCTTCGTCTACCGTCATCCTTCCGGAAGCAACCGGCCGATTGGCTGTACGCTTCATCATTGCATCGGTTTCTTTTTCTGCAATTTGATTGATTGCATTTGCTGCTCCTGTGATCAGCAATCCGCCGACAAAAAGTAAAAGAACTGAAATGATGTCAAATGCTATTCCGGGAACCATCAGATAACATACCACTGAAGAAAATACAACCGTGAAACTCAGTGTGAATTTCATCAGCTGCTGGTAATCTTTCAGCTTTGCTGATATCATTGATGCTGGACCTCCCTTCATATCATTCATCTGCATCATGTTATTTATACCGTACGTTTCAGCACGGTCTTATATTAATGCTTCGATTCGTTAGCTCCGATAGGCTCGGTCTGAGGGATAAAATCCCTTCCATCTTTTCCATAATCATATGGCCACCTGTGTACTTCAGGAATATCACCAGGCCAGTTTCCATGACCAGGGTTAATAGGGGTTGTCCACTCAAGCGTATTTGCCCCCCAAGGATTTTCTGATTGTACTTTTCTGCCTTTAAATATGGAATAGAAGAAATTGAAAACAAACAACAACTGAACAGCAAATACAATCATCGCAACAGTGCTGATGAAGCTGTTCATGCCTTGGAACTGATTGAAAGATTGCCAGTTGCTCCAGTCTGTATAACGCCTTGGCATACCTGCAAGACCAGAATAGTGCATTGGCCAGAAAATTAGATAGGCGCCAATCAATGTTACCCAGAAATGGATGTACGCCATGGTGTTGTTGAGGTAACGTCCGTACATTTTAGGGAACCAATGATATACTCCTGCAAACATGCCAAAGAATGATGCAACACCCATCACAATATGGAAGTGCGCAACAACAAAATACGTATCATGCAAGTGAATATCGAGTGTAGAGTTTCCAAGAAATATACCAGTGAGTCCACCTGAAATAAACAAGCTCACAAAACCGATAGCAAACAACATCCCGGGAGTGAAACGGATATTTCCTTTCCACAGTGTCGTTAGCCAGTTGAATACTTTAATGGCAGATGGAACTGCAATGAGTAGTGTCAACAATACAAAGAACGCACCAAGGAATGGATTGAGCCCTGTTACAAACATGTGGTGAGCCCAAACCAAGAAAGCAAGTATTGCAATGGCAAACAATGACCCAACCATCGCGAGATAGCCAAAGATTGGTTTCCTTGAATTCACTGAAAGAATTTCGGATACCATTCCCATTGCTGGTAGAAGAATGATGTATACTTCGGGGTGGCCTAAGAACCAGAACAAGTGTTGAAACAAAATTGCTGAACCACCTTCGTTGGGCAATATCTCACCTTTCACTACAATTTCTGAAAGATAAAAGCTTGTTCCAAGATTGCGATCAAACAACAACAATACTGCACCTGAAAGAAGTACCGGGAAAGAAAGTACACCAAGAACTGCAGTGAAGAAGATTGCCCACATGGTCAGTGGCATTCTTGTCATGCTCATTCCCTTTGTACGTAGATTTAGAATTGTTGAAATATAGTTTAACCCCCCAAGAAGAGAGGATACAATAAATAGTGCCATTGAAATCAACCAGAAATCCATACCAAGTTTTGATCCTTCACTTGCTTGACCTAATGCACTCAATGGTGGATAAATTGTCCACCCACCTGAAGCAGGACCTGTCTGAATGAATAATGATGCAAACATTACAACACTGGCGAGGAAGAAAAACCAATAACTCAACATGTTTAAAAATCCTGATGCCATATCTCTTGCTCCAATTTGAAGTGGAATAAGAATATTAGCAAAGGTTCCGCTAAGTCCGGCAGTCAATACAAAGAATACCAATATGGTTCCATGCATGGTAACCAATGCATAATAGAACTCGTTGGAAATACGTCCACCCGCGGCCCATTTCCCGAATAGGTCTTCAAGAATAGGAAAGGTTGAATCTGGATAGCCCAATTGAAGGCGGAAAAGTACTGAGAACAAGCCTCCGATGATTGCCCAGATGATTCCAGTAATGAGGAATTGCTTACCAATCATTTTATGATCGGTAGTGAATACATACTTAGTAAGGAATGATTCTTCGTGATGGTGATCATGCCCATGTTCCTCATGCGAATGTGAGGTCGATGTTGCATCGTGTGCGTGTGATACTGTTTCGGTACTCATTGTAATTTTTTTTAAAGTTGTTTAACTTTATTGGAGTTGTGCCAAGGGTTTAGAGGTTGTTGCTGCAGTGTCTGTAACAGCTGGCGCAGCATTTTCTTTCACTGTCAAATACTGTGGCTTTTTTGAAGCCAACCACGCGTCATACTCTTCTTGTGTTTCAACAACAATCACACCGCGCATAGAATAGTGCCCACTACCACACATTTGGTCGCAAGAGATTTCGTAAACAAAATCCTTGTTCTTGGTAATCTGCTTCATTTCTGAAGTGGTATATTTAGGCGTGAACCAAATTGTTGTTGGAATACCAGGCACGGCGTCCATTTTCAATCTGAAGTGAACCAGACCAACATCATGGATAACATCTTGTGCGTTGATCACCAATTGTACAGGCCTGTTAACTACCAAATGCATTTCTGAAGCTTCAATATCATCATGACTTGCGCCATCTTCCCAATCAACACCTAGTGCATTACCACTCGATGCGTCTGTGAGCCTGTAGTTTTTTCTTCCCAACACATTGTCTTTTCCAGGATAACGCATCATCCAGTTGAACTGCTTTCCTGTGATTTCTACCACCTGAGAGTCTTTGGGAGCATCGCCGGTAATTTTGAACCAATAGAATAAGCCAAAGCCAACCAATACAGTGAGGAATATTGCTGGCACAACGGTCCAAAGCAATTCCAACTTATTATTGTGCGGGAAATAAAATACGGTTCTTTTTTCAGAATACTGATACTTGTATGCAAACCAGAACAGAAGAATCTGGGTCAATAAAAATACAACCCCAGTTACAATAATCGTGATCCACAACATGAAATCGATTTTCTCGCCATGGTCTGATGCAGCAGGTTGAGCAAGTAATGTTCTGCTATAAAAAAGTTCATTGCACCACCATGCTCCTGCAAGTCCGAGTACAAGAAAAAGAATAAACAGAAAAGCATTGATCTGATTATTTTGCTTAAATGCTTTTTCCTCGCCCTTCAACACAGAAACATATTCACTTGCTTTTGCGATCTGAAATATGACGATGAACGCCAGCGACAAGATTGCTAAAATGAAATAACCCGACATGTGCTTTCGTATGTTTTGTTAAAAATTCGTTGTTTCCTTTTATCCAAAAATCCTTATACCTCGTGAATTACACTTTCTTTGATGAAGGGATGGTGTTTCGCAAACAAAGGTTTTTTTGTCAGCGCCCTTCCTACAAAGAACATAATCAAACCAGCGTACAAAGCCAATATACCAAATTCGAACCAGCCCAAACTATAATGTTCATGCATCGTTCCTGGCATCACCATCTGATAGAAATCAGTCCAATGACCCAATATGATCAATACTGCAAGTACAGTAATTGTAGTATAACTTCTTTTCGCACCCCTGGTCATCAAGAGCAACAAAGGCACTGCAAAATTCACGATCAGGTTAAGGAAAAAGATTGCCCTATACGCACCCTGCATACGTGGTTTGAAATAAATGGTCTCCTCCGGAATGTTTGCATACCAGATCAGCATGAACTGAGAATACCAGAGGTAGGTCCAGAACACAGAAAAGGCAAACATGAATTTTCCAAGGTCATGCAAGTGATCTTCAGTTACATAATCCAGATAGTCGTTGTTCTTCAAATAAATCACAAAGAGTGAAACGAGCGACATGCCGGCAACAAAAGAACTCACGAAAGTATACCAGCTATACATGGTCGAATACCAGTGTGCATCAATGCTCATCAGCCACAACCAAGGAATGGTAGAGCCAACAGTCAATGCAAAGAATACAATGAAAATTGCACCCCATACCGTATTGTTCCAAATAAATTTCTTTGATTTCTCGAGATCCATTTGTTCATCAGCCTGCGAAGACAATTTTCTCATCTTGGCACCAACAAAAGACCAAACAACCATAGTAATGATTGTCCATACCATGAAAAAGGTTGGATTCAGAAACGCCTTTTTCCCTTTAAGTATTGGATCATGTTCAACATGCTCCTTATCTAACCAATGATAGATCGTGTGCTTGTCTCCAAAAATAATTCCAACAAATACCAGCAAGGCCAACAGAGAAAATACAGGGACCAAACTGGATATTGCTTCAGGAACACGACGAAAAGCCATTTGCCATCCGCCCATTGCAAGCGTGGTTACACAGATGAAGAACATGCTGGCATTCACCACAAGAAGGAAGAAAACACTATTTTGAAGCAACCCTGCCCAAAACCTTGTTTGATCGATTTCATCCTTGCTCATTCCTAGGAAAACGAATCCCAGCACCAGTATCAGTCCGCCCACCCCAAGAAGAATGTTCGTCCATTTCTTATACCCTGCTGAAATCTCAAATTGTTGCTTGATCATCCCTGATTATTTAATACGTTGGTTATTATTTTACTTCTGCAACGGCAGTTGCTGTTGGTGCCGCTACTTTCCCTTGCTTTGTTTTAATGTAGGTAATCACCATCCATCTCTGCTTGGCCGACAATTGTGAAGCATAGCTTCCCATGAGATTTTTACCAAATGTGAGTGAATAGAACATTTGTCCATCTGGCATAGCCTCATACTTTGCATCTCCTACAAGAGAGGCCGGCTTGGAAGGGAATGGACCATCTCCATCTTTCCAAAGTGGACCATTGCCATCAAGCTTTTGCCCGTGACAAATACCACAGTTGATGAGATAAATTCTTTCAGATTCTTTCAACTCCTCTGCGTTCAATGATTGGATGGGGTTTGGTAAAGCGCGTGATCCGAAATAGTTTGCGGTATCTCCCTGCTTGTCCATCTCTAGATGAACAGGGTATTCTTCTCCACGTTTAATGGTTCCTGCAACTGGACCCTGACTTGTACGGCCATCTGCAAAAACAGGATTTGCTGAATAGGTTTCATACGCCCTGCTATCTGCCATGTCTGGCATATAGGCAGTTCCTCTTGTCCTTTTAACATCACTGCACCCGACAACAGCAATGATCACTGTTACCAGCCCACAGAAAACAATTGTTGATCTTTTCATCTCTTGTGTTGTTTTATGATCTCCTCGATTCTCTTTCCCCTGATTATTATGCAATGTTTGGTTCTTTATACAACTGATCTTCCTTGTCATATCTTCCTACCCACCATCCATCTTCAGCGATCTGAGTATTCACTTCCTGTGCACCAACGCTTCCAAGAAATGATTTTAGTTCTTCTTCATTGGTTTTGTCACCACACTCAATTACCATCACAAAAAGATCATCCGTTGAGCGGGCATGAAAATGGTGCCTTTTAATAAAAGGTGCAAGCTGACATATATAACAGAATGTAAGCACCATACCTACTGCAGCAAACAACACGGTAAGCTCGAATGTGATCGGAATCCAGGCCGGCAATGCGAAATTGGGTTTACCACCAATGTTCACAGGCCAATCTTTTGTAAATACCCATGTCATGAACGTAACCGCAGTAGTGGTTCCAATCAATCCATAGAGAAATCCTGCGGTGTGCAGACTGGTTTCACGAAGTCCCATTGCCTTATCCAATCCGTGAACGGGAAAAGGAGTGTAAATGTCGTGGAACTTGTACCCTGCCTTTCTCACCTTGTCAACAGCCGGGAAGAGCACTTTTTCATCTTCAAAACAGCCTACAACAAATTTTTTCAAAGCCATCTTATACTTTTTACTTTATTATTTATCAGTGACCTGCAACTTTTACTGTTCCTTCTTCATGATGACCATGGTGCATCTCACCCACAAACTCATCCACTTTCTTGGCTTCGAGTGATGACATGTCATTTTTAAAGCTTTCTCCTGTTGTCTTGAGCACATGTTTAATTTCTGCGATCGCAATGACAGGGAAATATTTAGAGAAGAGGAAGAAGCATGTGAAGAACAAACCAAATGTTCCGAGATAAAAACCAACTTCCCAAATGGAAGGCCTGTAGTAAATAGACCATGATGAAGGAAGATAGTCGCGGTACAATGAAGAAACGATAATCACGAAACGCTCAAACCACATACCAATATTTACAATGATGCTCATCACAAAAGTGAACAACACATTTCTTCTCAGCTTTCTGAACCAAAACAACTGAGGAGAAACTACGTTACACGTCATCATCAACCAGTAGCTCCATCCATAAGGACCCGCGATTCTGTATTTGAAAAATATATCTTGTTCAAAAGGCACTTGACTGTACCATGCCATAAACAACTCAGTGAGATAAGCACAACCTACTATTGAACCAGTAAGTACGATAACCTTGTTCATCGCCTCAATGTGACCCAGTGTGATGTAATCTTGAAGATTCATCACCTTGCGAAGAATCAACATCAATGTTTGCACCATCGCAAAACCAGAGAAAATCGCACCGGCAACGAAGTAGGGAGGGAAGATTGTGGTATGCCATCCTGGAACAACTGATGTAGCAAAGTCAAACGATACAATCGTGTGTACAGAAAGTACAAGTGGTGTAGAAAGACCAGCAAGTACAAGAGATAAACTCTCATGACGCTGCCAGTGCTTGGTACTTCCGCTCCAACCAAATGAAGCGATACCATATAAATGTTTGCGCAATTTCGTTTTTGCACGATCCCTTACCGTTGCAAAGTCAGGAAGCAATCCTGAATACCAAAACAAGAGAGATACTGTAAAATATGTTGAGATGGCAAATACGTCCCACAACAATGGTGAGTTAAAGTTAGGCCACAATGGTCCGCGTGTATTCGGATAAGGCAATGTGAAAAACGCCATCCATACTCTTCCCATGTGGAAGATCGGGAACTGGCCTGCGCACATTACCGCAAATATTGTCATCGCTTCAGCAGCACGGTTAACTCCTGTTCTCCAGCCCTGACGGAACAGCAAAAGAATTGCTGAAATCAATGTTCCCGCATGTCCAATACCAACCCACCATACGAAGTTGGTAATGTCCCAACCCCATCCGATGGTGCGGTTAACGTTCCACTGTCCGATACCATAGACTACCTCACGGTACACAGAGTATACACCAAACAATAGCAGTGCTACCGAAACATAAAAACCAATGTACCACAAACGGGTAGGCTTGGCTTCAATGGTGTGAAGAATGTCTTTGGTAACCTGACTGTAGGTCTTGTTACCATTCACCAATGGTTCTCTAATCTGTGATTCGTACTTTGTTAAACTCATGCGTTGGTCATTTATGAGAATTCGCTAGTTTCTTTTATTTATGTGCTGCCTCGGCTTTTTTCTCCTCTGTATGTTCAGATGCTGCTGCATCATGATGGCCTTCCTCTGCAACACCAACATGCCTGTCGGTATTTCTGATTTTTGCCAAATAACTTACGTTTGGAAGAACGTGGATCTGCTCCAAAGTATAGAACACCCTGTTGGTTTGCTCTTCGTTGCGGATCTTACTCACCGGACTTTCCTTATCATTTACGTTACCGAATACGATGGCGTTGGTCGGACAAGCCTGCTGACAAGCAGTCTTGATATCCCACTTGCCATTCGCGCCAGTTTCAAGTGGCCTATTCGCTTTCTTCGCTTTTAATTTTCCTTCCTGCAAACGCTGTACACAGAAAGAACATTTTTCAATCACACCACGTGACCTTACGGTTACATCAGGATTCAATACCATTCTGGTAAGATCATCGTTCATCATCATCACTGAGTCATCAAGCACCTCACGCTGATTGTCTCCAAAACTATCTGCGCCCATATAATCGGCCCAGTTGAAACGTCTTACTTTATATGGACAGTTGTTTGCGCAATAACGTGTTCCGATGCAACGGTTATATGTCATTTGGTTAAGCCCCTCGCTGCTGTGGTTGGTGGCATTAACCGGACAAACGTTTTCGCATGGAGCATTGTCGCAATGCTGACAAAGCATTGGCATGAACACTACATTGAGGTCATCCAAATTATCAGAACCAGAATCATCACGATAGGTAGCAAAATACCTGTCGATCCGCAACCAATGCATTTCATGTGCACGAAGCACTTCTGCTTTACCAACAACAGCAACGTTATTTTCTGAGGTACATGCTACTGTACATGCACCGCAACCGATACATGAGTTGAGGTCTATGCTCATTCCCCATTTAGGTCCAGGATATGGATGGCTTGGGTAAAGCGTTCCTTCAGCAGCATAGTCATTTGTATTTTTTGCATAATCCTCTACAAGCTTATGCCTATCATCAGCAAGTATCGTTGGATTCTTTTTGAATTCACCCAAGGCAAATTCACGCACCACTTCATCACGACCTTCATATTGGTTGTGAGATTGGGTGTACGCAAGCTTATATGTTTCTTTAGATTTTTCAAATGTTACATTGGTGGCGCCGTAAACAAAAGACTTGCCATCAAATCCAACAAGCGGGAAAGCATTCTGACCAACGTTAGCAGCAGCCTTTCCAATTTTTTCTGAACGGCCATATCCCAACGCTAACCCAATTACATCTTTGTGCATTCCTGGAATGACAAGAACGGGAAGCGACATATTAATTTTCCCAACTGTAATATTAATAACAGGCTTGGATACTTCAACTTCATAATTGTCATCCACCACAATTCCCAACTCTTTTGCCATGCCAAAAGAAATCATTGCATAGTTGTCCCATGTAGCTTTCGTAATCGGATCAGGCATTTCTTGCAACCATGGGTTGTTTGCTTCTTTGCCAGAGCCAATCGCTACTTTCGTATAGAGGAGAATTTCTGTTCCTGATACAGGCTTTGCAGCAGCAAGTGATGCTGAAGCTGAGGCCACTGAACTGCCATTATAATTTCCTGCACCAGCAGCAGCAGGAGTTTCTACCACACCATTTTGAAGTGCTTGATCCCAAGCCGACTGAGAACCAAACTTGGTTAACCAATATTGTTTGAAATATTCTCCGTAAGAAGTATTCTCTCCACTCCACTTCAACAAAGAAGTTTGGAAAGCCCTTGTCTTGAACAAAGGTGCTATTGTAGGTTGAATGAAACTTAGATATCCAGATTTAGGTTCAGCATCTCCCCAGCTTTCAAGGAAATGATGATCGGGAATTTGGAACTTACAAAGAACAGAGGTTTCGTCTTCCTTATCATTGAATGAAACAGATACTGCAACTTTAGCAAGGCCTGTTTCAAATTTCTTAGCATCAAAATAATCATATGCAGGATTGACTCCATGAATCAACAAGGCGCCAACCTTTCCTTCGTTCATGTCTTGCACAAGTTGAAACAGTTGGGCATCATCTCCCTGACGATTATTCAAAGTAGTTCCCCAATCAATTGTATTTCCATAAGCACCCAACAATTGATTGATTGCGTTAACAACCAGTTGAACATCAACATTATTGCTACTGCACACCACCAATGAAGCAGATCCAGAAGCTTTCAAGGCTTCGGCAGTTTGCTTGATTCCTTTTTTCAACCTTTCGTCAGACAGTGCTGGTGCGGTTACATTTCCACCAAGTGCGGCATACAAATTCAGTACCACAGCACCTGCCTCTGAAGGCTTCGCCACGTATCGATCATCAGCATTTGCACCAGTCAAACTCAAGGTTGCCTCAATCTGAATATGCTTACTCATTTCAGGATTAGCCTGATTGATTTTTCTTCCTTCAGCGTACTGACGGGCATATTCAACTGGACTTAACCAGGTACCAAGAAAATCAGCACCCAAACTAACAATGGTCTTTGCTTTATCAAATCGATAAGCAGGAATCATGCGCTTACCAAATGAGATAAGGTTTGCAGCAAGCATGCCGCTTGATGAAATCACATCATATTGTACATGACGTGAGCCTGGATATTTTCCAAGGAAAGAGGCGATAATGTTTTTTGTGGTTACAGAGCTAATGGTTTCTGTAAGAAGTACAACAGGCTTAGCGCCAATGCCAGTCATCCCTTCCGCAACCATTTTATCAAATGCGTCGAATGTACTCACCTCCTTGCCTTTGGCAAGAGGGAAACGAAGACGTGCAGTGTCATATAATCCAAGTACAGAAGCTTGCACACGCGCAGATGTTCCGCCATTGGTAATGGTAGAGAACTCATTGCCTTCAATTTTTATTGGTCTGCCATCACGCACTTTGGCAACCACTGGTATTGCATCTCCATCACTAACATAAGTAGTGGCATAATAATTTGCAACACCCGGGATAATTGAATCAGGCTTATTGAGATATGGGATGCTCTTCTTAACCGGCATCTCGCAACTTGCAGCAGCAGCGGCAGCAGCAGTACTGAATCCCAAATATTTCAAGAAATCCCTTCTTGGCGCTTTTGCATCAAGAAGTCCATCCTGTGGTTCTACCATTGGAAGGTCTTCGCTAAATTCATCCTGAACCCTTTCCTGGAAATTTTCACTGCTTTTCAGTTCACCGAAACTCTGCCAGTATTTTTTTTGCTTCATAACAGTTGTTAGATTGTACTTTTTATGAGATGCTCTCCAGTGTTATATTAATAATGACATTTTTGGCATTCCGTTCCACCAATTTTCTCGACAGTAACACTATCAAGCTTCTTGTTCTTCATGTCCTCATGGAACTGCTCATAAATGCTATAAAATTTATTTTCAGTAAACTGCACCTTGCTTTCTCTGTGACAGTTGATACACCAGCCCATGCTTAAATCAGTAAACTGATACACCTCATCCATTTTTTGAATCTCACCATGACAGGTTTGACATTGCTGTTTTCCTGCATTTACGTGTTGGGCGTGATTGAAATATACATGATCAGGAAGGTTGTGAATGCGAATCCACTCGATAGCCTTTCCATTTTCTGAATACTGCTTTTTGTCAGGGTTCCAACCAGCGTACTGATAAAGTTTCTGGATCTCTGCAGTTCCATCAACCTCGGTTCCATCTTCGCGATACAACTTTGGACCTTTCGCATACTCATTAATTCCCATGTGGCAGTTCATGCAGACATTCACAGAAGGAATGTTTGAATGCTTGCTCTCTTGTGCGCCACCATGGCAATACAAACAGTTAATTTGGTTGATGCCCGCATGCACGGTGTGAGAATAAAATATGGGTTGCTCTGGCTGGTAATTGATTGATCTTCCCATTTTCTGAGCGCCTTGGAAAGTAAGATACCCGCCACCAAGGAACAAAAGAATTGCACAAATAGCGATATAGGCCTTGTTGCGATAGAATGGAATCGGTTCTGCTGATGAAACACCTTCAGTTTCGTCAGATATTTTGCGAAGGTTGCTGTTAACTTGAAGCAATATCAGGGCAATTACAGCAAGAATTAGGGTAAGGATACCATAAAGAAGGTTAGAATCTGAATCTTCCTCTTCACTTGTTGGTGCAGCACCTGCTGGTGCAGCGGCGGCAGTAGCTGCTTTTGCACCGCCTGTATTAACATAGCCTATGATGGCATCAATGTCAGCATCCTTCAATTCAGGGAATGCAGACATTTGAATTTTATTGTACTCAGCATATACAGCTACAGCGCGGGGATAGCCCTTCTTGATTACGGCCGCACTGTTGCGAACCCAATCATAAAGCATCGCCTTGTCATCCCAACGATCTTCGACACCTTTCAGCGCCGGACCAACCAGCTTTTTGTCAATGGCGTGGCAAGACGCACATTTCTGGTTGAAAAGCGCCTTCCCATCCTGCCCATTCGCCAGCGATGAGGCCAATAAAAGCGCAGTAAAGACTAATAAAGAAGAAAGTTGTTGAAGTATTTTTCTTATCTGATTCATACCCTCAGTGAATTGTGGTTGAAATGGACCATGTACCGTTGAATGCGTGCAAATTTAAGACAGGATTTTAACAATATATCAACATCATTAACATTTTTTTGATGCAGGCTGGTATTGGGTTTCAGAGGATGGCTTTATTGCAATCAGTTGAATTGTCATGAAATCGTAACTATAACAGCTCAGATAAAGAAATACGAACTGCAAAATGCATTCAAATCTGTTTTTTTGCTTCTCTTTGCAGCATGTTAAATAAACTGCAGCAAAAGTGGAACGTTTCGTCAATGAAACTGTTTATGATACTTTGCAC
>CAIXLY010000047.1 GCA_903920455.1 uncultured bacterium | reverse complement strand
ATGGCCTGGAAGGATAGGTGATTCTATATACACGGCCATGTACATGATCTCGAAGTGGATCGCGCGAATTGTGTTGCATATGACCAATCAACACATTGTGCCAATCAATAAAATACAATGAACCGTCTGGGGCAAACTCCATATCAACAGGCCTGAAATTTTTATCTTCTCCCACCACCAGATCCATACGATGTTTTGTTACATAACCTGTTCCGCTGTCTTTAATGCTGTGTTGTTTTGTTCCGAGAAATCCGATCGTATTGTTGATAAGGATGTCTCCTTGAACGTCATCAGGGAAATGTCTGCTGGATACAAATTCCAATCCTGATGTTGGCCTGACCTTATGCTTTTCTTCCAGCAGTGATGGCGAGTTGTAATTGCCTTGCCCATATCTTGGAAGATTTGTTCCCGGCATCATCCAATGGAGATCCGGACCTGAGCCATCCAGAAAAAAATTTTGCCCCCATTGGTCAAACGCGATACCCCATGGATTTGGAATATGCAGCTGGGCAGTACGTTCAAGATGTTTTGTCTGTGGTGCATAACGGAAAAATCCTCCGTTCGTTGCTCTGATTGTTCCGTATGGTGTTTCAATATTTGAATGCAGGAAAACACCTTCACCCATATACATTGCGCCAGATTCATCAGCCACAAAAGCACTTATTTCATGATGGGTGTCATGGTCATCAAAGCCACTCAGTACAACCTCTTTGGTGTCTGCTCGGTCATCACCATTGGTGTCTTTTAACAGTACAAGGTTTGTGCCCTGACTCACAAATACACCTTCATGTGTAATCTCCATGCCAACCGGAACATGAAGTTTGTCGGCAAAAACAGTTTCTTTATCCGCCTTGCCATCATTGTTGGTGTCTTCTAAGATGATGATCTTATCATTTGGTTTTGGATCTCCGGGTTTATAGTGTGGATAGCTCGGCATGCATACAACCCATAGACGTCCTTTATTATCGAATGTCATTTGCACGGGTTTTGCAAGATTTGGAAACTCTTTTTCAGAAGCAAACAATTCTATCTTGTAGCCTGGCGCTACCTTTATCGCATTGAGTGCTTGATCTCCAAGCAAGTAATCTAGACTGCCATTGTTTTGCGGATTATAGTTGGTTGTCACTTCAGGGAGTTGCCTGGTTTTATTATCTGCCGCTTCAACATCAAACTTGATTCCTTTTGTTGCAGCCCTTATTGCTTCCTCGCGTATGGCAATCATTTCTCTGATCTTTTGTATTTCCGCAGGGTAGTTGTCCGGACCAAATGGTTCATACCTGCGTCCATATACGTGAACGCCATTGGGCATTTTAAAATCTGTATGCCACATCCAGTTTTTTTCATCAACTGCTTGCTGAACCATCTCCCGCAAATGCTCAATTGACGAGGTTTTCATTTTGAATACCTCATCAGCAAGGAAGATGGAAAGTTGCTTATATCCCAGGCTGTTCAATTGAATTCCGTCAATTGTTAGGGGCTCTTTATTTTCTGAATACCACTTTGTTGATGCACTGAATGCATCGATGAACAGGATATTGTTTTTTGCAGCTACTTCCTTCATTGCCTGGGTATAGAGCAGAAGATTTTTATTTTGACCTACGCCATTTGGCACATCGATGGAATCCGAAAGATCTTCATAGGCAATAGGAGAGACAAGGGCTAGCTTTGGAGCTGCATGACCATTGTATTTTTGCGACAAGGTGTGCTTGATTAAAGCCTCCAATTCCGCTTTATAAGTTTGAATTGCCGAGGGCCCTCCAAATGATTCGCTGAAACCAAAGAATGCTATCACTACATCTGTTTGCAGGCGGGTCAGCCATTCGTCATTAGACTCAAAACGACCTTCACTACCTGTTTTGTTTGCATACTCTGATTGAAATTTTTCTGCACCGGGAAATGCCCAAGGAGTCGGCCTTGATGGATGTGGCCTGAACCCTGGGGTATCGCCACCATCACATAAGTTCCTCATGCTTATTAGGCTGTCGGGATAGCGCAAATGCATTTCTGTTTCGAAATAATCAAAATTAATCATCCTCGATCCAAGGTTGCCCCCAATCAAAGAGATCTTGATATTTTTGTGGATTTCAAAAGGTGTTGGTTTGGCCGGGATTAAAAACCCGATTGTTCCAGCTGAGATTAAAAACAGGAAAAATGCAATTTTTATTTTTAGAGACATGGTTTTGGTTTTTTTATATTTTTTCAAGCTAAAATATAGATAATTATCTTGTTAAGTATCATATTGAATGTGTTTATTTTGGTTTCATCAATGAATGCCT
>CAIXLY010000046.1 GCA_903920455.1 uncultured bacterium | reverse complement strand
GATGCAGCCAAGTATGCTGCAGGCGAAGTATTTGTTCCCGTACTTGCAGGAACCCTCACAACCCTTGCACCATTTATACCATTGCTCTTTTGGCCAGGCATCATCGGCAAATTCATGATCTACCTTCCAACGATGCTCATTTTCACGCTAACAGCATCGCTTATCGTAGCCTATATCATGAACCCAGTGTTCGCCGTGGATTTCATGGAACATGAGGATCACGAGAAAAGAAATAAATCTGACGTATTCAGAAAACCTTTGCTGTGGATTTTCATCTCCGTTGGATTGCTATTTGATATTGTTGGATATGCAGGCGATCAAGAGAAATATCGCCTCTTTGGAAATCTTTTGCTCATTTTTGCAGGCTTGATGATACTCAATGCCTATGTACTAACTGACGCTATCAAGAATTTCCAAGAGAAGTTGCTTCCTGCAATGATGAATCAATATGAGAAACTTTTAACCTGGACAACCAAAGGATGGAGACCAGTTAAAATACTCATTGGAACATTTGCACTTTTGATATTTTCATTCATCTTCTTTGGGATGAGAAACGTTCCAATTGTTCTTTTCCCACAGGGCGATCCGAATACAATTTATGTGTACTTAAAACTGCCCGCAGGAACTGATGTTAAATACACAGACTCTGTAACTCAGCTACTTGAAACAAGAATCAATAAAGTACTTGGTGTTGATGGAGGAAAAGAGAACCCATTGGTTGAAAGCGTAATCGCAAACGTAGCCGTTGGCGCAAGTGATCCAAATAGCGGAGACAGAAGTACAAGGCCTGAACTTGGAAGAGTTCAAATAAACTTCGTTCCATTCGAACAAAGGGATGGAAAAGAAACCAAGTCATACCTCGACTCCATACGGGCTGTAATCAAGAATATTCCTTCGGCTGAAATTAGTGTGAACCAGGAAGGCAACGGACCGCCAACACAATCTCCAATCAACATTGAAGTATCTGGCGATGATTTTGAAGAACTCACCAGCACCGCCATCAACCTCAGAAACTATCTGAATGACAAGAATGTTCCAGGTGTTGAAGAGTTGAAAATTGATATTGATTTTACAAATCCAGAAATAGGCATCACCATAGATCGGGAAAGAGCACTAATGCAGGGCATTTCCACAGGACAAATCGGTATGGAAATACGAACTGCACTATTTGGAAAAGAAGTATCAAAACTAAAGATTGGAGAAGAGGAATATAAAATCATCGTTCGCAACACCGCCGCACAACGCAAAAACTTATCTGAACTATTGAACATGAAAATCACCTATCGTGATTTTACAAATGGACAGATTAAGCAAGTGCCCATAAGCTCTGTTGTAAAAACCGATCTTAGCAATACCTACGGAAGCATCAAGAGAAAAGAACAAAAGCGTGTAATCACAATATTTTCCAATGTGCTACAATCTCAAGGCTTCACCCCACAAGCAGTGAACCAAGAGATAAAAAAGTATATTGATGAGTTTAAGTCGAAGCCAGAAACCGTTACCATTTCCCAAACAGGTGAAGGAGCACAGCTGGCAGAAACTGCAGCATTCCTCCAAACTGCACTATTCACCGCCATCGGATTGATATTGCTGATTCTCATGCTGCAATTCAATTCATACAGCAGAACAATGATTGTACTTTCTGAGATCTTCTTTAGTGTAATTGGTGTTCTGATAGGTTATGCAATCACACGCTCTACCTTTGCGGTAGTAACCACAGGTATTGGCATCATCGGCCTATCAGGAATTGTAGTTAAAAATGGTATCCTGGTTATTGAATTTGCAGACGAACTGCGTTCAAGAGGCATGAAAACCAGAGAGGCTGTTATTGAAGCTGGAAAGACCAGGATTGTTCCTGTATTGCTTACAGCACTCGCAGCGATACTTGCACTCATCCCACTGGCAGTAGGCTTCAACATCAACTTTGTTAGTTTACTGACAGACTGGAATCCACATATCTTCTTTGGTGGCGACAACGCAGTATTTTGGAAGCCCTTGGCACTCACGCTGATATGGGGACTCATTGTTGCATTCTTTATGACCCTACTGGTTGTTCCAGCGATGTATCTCATTGCAGAAAGGTTGAAGAGGCCTATGAGTTCGTTTTATAAAGGAAGATGGGTATCAATTCTCGGTCTGCTCGGTCCACTCTTCTTCTTACTCACTGGAATTGTATACCTGGTCAGAAAAATACAAAGAAAGCCTGTGTGGAACGGTAAGCAATAAACGACCTAAGACATGTTGTGTGTGGAGAAATTATTTTAATTTACAACACATAAAATGTCTCTCTTCATAATTTAAATTTAACACCATGGAACCCTACGCTACCCGATCCAATCACGAAATTGACTATAAGATTTTTGGTGAAGAAATGCAGTACGTTGAGGTTGAGCTTGATCCAAGTGAAACCGCCATCGCTGAAGCAGGAAGCTTTATGATGATGGATGATGGCGTACAAATGCAAACTATTTTCGGTGATGGTTCTGGACAAGACAACGGTGTACTTGGAAAATTATTTTCAGCAGGTAAACGTCTTCTTACCGGTGAAAGCCTATTCATGACTGCATTTACAAATACAGCCAATGAAAAGAAAAGAGTT
The DNA here is from genome assembly GCA_903920455.1 of uncultured bacterium. Taxonomy (GTDB): domain Bacteria; phylum Bacteroidota; class Bacteroidia; order Chitinophagales; family Chitinophagaceae; genus Pollutibacter. The sequence continues at coordinate 3,179 of CAIXLY010000046.1, read as the reverse complement.
TCATTTGCCTCCCCATATCCCGGAAAAATCATCCCACTTGATCTTCAAGAATTGGATGGAAGAATCATCTGCCAAAAAGATGCATTTCTATGTGCAGCCAAAGGAGTCAATGTAGGGATTGCGTTTCAACGAAAGCTGGGAACAGGATTGTTTGGTGGTGAAGGTTTTATCATGCAAAAACTAGAAGGTGATGGCATGGCATTTGTTCATGCAGGTGGCCATGTTTTTGAACGATACCTCACCCCGGGTGAAACACTAAAGATAGATACTGGTTGCGTAGTGGCATTCACACAAACAATCGACTACGATATTCAATTTGTTGGGGGAATCAAGAATGCGATTTTCGGCGGTGAAGGTCTATTCTTCGCAACATTGAAAGGGCCAGGAAAAGTATGGATTCAAACCTTGCCAATATCCAGACTAGCCAGCAGGATTATATCTTATGGCACATTCAATAGAAAAGAAGAGGGAAGCATACTTGGTGGCCTCGGGAACTTACTTGACGGACGATAACGCAACTAAGAAGCATATTATTTATTACACATGACTTTCAGTTCTATTTACCCTTCACCATCGGCATAAAAAAATCCCGGCTACATGCAGCACCCAGGATAAAATATGAATGATGTAATTTTCCTGATTAGTCCTTCCGGCCATATAAATTACCGAGCAAACGAAGGATCTCAACATACAGCCACACCAAGGTAACTAGCAAGCCAAAAGCACAATACCACTCCATATGCTTAGGTGCGCCCATAGCAGCTCCTTGCTCTATCCTATCAAAATCAAGAAGAAGGCTAAGTGCAGCAATTGCGGTAATAACAAGAGAAATACCAATACTCATCAAGCTTCCCTGATGTAATCCAGGAATTTGCATATCAAAAAGAGAAAGCACAAAATTGATGAGATAGAAAATCATGATGCCCCCAATCGCTGAAACCATAATAGACTTAAACTTGTCTGTTACTTTAATAATACCAAAATGATAGAGCGCATACATTGCAATTGCTGTTCCAAACGTGAGCATTACAGCCTGCATTACAATACCCGGCGCCACAGAAGCAAAAGCATTATTATAGATTGATGAAATTCCTCCTATGACCAGGCCCTGCAACAACGCATACGCTGGTGCCAGATACTGAGCCCACTGTTGCTTGAAAACAAGTACAAGTGCAAGAACCAGCCCTCCAATGGCACCCCCCATTAAATAGCCTTGAATGCTGTTGCCCACACTAGCTTCGTTCCACACATAAAAGGCGGTAACCATCACCATGATGAACAAAAAGCCGAACTTGTTTAGGGTTCCGCGGAATGTCATGGTTTCAGCTCCTGGAAAAGAAATTGACCTATTGAAAGATTTTTCGTTAAGTGTTGGATTACTTGAGTTGAATAATGCCATGTTGAGTATTTTTGTACTGTAAATTAATTAATTTCGACCAAATACAACGATCTGAGTTATCTATCAGATACGCCACAATTATACGACATGATCCAAAGAAAAGAAGAAGTACTCAGTGATATCGTAATCAAATTTGCAGGAGACAGCGGCGATGGCATGCAACTTACCGGTAGCCAATTTACCAATAATACAGCGCTTCTGGGTATTGACCTGGCTACCTTCCCGGATTTTCCGGCTGAAATCCGTGCCCCGCAAGGAACACTTCCAGGGGTGAGTGGCTACCAACTTCGTTTTTCAAGTGATGCTATCTATACGCCAGGAGATCTCTGCGATGTGCTTGTTGCCATGAACGCAGCCGCACTCAAAACCAACCTGAAAGCAATTAAACCAGGTGGAAGAATTATAGCCAATGTAGATGGCTTTGATTCTAAAAATCTTCGTTTGGCTAATTATCCAGACGGAATAAACCCGCTTGAAGATGGTTCTCTGGAAAGTTTTGAACTAATCCGCATGGATGTTACCAAAATGACAAGAGAGGCTCTCAAAGACATCACCCTTGGCACAAAAGAAAAAGATAGGGCAAAGAACATGTTCGTTCTGGGCTTCCTCTATTGGATGTACAGTAGGGATATGGACAGTACGCTGAAGTTCTTGAATGAAAAATTTGGGAAAAAAGATGAAATTCTAAATGCCAATTTAAGAGCATTGCAAGCTGGTTATAACTATGGAGATACCACCGAAACCTTTACAACAAGGTATAAGGTTGAAAAGGCCAAAATGAAACCAGGCAACTACCGCTCGATAATGGGCAATCAAGCGCTGTCGCTCGGTCTCGTTGCTGCATCTCAAAAAAGTGGACTTCCTCTATTCCTTGGGTCATACCCGATTACTCCAGCTTCAGATATTCTTCATGAACTAAGCAGGTTCAAGAATTTTGGTGTTAAAACATTCCAGGCGGAAGACGAAATAGCTGGTATCAGCGCTGCGATAGGTGCAGCCTATGGCGGAGCACTTGCAATCACCACAACCTCCGGACCAGGAGTAGCATTAAAGGGTGAAGCCATGGGACTAGCAGTAATGTTGGAAATACCGCTGTTGATTATCGATGTTCAACGTGGCGGTCCATCAACCGGACTTCCTACAAAAACTGAACAAAGTGATTTGCTACAAGCATACTACGGCAGAAATGGTGAGTGCCCGATGCCGGTTATTTCAACATCTACGCCAAGTGACTGCTTTGATGTTGCTTATGAAGCAGCAAGAATTTCACTTCAACACATGACTCCGGTAATTCTACTAAGCGATGGCTACATCGCCAATGGGGCTGAACCTTGGCTCTACCCTAAAGAAGAACAACTTCCTCCCATTGATATTAAATTCAAAACAACACTCGAAGACGGAGAGGAAAAACTGCTTCCGTATAAAAGAGATGAAAAATTGGTGAGGCCATGGGCTGTGCCAGGCACTAAAGGGCTCGAACATAGGATAGGCGGACTTGAAAAGCAAGACATCACGGGCAATGTCAGTTATGATCCAGACAACCATGAACACATGGTAAAAACCAGACAAGCCAAGGTGGATATGATTGCACAATACATACCCGACCAAAAAATTGACAGCGGTAAAGACAAGGGAAAAATATTGGTGCTTGGCTGGGGGAGTACGTATGGTTCAATAAAAAGCTCGGTAGCGGAATTGCAAAAAGAAGGCCATGAAGTTTCACATGCACACATCAGATACTTGAGGCCATTCCCCAAAAATTTGGGTGAAATTATCGCTG
>CAIXLY010000045.1 GCA_903920455.1 uncultured bacterium | reverse complement strand
TGCCAAGCTGCGCACCTAAATTTTCTTTTAGTGGGTTGATTACTGTATTCCAGTGAAAAGTATTTTGTTCGGCACTCATTTTGTCTACTTCAAGAGACTTTCCAATAATATCATCAGGAAGGGGATGAGGATTGGCCATAGTGGGGGCATGGCCTATTCTGTAAATAACCCAATCTCCTGTTGGGGCATCCCAGCTCAATACACCCTCTGAATTCATTTTTGAGCTTATGTCAATAATATCTTTCACTTGTACATAATTTGACTTGAGCGTTGCCAATACAACAACATCTTTGTAAAAAGTGGCTCTTTGTTTGGTTGATCCCCAGCCATAAAATATTGGCAATTCAGGTTTTTCTAATGCTATTGTTATGATTCCCCCTCCCTTTTTTTCAATTTTCGACCATACTAATTTTTGCATGGCCTTTTCCTCGGTCACCCAAGGTCCACCAGTAGTAGAGTAGCCGGCGGTATTGTGTAGCCCTATTTCAAGCCCAAGTCGCTCTGCTTCATCTGCTGCATGTTTTATCGCCTCCCAGTATTCCGGGCTTCTGTAAGTTTGGTTCGGCCATGGATTGTTTAAGATAGGGAAGTGGCTTTCTTGAACAGCAGAGGCAATATTGAAGATGGTTGCACCGCCTATTCCAATTTCTTTCATTGCTTCAAGATCTTTGGTGATACCCGATTTTGAAAAATTGGCCCCCATCCAATGCCACCAAACATAAGGCTTTGAGTTGACGGGAGGATTTAGAAATAATGAAGACAGTTCATCCGTCGACTTATTTTTTGTTTGTGCAGTTGTGGATACTGACACAAGTTGAATTAACAATGTAAAACACAAGAGGCTGATATTTCTTTTATTGATCTGAGTCATTCTATTTAAGTTATGGTGTGCAGTATTGATGCTTTATCGCTTTAGTGATAAATGTAAGAAAATATAAGAAGAGCGTCAGCTTTTGACTAAGTATTGTATAAGAAGAATTTCAGCACGAATAATCTTAGTTGGATTATTTGATATAAAACATTTCATCTTCTTGCATTGAAAGTATGATTCTCCCTGATTTTACTTTTTGTGCTTTAACAAATATGTTCCCATCCTGTGAAACTCGATAGATTTTTACTTGTCTGATTTTCATAAATCTTTCAGGCAGCTGCCATGTTCTGTTTTGGTATCCTTTCTTGCTATATGCAATCATTGCATCATCGCTTATCCAGTTTGCTGGAATCATCATGTCGCCATTCTCAACCAATACTGAGTTGTTTTGGCTAATTCTATATTCATCTTTAAACAGGCTTACCCTAACTCCATTTGAATATTGAAGCGCCTTATAGTTGTCTTGTGTCAATAAGTAGCTGCGTTCTAGTTGATTTAGGAAATACCATATCACGGTATTAAGGCAAAACTGCTCTTTGAATCCCGAAAGCTCTTTGGGATCTCTTTTGACAATATCTTCTGCATGCATACTCGTTCCAAATAATTTACCCCATTCACTATTGTCTTGCCCACCACAATAATATGATGCCGGCCATTTCAGGTAGTTGTCTAATCCGCCAAACCACCATCCCAT
>CAIXLY010000044.1 GCA_903920455.1 uncultured bacterium | reverse complement strand
TGCGCTAATCACCTCTTTTGCAGCACGCGAGGTCTTTGTTGGAACCATGGCCACACTGTATAGTGTTGGAGACGATGCAGGAGAAAACAGTGAGACACTAAGAAATAAAATGAAATCTGCGGTGAGGGCAGACGGAACACCCGTGTATACCAAAGCAACAGGCTTTTCACTCTTGGTATTCTATTTACTTGCCATGCAGTGTATGAGCACGCTCGCTGTTGTGAAAAGAGAAACGGGGTCGTGGAAGTGGCCAATGATACAGCTGGCCTATATGACAGGACTAGCCTATCTCTTCGGCTTTATTGTGTTCAGAATATTCAGCTAGTTACAACAGGCCCAACCTCTTCAACTCTATTTCAAGACCCTCTGCAGACAAAAAATGATGGGTAAGAATTCCAAGCTCATCAGCAGCCTTGATGTTTCGAAGGTTGTCATCTATAAACAAGGTTTCGTTGGCTACAAGGTTAAAGCGAGCGAGCGTTAGGTCATAGATCTCCTTAAATGGTTTTCGTGTTTTTTCTTCACCAGAAACAATTCTTCCATCAAACCAATGTAGAAAATCAAAAATCTCCAGTGCCCTGGGAAAGGTTTCGGCGCTCCAGTTGGTAAGTGCATAAATACCGAAAGATTTTTTATCCTTAAGTTGTCTAAAAATTTCTACCGTTGGCTGTATTGCACCGCCCAACATCTCTTCCCAGCGCTGATAATAGGCCTCAATAAGGGTTTTGTGCTGTGGGAACTTAGAAATCAACTCAATATTGGCATCAACAATAAGGCGACCTCCATCCTGTTGTTCATTCCAATCCAGGGTACAAACGGTATCTAAAAAATGCTTCCGGGCTTGTGGTTCTGGAATGAGCTTTTGATACATATAATCTGGGCTCCAATCTACCAGCACGCCGCCCAGATCGAAGATGATATTAGAAATTCTAGTCATGTTAAATAATTTTCCAACCCAAGCCCTTGTTTACAACCGTCCTAGCAGCACCAAGGGCCGCATTGAGGGTTTTTTCTGCAGCAACGATACCAATACCCTCAAAACTAAGCAAAGTGGTTCTAATCGACTGCTTTTGGATTTCAATGTGAAGCGCGGCTTGTTCTTTAGAAATTTTTCCTTTGAGTTTCAGTTCAGCAATTAACTCAAGGTTTATAAGCGTAGATCGGAGCTGAAGTTCAGCCATTGGCTTAACAAGCTTCCACTGAGTTTTTAAAACAGTTTTGGCTGCCTCGAGCATTTGTTTGAGGAGATCTTCGATAACCATTGTAGATTTTCCCATAAGGACATTAATTGGTGTTTCTATTTTTTAAAGACATCTGGAGCTGTAGAATTGCAGTGAAAGAGTTTTCCAAAGCAGATTGGATGATATATAACTCTTCTCTCGTTTTAAAACCCTTTTTATGCAGCTCCTCTAAAGATTTAAATTGGATGAGTAATGCGCTTAGTTGTTCTTGAGAAATTCTTGTTTTTTGGATTGCCCTGCTTCTCACCAACAGAACATTGATATCTGTTTGTATATCATCGTAAAAGTCAACTTGTTTTTGATAGGAAAATTCGGGTAATCCAAATTGACGATCTGCTTTTACAAAAAACTTACTTGTCCTTTCCTGTAATGCATTGATTTTATTATCGGAAACTGAATCATATTCTTGAATTAATCTTACACCAACACACGAATTTAAATTAAGGCTGAGTAAAAGTATAAAGAATATTCTCATTTTAATTCATATTACGATTTCATACCTGCGCTAATATCAAGCATTTTTCTTATTGGAAGATACGCCTTTTGAATCATCTCTTTACTCATGATAATTTCTGGTTGTTCGTACATGAGCGCATTATAAATTTTATTCGGCGTATTTCTTTTCATATGTGGACAGTCATTACAAGCACAAGAATTATTGGGCGGTGCTGGAATAAATTTTTTTTGGGGTGATGAAATCATCATTTGGTGTAATATCCCAGATTCAGTAACAACAATAAATTCATTTGCTTGATTATTGATAGAATAGTTTAGTAATTGTGTCGTTGAGCCAATAAAATCAACTAGTGTAAGAATTTCTTCCTCGCATTCTGGATGACCAATAACTTTAGCATTGGGATGCTTTTTTTTAAGGTCTAGTAGTTTATCATAACTAAAAATCTCATGAACCATACAAGATCCATTCCAGAGTAACATATTTCTTCCTGTAACTTTATTAATATATGCACCAAGGTTTTTATCAGGTGCAAAAATTAATGGTTGATCTTCTGGAAAACTTTCTACTATTGCTTTAGCATTGCTGCTGGTGCAAATAACATCACTTAGTGCTTTAATATCAGAAGAACAGTTGATGTATGAAATAACTTTATGATCGGGATACGAATCTTTAAAAATTTTAAATACTTCAGCAGGACAACTATCACTTAAAGAACAACCAGCATGAAGATCAGGTATAAGAACTTTTTTTGTTGGATTTAAAATTTTTGCTGTTTCTGCCATAAAGTGAACGCCTGCAAAAAGAATAATATCCGCGGTAGTTTTTTCGGCTTCTTGTGCTAACCCTAGACTATCACCTATATAATCAGCTAGGTCTTGTATCTCGTTAGATTGATAATAGTGAGCGAGGATTATTGCATTCTTTTCTTTTTTTAAATTTTGGATAGCTTCAAAAACATTTAACTTATCTGGAATTGGGAAGTCAAGGTATCCTATTTTATTTAAATTTTTTAAACCTATTTCTATGTTAATATCCTGCATAGTATTTATAATTATATCTATTATATAAAATTAACTATTACTATTAGGACTGTGGATATGTTAAAAACTATTTTATAAAATAGTTATACCAACCCCAATAACAGTAATTAACAACAATTAACAAAAGTCATTCATTCTAATAACGAATGTCAGCGTGTTTGTTAAGAAAAGTAGATATCACATCTTTTTTAATGGCGGAAGTTGTACACACCATAAAAAAAGAAAAAGCATGTGGAAATCACCTGCGTAAAATGTAACCAAAAAGAGCAGCTTGTAGAATTCGCCTAAAACCCCCGAAATAAGAAAAAGTATTGCACATAAACACATTGAAAATCTTGAGTAATACCACAATATTCGTGGTTATTAACAAAGCGGTGTGGAAATCATCAACCAGGCCCAAGGAGCAACAAAAAAGCCAGGATCTTGGCCCCTGGGGTTCAAGAAGCGGCCGGTTTTCCACAGTTTGTTAATAACCGTTTTTACCCTATTTTTGCCCCCACTTATATATTAACACAACAGTTATGTCAATTATTCAGAAAATTCGAGACAAAGCAGCAATATTGTTGACAACAATGATTTCTATAAGCCTTATTGGTTTTCTGGTTCAGGATGCCTTTGTTGGTAAAAGCGGAAACGCGTTTGGTGGCCAAGCAACAGAAGCGGGAACGGTAAATGGAAAAAAAATTGACCTTCTTGAGTTTAACAAGAAAGTAAACCAGATGGAACAGGGCTATCGCGCCCAAGGAATGCAGACAACGGAGGCGATGACACAAAATATTATTGAAGGTGTTTGGAACAATTACATACAAGAGCAAATACTTAAAGAAGAGGCCGAAAAACTAAGCCTGTCTGTTACACCAAAGGAACTTGGTGCTGTTTTGTTTTCCGAAGACGCCCCGCAAGAATTCAAGCAAATGTTTCAAAACAAAAATACGGGTGTTTATGATGTAAGCGCAGCACAAACCTGGTTTAATGGCTTGAAAAAGAATGCAAAACCCGAAGATGTAGCGGGGGTAATAGACCAACTGATAAAACCAATTGAATTGGGATTGCTTGCGGAAAAATACAACTCCTTGTTTACACAAGGCGCTTATGTACCGACTTGGATGCTTGCAAAAATGCAAGCAGAAAACACATCGTTTTCTTCAATCAAGTTTTTGGCTATTCCCTACACCTCGGTACCTGATAGTTCAATAAAAATTACAGATCAGGAAATAAACGATTTCATCAATAAAAATAAAGAAGACTACAAACAAGAGCATGTAAAAAGCATTGCATTTGTTTCATTCAGCGCAAACCCAACAACAAAAGACTCCCTTAAGGTGTATAATAAAGTACTTGAACAAAAAGCGGCATTTGAGAACGCCGATGACGCCAAGGCTTTTGTAACCAAAAACACATCTTCTGTACCTTATTTTGATGGCTATGTTCAAAAGTCAAAACTAAAGATGGGCGCAAAAGATCTCATCATTGGGATGCCGGTTGGTGCAGTAGTTGGTCCATATCTAGATGGAAGTAATTATGTAGTGGCAAAAAAGCTAGAGAAAAAATCTATTCCGGACAGCGTTAAATTCAGACACATATTAATTGGTGTTGTAGACCCACAAACCGGTAAACCAAGAAGAGCGGATTCGACAGCTAAAAAAACAGCCGATAGTATTTTTTCCGTAATTAAGGGGGGTGGAAGTTTCGGAGCGCTTGCTGCTACACTGAGTGAAGATGAAGGAAGCAGAGCAAAAGGCGGAGAATATGATTTTGCTTCTATCGACATGGCAAGCCTACCAAAAGAATTTGCTGATTTTATTTTTAATAAACCTCAAGGAAGCATGGGTGTGGTCAAAACATCATTAGGATATCAGGTAACCGAGGTAATGAGTCAAAAGAACTTTGATGAATCCTATAAAGTTGCTTATTTGGCCAAGCCAATCATTGCAAGCGACGAAACAGATGCTTCTGCCTCAAACGCAGCACTTCAGTTCGCTGCCACCAGCAGGGACCCGAAATCATTTAATGCATCAGTAGAAAAAATGAAATTGGAAAAAAGGGTTGTTGACAATATAAAAGAACTCGATTATTCTATTGCCTCACTTTCTTCTAGGGCAATCGTTAAATGGATATTTGACAATAAGGTTGGAGCTATATCTGAGCCATTTGATTTGAAAAATCAATATGTTGTTGTGATGGTCACCAATGAATTGAAGGAAGGCGTTCAACCCCCAGCAGCAGTAAGAATTGTTGTTGAACCAACATTAAGGAATAAAAAGAAGGCAGAGATTGTTGCCCGTAAGGCTGGAGCAGAAACAAACCTCGAAAAACTAGCTACAATCTTGGGTGGTAGCATTGGTCAAGCAGATACGGTGAAGTTCTTTGATCCCTTTGTTCCAAACCTTGGTGCCGAATCAAAGATTATCGGTGCGGCATTTAACAAAAACAATGTTTCAAAAACATCTCAGATTATCGACGGTCAAAATGGTATTTACTATATTTCAGTAAATCAAATTGGCGCACTCCCTTCAGCAACATTTGATTTCGCAACTGAGAAAAAAATGTTTGAGACGCAAATGAAACAATATGCGAACTATAGCACAATGGAATCTTTAAAAAAGGCCACGAAAATAGTTGACAACAGAAGGGCGGCAGGGTACTAAGATAAAAAGTTTATTTACATACTCAGCCGCCCCCAAAGGGTGGCTGATTTTTTTTAATAGCATTGGGTATGGAAGAAATAAGAAACAAAGTAGTTGAAAGTGGACTAATCACCATTGATCTTGAACACTATCTCCCGTCTGGAGATATTCGGGCATTTGACCTGAAGGATTTTTTATTTATGGAAATGTTGTTAAAGGAAAAAGACTTTAGGCAAGCACTGGAGAGCCATGATTGGAAACAATATCAGGAAAAAACCATTGCCGTCTTTTGTTCTACCGATGCAATTATTCCAATGTGGGCCTATATGTTGGTTGTAGCAAAGCTTTCTCCATGTGCCTCATCAATACAATATGGAACAGTCGACGAGGTTTTTAAATCAACATTCATTAAACACATTCAACAAATAGATGCAAGCCAGTTTGAAGGGAAAAGGGTTTTTATTAAAGGTTGCGGAGAGAAGGAAATACCACCGTATGCGTATATGGAAATTTCAAGTAAGCTTATTCCGGTAGTCGCTTCGCTTATGTATGGTGAACCATGCAGTACAGTACCCGTCTATAAAAAGAAATAACGAAGACAATACTTATATAGCTTGAAAGTATGCTCTTGCGTTTTCAAGGTCTTCTGGTGTATCAACCCCTATGCTGCTAGTAGTTGTTTCAACCATTCTTATTGTTACACCATTCTCCAGGTACCGAAGTTGTTCTAACATTTCAGTTTTTTCAAGTGCCGAAGCGGGCCAGGAAGTAAAATCCAACAACGTATTTTTTCTGTACGCATAAACGCCAATATGCCTGAACAACGGAGCGGGGTCTTCGGTATTTCTAGAGAAAGGAATTGGTGCCCTGCTGAAATACAGCGCATTGCTATATTTATCCGTTACCACTTTTACAATGTTTGGATTTAAGGGATCTTCATCTGTCGAAAATTTTTTCATGAGAGAAGAGACCTGTACAAGAGGATTATCAAAGCTTTCAATCAAAGCAACAAGAGGCTCTTTAATAATAAAGGGCTCGTCTCCTTGGATGTTTACCACAATGTCAACATCCATCTCTGCTACTGCTTCAGCAATTCGATCGCTACCGCTTTGATGTTCTCGCTTACTTTTAACAGCCGCACCACCGTTTGAAATAATTTCCTCTAAAATAATTTCACTGTCAGTAACTACCAACACATGATCAAATAGTTTTGTTTCAACCGCATTCTCATAGACCATCCTGATGATGCTTTTATCACCAATCTTTTCCATGAGTTTACCAGGGAATCTGGTCGCAGAAAATCGTGCGGGAATTACGGCTATTGTTTTCAATGCTTATTTAAGTTTTTGAAAAGGTCTTTTCATCAGTGCAGAAAAATCCTCATCTTTTTCATTTGGGAAATATCGGTCTAGCCCATATTTTAATTTCGAGGGCTCAAGCTTCATAAACGTGCCCAACAGCCTATCCCATATCGCAAATACCGCGCCATAATTACTGTCTGTGTATGGCTGTTTCCAATGGTGATGGACCTTGTGCATGTTCGGCGAAATAAATATCCAGCTCATTGCCTTATCTAGCTTCGCAGGAAGACTGATGTTGGCGTGCGTTACACCAGTCATGAATACAAGGATTGTTTGGTATAAAAGAACGGCAAACATTGGTGCCCCTGCCACTAATATTCCCACATAAAAAAATATCCCCCTCCAAATTGATTCAAGAGGATGGTGCCTTAGTCCGGTTGTTACATCAACATTATTATCAGCATGATGAATAATATGAAAACGCCAAAACAAAGGAACCTGATGTTCTGTAAAATGGCAAAGCCAACCCGCAAAGAAATCAAGTACAAGGCAGGTGATGAGAATAATTGCAAGCGGACTAAAGCTCCACCACCTGATAATCCCAACATTATATTTTTCTGTCCATGCTGCGATAAGAACAATACCTACCGCCATAAATGTGTGGATGATGAAATGAATTGCAGTAAATCCAACATTCAGCGCACCGTGTTTTGCCTTTGTCTTTTTGTATTGGTTGTCCAGCAAGGGCATAAGTTGCTCAATCACAAGCAGGAGGAGCATGCCGGCGACAAAAAAACCCGCTCTCTCGAGGGGCCTTTTTTCAAGATCGCTGAAATAGGAGATCAACGTATCCATAATGATTTGGTTTGATCAAATTAATTTGACATCAATGGCATTGCCAACATGAGAAGGTCTTCATTTTCATCTTGCTCTACGGGCTTGATCAATCCAGCTTTTGACGGCGTTGATAACTCAAGACGTATTTCCTCACTATCTGTTCCTGAAAGCATTTCAATTAAAAAACGTGCGTTGAAAGAAATGGTAATGTCTTCGCCATCATATTGGCAGGCCATTCTTTCGTTTCCTTCAAAACTAAAATCTACATCTTGTGCAGTAAGCTGAAGTTCACTGCCCGAAATGGTAAGTGTCACCAAGTTTGTACTCTTATTACTAAAGATGCTTACCCTTCTAAGCGCGGATTGAAAATCCTGACGATTGATCGTCATTCTGTAAGGGTTGTCTGCAGGAATTACCACCTTATAATCTGGAAATCTTGCATCCAGTAAGCGGCAAGAAAGCTCAACTGTTCCATGGGTTACAAAAAGGTGGTTGCTGTTGTATGATACAGATAGTCCATCTTCATTATCAGGAAGAGAATTTTTAAGCAACACCAGTGGCTTTTTCGGAACAATGAATGAATCTGATTTTGTGCATTTTACATCCTTCAGTTTGTAGCGCACCAAGCGATGAGCATCTGTGGCGATTGCAGTAAGTCCGTTTTTTTCAAGTTCAAAAAATACACCAGTCATCGCGGGACGAAGATCATCGTTGCTGACAGCAAAAATCGATTTGTTGATTGCTGTAAGCAAATGATGACTGGTCATGGTGAAGGCGGTGGTGTCATCTGCTGGAGGCTCTTTGGGGAAATTATCGGGGTTTTCGCCCATGACTTTATATTTCCCATTGTCGCTCGTGATCTCAACACTAAAGTTTTTATCAATATCGAATGTGAGGGGTTGGTTCGGAAGGTTTTTTAGGGAGTCCATCAGAATTTTTGCAGGAATACATACTCTTCCACTATCCTTGGCTTCGATGTCGAGGTGAATTTTCATTACGGTCTCCAAGTCTGTTGCAACTACTGTTAGTTTGTTTTTATCAATCTCAAAAAGAAAATCTTCCAAAATTGGCAACACGTTATTTGATCCAATTACTCCGTTGATCTGTTGGAGCTGTTTAAGTAGAGCTGATGAAGACACAATAAATTTCATGGTAAAACCTTGTTAGTATTATAGCAAATATAATCGCCTATGGCCGAAGATGACTTCTATTTTTTTGACATTTTGACCAAAATAACCGGCTTTTATGTTGAAAACCATATCAACTGCCTTAGTTAATCAGTAATATTGCTTTGATGGAAGATGGGTATATAAAACGAAAGGTGCTTACCCCAGAGCAGGCCTATGTTAAAATACGCCACTATTGTGCATTTCAGGAAAGAACGCACCAGGAGGTTAAAACCAAATTGGCGGGCTATGGAATTTCCTGGCATCAGGCCAGCGAACTGCTCTCCAAGTTGATTGAAGATGGTTTTTTGAATGAAGAGCGATTTGCAAAAGCATTTGCGGGGGGCAAGTTTAGAATAAAAGGATGGGGAAGAAAAAAAATCGAAGCCGAACTAAAGAAAAGATACATTGCTGATTACAGCATCAGAAAAGCAATTCGAGAAGAGATAGGCCAGGAAGATTATGAAAAAATGGCCATGAAATTGATTGAGAAAAAATGGTCATCGCTTACGTCCCCTGGAGATACAGCATTTGTAAAACAATCCAAAACCCGTCAGTATCTATTCATGCGGGGCTATGAGAATGATGTAATTACAAGAGTAATGAAACTTTTTTTATGCAAAGATTGATCATCACAACTATTCAAACAGCGTTGAACTGGGAAGACAAGCAAGCCAATTTGGAAATGCTTGAAGATAAAATAATGTCGATTGAGGGCAAGACGCATGTTGTAGTACTGCCTGAAATGTTTTCTACAGGGTTTAGCATGAAGCCAATAGCATTGGCTGAAACCATGGAGGGGCCTAGTGTTGCGTGGATGAAGCGGATCGCGAAGGAAAAAAATATTATTCTTGCAGGAAGCTTGATCATACAGGATGGAGAAGATTTCTTCAATCGTTTTTTATGGGTATTGCCAAACGGACAACTTGGTGTGTATGATAAGCGACATTGTTTTTCACTTGCCGGTGAAGACGAGCATTACACCGCCGGAAATAAAAGAACAATAGCTTCTGTTGGAGGATGGAAAATCAATCTTCAGGTTTGTTATGACCTGAGGTTTCCTGTTTGGGCTCGGCAGCAGATCCAACAAGATCCGGAAAAGGAAGCAGCACCAGAATATGATGTATTGATTTACGTGGCAAACTGGCCAGAGAAAAGAATCCACGCATGGAGAACATTGTTGCAAGCAAGGGCAATTGAAAACCAATCTTATGTAGTTGGTGTAAATCGTGTTGGAGATGATGGCAACGGGTTACACTACAGCGGAAACAGCATGGTTATTGGCCCATTAGGAGAAGTGATATACGAAAAATCAGACCTAGAGGACATACACAGTTCCACACTGGAAAGAGCATATTTGGATGAGGTTCGAAAGAATTTCCCCTTCTGGATGGATGGCGACAATTTTCTGATTGTTTAGTATACCCTGCTGATTTATTTTTTAAAGGCATTCCAACCCTGTGCGGTGATGTCGTATGTATTCCCACCCTTGGTTTTAATTTTTGCTCCTTCCTCGGAATCAGTGATGTATCCAATAACACTGATTTGCTCATTGAGCGTTAGTTTTTCATAATCTTCCTGCTTGATGGTAAAGAGCAGTTCGTAATCTTCTCCTCCGCTGAGAGCACAAGCGGTGGGATCAAGCTCAAATTTATAAGCAGCTGCTTTCGAATCATCCGCAATCGGCAGCTTGTCTTCATAGATAACGCAACCAACACCACTTTTTTCACAAATGTGCAACAGCTCAGAACTGAGCCCATCGCTGATATCCATCATTGAAGTTGGGAGCACTGCTTTTTCTTCAAAAAATTCATGAATGTCTTTTCTTGCTTTTGGTTTAAGCAGGCGACCAATCACATAAGATTCATTTTCAAGATCTGGTTGAACGTTCGGACTTTCAGCAAATATTTTTTTCTCTCGCTCCAAAAATAACAGACCGATATATGCTCCGCCGAGATCGCCTGAAACACAGATCAGGTCACTCTTTTGGGCAGTAGACCGTTGTACAACTTTTTCAGAAACAACCTCACCCAATGCAGTAATAGAAATAATGAATCCTTTTTGGGATGAGCAGGTATCTCCTCCAACAAGGTCTACCCCATATTCTTCACAAGCAGCATATATACCATCATAAAATTCTTCTAATGCCTCAACACTAAATCGGCTGCTTATGCCTATACTAACGGTTATCTGTGTTGGCGTTGCATTCATTGCATAAATATCACTTAGGTTCACCACGACAGACTTGTATCCCAAATGTTTCAAAGGAGTATAGGAAAGATCAAAGTGTACTCCTTCAATGAGCATATCTGTTGTTACTACAGTTTGTTTTCCAAAATGGTCGATCACTGCAGCATCATCACCAACACCTAAAACAGAGGATGCATTTTGTAATTCGATATTTTTTGTGAGGTGGTGGATAAGTCCGAATTCACCGTATTCATTTATCTCTGTTCTTGACATGTTATTATTATTGTTGATGTGTGTTAGAAATCCAGCTTAGCAGGTCCTGATGAATTTTTCCATTGGTTGCAACGATATGCGGTTGGTAGGGGGAATATTTTTCGCCTTTGAATCCTGTAACTTTTCCACCTGCCTCTTCTACCATCAGGTATCCTGCTGCACTATCCCATGCCATGAGTTTGTGCTCGTAAAATCCATCAAATCTTCCGGCCGCAACCCAGCAGAGATCAATCGCTGCAGACCCAAGACGACGAACGGGGATACCTGCACGGATGAGTCGACCAAATACATCGAGCGGACCGTTTTCAGCCTCCAGGTAGGTGTAAGGAAATCCTGTAACCAGACATGAGTTTAATAGCTTTTCTTGCTGGCTTACTTGTATGCGTTGATCATTTAAATAAGCCCCTTTACCCTTTTCCACGAAGAAAAATTCATTCATCATGGGATTATATACGGCGCCCATGATCATTTCACCTTCTTTTTCTATGCCAATGCTTACGCAGCAGAGCGGTATGCCGTTGGCAAAATTGATGGTTCCATCAATAGGGTCGATGATCCATTTGTAGGCCGAGTCCATTTTAATCTCTCCGATCTCTTCGCTGAGGATAAAATGATCGGGGAAATCCTCCCGTATAATGCTCATTATCAATGCTTCAGAGGCTTTGTCCACCTCCGTGACCAGGTTATTATGACCCTCTTTGAATTCGATGGAAAACTTGCCGTTGATGCTTTCTTTGATCAATTTTCCGGAAGCTTCTGCAGCCTTGATGAGTGTGCTTTTTAGCATGAAACGAAGTTACAAAATTCGGGGGAAGGTTCATGAGCTTGCCTTGGGTCAAGGGTTGCTTGGCTTCTTTCCGTAGATTTACTTATTAGCGACTGAAAGTAGAAAAGATATATCCGCAAAAACAATTTAATGTCAAATAATTTCATTGATCTTCCAACAGCCATTCAGCTTACCAGGAATTACAGGGAAAACAAGGACAAGCTTGTAACCCCCGTATTTTCTGATGCCATGTGTATATCAGAAACTTTTGATGCATCTGCAATTCGTGCCATATTGGATCAACCCGGATGTGTTGCTTTCAGGGCGTATTATGGAATGAAAGAAAACAAACAAGTCACCATGATCTTTGTGGGAGTCAATGATAAGGATCAAGATATTGTGGGTGAAGGCACTGAAAACATTTTGGTTGATATGGGGCAAAAATGTCCGCCATATTGTAATGAAGATTCACCATTGACTAAGTAGAGTTTAAAAAATACAGGACGTGTTGATTTTCTTTATTGTTGTACCCATCATTGTAGGAGTGTTGCTTTATAAGAAGCTTGATTATTGGCACAAGTTGTTTTTTTATTCATCTGTTTTCAGTCTCGCAATTGAAATAATTTTCCACTCATATAAATTTTCTTCAATATGGAATAATATTTTCAATTATATGTCAGAGTTATCATGGCTCCCATTAGCTACGATCGCGTCCATTCATTGCTCAGAATTAACAAAAAAGAAATTGTATTTTGGACTTTATGTTATTCTGAGCTTGTTGTTTGTTATAATTGAAATTTACATATTGGGCTTAAATGAGAACAGGGCTTCTCTTGCTTTGTCTGCTTGTTATTTATTGTTAATTATTTTTTTAACAAATAGTTTTGTGAGCATATTAAGAAAAAAAATCCTTGTTAAGGATAAGCTTTCAAGAATGTTAGTGGTTATTCCATTACTTGTTACTATTATATATGGAACTTCTCTTAACATATTCCTTTTTTTTCTTTTTTCAGAAAGCACAATGGAGTTGTTTAAAATCCTTTACAATGTGTTTCTCGTCATGATTGCAGTTAATTATTTATTAAGAGGGGTGGCATTTTTTTTGATTTCGAAAAGAGAGGTGTTTATTTGATGTTTTATCTCAAGAAATAATAAAGAGCCGAAATCAGAGATATATTCATGATTGCTATCAAAATAGCATTCTGATTTGGAAGGGTGAAGAATTCACAGTCAATAATCTCCCTTGAATAAATAGCTTTGTATCTTAAATTGGCAAATCCATTTGTAGATATAAGCGCTTAAAAGATAACCACTCAGTTGCTTGATTTTTAAAAGTCAAAAAAGAAAAAGATGCAAATATTTTTTTTGCTTGTACCAATTATTGCCGGAGCATACAGGTACCGGCAATTGGATTTTGCGTATAGACTTTTATTTTATTCAAGTTGTCTTTCGTTGTTTAATCTACTGCTTTATTTTTTCTTCAAGGATATTCCCGGATATAAACTCTCTTCTTTCTGGAATAATATTTTTAATTACGCTACTTTATTGTGCTGGCTTCCCATTTTTGTTTTTGTTACACTTTCATGGGCAAGCGTAAGAAAACAATTATTAATAACGCTAGCCTTTGTTCTTTTCTGCATTGCATCTATGTTGGCCGAAGCCTATTTGATCGGACTGGAAGAGATTAGGGCATCACATGCTATCTCTCTCTACGCTATTGGCTATTATTATCTTCATTTTTACTTTGAACGAATTGGCAAGTCAACAAATGCCTTTAAAAACAAGGCGTTCAAAGTTGTTGATCTTTGCCCCTTTTCTTATTGGTAGTACGTTTGGAATTTCACTCGACCTATTCATGTATTATCTTTTTTCTGAGCAAACAAGTTTGTTATTTCAGCGACTTTTTTATTGTTTAATGTGGATCGGAGCGGCAACTTATTTATGTACTGCTTTATCTATATGGTGGGCGCCTAAAAAAGAGGTGTTTATTTAATCATGTCATATGCAATATTGGAAGTCCTACTTGGAAATTTGAAACCTGTATTACCCCAGATATCAGTAGTGTGTGAACATGGTTTCATCGCCCATGTATTGCTTTTTCAAAATATTGTTTATAGACTTTAATATAACCCGAACTTTTATAAAAATTATAAATGATATTAATGCATAACATATTTGATTTATTGCTTTCTTTGACGATAGTATGCGACTTGATGAGCAATCAATATATCTAGCCAGTTTATTATTTGCAATATTTATTGCAATTATTTTAGTTGTATTCATGGTCAGCCTATTTGTACAACAAAGGCGCTACATCAGACTTCAGGAAGAAAAACTCAGGGTTGAGGTCAATGCAGCAGAAAACGAAAGGACGGCTATCGCCACTGAGTTGCACAATGAGATAGGGCCTTATTTATCCGGTATTAAACTGAGGCTGAGTATGATCGAATCGAATGATCCTGCTTTGTTGGCATCACAACAGGGGCTGGATCAGTGTATCGTTCAGGTGCTTGATCTTTCAAGGTCCATTGCTCCACTGAGTATGTTTCATCTCTCTTTCAGCGAAGCCCTGAATCAATATGTAGACAGGCTCTTAATGAACAACAAGCCCAAGTTGGATATTTCTACAAAGGGAGATATTGTGTTGAATGAGGAAGTTAGTACCCATGTGTATAGAATATTACAGGAAATTGTTTTGAACTGTGTGAAGCACTCCAAGGCTAAAGAGCTTAAAATTGTATTATCTATTGAAGATGATATGTTGCTCATTCAAACTGCTGATGATGGGATCGGCTTTGATACGCAGCAGGTATTGAAGTACAAG
Organism: uncultured bacterium; assembly: GCA_903920455.1. Classification (GTDB taxonomy): domain Bacteria; phylum Bacteroidota; class Bacteroidia; order Chitinophagales; family Chitinophagaceae; genus Pollutibacter. The sequence goes on along the minus strand of CAIXLY010000044.1, from coordinate 11,604 downwards.
AATTCCGGAATCGGATTGATGAGCATACAAGCTAGGGTGGATTTATTAAAAGGAGTGATCTCGACGCCCTCAACTCCCGTTCAGGGAACCAAATACAACATAAGAATTCCATTGAACCATGCCAAATAGCCCGATAATCAGCATTGTGGTAGCAGATGATCATCTTTTTTTCCGAGAAGGCCTTATTAATGTGCTCAAATCAAAAAAGCGATTTGAGGTTGTTGGAATCGCTGGCAACGGAAAAGAGCTGATAGAATTGGTGAGTAAACATAAACCCACACTTGCTATTGTCGATATCGGTATGCCCGTCATGAATGGTATTGAGGCAACCAAGATGATTATGGCAATGGAATACAAAACTGAGGTTATAGCTCTATCAATGCATACCGAAGAAGCAATAATTTTTAAAATGCTTGAAGCTGGAGCCAAGGGATACCTCGAAAAAAATATTTCAAAGGAAGAATTGTTCATTGCTATTGAAAGTGTTATTGATTACAATCAATTTTACTTCCCTGAGTCATCTACTACATCCATGTTTAGGCTAATGAAGAAACTGTCTTTCAGTCCTTACCCAAAGCCAAGCGTTTTGTTTTCTGAACGTGAGCTGGAGATAGTTTCCCTTGTTTGCCAAGACTTCTCGAGTAAAGAGATCGCCAGCTCATTATCGCTTAGCAATAGAACCATCGAAACTCATCGGGTAAATATCATGCAAAAAATGAATGTCAAAAGTGTTGCAGGGATGGTGGCTTATGCCTGTACAAAGGGCCTGGTTCAGTTGTGAGAAAATTAGGGTAAAATAAAACCGAATAAAACGATTACCCGGTTTTTCTTGGTGTTGTTTCCCTTCTGGCTTAAAGCATTAGCAACGGTGAGAGGACAGATGAGCAAAATTCATTCACACCTTCCCTTATGAAATTAAAATAAATTCCAAATTTTGCTTTCAGTAGTAATACGGAAAAAACGACCTACACATTTCTTCAATTTTCCGGTTCTCCACTTAGGGTGTCTGGCTGACAAATCAGTCCAAGCTTCCATATATCTGGAAAATCACCATTTAAATTTTGGTAACAAATAGAAGATTATATAGCTTTAAGACGACTAAATTTATTTTTTAATAAAAAACTGAATCGGCGATCCACAGCATTCAGATAATCAATCGTATTCTTTCAAGCTGTTTTATAGAAAACAATTTTTCAACCCCTTAACCAAATCAAACTACAAATGAGCAAAACCATTAACGCAAATCGCCTCTTCCTAGCAAGTTGCTTTGCACTTATCACAACTGCCTTTTCATTTAGTATCAGGGCAGGAATTCTAACCCAGTTGGGAACAGAGCTGCAATTGGACCCCGTTCAGTTGGGAACAATCAACTCAATGTGGTTTTTAGGATTTCCGATTTCCATGATCTTGGGCGGAATTTTCTATTCACAAATTGGTCCAAAACTCATCATGCAGGTGGCATTTATTGCTCATGCTGTTGGTATTTTATTGACGATTTATGCTGTTGATTATAACACGCTACTCATCTCCACCCTGCTTATTGGTTTGGGAAATGGATGCACAGAGGCTGCTTGTAATCCAATGATTGCGGACTCTTACAGCGGTAATGAATTCAACACCAAAATGAATCGTTTTCATATGTGGTTCCCAGGCGGTATCGTTTTGGGTGCATTGATTTCTAAATTCATGACAGATTCAAATATGCATTGGCAGGCGCAGATATGGGTGATTATCATTCCAACTGTTATCTATGCTATTTTGTTCTTTGGACAAAGCTTTCCAAAACCCAGGATTGCTGCAAGCTCAGCACTAGACAATTTTAAGGCGATGCTGAACCCCTTGTATTTGTTCATGGCAGCTTGTATGGCCTTAACCGCTATTTCCGAGTTTGGTCCACAACAATGGGTTGGCCCAATTTTGTCAAAGGCTGGTGCTAGTCCAATGTTGATTTTGGCTCTTGTTACAGGTTTGATGGCAGTAGGCAGGTATTTTGCCGGTCCAATCATCAAAAAAATCAATACCGTAGGCGTTCTTTTGGTTTCAGCGGTATTTGGTGTAGTAGGATTGTACATGATGAGTACGCTTGATGGCTCAATGTTGTATGTAGCTGCAGTATTTTATGCCCTCGGCATTTGTTATTTCTGGCCAAATATGCTTGGGTTCATTAGTGAAAACCTCCCTAATACAGGGGCACTCGGACTATCAATTTTGGGTGGTATTGGAATGTTTTCATCCTCAATTTTCCAACCAATCATTGGTGGTTGGATTCAAGGGAACAAAGTAGTTGCTGAAGCAGCCGGCCTATCAGGTGATGCAGCCGATCTAGCTGCTGGTCAGGCAACCTTATCAAACATGCTCATTTTCCCTGCAATTCTCATAGCAGCATTTTTGGGCTTGTATTTCTTCATGAAAAAAACCAAAACGGCACAATAAGCTGCTGGTTAAATATTAAAGAGGGGGCCTTGGTCCCCTCTTTTGTTTTTACCCATCTCATTCCGATTTTGAAAGGCTAGTTTTTGCCTTCGGAAGGATAAATTTTAATGCAATTCAAATCAGATCCGAAATCAGAAATTCAGTACTTTTAAACCTCTCTTATTTATCGAAATTTTTCAATCTAACATCATGAACAGAAAATTAAGAATGGGAATGGTAGGTGGAGGCAAAGATGCTTTCATTGGAGCCATCCACAGACACGCTGCGGGTATGGACGGATTAATCGAAATTGTATGTGGTGCATTGAGCATAAACCCAGACATAGCAAAGGATTCCGGGCAATCACTTTTTCTTGCTGAAGATAGAATCTACCTCACTTTTGAGGAGATGATCACGAAAGAAAGTAAGCTTCCTGCAGATAAAAAAATGGATTTTGTAACTATCGTTACTCCCAACTTTGCACACTTTGCACCAGCGATGATGGCCATGGATCATGGGTTTCATGTTGTCATTGAGAAACCGATTGCATTTACATTGGATGAAGCAAAGCAATTGAAGCAAAAGCAGGAGGAAACTGGAATGATTCTCTGCCTTACACATACCTACTCAGGATTCCCGCTTGTCAAGCAAGCCAAACAAATGGTTAAGGAAGGCAAGTTTGGTAAAATCAGGAAGGTTTGGGTAGAATATCCCCAAGGATGGTTGAGTAAGTTATCAGAAAGAGAGGGTAATGCACAAGCAGCTTGGAGAACCGACCCCAAGCGCAGCGGCAAGAGCGGTTGTATGGGCGATATTGGTACACATTCTGCGCATTTGGCTGAATATATTACCGGACTTAAGATCACCCATCTTTGTGCAGACTTAAATGTAATGGTAGAAGGAAGAATGTTGGATGATGATGGAAACGTGTTGTTGAAGTTTGATAATGGTGCTGCAGGAGTTCTGATGGCTTCACAGGTAGCTGCAGGAGAGGAAAATGGAATAAAAATCCGAGTATATGGCGAGAAGGGCGGTCTTGAATGGGCCCAGCACGAACCTAATACTATGCTTATCAAGTGGTTAGATCAGCCTACCCAGATATTTAGGGCGGGCGGAAACTATGCCGATAGGCTTTCTTCTTTCGCAGTTCACAATTCAAGAACACCCGGAGGGCACCCAGAAGGATACCTTGAAGCGTTTGCCAACATCTACAGAAACTTCTCTCTTACCCTTTCAGCACGCATAGACGGAACTACACCAACTCCAGAAATGCTTGATTTTCCTGGTGTTGAGGATGGTATCAGAGGAATGGCCTTCATCGACAACGTGGTACTTTCTGCACAATCTGAGCAGAAGTGGACTCCACACAATGTATAAAACACTAAAAGTGATTGAATGAAAACAATAAAAGGACCTGGTATTTTTCTTGCCCAATTCATGGGAGACAAAGCGCCGTTCAATGAGCTCTCATCGATTTGCAAATGGGCTGCTTCATTGGGTTTTGTAGGTGTACAGATTCCAACTTGGGATAGCCGCTGTATCGATCTGCAGAAAGCCGCTGAAAGTAAAACCTATGCAGATGAGATTAAGGGAATCGTTGAATCAGCCGGATTACAAATAACAGAACTCTCTACTCACTTGCAAGGTCAACTGGTAGCCTCTCATCCAGCGTATGATGAGCTATTTGATGGTTTTGCACCAGAGTATGTTAGGGGAAATGCAAAAGCGCGCACTGAGTGGGCCGTTCAACAGCTTAAATATGCTGCCAAAGCTTCTGCGAATTTGGGATTGAATGCACATGCTACATTCAGTGGTTCTTTGTTGTGGCATACCGTATATCCATGGCCACAAAGACCAGCAGGACTTGTTGAAACTGGGTTTACAGAGTTAGCAAAAAGGTGGACTCCCATTTTGAATGTATTTGATGAGCACGGAGTTGATCTGTGTTATGAAGTTCATCCTGGAGAAGACCTTCATGATGGCATCAGCTATGAAATGTTTTTAGAGAAAACGAATAACCACAAAAGGGCTTGTTTGCTTTATGATCCAAGTCACTTCGTACTTCAGTGCCTAGATTATCTTAGTTATATCGATCATTATCATGAACGCATAAAAATGTTTCATGTAAAAGATGCAGAATTTAATCCATCAGGTAAGCAAGGCGTTTACGGTGGTTACCAAAGTTGGATTAACCGCGCAGGACGATTCCGTTCTTTGGGAGATGGGCAGGTTGATTTTTCTTCCATTTTTAGCAAGCTAACAGCGTATGACTACAGCGGCTGGGCGGTGATGGAATGGGAATGTGCAATTAAACATCCTGAGGATGGTGCAAGAGAAGGGGCCATCGTGATTAAGGATCATATCATTCGGGTAACAGAAAAAGCATTTGATGATTTTGCTGGTACAGGAAGTGATGAAGAGTTCAATAAAAAAATACTGGGTATTTAAAAAATCAAAACGATAAACAATAAAAAAAACAAGCATGAAAAAAGTAATGTTCACAATGATGATCGCAGCAGGAATGGTTGCCTGCGGTGGAGGGAATGAAGAAGCAACTGAAAAAAAACCAATCAGCAATGCGGCAACTGAAGAAACAGCCCCTGCAGTAGAGGAAGCTCCTGTTGTGGCGAAGAAAGATGGCAAAGCATTGATTGAAGGATCAGACTGTCGCACTTGCCACAAGGATGATTCAAAATTAATAGGCCCAGCTTATCAAGAAGTTGCAAAGAAATATGAGAGCAATGAAAAGAATATAAAAATGCTTGCTGAAAAAGTGCTCAAAGGTGGTCAAGGCAACTGGGGAGAAATTCCAATGGCGGGCCATCCAAACCTAAGTGTAGAAGATGCATCAGCTATGGTTGAGTATATTTTATCAATGAAAAAATAATTACATGAAAATCATTATCACCGTTATCGTTGCTGCTTTTTTAATGTCTGCTGGATTGATCAAGCAGGATGCTCCGTCATTGAACGAACCATCTGGAAAAGGATGGAAGAAGTTGTTTGACGGCAAAACAAAAAAAGGCTGGCATATCTATCGTAATGAAGGCGATGGCTCATCTTGGCAAGTGATAGATGGGGCGCTTGCTTTTGTTCCCAATACAGACAAATCCGCAACCGGGAGAAAAGGTGGTGATATTGTAACTGACCAGGAATATGAAAACTATCACCTTAGCTTGGAATGGAAGATTTCTGAAAGAGGGAATAGCGGCATCATATTTAACGTAAAGGAAGAAGAACAATACGAACACACTTTTCATACTGGTATGGAAATGCAAGTATTGGATAATGATGGACATGGCGATGGCAAAATAAAAAAACACCGTGCAGGAGACCTATATGATCTTATTGCTTGTTCAAGAGAAACTGTTAAACCAGTTGGCGAATGGAACCATGCTGAGGTTATACTAAACAACGGCGAACTAAAACTATACCTCAATGGTGAAAATGTTGTTAGTACGATTGTTTGGGACGACAATTGGAATAAAATGGTAGCAGGAAGCAAATTTAGGGATATGCCTGGCTTTGGGAAGTATAAGAAAGGCCGCATTGCCCTTCAAGACCACGGTGATAAAGTGTGGTATAGAAATATAAAAATAAAAGAACTATAGCCTCTCGTTCATAGTAAAAAAGTATAGCAACAACACAACAGCATGAAAAAATTATTTCTCTTTTCTCTTTTGTATTTTTCTTTCTTAATCAGCTCCAATGCCCAATCCCGTGTATTGGTTTTTTCGAAGACAGCTGGGTTTAGGCATTCATCAATTAGGGCTGGCAAGTTGGCAATCATGCAAATGGGAAAAGAGAATGGGTTTTCAGTTGATACGACTGAAGACGCTTCTCAGTTTAATGAAGAAAACCTAAAGAGATACAATGCAGTTGTATTTCTCAATGCAACAGGAGATGTGTTGAATCATATTCAACAAGCTGCTTTTGAGAGATATATTCAAGCTGGTGGTGGATATGTAGGAATTCATGCTGCATCTGATTGTGAATACAAATGGCCTTGGTATGGCAAACTTGCGGGCGCTTATTTTAAAGGACATCCACATAACCAGCTGGCAAAATTAAAAGTGCTTGACAAAACACACCCTAGTACATCACATCTTCCTGACGTATGGGAACGCACCGATGAGTGGTACAACTTTATAAAAGCGCCAGGCAGTGAAGTGAATATTCTGATTAGTATTGATGAAACTTCATATACTGGTGGCGAGAATGGTGCTAGCCACCCGATGGCATGGTATCATGATTTTGATGGAGGCAGGGCTTTCTATTCTGAATTCGGACATACTGACGAAACATTTTCAGAACCACTGTATGTTAAGCATCTTCTTGGTGGCTTGAAATATGCCATTGGCAATAATGTTAAACTTGATTATTCAAAGGCAAGCTCGCTTCTTGTGCCAGACGAAGACAGATTTACTAAAAATGTATTGGCGGGTGGTGTTTTTGATGAGCCAACTGAAATAGCCATCCTTCCTAATTTTGATATATTGATTAGTCAAAGAAAAGGGGAAGTTTTACAATACAGCAACACCACAAAAAAAGTAAAGCAGGTTGCAAAGTTGAACGTTTATTTCAAATCAGCTACAACCGGCTCGAATGCAGAAGAAGGGTTGATAGGGATCACTGCAGATCCAAAATTTGCGTCGAACAATTTTATATATATGTTCTACGCTACACAGGACACTGCTGCAAATAGGGTTTCACGTTTTGTATTTAAAGATGGCAAGCTAGATCTTGCAAGCGAAAAGAAAATTATTGACATTGGAACAACAAGAGAAATTTGTTGTCATACAGGTGGGTCGCTTACATTCGGACCCGATGGTAATTTGTATATTTCTTCTGGTGATAATTCAACACCATTTGATCAAGCAAATTCAACATATACCCTAAATGGATATGGAACATTAGATAATCGCGAAGGCTTTGAACAATATGATGGACGAAGAGGTCCTGCCAATACAAATGATCTTCGTGGAAAAGTAATTCGCATCAAGGTAAATCCCGACGCAAGCTATTCCATACCTGATGGAAACCTATTTAAACCTGGAACACCAAAGACGCGTCCTGAAATTTATACCATGGGTACAAGGAATCCATATAGAATATCGGTTGATAAAAAAACAGGATTTCTTTATTGGGGTGATGTTGGTCCGGATGCCGGTGATGATAGTCCGTCCAGAGGATCAAGAGGCTATGATGAATTAAACCAAGCCCGCAAGGCAGGGAATTTTGGATACCCAATGTTTATTGGCAATAACTATCCTTATCGTCAGTTTGATTATGAAACAGGTGCAATCGGAGAATTTTTCAATCCTGAAAAACCAATTAATAATTCCAAAAATAATACTGGACTAGTTGAACTGCCGCCAGTAAGTCCTGCATTCATATATTATAGTTATGGTCAATCAAAAGAATTTCCTGAGGTAGGCACAGGAGGAAGAACAGCAATGGCCGGGCCAGTATATTATTCTGAATTTTATCCGAAAGAGACCCGTTTTCCTGATTATTATAATGGGAAACTTGTTTTTTATGAGTGGATCAGGGGATGGATAAAAATGGTTTCTATGGACAAGGAGGGTAACTATGAAAAAATGGAACCATTCATGCCTTCAAGTCCTTTAGCAAGTCCGATGGATATTGAAATGGGCCCTGATGGCAGGTTGTATATATTGGAATATGGATCAGGATGGTTTACTGCAAACCCTGATGCAACATTATCGAGAATTGATTATAATGGGGGCAATAGATCTCCCAAAACACAAATTAGTATTAATAAGAAATCAGGATCATTGCCATTTGCTGTAAAGGCAAGTGCAGAGGGTACTGTAGATGCAGATAAGGACCCCATCACGTATACATGGCATTTTGGTAACGTGGTGCTCAAACCAAGTTCTTCGCCTATTGCCAATTACACATTTACTAAAGCAGGTTCTTATACTATTTATGTTGAGGCGAAAGACAATAAAGGCGGTGTTACCCAAAGCCAAGCGTTTAAAGTATATGCTGGAAATGAAGAGCCTATTGTTTCAATAAAGTCAGATGAAAACGCGCAATACTTTTTCTCGGGTATACCAATTCCCTATTCCGTGAATATTCAGGATAAGGAAGATGGATCAACAGAAAAGGGGGGTATTGACAACAAATCAATTTTTGTGAAAGTAGATTATATGAGCGGGCCCGATAAAGCACAAGTGGTTGGCCATCAAGTGATCACTTCTGCAATGGAAGGGAAAAACCTTGCTGCCACATTGGATTGTAAGGCCTGCCATAAAGAGGAAGTAAAATCTGTTGGACCAGCGTACAAGGCTGTTTCGGCAAAATATGAAAATGATACAAAAGCAAAAGCGTACCTCGTCAATAAGATTATCAAAGGCGGAAGTGGTGTTTGGGGAGAAGTGGCAATGCCGGCCCACCCGAATTTAAAAGGATCTGATGCTGAAATGATTGTGGACTGGGTCTTGGGGATCAATAAAAAAGCGGGCTTGACATTGCCATCAAAAGGCACCATTACCCCTTCAGAAAAAGATGTGGAGGAAAAGAATATTATGCAAATAACGGCAAGCTATACGGATAAAGGTGGAAATGGAATCAGGCCACAAAGTGGAGTTGGTTTCTTAACACTCAAAAGCCCATTGCTTGAAGTTAAATCCAACAGCGGTGTTGAGCATATTGCTATGGTAGAAGATGGCGACAACAAAATTGCAAAGTTATCTGGCGAAACGGGATTTTTGAGTTTTGATAATATTAATTTAAAACATGTCACTTCACTTGACCTTGAGTATTTGATGAAGTCTGTACCCAAATATGGTTATATCATAAGTTGGCATGCAAATGAAAGCAATGGTGTGAAACTAGGTGAGGTGAAGCTTGGTGCTGATACTGACCTAACAACAAATAAGGTTAAGGTGAAGTTGACTAATATTCCATCTCAACCATTTACGTTGGTAATGAAAATCACCAAAGCGAACAAGCAAGAAAACCAAGATTTTGGTTTGAGGTCGATAAGGTTCAGCTCAGAAAAATAAACTACCGAAATCAAATTGCAAACAATCAAATCCGGGGCTAATTGGCTCCGGATTTTTTATGTAAAACAATGTTTATGATACCAACGAGTAGAATAATCATTAGTCCACCAAACTCCCTTGTTTGCTCTATCCAGGGTTTTGTTGCTTTCATGCTTTGAACTAGGCTTTCTGTTTTATGCTCATTGAACCATGAGATCACACCATCTTTATTGACCAATAAAATTATGGCGTAAACAATACAGAAAGCAGCCATCGCCAAGTGCAATTTAAAACTGTATTTTCCTCTTGAATTTAAAATGCAGATTGCACTCGCTGATGCATAAATCGGAATCCATAGATAGGGATCAACATCATTATACTGTAAAATTGCGAAAGTAAAAAAAACCAGTCCAAATAGAATGTTGAATGCTTTCATGTACTCAAAGGTGTTTAACAAGGGTTGATTTAACGTATCTGAAACTTTGTTCAATACTTTCCAGTGGCGGTTTGGTGCACTGATCTTGTTCAATGAAAAAATGTTTCATTCCGGACAGATTTGCCTTTTCGAAGATCTCATTAAAATTAATGATTCCGGATCCTACTTCTGCAAAATTTTTATTTGGGGTTTTGTCCATATCCTTAACATGCCACAATGAAATTCTATGATTATGTTGTTCAAATAAAGCGATGGGATCTTTACCTGCTTTAACCGCCCAGTATAGGTCCAGCTCTATTTGAAGTGCTGCCGGGTCAGCATATTTCATCATCACATCGAATGGGATTTCACCTTCTAGTGACTGAAATTCAAAAGCATGATTATGATAGCATAGTTGAATACCAGACTTTTTGCAAAGCTCACCTGCCTTGCTAAGTCCTTCAGCAATTTTTTTATATGCGTCTATGGAGCTTCTTTCTTCGTCCATCAGATAGGCGATAACCATATACTCTTGCCCAACTTCTTTGGCATCGTCTATGGCTTTTTCCCAACCATGTATGACTGTCCCTGGCGTATTCCTAGTTCCGAAATCACCATAGAGGTAGTGCCCTGAAGGAGATTTTAATCCCAACCCTTTTAATACCTTTTTATATTCAGCTGGGGACATCCCAAAATAGTTGCCGTTATAACCATAGCTTTCAACTTCTTTGAATCCAATACTTGCAACTTTTTCTAATGTGCCTTTAGGATCTAGCGCCATGTTGTCACGAACAGTGTAGAGTTGTACCCCAATCTTTTTATCAGTATGTGTAGACAAAGCAAATGCATCTGTGCCTAATGAAGAAGCTGCAGTGATCCATGCCAGTTGATTAATAAATTGTCTCCTTGAGGTCATATAGATTGGTATTAAAAATTCAAATTACATTTTCTTGTTTTGAAATGCTCATCGAGGTAAATATATTTTTTTAATGAATACAATCTGATGTATGACAGGCATTGGCCTTTCTGCAAAGTTGTAAGTTCTTAAAATGCGCTGATATGATTAATACAACAGCGGGAATCAAAAAAATAAGTTGATGGGCATGGAAAATCTGCTTAAGGATAAGCATCCCTATACCTGCTATAAACAAAACAATGGGAAAGATATTGTGGTGATGTTTTTTAAAGCCATGGCGCAAAGAATAGATCCCAATTGCAGTAGCCAGCATGATCATGCCTACTTCAAACCAAATATTGTTTATGATGTTGACACCAAGTATGGGCAGGCTGGTCAGTAGGATTGGCAGGATTGCGCAATGTATTGCACAAGCAATCGAAGCTGCAATTCCTAATGCGTCATAATTGATTTTAAACATGGGACAACAAATTTAAGTATTTTGCAACAAAGTTGCATTCCAAGTTTGTCTATTAATATGACAGACCGGCGTACTTTTGTATTAATTCACCTTATGAGAAAAAAATCACTTTTTTATATTCTTTTTTTTGCGGGGCTGTTTGGATGTTTTTATGCGGCGATGGTCTATACAACTGACTTTGAAAAAGTTAGGTTGCCTATATTGAATACAGTACAGCCTTTCACTTTTATGCGTCAGGATAGCACCCTGGTGAGCCAAGCTGATATTAAGCAAAGGGTTTATGTTGTTGAATATTTTTTTACTACCTGTAAAGGAATATGTCCGAAGATGAATAAGAACATGAAACTGATCTACGACCAATTCAAAGCAGACTCTAGTTTTCTTATTT
>CAIXLY010000043.1 GCA_903920455.1 uncultured bacterium | reverse complement strand
GCGGATCAACAAGGGGCCGACAGGTGGATTATCCTCATATTTTTCATCATGGGGCTCTCCATTGGGGTTCACTTGTTGAACCTTTTGACCATCCCTGCAATTGTAATGGTATATTATTACAAACGCTATAAGGTCACCAAGTGGGGAACAGCAATTGCCTTCATCATTGGTTGTATCATCACTGGTATTGCGCAAAAAGCAGTAATCCAATACACTATTAAATCAGCAGGCAACTTCGATATATTTTTCGTCAATACACTTGGACTTCCGTTTTTTAGTGGTTTTGCCGTATACTTTTTACTGTTATCTTTTTTGATATACATTGGCATTAGAATATCCTCCGCCAAAAATTTGAGTGCACCTCAGTTTGGAGCCTGGGTCGCTTTATTTGCACTTGCAATTCTCTATCCCTTTATCTCTAGTGGAAGCACAGGCACAAGCATATTTAAATTGGTGCTGATCTTAGCAACTGTTTACGCGATTACCAGCTATGGTCTCCCTGCATTAAAAAGAAATCCTTATTTCCTGAAACTTGCCATGTGGTGTTTTGCATTCATGTTGCTTGGATACTCTACCTACCTCACCACAATGATTAGGTCAGCAGCAAACCCAACCATTGACATGTATAATGTTGATAATCCACTAAGCTTGGAAGGGTATCTTGGGCGTGAGCAATATGGCGATTTTCCCTTGCTCTATGGTCAAGTCTTCACTGCAAAGCCAATAGATTATGAAGAGGGGGAGATGAAGTATGTGAAAGGAAAAGGCCAATACCTTGCCGTTGGAAGAACTCAATCACCTGTCTATGAATCATCAGATAAAATGTTACTGCCAAGGGTATGGGATGCGAGCAATGATCAAGGCCATGCATCATTCTATCAACGTTGGTTAAATCTGGAAGAAGGACAAAAGCCAACTATGCTGGATAATATCAGCTGGGCAATGAGCTACCAGATAGGATGGATGTACCTCCGCTATCTTGGATGGAACTTTGTTGGAAAACAAAATGATATACAAGGATTTGGAAATCCTAGAGATGGGAATACCATCACTGGCATTAGCGCAATTGACAATGCCTTCTTGGGCAACCAAGATAAATTACCTGAAAGCCTGAGAAACAATAAGGCCAACAATAAGCTCTTTGCAATTCCACTCATACTCGGACTACTCGGAATTTTCTACCAATACAAGAAAGATCAAAAAGGATCATTTGTTTCCTTCCTCTTGTTTTTCTTCACAGGCCTAGCCATTGTATTTTACTTGAATCAAGCCGGAAATCAACCAAGAGAGCGAGACTACGCATTTGTTGGATCTTTCTATGCCTTTGCAATATGGATCGGATTGGGCGTGATGCAAATCAAAGATTGGCTTTCACGCTTCACTGGGCAGGGTATCGCCAATGCAACAGCAGCATTGGTCTGCCTCCTTGCTGTTCCAGTACTGATGGCTGCAGAGGAGTGGGACGACCACGATAGGAGTAAAAAACAAACTGCAAGAGACCTGGCAAAAAATTATCTTGAAAGCTGTGCACCAAATGCCATCCTTTTTTCATTTGGAGACAAT
>CAIXLY010000042.1 GCA_903920455.1 uncultured bacterium | reverse complement strand
TGGTGAGCCAAGCTGATATTAAGCAAAGGGTTTATGTTGTTGAATATTTTTTTACTACCTGTAAAGGAATATGTCCGAAGATGAATAAGAACATGAAACTGATCTACGACCAATTCAAAGCAGACTCTAGTTTTCTTATTTTGTCTCATACTGTCAATCCAGAGACAGATTCCATCCAAGTATTGTCTAAATATGCTGAAACATTTGGAGCCCAAACCCAGAATTGGTGGTTTCTGACAGGCACTAAAGAGGCGTTGTACAGGACTGCCAGAGAGAGTTATCTGTTGGACGACCCTAAGAATAGTACGAAAAATATCGATGACCAGTTTTTGCATACCCAGTTTTTTTCTTTGGTTGACAGGATGGGCAGGGTGCGTGGCGTATATGATGGGATTAAGAAAGATGAGGTTGAACAGCTAACAAAGGATATCCAAGAATTAATCAATGAATAGCAGAATGAAGCAAAGTGACACTATTTTAAAGGATAGCGCCCTAAGCATTACTTCCAGCAGAAGAAAAATTTTGGATATTTTTCTTTCTTCCGAAAGTGCACTTGCTCATCAGGATATTGAAACGAAGTGTTCTGATCAGTACGACAGGGTAACTATTTACAGAACACTCCAGACCTTTCTTGAAAAGGGGATTATCCACAATATACCTACTACAGACAATAGCATAAAGTATGCTTTGTGTAGTGATAGCTGTATAACAACGGGCCACCACCATGATAACCATGTTCATTTTCGTTGTGATGCCTGTGAAAAAACCTTATGCCTGGATGATGTAAGTATTCCTTCCGTTAAGCTTCCCTCCGGGTATAGCATTAATGAGATTAATATGGTGGTTACAGGAGTTTGTAAGTCGTGTCGGAAATAATAAAGCCCCAATGTAAAAACACCGGGGCATTCGTTAAGGCTCTGATTAGTAGCACCACAAATATATCCTTAGATCTAGTCCCTGTCTAAATAATGCTATACCCTAAAAGTGGTAGCTCAGAGTGAATCCAATTCTTTTTTGACAAATAGCATTAATTCGCTGATTTTACTTGGCGAGAAATCAAAATCGATTCCTGCAGATGCATACAGTTCCGGTAATGTTTGTGTTCCTCCGAGACTAAGCCCATGCATATAATTTTTCAAAGCCTGCTCTGGATTTTCACGATATTGTTTCCACATCCCAATTGCACCAAGCTGGGCAATACCATATTCTATATAATAGAATGGTACTTCAAAAAGGTGAAGCTGCCTTTGCCAGTTATAAGATCTATAGGGTTCAAGCCCGCTGAAATCAATTGATTTGGTTGAATAATCATTCAATATGCTAAGCCAGTTTTCTTTTCTTTCCTCAAGCGTGTGTGAAGGATTCTCGTAAATCCAATGTTGGAATTTATCTATGGTAGCAATCCAGGGGAAAATTGTAATTACGCGTTCAAGCTGGTGACGCTTTGCCCTTTTCATTTCTTCTTCGTTGTCGAAGAATACATCCCAATGGTCCATGGTAAACAATTCCATAGACATGCTTGCTACTTCAGCCATTTCGGTTGGATATTCTTTGAAGCCGGTAAGTTCCAGTTCGTGGGATAGAAATGAGTGAATAGCATGTCCGCCTTCATGTACCATGGTGGTAAGATCTGACATTTGAGAGGCAGCATTCATAAATATGAATGGAGCTCCGCTTTCTGCCAAAGGCATATTATAACCACCAGGAGCTTTGCCTTTGCGGCTGTCAAGATCAAGGTGATTGAGCTCTTCCATTTTTTTGAGGCAGTCGCCAAAAAATGGATTTAGGTTATCGAGGCAGGCGATGGTTTTTTTCAACAAATCCTTGCCATCAGTAAAAGGCCTAAGAGGTTTTATGCCTTTTGGTTCTGCTTCAGTATCCCATGGCCTTAAGGTATCCAGACCAAGCCTTTCTTTTTGTTTGGTATAGATGTGGTCTACCAAGGGCAGCACCTCTTTTTTTACGGCTTCGTGAAATTGAAAACAGGACTCAGGGGTATAGTCGAACCTACCCATTTCAATAAATTTATAATCCCGATAATTTTTGAAATCAGCGTTTAATGCTATCTGGTGTCGCTTTTCAATTAGTTTGGTGAAAAGATCGTTTAAGGATTCTTTATCCATTAATCTTCTTTCAGCAATCTTTCTATATACGGTTTCACGAATATTTCGATCTTCGTTTTCTAGAAATTTACCTGCTTGTTGCAGCGTATATTCCTGTTCATCCTGTTCGATGGTCATCTTTCCTGCTATGCTTCCGTATTGCTGTTGTAAAACACTTACTTCGGCTTGCAAGGGGATGTTCTCTTCCCTGAAGAGATCAATACTTTTCTTTACCGATCTCAGGTAGGTAAAATATTTATTTTGGTCTAGTTCTTTTGTAAAGGGGCAATCCACCAATTTCCTATTTAGGGTATCGGCGTAGGGTTGGATCTTTGGTTGAATCTCCATAAAGAAGAAGTTGAAGGCTTCCTCAAGCTCCGTGTTTTCGGTATCGCAGGTCATTCGCACTTGTCTCCAGCATGCATCTTCACTGATAAACGCTTCAACCTCACTCATGTCTTTAAGCCACTGCTCAAGATCTTTTACAGAATTGATCTGTCTATCTTTAAGTTGGATAAAATAAGGTTCAATGGTTGACCAATCGATCAAGCTGAAATGCGCTGGCAGAAAACTGTGTTTCAGTTTCTGAATATTTGCACTGTGTTGCATGCTTATGGATTGTAAATTGAATCAGATCAATTTTCTGTTTCTTCCTCTTCTGTTGATTCAGTGAGTTTAATCTCAATATTATGCTTCTTGATAACATTGAACCAGCGCACCATTTTTTTCATGTCGCTGGTGTAGACTCTTTCAAAATCAAGCTCAGGGGTTATTGTTTTAAAATACCCAAGAACTGCTTTATTATCTTTTTCTGAAGGGATTGGTGTTTCGCTTGCGTCCATCTTTTTGAAAAGATCTGCAAGGTTTATGTTTTCATCCGTTGTGTATACTTCTATTGATTCAAGGTGTGAGAATTGGTGAATCCTGCTTGATACGAATTTGGTGGTGTTGTCTTCAAGAGACCTCACGATGGCACCATCTGTTTTGCTTGTAATGAGTTCAAATAGTCCTGAAAATCCTGTTACTGAAATGAGTTTGTTGTATTCCATGTGCACTTTTTAGTGGTCGCAAGTTACGACCATTTTACTTAACATTATTTTCAGCCAGAATCTTATTGATGCGCAACTCTACTGATTCAAGGTCGCTGTATCCCCGGGCAATCATATACAGTTTGGATTCATCCATTTGAAGAAAAACGGTTGGGAAGCCGGTTACATTGAGTTGCTTGATCAGCGAGAAATCATAGTAAGCCTTTTCTTTGTAGGCTTCGTCAGACAGGCTGGTTAAAAACCTTTCAGGATCAATATCAAAGGTTGAGATCAGCTGTCTATAGGCTTCCTTGTCTGTAAGGTCACGCCCTTCCTTGTAAAGGGCTTCTTGCAATCCAGCGGCAAATTCAATAGTGCGTTCTGGCATTATTTCCCTGAATATTGCCATTGCGATAGCAGCCATTTCTGAATTTGGGTACCAATCGCTTTGTTCAGGATTGAAAATATGCCACAGATAATCCTGCCCAAATGTTACCCCAGTCATATTCTCAACTGATTTGTAGGCACCACGGATATATTCGGCGATGCTTGAGATGGGCTTGGTGCTCTCTTTGGGAATCATTCCGCCAGACAATGTTTCAAAGTCAAATGAATCTTGGTATTTTAAATAAAGTGCTTTGATGACCGGACTAAAACCATAACACCATCCACAGTAAGCGTCGTAGCAGTAAATAACTTTAGGCCTCATTGTGATTTTACCTTTTCGTATTGTGTATCATAGTCTTCTCGTAGTGTACCCATCACCCTGTCCCAAAACAAAAAGTACAAGCTGTAATTTCCTTTAAAATATTGGTGGTGTTGATTGTGTGCAACTGAGGTATTGACCCACTTTCCTACTCTTGTTTTATTGAAATTCTTTGGATACAGCTCCCAGCCAATATGACCATACACATTGTAGATAATCATGAACATGAAGAAAATGAAAAAATGCAGTTTGTGAATTGGTATTGTAAAAAGAAAGAGAATAAGAATTCCCGCTTCAATGATTGCTTCTAATGGATGGAAAGCGTAGGCGGTCCAGGGCGATGGGTTGGTTGATTGATGATGAACAAGGTGGAAAAGATTGAAAAGTTTTTTGTGGTGCATTAACCTGTGCATCCAGTAGAAATAGGTATCATGCATGATAATCATGATCGGGAAGGCTGACCAGAAATAGAGCCATCCCATTTCGTTGATGTTTTTATATAGGGTTGTGTATTTTGAAATGGATTCAGTTTGAATAAAAATCAGTGGCACAAAACCAAAGATCATAATAGTAAGTATTGAGTATCCAATTTCTCTGACGTAATCCGATGTTTTGGGATATCGTTGTTGAATTTTTTTATTAGCAAGAACCTTGTTCAATAATAAATAGAAAATCACAAATGCAATTCCAGCAGTTATGAAATAGCGGCCGCCCACTAACGTAATTATTTTAATATATTTTTCAGGCAGCATCATTGGTTAACAATATACATAACTCTTGGTTCAATCAATCCGTATGGCATCTAAGTTAAATTTCTCTGGGTACTTGGCGGTCATCCCCTCATAGAAAGCCTTTATTTTTGCCAAGTCATCTGTTTTATTTCCGGTTAGATAAATAGGGGCACCAAATCCCCCTTCTTTCTTTTTAAAATCCAAGTAACCAGGGAGTATTGGCACGTTGGCTCCCAGTGCGGCATAGTAGAAACCGCTCTTCCATTTCTCCACGCGCTTTCTGGTTCCCTCTGCAGGAACGGTAATCAGTAGATTGTCTGCCTCATGAAATTTTTGGATAATCTGATCGGTCAGTGACTGTTTCTTGCTTCTTTCCACAGGTATCCCACCTGTATTGTTGAGCAATATGCTAAGTGGGAAACGAAACAGTTCTTTTTTTATTAGGTATCGAACATTTAGTTTGAGTAACCTGAATATGGCCAATGCATATACAAAGTCCCAGTTGGAGGTATGTGGCGCTGCAATGACGACGGCTTTTTTTATTTCAGGCGGAACCTTGCCTACAATTTTCCAGCCATTGAGTTTGAAGAGCAGTATAAAGAACCTCGTTATCATAGATTATTTTTAATGTGCTTCGAGCCAATTGTCGCCAATTCCGGCCTCTGCAATCACAGGAACATTATTGGGAAGTGGAAGAGCGGCTTCCATATTTTCAAGGATGCACAGTTTGAGCGCTTCTGCTTCAGTTCTTAGTGCATCAAATATCAATTCATCATGTACCTGAAGGATCATCTTACTTTTATAACCGTTTTTCTTTATTGCATCATGAACTTTAATCATTGCCAGCTTGATCATATCAGCTGCAGTTCCCTGAATTGGCGAATTGATTGCATTGCGCTCAGCAAATCCGCGAACAGTAAAATTTGATGAATTGATGTCTCGTAGCCATCTTTTTCTTCCCATCAAGGTTTCAACATATCCTTTCTCTTTGGCAAAGTTGATGGTTGACTCCATATATGTTGTGATGCCCGAGAATTCTTTTTTATAGTTGTCAATGATGGTCTTCGCCTCTGTTCTGCTGATGCCTAAATTATCTGCTAATCCAAATGCACCCTGACCATAGATGATGCCGAAGTTTACACTTTTGGCCTTATACCTCATTTCTTTCGTTACATCTTCTTCTGCAATGCCATATACTTTTGCGGCTGTTGCTGTATGTATATCTTTTCCAAGCCTGAACGCCTCACACATATTTTTATCACCACTGATTGCTGCAACAATGCGCAATTCAATTTGAGAGTAGTCTGCTGAAATCAACACATGGTCTTTGTCTCTTGCGGTAAAAGCCTTTCTTATTTCTTTCCCTCGATCACTTCTAACTGGAATATTTTGAAGGTTTGGGTTGTTGCTTGAAAGGCGCCCGGTTACTGCTATGGCCTGTCCATAGTTTGTGTGAACCCTTTCGGTATTTGGATTGATCAATTGGGGCAATGCATCAACATAGGTTGACTTCAATTTTGTAAGCTGACGAAACGCCAAGATATCAGAAACAATTGGGAATTGAAAGGCGAGTTTTTGTAGTACATCTTCTCCTGTTGCATATTGTCCTGTTTTTGTCTTTTTTGCCTTAGGGTCAAGTTTTAGTTTTTCAAACAAGACCTCCCCAAGTTGTTTTGGTGAGGCAAGATTAAAGCGAACACCAGCTGTTTTGTATACAGCTTCCTCTGCTATTTTAGCTTCACGGTCGAGCTCTTTTGAGTACTCATTCAGAAATCCAACATCTACGCGCACTCCTTCGTATTCCATGTCTGTAAGCACTTTCACCAAAGGGTTTTCCACTTCATAAAATACCTTTTCTACATCTTTCTCTTTCAGTTGCACTTCAAATACCTGTTTGAGCTGTAGCGTAATGTCTGCGTCTTCGCTCGCATATTCTTTTATTTTCTCTATTTCAACATCCCGCATATTGCCCTGATTCTTGCCCTTTTTGCCAATCAATTCTTCGATATGGACAGGCTCGTATCCGAGATATTTAGCGCTTAGCAAGTCCATACTTCTTTTTCCTTCTGGCTCTATTACATAATGAGCAAGCATCGTATCGAAGATATTTCCAGCCAATTCAACACCATGATTTTTTAAAATCAGCAAGTCGTATTTAATATTTTGTCCAATCCAAGTTTTTGAAGAATCCTTAAAGAGTTTGTTGAATTGCTCAAGGAGTATTTTTGTTTTTGTTCTTTCATCTGGACAAGGCACATAGAATCCAGTTCCTGCTTTTATTGAAAAACTGATCCCAACAATATCTGCTTGATTTGCATCGAGGCCTGTTGTTTCTGTGTCAAAGCAAATTTCTTTTTCTTTTTCAAGTGCTTTAATCAGCGCATCAATTTCTTGATCTGTGCTTACCAAGCCATAATTGTGGGGAGTATTGTTTATGTTTTTGTCTGCGATAATTTGAACAACGGATTCTTCCTGTGCCCCCTCATTATTATTTGTTGATGATACCGTTGTACTTCCGCCGAACAAGTCGCCTTGAACGGTAGTACCTTGTTTCTCAGCTGGTGCTGCTATAGGAATATCCTCTCCCAATATTCTTTTACCGATGGCCCTGAATTCAAGTTCGCTGAAAATGTCCATCAGCGCCTCCTTATTGGGATCTTTTATTTTATAGTTGCCTTCATGAAATTCAACTGGCACAGTGGTGATAATGGTGGCAAGTTTTTTGCTCATCATCGCAAGGTCTTTTCCTTTCCTAACTTTTTCACCAATTGATCCTTTGATCTCATCTGCATTGTCTAATACATTTTCTACTGTACCATATTCTGCCAAGAGCTTTGCTGCAGTTTTTTCTCCAACGCCAGGAATACCAGGAATATTATCCACTGCATCACCCATCATCGCTAAAATATCAATCACCTGAGATACTTCTTTAATATTCCACTTTTCACAAACCTCTTTTGGACCAATGATTTCAAATTCTCCACCCTGATACGGGGGTTTGAAAATTTTAATGTTCTCCGAAACAAGTTGTCCATAATCTTTATCGGGGGTTACCATATACACCTGATATCCTACTTTCTCTGCTTGTTTCGCGAGTGTTCCAATCACATCATCAGCCTCGAAGCCGTCTGTCTCAATGATTGGGATGTTCATTCCTTCAATAATTTTTTTAATATCTGGGATTGCTGCAATTAAATCTTCCGGAGCTTCCTGCCTGTTTGCTTTATAGTCGGCAAAGTCTGTATGTCTTTCTGTTGGTGCTGCCGTATCGAAGCAGACTGCCATATGGCTTGGCTTTTGTTTATTGAGCAGATCAATTAGGGCATTGGTAAAACCAAATTGTGCGTTTGTGTTTTTCCCTTTGCTTGTAATTCTCGGACTTCTAATGAGTGCGTAGTATGCACGAAAGATTAGTGCGAAAGCATCCACCAAAAACAGTCTTTTATCCATCTTTCAAAGGTAGCGTATTAGAATTATTTTCTCATGTCGCGTTAGAATCTATGCTCAATAAAATAGGGAAGCATTTTTCTCCAGGTTGGCCAATCATGTTTCATGTCTTTCCCCCATACCTCAAGGCTGTGCGGGATTGATTTAGTGTGTAAGACCTCCGAAAATCTTCTGCTAGCTTCAGGATCTTCATAGTCGCCTTCTCCAGTGGCGATGACAATATTGCCCTTGCGTATTTTTTCAAGTATATCAGGGTCATTTAAATTAGGGATATAATGTATAGGTGAATTGAAATAGACCTGATCATCATAATAACCGTTGGTATATTCCATCAAGTCATACACTCCACTCATTGCAACTACCCCACTAAACAATGCGGGCCTTTTTAAAAATATATTCATTGCGTGAAGGGCTCCAAATGAAGCACCACAAATTACAATAGGCGTATCGGCAGATGTTTTTTCTTTAATAAATGGTAGCACTTCATCTATAACGTACTCATTGAATTGATGCTGTCGGATTGCCTTGTGAGTACCATTCATTTCCTTATTCATCCAGCTTTCATCATTGATGCTATTAATAGAGAACACTTTGATTTTTCCACTGTTGATGAATTCTCCAATAGCATCAATTAGTCCAAACCTTTCATACTCAAGATAATCTGCCGCTGCAGTAGGCAATAGCAGTAGTGCAAAACCAAAATGCCCATAGATTTCTATGGGCATTTCTTTATTCAGTTTGGGGCTATGCCATTGGTGCCTTTCTTTTCTCATCCTCTTATTCGGTTACTTTCAAAACTCCCCTCATTACTGCTGCATGTCCAGGGTAGGTACATAGGAAAGTATACTCACCCGGTTTTGTTGGCGCGATAAAATAAATCGACTCTGATCCGTTGGGTTGTAGCAGGCCTGTGTGAAACAGAACTTTTGTGCTAACGGGTACATAATTCATGTCTGGGCCCTTTAAACCAAGGTCCAGAGCGAGTTTCCCAACTTCATCTGCAGCTCCTGGAGCAACAATCACAACATTATGCGTCATGTCATCATTGTTGTTGAATATTAAACGAACCTTTGATCCTGCTTTCACATCCAGGTTGCTAACATTATATTTAAGTCCGGGTACCGTACCTAACTTAATCACTTTGTCAGGCTGACTCCAATCGGCCGGCATCTTATTTTGCCTTTTTTTTGTTGGTGCTGTTGGCTTTGATGCAGCTGAAGGTGTTGGAGCTTGATGGGCAGCATGATTCATGCTTTGCATTTTCACTTTTTGTTCTTCAGTTAGCACCGTCTTGTTCCCTTCAGGAATAATATTCATGGTGTAATAAGCAGCATTGTGGAGAAGAGATTGTTTCTCTTGTGATTCAATATTGCTGATTTTGATTTCATGAACATGCCCTTCAATAACACTATCAAGAACTAGTTTAACTTTTCTTCCATCTGCTGATGGAATTATACCGATGATTTTTCTTTCTCTGTTAAGTATAACAGGACTTCCATACTCATTATGATATTTGTAGGTAAAGCTGTTGACGTTGTAGTTTGATGCATTTTTAATTTTTGCAATATCAGCCGGAAGAGTGAATTCTATTTCAAATCCATCTGTCATGGCTTTAACCTCTTTCATTTCAAATGGGATATCACCATTCCATACCAAACGCTGAAGTGCATAATCTGCTTTTCCTGTACTAGACCATCCTCTGCTTGTCATTCCAGCAAATAATGAATTGTCTAATCCCCATCTTAGTCTTAGTAATCCTGATGCAAAACCTTCATAGAATGGGTAACAAGCCCCTTGGTATTTGCCGTTTATTTTTTCAAGACTCATTCTCATAATCTTGGAGTGTCCTTGGTCGGCTACAAAATATTGTCCGCCAAAGGGTCCAAACGCCCCTTCTGTAATGTCTTCTATGATATCTGAAGTTGAAATTCCCATCAGGCCGTGTGGCAACCATACTGCGGGAAGCTTAAGTTCTTTGATTGTTTTGGCTGCGATATGCATAGGTTGGCCATTATCAACAACCTTGAGCTGTTCTTTTGTAAGTCGAAGTGGTGACTCAGGTTCTTGAGTCCATCTTAGTCCGCCTGCATTACCGGCAAAGTCGCCTTTTTCAAGATGAGTAACTCTACCACTTCCTACCCAGTCTCCTTGATTTTCTCCATAGAATACATCACCCTTGCTATTGATGGTAAATCCTGCTGGAGAGCGAAGCCCTGTTGCAATAGGCTCACTAGCTCCATCTTCTTTTATTTTCATAAGCCATCCATGCCACTTTCCAAGTCCATCGCCGAATCCTACCCATGACACGTTAAGGGTAACATACATATCACCCTGCTTATCAAAAACAGGACCATATGCATATTCGTGATAGTTGCCACTTAGATGAAATTGGCTGATTGGGGTAAAAGAATCACCCTTTCCATCATGGTCGGTGTCTTCAATTTTTGTTAGTTCCCCGCGTTGGGTGCAGTAAAAAGCACCGTTTTTATATGCCAAACCCAGGATTTCATGAAGTCCAGATGCAAATTTTGTGAAATGGGGTGTTCCTGTTCCATATGCATTTTGGATAATCCAAATTTCACCTCTTCTTGTTGATACGGCGATTCTTCCATCTGGCAGAACAGCAAGACCTCCCACTTCCAGTTTAATTTCTTCTGGAATAGCGATGGTTTTTAATGAGTAGAAATCTTTTTCGGATTGAAATGTATTTGATTGTGCTAGTGCAAACAGTGCAACTGTTGAAAGCAGCAATGTGAAATAAATTTTTCTTTTGAGCATGATGATTGATTTGATCGGAGGATAATTAATATGGTGTGAAATCTTCTTTAATGTTAAATGTACATGTTACCAGATCAGCTGATATTCCAGAGAATTTTTTACCGGAACAAACAATACTTTCTGTCCATTATACGTTTCGATAGTTGGTTGAATTCCTTTAGGCAGCTCAACATAATATGCTTGTTGGCCAATTACATAAAGTCCATTTCCCAAAGGAGTTATTGACGAATCTTGGGCCACCCTCATTTTCACGATCTCATTGTTTTCGGCAGGCTTTATTGTTAGAACCCTTTTCAACCCCTTTTCTGTTGGTGTAAGTTGATCCTGAATCTGAAGTTTTTTATAACCATAGTTAAATGTTGGATATCCGGTTGCAGACAATGTGTATCCTTTGTATTGATAATCTGCTATGGTATCTGCTGAAAGGGAGTTGTCGAAGACAGGACAGGTACCAGCCAATATAACAGGTGCGCCTGATGGTGTTGCGGTTTGTGGTTCGCCCCTTTCATACCACATTTCGGTTGTATTTAGAAAATCTCCTTTCCAAACTTGAAGTATAGCACCTTGAGTAAGGTTATATGAATAATTAACTTGGGAAGGATCTCCTACAGAAACAGCGTGAGTAAGCTTTCTGCCATTATGGTCTATAAATGAACGAATCATTTCAACGCTTTTATCAGCCTTAACATTTATCAACGGTGCTGATGTGCGTTCAATAATTGAAGCCGGTGAATGAAGCGCTACAGCTCTGCTGTTGGGCTTTTCAATATATAGGGCAAGTCCTGATTGCGCCCAATTTACATCTTTATTAACCCAGAGGTTAAAGCTATGTTCGCCAGCTGTTAGTTCAGTAGTTCCCGTTATTGGAGATGCGCCAGTCCAGGTCCATCCCTTCGGGATAACCACTTTGCCATCAACCTCTAGTCCACCATCACCAGACTGCAACATGCTAAAGGTGTAGTTGTCTTTTACAGGGATGTTTATTTTTCCTTCAAACTGAATAAAGTATTTATCTTCTATTGAAGCAAGTCTTGAATCGATTGCTGCTGCAGCACCCTGACTTGTAGGTTTTGTTTTGGCTGCTTCTTCAAGCGTTTTAGCAGATTGTTCATAGTATTTGTAAGACAGGTTGCTGGTAGTAACTTTCAATGCATCTTGTGTTGCATAGCGTATGTTTTTAAAGGCAACACGTCCATGATCACCCTGAATCATAAGTGGTCCGTATGCACTTTCATCATCGAAGGCAGACGATCCTGTTGGATTGCTTACAATGATATTTTCATGCAGTGTGATTCCATTTAATTTGACATAGATGAACTTTGCCGATGATGTTTTCTTTCCTGAAGCATCAAACCTAGGAGCTTGGAAAGAAATTTCCATGTGTTGCCAAAGGCCCGGTGCGAATGCTGCATTTGTAAGCGGCGCCATTCCTTCAAAGCCAGTACCATTATTCATGCCTTGGTAGATACCGCCTAGGTCGCTATACTTAGGCTGCTTTACACCCCAGCTATCTAATATTTGAACTTCATAACGAGATTGAAGATAAATGCCTGAGTTAGAGCCTTTCGGAATCATGATGTCTAGAGAAAGAAGCACATCTCCGTGTTCCATCTTGGTCATGAGATTCGCATTATAATCATGTTTTTCATCGTGGTCGAAATCATTGTATAATATTCCCGTTCCTTTTGTGGTATTGAATACAGCGTCATTGTACCCCGCCTCGGAAGTACCTACCAATTTCCAGTTTGGCGAAGGTGCCTGAAAACCATCTAGGGTTTCTAAAGAAAAAGTATCAAGACGAGGCTTAACGTTTTGGGCACTAGTTTGTGTGAGCAACATGATGCTGACAACAAACGACATAACAATCTTGTATGGCATGTAAATTTATTTAGTTGTTGAAATTAACGAATAGATGCTAAAGCGCAGTGAAGAAGATAGATTAAATAACTACTCATTAAGCTTTAGGCCTTCATTTTCTCAAGAGTGCCCTTTGCCTCAAACATGAGGTCTCGGAGTCTTGCAGCTTCCATAAAATCCAGGTCCTTTGCTGCCTTTGCCATTGTTTTCTTGAGTGTATTGATGTGTTTTTCAAGCTGAGGGATCGTAGTGTATGATGATTGGTCTTCAGCTGCTATTGAACTAAAGTGATCTTCAGTGATGTTGGCTAGCGTATTGTTCTCGTCAAATCCTTTAATATCCAGTACAGCAGTTTGTGCAAAGACCTGCTCTTTGCTTTTGGTCACAGTCATTGGGATGATGTGGTGCTCTGAGTTGTATTCAACCTGTTTTGCTCTTCGCCTCTCTGTTTCATCCATCGTTTTTTGCATGCTCCCTGTTATTTTGTCGGCATAAAAAATTACGCGGCCATCGACATTTCTTGCAGCACGTCCAGCAGTTTGTGTCAGTGATTTTTCATTTCTAAGAAATCCTTCTTTATCTGCATCGAGTATGGCAACTAGAGAAACTTCAGGTAAATCAAGACCTTCCCTCAGCAGATTCACTCCAACCAGTACATCAATTTCACCAAGACGAAGCTGACGAAGTATCTCTACTCTTTCCAGTGTATCTACTTCGCTGTGAATGTATTTTGATTTTATTTGGATGCGCTGGAGGTATTTGTCCATTTCTTCCGCCATCCGTTTTGTAAGTGTTGTTACAAGTACACGGTCGCCTTTCTTAACTGTTTTATCAATCTCATCTAGCAGATCATCCACTTGATTTATGCTCGGCCTCACTTCAATGGGGGGGTCGAGTAAGCCCGTTGGACGCACTACTTGTTCAACGACGACACCTTCAGTTTTGTGGAGTTCATACTCTCCAGGAGTTGCTGATACAAATATTACTTGGTTTAGTATGTTCTCAAATTCTGTAAAATTGAGCGGGCGGTTATCAAGCGCAGCAGGAAGTCTGAATCCATAATCAACAAGCACCAACTTTCTGCTTCTGTCACCACCATACATTCCGCTTACCTGGGGGATGGTTTGGTGGCTTTCATCAATCAGGCACATGAAGTCTTCGGGAAAATAATCGAGTAAACAGAATGGTCTTGCTCCAGGCTGTCTTCTATCAAAGAATCTGGAATAGTTTTCGATACCATTACAATACCCGAGCTCTTTGATCATTTCAATATCATAGTTCACGCGCTCGTAAAGCCTTTGTGCTTCAAGGTGTTTGCCTGAATCTTTAAAATACTGTACTTGTTTTCCCAGTTCATCTATGATTTCGGAGATTACCTGGTTGATGATTTCTTTGGGGGCGAGATATAGGTTGGCTGGAAATATTGCAGCATTGTCTACCGAGCCGATTCTTTTACCCGTTGCGATTTCAAGGGTGTCAATCGATTCTATTTCATCTCCAAAAAAACTGATGCGGTATCCAAAATCTGCATAGGGAAGGTTGATGTCTATGGTATCCCCTTTGACACGAAAGCTTCCTCTAGTAAAATCAATCTGTGTTCTATGGTATAGTGAGTTAACCAATGAATGTAGAAACCCCTGTCGGCTAATCACCTGACCTTTTTGAATTCTAACAATACCATTTTCAAATTCAGAAGGGTTGCCCATACCATAAATGCAGCTCACAGAAGCAACAACAATAATATCTCTTCTGCCACTCAGTAGTTCAGAAGTTGCTTGTAACCTGAGCTTATCGAGTTCTTCATTGATGGCGAGGTCTTTTTCAATATAGGTGTTACTAACCGGCATGTAGGCCTCTGGTTGGTAGTAGTCATAATAGGAAACGAAATAACCCACGGCATTGTCTGGGAAGAATTGTTTGAACTCTCCGTATAGCTGTGCAACCAGGGTTTTGTTGTGCGTGAGCACCAATGTTGGCTTTTGCACCTGTTGTATGACATTGGCCATTGTAAAGGTTTTTCCTGAACCCGTTACTCCCAGTAGTGTTTGGTATTGCTCACCATTGTTGATTCCTTCAACCAGTTGCTGGATTGCATTGGGTTGGTCGCCTGCTGGTTGATATGGTGAATGGAGTGTAAATCCCATTCTTCGAAATTACATCCAATTTCTCACTTGAACATTGAGGGATGTTCGTTGTCGAATGTTGTTTTTTCTTGAAATAATTTACCCAGCTGAATGAGGTCTTCTTCCTGGAAGAGATTTCCTAAGAAAGTGATGCTGTTCAATTCTCCTTTTTTATTTTTCCCAATTGGCAAACAAAGTGCAGGGTGTCCAGTGAGGTTGGTGATGGCCATTTGCATTCCTGCGAATGTTGGGGTAATCAAGACATCAACATCTTTCATGAAATCATTCATGCGCGACATTAGAATGCTGCGGTGTCGGTTTGCATTGATGTACTCCACTGCCGGGATAGTTCTTGATGTGCGAAAAAAGTTTGGCCAATCGTATTTGGTTTGTTCGGTCATTTGATCATCCAATCCTGTTCGTGTGAATTCGTCAAATGCCGCTGCTGCCTCAGCTCCAAGAATGATTCCAATCATATCGAAGCGATATGCTTCTGTATCTGGGAAATGCATGGGCTTAATTTCAAGTCCCTGATCTCTAAGTACTTTTAATACAGACCACTCTTCTGCGGTGGAATCAAGTCCGTCAAAATAGTTTTTGGCATACCCAATCCTCAGTGTTTTCTTTTTCTCATTACCGTGGGAAATCTTTTTTTGTTTTGCAATACCAACGTTTTGATTTGTTTGGATGCAATCAAATATTGTTCCAGCATCTTCTGCAGATCTAGCGATGGGCCCTATTTTGTCTAGGCTCCAGCTTAGTGTCATTGCACCAGCGCCATCAATGCTTCCAAAGGTTGGTCTTAGCCCGGTTGCCCCACAGGTATGGCTAGGCGACATGATTGATCCATAGGTTTCAGTTCCTATTGCGAATGGCACTAGCCCTGCAACGGTTGCTGCCGTTGATCCAGCAGAAGATCCGCTTGAGCCAGTTGTTAGATCCCATGGATTTTTTGTTTGTCCACCATACCAATTGTCTCCCATGGCCAGTGCACCCAAGGTCAGTTTAGCTATAAGTACTGCACCAGCCTCTTTTAGTGTGGTATACACAGCGGCATCATCTTCTATGATTTGGTTTTTATACGGTGCGGCCCCCCAGCTTGTTATTGTTTCTTTTACTGCAAAAAGATCTTTTAGTCCATATGGAATACCATGAAGCGGCCCCCTATCAATACCTATTGCTAATTCATCATCGGCCATTTGAGCTTGCTGCATTGCAATTGTTTCTGTTAGGCTAATTACACATTCAAGTGTATCTTCGTATTTTTTCAATCGATCGATAAAAAACTTAGTAAGATCAACTGATGTGATGGATTTGTTTCGCAGTAATGAACCAAGTTGATGAATAGAATAAAATGCCAGCTCAGATTTATTTTTAGGCATGCTGATTTTCTTATCATATTTATGAATTGCTTCCTTCTTATTGATCTTTTGCGCTCTTAAGCCCGCCACTTGTTTGAGGCTCATGACCACATTGTTATTTAATGAGAGGCCATGCATTTTTCTGAACGCTGCAAGATTTTCTTTAAGGCCCAGCAACATCATTTCAATCTCCTTATCGCTATATTCTACATCAATCAGTTTTGTTGATTGATGAACGTCTTTCATGGTGATGGTATCTTGAGCGTACGACGCCATGCAGCCTAGGATTAAGGGAAGGAGGAATAGTCTCATGTTATTTTATATTGTCAATTTGATTTTTTGTTGCTGTACTCAAATAGCAGCTGCTAGCCAATCGATGCTGATTTAAGCTAGCCGATAATCAACACTAACGCCTTAGATCTATTTTTGTTTTAGGTCTCTTTTTAGGTATGCGCTATAGTCGGGAACTGTTGACGTATATTCTGCATGCATGAGTGGCGAGGTAAACAGAAAGTCTGCCGTGGCACGATCACAAGCGAAGGGGATGTTCCAGGTCACAGCCAATCTAAGTAGTGCTTTGATATCTGGGTCATGTGGTTGTGCTTCCATTGGGTCCCAAAAGAATATGAGTGCGTCAACTTTCCCTTCGGCGATCAATGCACCGATTTGTTGATCCCCGCCCATTGGTCCGCTCAATAATTTGTGGATTGATCTATCTAATGCATCTTCCAGTAATTTACCCGTTGTGCCTGTGGCAAAGAGGTCGTGCCTTACGAGTGTAGTTTTATTGTAGATGGCCCACTCTATCAGTTCCTTCTTTTTGTTGTCGTGTGCAACCAGTGCTATTCGTTTTCTGGGACCTAATTTTCTCGTTTTTTCCATCATTGATATTCTCTTGGTGAAAGTAAATAAAAAACCGCATCCTTTTGGGATGCGGTTTCTAAACAAAGCACCAACTGCATTATGATACTTGCATTTCTTTTATTTTTTCTCTAATCTTCGCTTCAATTTCATTTGCCATTTCAGGGTTGTCAACCATGAGTTGTTTTACACCATCTCTACCTTGTCCGAGTTTATCTCCATTATAGCTATACCAGCTTCCGCTTTTATTTACGATACCAAGTTCTACGCCCATATCAATGATTTCCCCTGTTTTGGATATGCCTTCTCCGAAGATGATATCAAATTCGGC
This sequence comes from uncultured bacterium, assembly GCA_903920455.1. Taxonomy (GTDB): domain Bacteria; phylum Bacteroidota; class Bacteroidia; order Chitinophagales; family Chitinophagaceae; genus Pollutibacter. Next base: position 28,441 of record CAIXLY010000042.1, on the reverse strand, counting down.
CGAGCGGAACGGTGGAGCGACCTTGTTTTTTACCACTTTAACTTTTACGCGGTTCCCAATTGCTTCGTCGCCATCTTTAATTTGAGCGGCACGGCGAATATCCAAACGTACAGAAGCATAGAATTTTAGGGCGTTTCCACCAGTTGTTGTTTCTGGATTTCCAAACATTACGCCAATCTTTTCCCTCAGCTGATTGATGAATATGCAGATGGTATTCGTTTTGCTGATGGTGGCTGTCAGTTTTCTCAGTGCCTGACTCATTAGTCTGGCGTGCAATCCCATTTTACTATCACCCATCTCACCCTCAAGTTCACTTTTAGGCACAAGAGCTGCTACTGAGTCGATTACGACAACATCAAGTGCTCCAGAAAGGATAAGCCTATCCGCAATTTCAAGTGCTTGTTCGCCGTAATCAGGCTGAGAGATCAATAGATTATCTACATCTACACCGAGCTTTTTGGCGTATGCACTATCAAAGGCATGTTCTGCGTCAATAAAAGCACACATTCCACCCCTTTTCTGGGCTTCAGCGATTACATGGGTGGCAACTGTTGTTTTACCCGAGCTTTCCGGGCCATAGATTTCGATTACCCTTCCTCTTGGGAGTCCACCTATTCCAAGTGCTACATCAAGTCCGATTGAACCGGTAGACACTACTTCAATTTGAGACTCTCCCTTTTCGTTCATCATCATCACACTCCCTTTGCCATAATCCTTTTCGATTTTGTCTAATGTGAGCTTAAGTGCCTTTAATTTTTCGCTGTTTGACATGATAATTAGTTTTGAGACTGTAAAGATAGGGGGATAAAATTCAATAAACTAATATTTTTAGCATTTTTTTCACTAAAAAAATTAGTGTTTTCCTCAAAGTAGCCTGTTGATTTAACCTTTTTAGTCTAAAAAACCATGCTAATTGGACAAGCCCTCCTTTGTTATTTGAAATTTGATCAAGGGGTGGCAAAAATTATAACAAAACACCCGTTGTTCTTTCAATTACACAAATTATATTTGTGTTTTAGTAATATATTTTAAAAACTATCAAATTATGAAAATTAGACTCTTTATTCTGCCTCTTTTTCTAGTGGTTACACTGGTCTCTTGTGTAGGTTCTAAAAAATTTCAAGCCTTAAACAGTAAATATGGGGAGCTTAACAACACCTTGGTAACCGCTCAGAAAGATCTTAGGGCATGTAAAGATGAACAAGCTGAGCTTGAGCGTCAGAAATCAATCGCTGATGCACAGCGCGAAGCGCAGATTGCTTCTTTGAAAGAGCAGGTTGAATACCTCAAAAAGAACAACAACTCAGCCTTGAAGCAATTGGAAGACCTTTCTGTAATTTCTTCTTCACAAGCAGAAAGCATTAAAAAATCTCTTGACAATATTGGTTCTAAAGACTCTTACATTCAATCAATTCAGGCTGCTGCAGCAAGAAAAGATTCTTTGAATATGGCGCTTGTAATGAACCTTAAAGGTGCAATTGGCGATATCAATGACAAAGACATCAACATCAAGGTTGATAAAGGTGTTGTTTATGTTGATATTTCTGACAAAGTATTGTTTAAAACTGGAAGCTTTGATCTAAGCGATAGAGCTAAATCAATTCTTGGAAAAGTTGCTGTGGTTTTGAAAAACCAAGCTGATATCGAATTTATGGTTGAGGGCCATACTGATAACGTGGTATTGAATGGTGACAAGGATCTTCAGGACAACTGGGATCTTAGCGTTAAGCGTGCAACTACTATCGTAAGAATGTTCCAAAAGCAATACGGTCTAAATCCAGCTCAAATGACTGCTGCTGGTCGTGCTGAATTCCGTCCAATAGCTGACAACGCTACAGCTGAAGGTCGTTCTCAGAACCGCAGAACACGTATCGTGATTCTTCCTCAGTTGGATCAATTCTTCAAACTTCTTGAGAGAAAATAATTTCTCTGATTAGGATATAAAAAAGGGACGAGTATAACTCGTCCCTTTTTTTATTACTTCAATTCAGTTAAACAATTTTTGCTGCCTGTCTTGCAAGCAACTTCCAGCTCCCTTTTTCTTTTCTGAAGACCAGCAGAATATTAAGGTGCGCCTCACCTTGCTTGCCCTTATCAACAACTGCTGCATCAAGTCGGTGTCTGACAATAGCGTTTCCCCCAGTTACTGATATGGTTTGATTGGTGATTTTTATATTGATGAAATCTGAAACACCACTGGCAAGTGCTTCGATAAATTCAATTTTGTTTTCAACCCGGCCATTTGAATGCCCATAGCTTAATGCAGCTGAGCTAAGTTCTTCTAGCGCCAATCGATCACCAGACTCTAAGGCTGATATGAGTGATGAAACTGCTTTGGTTACTTGTGTTTCTTGTTTGGTTTGTGATCTTATGCCAGTAAATACAATAATTAAGACGACGAGGACAAATAGTTTTTTCATGATGTAAATGATTAATCTGTGTTTTACGCTCTTTAAGGATGAGGTAAATTAGGGATTCTTGGTGTAAAAAATTGATTGTTAGTTGCCCACAGAACATAAACATCAATTGCGGCTAAGAAACCCAGCTAACAAAAAAAGGCCGTCAATTGACGGCCTTTAACATCCAAAACCCAATATTTATTGTACCACCAGCGTTACTGCATCTACTCTTGTAACCTGACCTTTTGTTACCACTACATTTGAAACAGTTTGTGTTATGTAACCAGGAGCCCCTTCATAGCTAAGGTTATAAGTTCCTTCTTCCAATCCACGAATCATGAACCTGCCTTCAGGGTTTGGAAGCGCAACAGAGTTAAAAGATTCACCATCAGTGATTCGAACAATTGCTGCTGCGTTCAGTGGGGAAACTGAGCCTGCAATAGCGCCGAAATTAGCATTGCAGAATGGGCGGAGAACAGGTCTTAAAAAATACTGACCATTGGTTTCAGTGATTGAGTTTGCGATGTCAAAATCAACCCAAACCTTAACGCCATTTCTGTTTCCACCTTCTCTATGTTTGTCGAACAATTTAATGTAGAAGTAGTTTTCATTAGGATTTGGACTAATGAGCGTGAGATCATGGGTGACGCCATCTTTCACAACTGTATTGTTTGTTCCAAGTGTGATCCTGATTTTTCTTACCGTACCAGCTTCAATATTGGCTTCACCAAGTTTGGTCTCAACGCCATTCCTTAATGCAAGCACATCAATCACTGAAGCGCTAAATCCAATATCAATCCACTCGCCAAAATCATCTCTTCTATTCAAATGATCATCCCTATCATCATCACCCGAACCAAAATTATCATCGTGTTTGTGTTCTTCATGCTTGTCAACTTTTACTTCCACTTTTTGAATATCAATATTCACAGCTTCAAATTCACCCGGTCCGTCGGTTAGATAAAGAGCCAGACTTGATCCACCATCAACATTGTTCTTGTCGCATGCCGAAAAAGCAAGTATAAACATCATCAAGATTGATGCAAGCCCCATGTAGAATTTCATTTTTTTCATATTAAATATTTTTTTGTTATTAATCGCCGCGTATACACCCGGAACTATTCTATAGACTCTGATGGATTGATTAGGTTTAACCTCTCCTACTTCTTAAACATAATTTTAACAGTTTTTCTTTTCGGGAGAAGAGACAAGCGATTTATAGTAACTTGCAAATATGAATAATTACCTGGATGAGCTGAACCCACAACAGAGGGAAGCCGTGATGCACTTGGATGGGCCAATCATGATTATTGCAGGGGCAGGAAGTGGAAAAACGAAGGTGCTTACCACCCGCATTGCGCATCTGATGGCCAATGGAGTGGATTCATTCAGGATACTTGCACTCACGTTTACGAACAAGGCCGCCCGTGAAATGAAAGAGCGGGTGGAGAGGATGCTTGACAACAGGGAAGCAGGCAATCTTTATATTGGGACCTTTCACTCTGTATTTGCGAGAATTCTTCGTGCAGAAGCACAGAAGATCGGATATCCTGCAAGTTTTACCATCTATGATACTGATGATGCCAAGAGTGTATTAAAGACGGTGATCAATGAACTCCATCTCGACGATAAAATTTATAAGCCATCAACGGTATACAATAGGATTTCATCAGCTAAAAATGCATTGGTAACGGCTGAGGAGTATGCCAATGATTTTGGATTGCAGCAAGAAGATACGCGCGCCAATAGGCCTGCCATTGCGCAGATTTATAGCGCATATGCAAAAAGATGTTTTAAGAATGGGGCAATGGATTTTGATGATTTGCTTTTGCAGTTTTATCTCATCCTTAAATACCATCCTGATGCCCTGCACAAGTATCAGCATAAGTTCAACTACATCATGATTGATGAGTATCAGGATACAAATCCTGCGCAATACGAAATCATCAAATTATTGGGAGCTGCCCACGAAAACATTTGCGTTGTTGGCGATGATGCACAATCTATTTATTCTTTCCGTGGTGCTACCATTGAAAATATTCTGTTGTTCAGAAAAGATTATGAAGATGTAAAGGTTGTTAAGCTGGAGCAGAATTACCGCAGCACTAAACAAATACTCAATGTAGCCAATGAAGTGATTGGAAATAACAAGGGCCAAATTCCTAAGGAGTTGTGGACGGAAAATGGAGATGGTGAGAAGATTAGGTTGGTGAGAACAATGACTGATAATGACGAAGGGAAATTTATAGCAGACACCATTCAGGAACAAAAACTCAGGAATCATTTTTTCAATAAGGATTTTGCCATCTTATACAGAACAAACGCCCAGAGCCGTGCATTTGAGGAATCCTTGAGAAGAATGAATATTCCTTATACCATTTTTGGCGGCATTAGCTTTTATCAACGCAAAGAAGTAAAAGATTATATCGCTTATCTCAGGATGATTGTTAACCCACGCGATGAAGAAGCACTGAAACGTATTATCAATTATCCTGTTCGTGGCATTGGAAAAACATCCTTAGACAAACTTATTCTTGCTGCAAACGAACAAAACATCAGCTTATGGGAGGTGTTAACCAGGGCAACTGAATTTGGTTTTAAAGCCGGTACACTGGAGGCCATTGAAAATTTTGTGTTGATGATCAAAAGCTTTGCCAGCATGTTAACTAAGGGCAATGCATATGATGTTGCTTTTCATGTAGGCAAGCAGACGGGGTTGGTCAAAGAATTGTTCAATGATAAAAGCACTGAAGGTGTTCAGCGCTATGAGAACGTACAAGAATTATTGAACTCAATCAAAGAATGGGTTGATGACAAACAGAATCGTTCTCAAATAGATGAAGATGGTGTTGTGATGGAGGGGGATACAGGGTACGAGGTCGGAGATGCTGAGCGAGCGCAGCGAGAGAGAGCATCGGAGATCCAGACCGAAGCGTCTGGAGACAAGGGACAAGGGGCAGGGGACGAGGGAGCAGCCGGAGTAGATGAAATGCAGGAGCCGATCCCGGACAGGCCTTTAAGAGAAGATTTATTGCTTGGTACCTATTTGCAACAGATCACCCTGCTCACAGATTCTGATCAAAAAGATGAGCATGCTGATACGGTTAAAATGATGACGATACATGCTGCAAAAGGATTGGAATTTTCCTGTGTTTTTGCAGTTGGCTTGGAAGAGATGTTGTTCCCCAATGCCATGAGCATAAATACCCGAGAAGAGCTAGAAGAAGAAAGAAGGTTATTTTATGTAGTGATTACAAGAGCAAAGCACAAGCTTTGGATTAGCTATGCCAACACCAGGTATAAATTTGGTCAGGTAGTACAGAATGACCCAAGTCGATTTCTTAATGAGTTGCCAGAAATACATCTTGATCGTTCCTATGCTGGGGGCGGTTTCAGAAATCAGCAAGCCACATCGGCATCTGAAAGGATGCGTGGATGGGGCTCATCCGGCCAACCTCAATATGGACAAAAGACGCCATCGGCTGCTGCGAAAAAGACTCCAGAACGCCCCGGCTATTTGCCCGTTACCACACCTGCAGCTTTAAATAAGCCAGTGGTTCATCTGCCTTCTCCCGATTTTGCACCAAGCGATACCTCAGATCTACAAGCCGGACAAAAGGTAGAACATCAGAAATTCGGCTTCGGAGAGGTACTAAAAATGGAAGGAGCTGCACACAATCCCATTGCTACGATAAAATTTGATCTCAATGGAGAGAAGAAAATCATGCTTAATTATGCGAAGCTGAGAATAGTATAAAAGAGGTTGAGGGAGGTTGAGAGAAGCTTATTCGTTTAGGTGTTTAGAGTTCAATGTTAATGGTCTAGAAAGCAATACTTCACGAAATAAATCACCTTAATATCAATTAACTAAACTTCCCTAAACTTCTCTCAACCTCCCCGCGCTACTCTAAAATAAACACTACTATTTATTGCATAGTACTATAATTCTCCTATATTTGTACTGTAATTTGATTCCTAGCATTCAAAAACAGGTATATGAATATAGAAAATACACAGAGCCAGATGCGAAAAGGGGTGCTTGAATTCTGCATCCTGTCTGTCATTCAGCGTGGTGAGGCTTACCCAAGTGATATTATTGAAGAGATGAAAAAGGCGAAGCTCAATATCCTTGAGGGCACCTTATATCCCCTACTTACCAGATTGAAAAATGCAGATCTATTGTCTTACCGCTGGGTTGAAAGCTCAGGGGGGCCGCCACGCAAATACTTTTCTCTTACAGAAAAAGGGGCTTCTTTCTATAAAGACCTTGAGCAAACCTGGAGGAGTATGGCGGATGGAGTGGAGAGAGTGATAAATACAAGGGACGAGGGACAAGGGACAGGGGACGAGGGGGGGAATACAAGGGACGAGGGTGGAAATGCAAGAGAAGAGGAGACCGGGTATGATGCAGCAGATCCTGAACATGATAAACAATTACAATAGATACTGATAACTGACATCTGTCGTCTAATCACTACCGTTTAACTTTTAAAGTTTAAATTATGAATAAGGTCATCAACATCAATTTCCAAGGCCGAGTGATTCCTATCGAGGAGCCCGCTTATGAAGAATTGAAAAAATATGTAGAAAGTCTGCGCGCTCATTTTGCCAATGAAGAAGGCAAAGAAGAAATAATAAATGACATTGAAAATCGAATTGCAGAATTATTCAGCGAAAAGCTGAAAACAGGCGATTCGCCTTTTATCGCGGAGCAACATGTTCTGAATATCATTGCAAGCATTGGTAGACCAGAGCAATTTGACGAAGTGATGATAGATGATGAACCATCTGTTTATTCATCACAGCAAGAACAAAAGTCTGGGTCGAATACAGTTGAACCCAGAGGGTCTTTATACAGAAACGCAAATGATAAATTGCTTGGTGGCGTGTGTAGCGGCCTAGCCAATTATTTTAGAATTGATACCACCATAGTAAGGGTGCTTTTTGCAGTGCTCACTGTTGGATCATTTGGCACAGGATTTTTACTGTATGTAATACTTTGGGCAATTCTTCCCTCCAAGGAAATGATTGGTTCGGCTATTGCACGTAAGTTATATCGGAATGCCGAACAGAAAGTATTGGGCGGTGTATGTAGTGGTATCGCCAAATATTTTAATATAGCAGTGTGGATACCTCGTTTGATTTTTGCCTTGCCTTTGTTGATGGGGATATTTGAAATACCGTTCAAACTTTTATTTTTTCCTTTGGCGGCATCTTTTTCTGGAACCATGTTTTTCATTTATATAATACTTTGGGCTGTTGTTCCTAAGGCAGTAACAGCGTCTGAAAAACTTGAAATGAGTGGAGAGCGTGTTGACCTTGAATCAATAAAAAATAAGGTTCAGGACGACTTGAATGATGTAAAAAAAAATATTTCAGCTCATTCAGAAAACTGGAAAAAAACCGCATCAAACAAAGCAACTGAATTTAGTCAAGAGGTAAAAGAAGCAGCAACGCGCTTTTCAAAGGAAGCAAGCCCAGCAATTAAAAGTGGAGGCAGTACACTAGGAAGAGTTATTGTTGCCGTTTTCAAGGTTTTTATATTCTTCGTGCTTAGTGTCATTGCAATCGCACTCATTGTTTCATTGTTTGCATTTATGACTGCCGGCATTGCCTTAATGCCACTGAAAAATTTTGCCGCTAATGGTCATGAGGTAGAATTGTATGGCTGGGGTATTTTCTTATTTTTCCTCGCTGTTCCTGTAGTTGGGCTTGCCATTACTCTTGTTCGTAAAATCATTGGAAGGAAATCCAAGAATCTATATCTCAGATATTCCCTTTTGATTTTGTGGTTGGCGGGCTGCGCATCCTTAATTCTTTTCTTCACAACTATTTCCAAAGAATTTAGCCGAATGGGCTCAGTAAGAAATGAGATGACAATAGTACAGCCTACAGGGGGCAGACTTAAAATAAATTTTAAGTCAGTAGAAGGAAAATATTATCCATTAAGGTTTAGTGAAACTGATGATGAAGATGTGGATTTCCCAACTGGAGGAATTAGGCTTTCATCCAAGGAGGACAGCATGCTCATTAGCAATATTAAACCAAAGATCATCAGAAGCAGAGATGATAGTTTTCACGTTACAATCATCAGGCGAGCAAGAGCATCATCAACAGTTGATGCAGAAAAAGCAGCTGAACAGATTTCTATTCCGGTTTCTCAGACCGATAGCGTGTTAACATTTCCCATGTCGTTTCCGATTACCACCAAAACCAAGTTTAGGAATCAGCAGGTTATTGTTCAAATTGAAGTACCTGTAGGACGTGAAATATATATAGATGAAAAAGCAGATCGGTTAAGTTGGTTTTCTATCAAAGGAGGGGTTAGAGGCCTTGTAATCAGCAGTGATGATGAAGTTGATGTTGATTATTTTTGGAGACCAGGTGTTTGGTATATCATGAAGGAAGGGGGAATTGAAAAAAAGTACCCAGACCAGGAGGAATCGGATGACATGATTGAAAAACTTGAAGAAGGGATACGCAAAGAGCTAAAAAACGAAAAAATGGAACTCGAAAACTTTGAATTGAATATTAAAGACGGGGATACAAGCATCAACGTAAAAATTCAAAGCAAACCGATTGTTTCCTTGCTTGTACAACCGCTGAGGACATCTTAATTTAAAAAGTTTTTATCGTAATACACGTATTATCCCGGGTCTAGTGATCCGGGATTTTTTATGTCGGGTTTAGTGAACGATTTGGGTTAATTTGTATTAAGTAGTTCAGCTTCTTATCATCACTCTCAATAACTTGTCATGAAAAATCACGGGTATCTTTTGCTTTTAGTATTTCTTGTTCACTCTGCATTTTCTCAGACCTCATCACCCCGTCAGATTCAGCCAGCTGATGTGTATAGGATGAAAAATGTTTCCAAGGCAAAAATTTCCCCCGAAGGCAATTGGATTATTTACGAAATGAGCTATGCGGATTCCGTTAAAGATAAAGAGCAGAGCAAGTTGTTCATGGTCAGCCGTGATGGAAAGGAAACCATAACCCTCACTGAGCAAACCCTTGGTGTTAATGCGCATGATTGGAGCCCTGATGGAAAATATATTTCATTTGTTGGCCCTTCAAAAAAAGAAGAAGAGACTGATCAGATTTTTCTCATGGATCGCCGTGGAGGAGAGCCAATTCAATTGACGCATATCAACGGGGATATTCAATCTTATACCTGGCGATTCGATGGGAAGAAGATATTGTTGGTGGTACGCGACCAAAACTTTGCTGATACTTCCAAAACAAAAGTTAGGAAGCCCTATGAAATCAATCGTTTTCAGTTCAAACAGGATTATGAAGGGTATTTAGACAACAGAAAAACCCACCTGTATGTAATTGATCTTGCATCAAAAAAAATTGATACACTTACCAAGGGGAATAGCAATGAGACTGGAGCAAGGTTTAGTCCTGATGGCAGCTCAGTATTGTATGTTAGCAATACCACTGCTGATCCTGACAGGAATTCAAACACCGATATTTTTTTGCTCAGCTTAAACCAAATTGGCAAACCGCTCCAGCTCACTTCATTCAAGGGTTCTAATTATTCAGCGGAATTTAGTCCGGACGGAACCCATATCGCCTATGTTCAATCTTCTTCTGCAACGAATTATAGCATGTATGACCAATCCATCTTGGCAGTTTATAACATAAAGACAGGCGCATCAACATTGGTATCTTCATCCTTAGACAGATCTGTTGAAGATTATGTTTGGGATGGTGATAGCAAGCACATCTATGCATTGGTTGAAGATGACAGAAAACGCAATGTTATTTCTTTTGATATCGAATCCTTATCACACAAAGCAGTTACTGACGATGAAGGGGTATATAGTGGGATTCATATCAATGGCAAGGGTCAACTTATTGCACTCTACAGTGATATGAATACTCCGAATGAAATTTATGTATACAATGGCAAGGGCTTTGATAGGACCACAAACACCCAGCAGGATGTGTTCACTGGTCTGAAGCCAATTTACAAAAAAGGATTTCAGTCGTTTTCAGATGATGGCACACTTGTATCTGGCATTATTTATTTGCCTGATTCTGCATCAAAGAAATTGCCACTCATATTATTTGTTCATGGCGGCCCAGTTGCGCAGAATGACTATTCATATGATCAATCTCATGAAATCCTTGCTGGATCAGGGTTTGCGGTTGCAGCTGTAAACTATCGGGGCAGTAGCGGACGTGGGCATGATTTTTGTAAAGCTATTTATGCAGACTGGGGGAACAAGGAAATACAGGATCTTCTAGGGGCTGCAAATTACCTGATTAAGGTGGGCATTGCCGATCCGGATAAGTTGGGTATTGGCGGCTGGAGCTATGGGGGCATACTCACCAACTATATGATTGCCACCACCAGCAGATTCAAGGCAGCTGCATCTGGGGCTGGCTCATCGCTTCAATTATCCATTTATGGTACAGATCAATATGCGAAACAATATAATGAGGAGCTTGGTGTGCCTTGGAAGAATTCAAAAAAGTGGATGGACCTCTCCTTTCCGTTCTTCAAGGCAGATCAAATAAAAACCCCAACATTATTTATGGCAAGTGAAAAGGATTTTAATGTACCTGTTGCTGGGGCAGAGCAAATGTATCAAGCACTCAGAACACTTGGCGTGCCAACAGAGTTGGTAATCTATCCCAATCAACATCATGGCTTGAAGGTTCCGAGCTATGTTGTTCATCGTTTTAATCGATACATCGATTGGTTTAATACGTATTTGAAATAGTTATATAAAAGCGTAAACTCTAGGCGATCAATTTGAAACTCAACCAACAAACTTTGTAACTTTACGCGATGAAGTCAACCCCATTCACCGCCTTACATCAGGCATTTGGAGCCAAGATGGCTGAATTTGCAGGCTATAATATGCCTATTTCGTATTCAGGAATTAACGATGAACATCATGCTGTCAGAAATAGCGCGGGCGTTTTTGATGTAAGCCATATGGGCGAGTTCATCCTTAAAGGAGAGCATGCCCTGGCATTAATTCAACAAATCAGTTCAAATGATGCTGCCAAGCTGCAAGACGGGCAGGCGCAATACAGTTGTATGCCCAATGAAAATGGGGGCATTGTTGATGATATGCTTGTCTATTGCATTAAGCAAAATGAGGTATACATGTTGGTGGTGAATGCCTCTAATATTCAAAAAGATTGGGATTGGATTCAGCAGTTTAGGGCAGCCCATGTAGAAATGCACAACATTTCAGATAAAACCTGTTTGCTTGCCATACAGGGCCCACTTGCTACAAAGATTTTACAGCCCCTCACAGAAATGAATATTAGGGATTTGAAATATTACACTTTCGTCAAGGGCAAATTTGCTGGTGTGGAGAACGTATTGGTGAGTGCAACCGGGTATACTGGGGCAGGAGGGGTTGAGATATATTTTGAAGATCAAGGGGAGGATGCCATCAAGATTTGGAATGCAGTTTTTGAAGCAGGGGCTTCAGTAGGCATTAAGCCTATCGGTCTTGGTGCTCGGGATACCCTTAGGCTTGAAAAAGGATTTTGTCTATACGGGAATGATATTGATGATTATTCTACCCCGCTTGAAGCTGGATTAGGTTGGATTACCAAGTTCAATAAAGATTTCACATCTTCTGAATTTCTTAAGAAGCAAAAAAATATCGGAGTAGAAAAGCGATTGATTGGATTTGAAATGGTTGATCGCGGAATCCCTCGTCACGACTACATCATACGCGATGCTGAGGGAAATCTCATTGGTCGTGTTACCTCCGGTACACAGTCGCCTACCCTCAATAAAGGCATAGGCATGGGGTATGTGCTTACTGCATTTTCGGCTGTTGGATCTGAACTCTATATAGATATCAGAGATAAGCAGATCAAGGCTGTTGTTGTTCAATTGCCGTTTGTTAAATAACCTCCCATGCCGAATACCGAAAGAAATTTATATACCTGTCTTTCCCCTGCATTGCTTAACCTGTATGATTTGAGCAATAGTGTTGTTGTAATTATTGATGTATTGCGGGCAACATCCACCATTGCTACCGCCTTGTATAATGGGGCAGCATCGGTTATTCCCGTGGCAACTGTTCCTCGTTGTATTGAACTTGGTCTGGAGTTCGGCGGAATTACAGCAGGAGAAAGAGATGGTAAGGTTGCTGAGGGTTTAACTTATGGAAATTCTCCATTTGAATATCCCCGATCATTTGTAGCGAATAAAATATTGGTGCTCACCACCACCAATGGCACAAAGCTGTTGCACATGGCCTTAGATAGCGCTGCGCCTGAGATTATTACAGGCGCTTTTCCAAATATTTCTGCAGTGTGCGACTACCTTATTGCTTCAAACAAAGATGTTTTGCTTGGGTGCTCAGCATGGAAGGATAGGGTAAATCTGGAAGACAGCCTGTTTGCAGGTGCTGTCATATCACGCATAAAGTCTCATTTTACCATTAACTGTGATTCATCTAAGATTGCAGAACAGTTGTATCTCGAAGCTGGGGAGGATCGGTTTGCCTTCATGCGCGACCGCAATGCAACCCACTATCAACGCCTAATGAAGTATAACCTGGAAAAAGACATCAGGTATTGCCTGCAAGATGACGGGGCGAATGTGTTGCCGATATTTAAGGGTGATAGACTGATTGATCTCACACGTAAATAAGGAGAATAGGGGGGGATAAAAAATATAGCCCTATCACAAGGTTACAGAACCAATTCGACGGGTGCGTATGTTGCGGCCACCATTTATTTTAAAGTCTGCAACTGCTCCAATATTACCAACCACCACCCAGTATGTGATATCAGCAGTTCCAAGATTATCCGGATCGGTGACATCGTAAATGGTTTTTTGCCAAACATTTTTTTCATCTGTCTGTCCTGGCCCTGAGTTTTCGGTATTCAGTTGGTCAATCTGAAATCCGTGTTTTCCCGTGATGGCGACATGGTTGGTGTTGCGATAAGCGCCTACTCTTCTGAGGTGTGAAGCATGATGCGCAAATGCGAATTCCAAACCATTGATGTTGCTGGCAACAACGATATTGTCGGCATCCGTGTGTTCACTGATGAGAATGCCAGTATGGTAACCTGTTACCTGTACATTCCGCAATATCGTGAGGGCGGCATTATTGCTTTCTGGTGTGATTAATCCTTTGGTGCCATGTGTTGGCATTGCAGATTGTACGTTGTAGATGTCCGTGTTGATGAATACGTTTTCGAGTTGGCATTGCATGGCCCATTGTAGATCCACACCACCAATTGCTGGGTTGTCATAGCTGCGGATGTCAAGATTGCGAATGATCACATGAACAGCCGAGTAATCACCATAGAGAGCATCGGTTGACTTACTAACTGAAATGACTGCTGGGCCAGACTTTTCGAGACACTGCAGGATGGTGCCGTGCTTGCGCATAGGGAAGTTCCCAATGGTGCCGAAAACAGGAGTAGGCGCACTCTCTCCTATAATCTCAATCGTCATCCAACTAGGAAGTGGTTTAGAGATTGCTGGGATGATGATACGTCCCCGGTATAAACCGTCTGGGAGGAATATTTTTCCACCGCCTGCTGTAATCACAGCTTGAATACATGATGAAAATGCAGCAGTGTTGTCGGTCTTATCGTCGCCCACAGCCCCATAGTCTTTCACATTAAAGGTATCGGCATGCGCTGGCAATGAGGTTAAAAAAATACATCCAACCATCAACGCCATTAGCGAAGAAGAAAGGCTTTTCATCTGCTTTGCTTTTTTCATATGTTTAGGAATTAGAGATGTGGAATCAAAATGCTAGATGCCCCTTACATGGCAAACCTCTTAATATACGTATTTCCCACGACATTTTTGTTGGATAAACGGTTAAATAAATAATAGTTGATATACTCAAAGAGTACCCCTCTTTTCAGTTAATTTCGCAGATTAACTTTTTACCAAGTATGTCCCTTTCTCATCTACTCAAGTTTATTTATAATAACGGAACAGACGAAGTTATTCGTCGAGGTAAAAAGATTCATGCCATAAACTATGTTGAATTTATTGAGGTCGATGAGCTCTTGGGTTCAGTGAGTTTCAGGGTCAAGGATGATAATTACAGTACATTCTACAGGGTCAATATTTTAAAGTACAAAGATCAACGTTCGCTTTCCTTGCGTTGTAGTTGTCCATATAACCTTGGTGATATTTGTAGGCACGAGGCTGCTGCGCTCTTTCATTTGCAAGATCTTCTTGATAGGAATATGATTGGTGATCATGCAATTCGGTATGATCAGCGGCATACCGTTGTGAAGATGAAGCAGATTGATTTGAGAACCATCAGAATGCTTTCTACCATTGAGGTGTGTGAACAAGCTGAAGTAATGTTAAGGACAAATAAAGCCACGATTCAACTTGCAAGAGATGAACGGGTTGAAGCCACATTGGAGCTCAACGGCGAAACATTTCCATTGGTCATACAGCGCAATGAAGAAAAAAACTTTGACACCTCATGCAATTGTATAGAAGAGGTTCATCCCCTTTGTGTACACAAAACAGCACTTTTTCTTCAGTTGCTTAATGCATATGGCTCACTATATTTTGATACCATCAGAAATTGGGATAAGGAAAAGAATAAGCTTCTTGGTATCTATGGGTACAGTATGAATGAACCCGATTGGGACAAAAAATTTGAATTCACGTATAAAGAAGGCAAGCCTTTTTTGAGGGTACTGGATTTAAATGTAAAAAGGGTTGTTGCCTCTGTGGAGGAGAGACCTTTGGTTCAAGCGCATAAGGCAGTTGAAGCGGAAGTTACACCGGTAAAGCAATCGGTTGATTCGGCTTACCGCCTCGGCACTGTTTTTATTGAAACCCCAGGGAAATATCCTGGATTTACTGTTGAATTGGTTGGAGGAGAACTTGATCAAGACAAGATGGAATTTATTGGCAAGGTTCAACATATCGACCTTTCTAAATACGTACCAACAACAGAAATACAAACAGAAGATATTTCTTTGTTAAACGCAGTAAGAAAATTACAGCTTTCAGAAATTGACAAATACCTAAGCAGGAATTCACCTTTCTCTGGTATCTGGGAAAATATTATTTATTCAGAGGAAGAGGGGCTTCCTGCGGAGACTACACAGCTTATTGATGAGTACCTGCACCCAAAATTGGTAAAGCTTTTTCAGGAGCATGCCGACAGAACTGTGTTTATGAGATTGCAGCCTGGAAAAACATTCACTACTGCCAATCTAAAAAAAGTAGGGATAGGCAACGGCAGAATGACTCCAGCACTCGATGTTACTGCAGCTAAGAAACATATACAGATTGAGCCGAAGGTACATATTGAGGAATGGGATATTGAATTGACTGCGAATGAATGGACATCTTCACTACTCACATTGTTTAATAACACGATTTATACGTGGAACTCTTTAGAAGAACTTGAGGCGGTTACTGAATTTATTCCTGAGCGAAATAGAAAAATATCAATTGCAGCATGGCCAGAATTTCTTGAAAAGCATGTTCTTCCATTTGCCCGTAAGTATAAGGCAGACTTTGATAGAGACATACTTACTGAAGTGTTTGAAGGACAGCCAGCGATGCAGCTCCAGCTTCAGGAAAAAAATGAGTACTTGATTTTCTCTCCGGTTTTTTTATATCAGGGCTATGAAGTAAAGTATTCAGATAAAGAAACCATCTTTTTGCCAGAAGGCACCAAGGTCAAATTGATTCGTAGAAATGTAGCGAAGGAATCTGATTTTGTAAAAAAACTTGGTTCTCTTCACTCCAACTTCATCAAGACAGAAAACAGTTTTAACCTGGTCTTGAAAGGAACTGAAGTATTGAGAAACAATTGGTTCTTTTTATTCGTTGACGCAATGAAGGAGGCTGAAATTCCAGTAATTGGATTTGAGGTCTTGAAAAATTATAGATTCAATACTGCAAAGCCGGAGACAAGAATTCAAATCAGCAATGGTGTTGATTGGTTTGATGCCAAAGTTGACATTGTATTTGGCGATCAGAAGGTTACCATTGAAGAGATCAAGCGCGCGCTTACAAACAAACAGCAGTTTGTACAACTGAACGATGGCACATTGGGAATTCTTCCTGATGAGTGGCTAAAAAAATATTCTCTGCTATTTCGTGTCGGTGAGGGGAAACAGGATCAACTGCGTCTCTCAAAATATCATTTAAGCATCATCGATGAATTGTATAACGGCATAGATGAAACGGAAGTGATGATCAAGCTTGAAGAGAAGTATGATCGCTTAAGATCTTTCAATAGAATCACTGAAGTTGATCCCCCTGAGGCACTTGCACATATTCTCAGGCCTTATCAGGTTGCGGGATACCATTGGCTAAATTATCTTACTGAAGTGGGTTGGGGTGGTATTCTTGCTGATGATATGGGTCTCGGTAAAACAATACAAGCGCTTTCTTCACTGCAATTGTATAAAGACCAAAATCCGAGCATGACCGCACTCGTGGTTTGTCCAACTACCTTGATGTACAACTGGGAAAATGAGATTAAAAAATTCACGCCCAACTTAACGTATAGCATTCATCATGGCGGAGAAAGGCAAAGGGATAAAAAGATTTTTGATCAATTTGATGTGGTGATTACTACTTATGGAACACTGCGTAGTGATATCAAGTTCATGGTAGAGACCCAGTTTGATTATATCGTGTTGGATGAATCCCAGGCAATTAAAAATCCACAGAGCAAGGTTACAAAAGCAGCTTGTTTACTCAATGCCAAGAACAGGCTTTGCATGAGTGGTACGCCATTACAGAACAACACATTTGATATTTATGCACAGATGAATTTTCTGAATCCTGGGATGTTGGGAAGTGTTGAAAATTTTAGAAATGAATTTGCTACTCCGATTGATAAATTTGGCGAGCGTGAGCACAAAGAACATTTAAAGAAATTACTTTATCCGTTTATCCTCAGGAGAACCAAGGAACAGGTGGCAAAAGACCTGCCTGATAAAACCGAGACTATTCTGTTCTGCGAGATGGAAGAAGACCAGCGGAATATTTACGATGCATACAGAAATGATTATCGCGATAAAATACTTGGCGTAATCAAAGAGCATGGCATACAGAAATCTCAGCTCACTATCCTTCAAGGACTAATGAAGCTGCGTCAGATTTGTGATTCCCCTGCTATCATGAATGAGGCTGAGCCGATGCCGAATGTTTCAGTGAAGTTGGACGAACTCGCAAGAGAAATCACTGAAAATATTGGCAACCACAAGGCATTAATTTTTTCTCAGTTTCTTGGCATGCTTGCCCTGATCAAAGAAAAACTAACTGAATTGGGCGTGCGGTTTGAATATTTTGATGGCAGTACAAGCGCTCCAGATCGGGAAAAGGCCATTCAGAGTTTCCAAAACAATGACGAAGTGCGTGTGTTCTTGATATCTCTTAAAGCTGGTGGTGTGGGTCTTAACCTAACCGCTGCTGATTACGTATACATCGTCGATCCTTGGTGGAATCCAGCAGTTGAACAACAGGCCATAGATCGCACCCATCGTATCGGGCAGACCAAAAATATTTTTGCTTATCGTATGATTTGCAAAGACACTATCGAAGATAAAATACTCCAGTTACAGGATAAGAAACGAACACTTGCCAGAGATCTTGTAGCGGATGATTCAGGATTTGTCAAGAGCCTTTCAAGAGAGGATGTAGAGTATCTCTTTAGCTAATGATTGCATGCAGACATGAATTATTGCTGTTACATATACTTGAGAAATATATCCAGACCTCTTGCAAAACAAAAAGTGCACTTGATCTAAATTCGAGTTTTCCAGATATTTCAACATATGATCAAAGCGGGATCCTATATCAAAAGCACGGCAGCCTTGAGGGGCAGCTTTTTTGAAGATGCTATCATTCTAATTATTGAAAATAACGCCGACGGAGCCGAAGGCTTTGTGGTGAACAAGCCGCTTGGACGATCGTTGCATGAGCTGGAGGAGTTTCGGCACAGCCAACCATTTCCTATTTTTGAAGGGGGACCCGTAGATCCCGAACACATCTATATTTTGCACAGCAGACCTGATCTTATTGAAGGAGGCCAGCCACTTTCTAATGGCATGTATGCTGGAGGGTCCATTCTACAGGTCATTGATGCAATCAATGCAATTGGAGCATCTAAGGATGAAATTAAACTCTTCATCGGGTATTGTGGATGGGATGCAGGAGAATTGGAGATGGAGCTCCAGGAAGGAAGTTGGACCGTACTTCAAGAATCCCGTTCTGTTTTTTCATGATGTTTGTCCAGCCAGAGGCATTATCTAGACCAACATCCCTAGTCGCTGCTCTCAAGAGGTGGATATTCAGCTCAGGTTTGAGATCGTCCATCACGCATGTTCATTAATGGAGGCATCTAGGCGGGGCCATTTTTATGAAAACTGTGGGCAAGGAAAGTTGAAAAATAAATGCGAAAATTTGTATATTCATAATATGAAAACAAGAAGAACTTTTATACAATCAGCTGCATTGGCTTCTGCAGGATTGCTTGCCAGCAAGTCATTTGCCTTTTCAATTGGCAATAAAGGGATAAAGCCTGAAGAATTAATCCTTGGACACAATGGGTTTACTTATAAGGTAGACCATGGCTGGGCAAAAATTAGTTCTAGCACTCATCCTGTAAACAATTGTCATGAAATGATTCAGGACAGTCAAGGGCGATTGATCCTTGTTGGAGATGATACTCACAATAACATACTCATATTTGATAAATCAGGACAGCTTATAGAATCCTGGGGAACTTCATATCCAGCGGGGCACGGACTTTCCATTAGCAAAGAGAATGGAGAAGATTTTCTGTTGATCGTTGACAATGGATTTTATACTGATCTTTCAGGGGCAGGAAAATCACAGCCGGGAAATGTGATAAAAACAAATGTGAAGGGAAGGATTATTTTTACTCTCCCCCAACCTCATGCAATCGGCGTTTATAAAGACGATGAAGGGTATCACCCAACTGAAACTGCTATCGCTCCCAATGGAGATATTTATGTAGCTGATGGGTATGGCTCTGACTACATTCTTCATTTCGACAGCAGAGGAAGATTCATTAGAAAGTTTGGTGGTCATAATAATGACAACAAAGAGCATAACCTACATTGCGCACATGGTGTTGTTGTAGACAACCGCGATAAAGACAATCCGGTGTTGATATGTACTTCAAGGGAAGAGTGCTGTTTCAAGGTGTTCACCTTAGATGGTAAATTCATAAAACGCATTGATACTCCAGGGATGTATGTGTGTAGGCCTGTAATCCATGGTCAGCATTTATATGCTGGCGTATGCTGGTCTAAGGACAAAGAAGGTAATCAACTAAACAGTTCAGGGTTTCTAACAATCCTCGATACAAACTATAAAGTGCTTGCTAGTCCGGGCGGAACTGCACCTATTTACAAAAATGGTGTACTTCAGCAAACATTCCAGCACGAATCAAAAGTGTTCCACCACGGACATGATGTGTGTATCGATGAGGACGATAGCATTTATGTTGCACAGTGGAATGCAAATAAAACTACTCCGATAAAGCTTACGAGAGTTTAGAAATGTTTAGAGAAGTTTAGAGAGGTTGAGATGTTGCTTTTAAACCTTTCTAAACTTCCCTCAACTTCTCTCAACCCTACTTCAACTCCCAGCCTAGTAATTAATCACTTGCTCTTCGATATTTTCCGGTAGTTTTCTCCACTCATATTCCTGAGTTCTTAGTTGTGGTTCGAATCCCGCTTCTCTGATGGATTCTTGTATTGACTTATAGGTAAAACGGTGTGGCGCACCCGCTGCACTGACCACATTCTCTTCCAGCATGATGCTGCCGAAATCATTTGCCCCTGCATGTAAACAAATCTGTGCAATCTTTTTCCCTACGGTAAGCCATGATGCCTGTATGTTTTTGATATTTGGCAACATAATCCTGCTGATCGCAATCATTCTTATGTATTCTTCACCCGTAGTTAGATTCTGCACGCCACGAATTTTCGTGAGCAAGGTATCTACGTCCTGAAAGGTCCACGGGATAAAGGCAAGGAACCCATTGGCTTTTTCAGGTTTTTTTGATTGTACTTCACGAATTTTTATGAGGTGCTCAAATCTTTCTTCTAGTGTTTCAACATGTCCAAACATCATCGTTGCAGAGGTGGTGATGTTTTGTTGATGGGCTTCAGCCATCACATCCAGCCATTCCTGAGCTCCACATTTTCCATTGCTCACCAACTTTCGTACACGGTCTACCAGTATTTCAGCCCCAGCGCCAGGGAGAGAGTTGAGCCCTGCTTCTTTCAAGGCAGAGAGAATTTCCCGGTGTGTCGACTTTTCAATTTTAGTGATGTGGGCAATTTCAGGTGGACCGAGCGCATGAAGGCGGATGTCCGGAAATTCACTCTTTATCGCACGAAAAGTATCTGTGTAATATTTTAGTCCAAGGTCCGGATGATGGCCACCTTGTAGCAACAACTGATCGCCACCCCACTGAATGGTTTCCTTTATTTTCTCTCTGTAGGTATCCATCGTGGTGATGTATGCTTCTGCATGGCCGGGTATACGGTAGAAATTACAGAATTTGCAGTTTGCAATGCAAACATTCGTGGTGTTTACATTTCTGTCTATTTGCCAGCTGACCTTACCGTGTGGGACTTGTTTTTTTCTGAGTTGGTCTGCGACCTGCATCAGTTCAGCAAGGGGCGCTTCTTTGAATAGAAACAAACCCTCTTCGGCAGTTAGAAACTCAAGCTGGAGTGCTTTTTCGTATAAATTATTGAGATCGTACATGGTTTCCATTGTATAGCAAACAAAGTTAGGGCATCAATAGTTTAAATTCGAGAATAAATGAGTGTTGAATAGATTCTGCTTTTATTCGTTTCTTCAGATTGATTGAGCTGACATTTTTCATTTGTTTACTTTTGCACCATGATACGATTTGAACGATTCATGCTTGGAAATGGACTTAAGGTCTTGGTTCATACAGATCAGAGCACCCCGATGGCCGTGGTCAATGTGTTGTATGACGTTGGCGCGCGCGATGAGAATCCAGAGCAGACTGGCTTTGCCCACTTGTTTGAGCACCTCATGTTTGGGGGGTCTGTACATATTCCCGATTACGATGATCCTCTTCAACTGGCAGGTGGTGAAAACAATGCATATACGACGAATGACCTGACAAATTATTATTGCCAGCTGCCTGCAGAAAATCTTGAAACCGCTTTTTGGCTTGAAAGTGATCGCATGTTAAGTCTGGCTTTCGGCAAGAAGAGTTTGGACGTACAACGAAAAGTAGTCTGTGAGGAATTCAAGGAACATTATATCAATAAGCCCTATGGAGATGTTTGGCATATCATGCGAGGGCTCACGTATAAAAATCACCCGTATCGTTGGATGACGATTGGGAAAGAGTTGTCGCATGTGGAGAATGCAACCCTTGAAGATGTCAAACAATTTTTTTTCAAGCACTATACTCCTTCAAACGCAATTCTTGTTGTTGCAGGAAATGTAACCATAGATAATGTAAGGCTGCTTGCTGAAAAATGGTTCGGGGATATCCCCTCTGGGGAGAAATATATCCGCATGCTTCCTAAGGAAGAGGAGCAGCAGGAAGAGAGGAGAATGACTGTTCACAGAAAAGTGCCGCTTGATGCCATCTACAAAACCTGGCATATGTGTGGCAGGCTTGATGACGACTATTATGCTACTGATTTGCTAACTGATATTCTTGGTGGGGGTGCGTCTTCCAGGCTTTATCAAGCACTAGTTAAAGAGCAACAATTATTCTCTGGCATCAATTGCTTTCATTTTGGAAGCTTGGATAATGGCATTATTACCATTGAGGGACAGCTTGTTAAAGGGGTTGCAATGAAAGATGCAGAGGATGCCATAGAGAAGGAACTGGATAAGGTAAAACAGCATTTGATTGATGAGCGGGAGTTACAAAAAGTACAAAACAAGACGGAAAGTGTGATGGCTTTTGAAGACATGAGTGTGATGAATAGGGCCGGCAGTCTTGCCTACTATGAATTGCTTGGCGATGGGGAAATGATGAATACCGAATTTAAAAAATACCAAGAGGTAACTGTCACAGACCTTAATCGTTTGGCCAACCAGATATTGGTTCCATCCAACAGCAACACGCTTTGGTACCTAGCAGAGAATTAATCAGTAAACAGTAAAATTATTACATGCCAGACAGAAAAATAGCCCCTCATATTAAAGATGCGGTGGAATACAAGTTAGTCCTTAAGCATCCCGATCAATTCAAGTTGGCCAATGGGGTTGATGTATATAGTCTCAATGCAGGAACCGAGGAAGTAGTACAAATTGAGTGGGTCTTTAAAGCAGGGAATTGGTTCGAGAAGAAAAAAAATCTTTCATCGGCGACAAATTTTCTGATCAAAAATGGTACTAAAAAACGTACTGCGTATCAGATCAATGAGTATGTTGATTTTTATGGCGCCTACCTGAGCCGCAGTTGCTATAATGAAACTGCTGTAGTAACGCTTCACTGTTTATCAAGGCATCTTGAAAATGTATTGCCGTTGGTTCAGGAGTTGTTTACAGATGCCGTGTTTCCCGAAGAAGAATTGAATATCTATCGGCAGAACATGAAACAGAAGTTGGCGGTAAACCTAAAGAAATGTGATTTTATTGCAGGAAGAAAAATCGATGAATTGCTGTTCGGGATTAACCATCCTTATGGTGTATACAGTGCTGTCGAAGACTATGATGCGATTAGCAAATCTGAACTCGAGGTTTATTATGCCCAGTATTATAAAACTGGTCACTGCACGATTTTTTCTGCAGGGATTCTGCCGCCGCACTTTGAGAAATTAATGAATGATTTTTTTGGTGGTCTTCCATTCAATCAACAAGCAATTGTAGAGCCGAAACATGAAATTGTTGCAGCGGATCAAAAGCAGTGGAACATTATTAATGATGTTGATGGCGTTCAGGGTTCGGTGCGTATCGCCAGGCCTTTTCCTACAAGAACCCATCCCGACTTTCCTAAAGTGCAGGTGTTGAATGCTTTGTTTGGTGGTTTTTTTGGATCGAGGCTAATGACCAATATTAGGGAGGACAAGGGATATACTTATGGGATCTATAGTTTTCTGGTTAATCATATTCATGGCGGTGCCTGGATGATTAGTACCGAGGCAGGAAGAGAAGTGTGTGAGGCAACTGTGAAAGAGGTCTATCATGAAATGCAACGATTGAGAGAAGGGGAAATTGGTAATGACGAGTTGCTGCTTGTTAAAAACTACCTCATTGGTACATTGCTTGGTGATCTTGATGGTCCTTTTCAAATTATTGGAAGGTGGAAAAATTTAATACTGAACGGATTGGATGAAAAGTACTTTTATAATGCTGTTGATACTATCAAGCATATTGATGCAAGCGAGTTGAATAAGATGGCTATAAAGTATTTAAATCCTGAGGAGTTTTACGAACTGGTTGTGGTCTAAGATTTGATTGAATCATGCCAATATGCTTGGTGATTTTTCTTTCAACTATTCGCATGCGTTATGTTCCTTACTTGAAATCTTAATTCAGTTTTAATGAAAAAATATCTCATCCGTCTTTTTTTTACATGGCTAGCTGTGATTGTAGCAGGTAAAATTGTTCCTGGAGTAGAGGTTCATGATTTTTTCACTGCATTGGCTGCTGCCACTGTGATCACCTTGCTGAACATATTTATTCGCCCTATACTGATTATTTTCACCATACCATTTACGATATTGACGTTAGGGCTTTTTCTTTTTGTGGTGAATGCCATCATTGTGATGATGGGTGCTTATTTTGTTGATGGCTTTAAAGTAGATTCTTTTGGAGCTGCATTGTTTTTCAGTCTGATTGTTTCCATAACAACATCCCTTCTTGAAGCGGTTGACAGGAAATACAACAAAGAAGATCAGGCTTAATATTCATTGAAATACTTTATCAAAACAACCTGCGGTCCAGCATCAGATATTTCATGCTTTATTTAAGCGACTTCAGATAGCCAAGACTTTGAGGTATTTGTTGCATTACACGGGTGGATTCATCTTCGATGAAAAAATACTTCACATTGGTTTTTTTTGCAGCCCGCATTACTTTTTTGATGTTTACATCGCCATTGCCAAGTACAACATTTGTTTCTTCGTTGGCATTACCGCTTAAATCACACCTTGTGCCTATCTGACGGTCTTTGAGGTGCATCAACATAAAGCGTGATGGATATTTCTTCATCAATTGTACTGGATCTACACAGCCTTGCTTTGCCCAAAAAACATCAAGCTCATAGCTTACATAATCCGGGTTGGTTTTCATAAGCAAATCACCAAAAAGTGTACCATTGGCAGAAGGCTGAAATTCATACCCGTGGTTATGATAGCAAAGTTGTATTCCATTTTCCTTCAATATTTTTCCTGCTTGATTAAATATTGCTGCTGCTTCATCTACATTCGACATATCAAAGTTGCTGCTCTTGTGTGGTATCCAATAACACACCAAAAAAGATACGCCCAATAATCTTGCTCTTTGTATCACTGGTGTGAGGTCCTTTTTAAGGTCGTCATAATCAACAGCAAAGCTTACAAGTTTTAATCCTTGTTCGTCTATTCCCTTTCTGAACTTTTCAGGCGTGATGCCATAAAACTCATTTCCTTCTACGTTGCGAATCCCAAATTCATGGATGCTGTCCAAGCCCCCCTTAAAATCTTTTTTTAATTGGTTTCTCAAAGAGTAAAGTTGCAGTCCAAAATCCTGGGAACTGACACTGCCGAAAACGCTTATTGCGGCTAACACAAATAATATCTTTTTCATATATGCTGACTTTATTTTAAATATTGGGTTATTGATGGTTTTATACATTTCACAAATTAAGGTTGATTTTATCTAAATACCCTGATGAAATTTCTACCAAGTATCTTTTTTATATCAATGTTGCTATATCCTCTTTTCCCAAGCTATGTATTCGATGCGCAGAGCAATAAACATTCAAGGAGGCATAGATATTTTTTCATTGTTTAATCATTTATTGCTTGATACGCCAGCACTTTAAACCGCTCTGAAACGTCTCCGTGATCTGTAGGAAATGCGTTTTGAAAAAATAATCCCACCAGTTTTTCTTTTGGATCTACCCAATATGTTGTGGCAAAGATCCCACCCCAGTCAAAAGTTCCTTGATTTGTAGGTATGCGTGCGCTCCCTTTTTCTGTTGTGATGCCAAATCCAAGTCCAAATTTATTTGCACCGATATCGATATCACCAATTTGATTTTGTGTCATCATGCGAACACTGTTGCGACTGAGTAGGCGGACGCCGTTGTATTCTCCTCCATTTAACATCATTTGAAGGAAGATGGCATAATCCATTATCGTTGAGGACAGTCCACCACCTCCACTGAACATGTCAAGGTTCATGATTGGGAAGTCACGATAGACAGTGCCATTGACATTAAATGTAGGTTCTGCTTCAGCCAATTTCCCGTTGACATTTGAGTAAAGGGCAACTAATCTTGAGAATTTTTCCTTGGGAAGATAGAAGTAGGTGTCTTTCATCCCCAGGGGAGTAAAGATCTTTTTCTGAAAGAACTGATCAAGGGTCATTCCTGAAACCACTTCTACGAGATAACCCAGCACATCGGTATTAAGGCCATATGTAAATTTCTCTCCAGGTTGGTGGAACAAGGGAAGGGGCCCAAGCCTTTTTATATTTTCAGCAAGTGTGATCTCTTTCATTCCTATCCCACCCACAACACCATTTTTTGCATATACTGCAACTGCAGTTGATGAGCCAATCTGTGCATAGCCAATACCCGAGGTATGTGTGAGCAGATCTCTGATGGTGATTTCTCTTATTGCTGGTGTGGTAGTATAGCTGCTATCTTTTTCATTGAACTTGTCAAGAACTTTAGGATTAGAAAATTCTGGAATGAATGAAGAGATAGGATCATCCAAAAGAAACGCGCCTTCTTCATAAAGCATCATTACTGCAAGACTTGTAATTGCTTTTGTTTGTGATGCGATACGAAAGATATTGTTCTCTTGCATGGGAATGTTTTTTTCCATGTTTGCAAATCCCACTGCTTTGTGATAAATCACTTTCCCATCGCGAAGAATCAATCCTACTCCACCACTAATCCATTTTTTATCAACCCATTGCTGCATGTTCTTATCAATGATCTGCAGTCGGTCTTTTGAAACATCAATTTTTGCTGGATTGGACTTGAATTGAGTTGACTGCCCAAATGAGCACGATAATGTGATGGAAAAGAAAAAGAGCAAAAGAATTTTATTCATGATATAATAATGTTGCTTCAAGGTAGTCAAAATACTTTTCAGGTGTATTAATTCGAGATCTACTGGACCGACAACTTTGTCTTGGGCAGGATGCCGTCCTTAAAATATCTCGAAGCATCAAGAATGTATTGATAGAATTGATACTCTTCACTTATTGCAGTCAGTTCGTAGCTTGGTCGCCACAAACGCATGAACCTTTCAAGTTCTTGCTCCTGCAATCCGGTTATTTGTCTTACCAATGATTTGTTGAACCTGCTGTCTACGAATTTTTCCTGCTCTTCCCTAACCAGTCGGTTTTGGAAACTGCGCATCACTTTATTTTTTCTAAACTTGAATGCATTGATCAGGCTATTCGGATCCAGGTTCCCCGATGCTCCTGAAAATTGAAGTCCGCCTCCTTCAAATTCAAATATCCTTCTATATTTTTCCCGATTTTCTGTTGAGTCTTCCCTGTAGGATTTTCCGATGACCACCACTTCTTTCAGCGTTTGATATCTATCATTAACCCTTAGTTGGAGAGAGATATCAAATCCTGCAGGGTATTTAATATTCTTGACCGGGAAATAGGTGGTTGATCTACCCATGTAAGTAAAGACAACTGAATCTGTTTTGTCAACACTAATTCCATATCGTCCTATGGAGTCTGTAAATGTGATTTGTCCTTTTGTGGAGGTAACTTTTACCGCAGCAATTGATACCATTCGTGTGGAGTCATATACTCTTCCTGTCAGCCAAACTTGTGATTGAATGTTGCTGGCAGTGAGGAAAAATGCTAAAATGAATGCAGCTCGGATCAATAATTTAAGTTGTGTGTGTCAATATAAATGTAATTCGGATAATGAAGATGGATAATCCGTTATCATCTTCTCACCCATTTCTTGATGACTGACGGGTAGTATTTATGTTCAAGGAGATGGATTTTTTCGGCAAGACTATCCGAAGTGTCTGTTGGCAATACCTCAAGTTTTTTCTGAAAGATGATTTTCCCGTTGTCATATTGATCATCTACATAATGAATGGTGATGCCAGATTCCTTGTCGCCTGCCTCAATTACCGCTTGATGTACTTTCTCTCCGTACATTCCTTTTCCACCATAGGAAGGTAAGAGGGCGGGGTGTATATTGATAATGCGATTGGGGTAAGCGGCAGTGAGTTGCTGCGGCACCTTCCATAGGAAACCTGCCAATACAATATGCGTAATACCTTGATTTTTAAGTATTTCTATAAATTCTGGGGTGTCGGCAAACCTTTTTTTCTCAAGTACCATGGCCTCAATACCGTAGCGGGCAGCGATGTCCAAAACCCCTGCATCGGGACGGCTTGAAACAATTAACTTAACATGTGTATTCTTTTGATTTTCAAAGTATTGTATTATTTTTTCAGCGTTACTTCCTTTTCCAGAGGCAAAAATGGCCAAGTTGATTTGTTCATATGGAAGAACACCCATCCTGCGAAGGATTTTTTTCTCATAATTCCAGAAAAACTTGAATTGTCCCAATAAAAATGCCACAATCAATAGAATAACCTGATATCCGAATATCAGTATGGTTAGGCGAAGCAAGAATGCCCATAGCCAAAAAGTGGTTTCATTAAACCCAACCCAAGCAGTAATGCTGCGCGAAACATAGGCGGTAGAGGTACCTGTAATTGCAAAAGTGCAAAGTATCATAAACAGTTTCATTGACGAAACGTTCCACTTTTGCTGCAGTTTATTTAACATGCTGCAAAGAGAAGCAAAAAAACAGATTTGAATGCATTTTGCAGTTCGTATTTCTTTATCTGAGCTGTTATAGTTA